>CAYRUF010000046.1:0-37000 GCA_964427375.1 uncultured Desulfatibacillum sp. | reverse complement strand
GGCGTCTTTTGCGGCGGCCCGGCGGGGCGCACACCCCGGCGGACTCCGCTGTCAGGCAATAACATAGCTCGATTTAGGGATAATTCCTCCGGGTGCGGCGGTCAACCGGAAAGCGCGGCGATGGCCTTGACACGCGATTGAATCTGCCGCTATACGGGGATGCATTTTATAATCGGCAATCGCAACCCCCACGCAATTCAAACGGAGGCTTCATGGCTGAAAACAGACTGCTCTACCTCTCCCAGGCCGACGTCGTCGCCGCGGGCCTGTCCATGGCCGAAATCATCGAGGCGCTGGAAGCCGCTTTTCGCGCCAAGGGCGAAGGCCGCACGGAAATGCCCCCCAAGCCGGGCGTGCATCCCGGCGGCGGCAATAACTTCATCCACGCCATGCCGGCGTACATCCAGGACCTGCAGTCCGCCGGGGTCAAGTGGGTGAGCGGTTTTCCGGAAAACTACCAGCGCGGGCTGCCCTATATCACGGGGCTGCTCATCTACAACGATGTGGCCACCGGCCTGCCCCTGGCCGTCATGGACTGCGTCTGGATCACCGCCAAGCGCACGGGAGCCGCCAGCGCCATCGCCGCGCGCCGTCTGGCGCGGCCGGAGTCCGCGGTGATGGGCATGCTGGGATGCGGCGTACAGGGGCGCAGCCACGCCGAGGCCTTCCAGGTGCTGTTCCCGCTTAAGAAAATCCTGGCGTATGATCTGGACCCCGCAGCCGCGCGGAGCTACGCCGAGGACATCGGCCGCCGCCTGAACATCGAGGCCGTCCCGGTCCAGACGCCGCGCGAGGCGGTCAGCGGCTGCGACATCGTGGTCACGGCCGGCCCTATCCTGAAGACGCCCCACGCCACCATCCAGGCCGGCTGGCTCGAAGCCGGCGCCTTCGCTTCGCTGGTGGACTACGATTCCTACTGGAGCCGAGAGGCCCTGGCCCAGGCCGACAAGTTCTGCACCGACGATGTCCCTCAGCTGCGCCTCTACCAATCCATGGGATACTTCCAGAACATACCGCCGATTCACGCCGATCTCGGCGAGCTGGCCACCGGCCGGAAAAAGGGACGGGAAACCGCCCTCGAACGCACCATGACCGCGAACCTCGGCCTGGCGATCGACGACATGGCGGTCGCCCCGCTGCTCTATCGACGCGCCCGGGAGAAAGGCATCGGCACCTGGCTGCCCTTATAAGCCCGGCCGCCGGACAGCGACCGGATGGATCATCGAGCATCGAGTATCCAGCATCCAGTATCGCCGTGCCCGAGCACGCCTGGCTGCGGCGGAAGGGAAGAAATTAAATGACCAGCGACCTAACCTACGACGTCATCATCACCGGCGGGGGCATCATGGGAAGCGCCACCGCCTACTACCTGAGCCGCATGGCGCCGGGGCTGAAGATCGCCGTGGTGGAGCGCGACCCGTCCTATGCCCGGGCCTCCACGACGCTCTCCATGAGCAACGTGCGCATCCAGTTCAGCCTGAAGGAGAACATCCTGATCTCCCAGTATGCCTTCCAGGTCCTCGATGCCTTCGAAGCGGAAATGGCCGTCGAAGACCGCCGCCCCCGGATCTATTTCCATCGCGACGGCAACCTCTTTCTGGTGGGCGAGCAGAATCGGGAGGCCGCCCGGCGCGCCTACGAACTGCAGCTCAGCCTGGGCTGCCGGGTCGAGTGGTGGTCGCCGGACCAGATCCAGGCGCGTTACCCGCTCTACGACACCTCGGGCATCGTCGGCGGCACGTTCGGCCCCGACGACGGCCACTTCGACGCCTATGCCGCGTTGATGGCCTACAAGGCCAAGGCCCGTTCGCAGGGCGCGCACTACCTCACCGGCGAAGTGACCCGGATCCGGACCGGCGGCGGCCGTGCGGAGGGAGTCGATTTGGGTTCCGGCGAGGCCCTGTCCGCCGGATGCGTGGTCAACTGCGGCGGCGCCTGGGCGGCCCAGATCGCCGAAACCGCGGGGGTGAAGCTGCCGGTGATCCCGGTCCAGCGCCAGGTGTTCGCCCTCGACCCGGCGGTCAAGCCGGAGGGGCCGCTGCCCTTGACCGTGCTGCTTTCGGGCCTCTATTTCCGCACGGAGACCGGCGGTCTGATTCTGCTCGGCAAATCCATGGAGGAGGATTCGGTGGGATTCAATTTCACCTGGGACGACCAGCGCTTCATGGAGATCCTCTGGCCGGAGCTGGCCGAATTCGTGCCGGCCTGGGACCGGCTCAAGCTGGTCCGCGGCTGGGCCGGGCTCTACGATGTGAACACCCTGGACCACAACGCGATCATCGGCGAGTGGCCGGAGATCGGCGGCTTGTACCTGGCCACCGGCTTCTCCGGCCACGGCCTGCAGCAGGGTCCGGCGGTGGGGCGCTACCTGGCGGAGCTGATCCTGAAGCAGCCCGCTTCCCTGGACCTTTCCATTTTCAGTCCGCGCCGGATTCTGGACCACCGGCCCTTGAGCGAAGCCGGCATCGTATAGGAGCCAGCCTCAGGGCTCCCGCCGGACCGCGCCTCCCCGATGCGGATCTACCGGCGGTTGTCCTCCGTCTCAACCGCGGCAGACCGGTGAGGGCGCCCTGCTGCCAAACCTCCGCCATGCCCCCCTCCTTTCCGCGGTCGGCGCTGCAGCGGTCACTCCGCCCGTCGGGCCGCCACGATCACGCCAACGGCAGCTTGCCGGTTTCATGATCTTTCTCCTGGCTGCCCTCCGGCACGGGATCGGACGACCGGCACAGGCTGCAGCGGTCGTCGCTGCACCGCTGGCAGTCGAAACAGTCCCGGCAGGGGTGTTTTTTCAATGCGGCCGGGCATGGTTCCGGCACATACACCTTACCGCTCAAACCTGGAACCCGCACGAATGGCATGCGGCCCTCCTTGGGAAGCCGGGTCGGTTGCCGGATCAGCGCGCGGCCTTCTTCCGGGCCACCCCTGCATTGAATTTATCGGCGTCGATGATAAAGCGCTCGTGGGTCGCCTGGCAGATGGCATCGACGCCGTCGCGGGCCTCGAGGCGGAAGGTGAGCTTGCGGCCCTCGACCCTCTCCAGCCGGCCCTTGACGGCCACGCTGAACCCCGGCGGGGTCGCGGCCGTGTGGCTGATACTCATCTGAATCCCGACGGTCTGCTGCCGCGGCCAATCGATGTGCGGGTTGACGAACCGGATGCAGGCGAACTCCAGCAGCCCAACGAGGAAGCCCGTGGCCAGCACCTCCGGCATCGCCCCGCCCTCGGGAAACTCGGGGAAAAGGTGCGGTACGGTTTTCTCCACCGGTACCGTGTAGGTGAACTCAAAGGCCATGCCCGGTTCAAGTGCGGATTTCATCGTCGTTCCTCCCATGGTGGTGAGCTTCTGGTCTTGCAGCGGCGCAAAGCGTTTCAAGGAACGTCTGGCGCCGGCTGGTGTCCTGGTTCTTCACCGCCATGGCCAGCGCCCTGCGCGTTCCGACGAAGACGGCCAGTTGTTTGGCTCGGGTCAGCCCCGTGTAGATCAGATTTCGGAACAACATCTTGAAATGCTGGGTGAGCACCGGAAGGATGACGGCCCCGAACTCGCTGCCCTGCGACTTGTGGATGGTGATGGCATAGGCGAGATCCAGCTCCGGGATGTCGTCGCGCTGGTACTCGACCGAGCGCCGATCCGGAAAAAAGTCGACCACGCAGGTCAGCTCCTCGTTGTCGATGGCCGCGATCACCCCGATGTCGCCGTTGAACACCCCCAGATCGTAATTGTTCCGGCGGTGAATGACCCGATCGCCGACCCGGAACATCCGTTCGCCCACCTGCAGCTGGGGTTTGCCCTTCTGCGCCGGATTGGCGGCCTCCTGGATCATGCGGTTCAGGCTCAACGTCCCCAGGCTGCCGCGGGTCATGGGGGTAATGATCTGAATTTCGGTGCCCGTGCCGAGATATTTGGGGATCCATTCCAGGTAGAGTTTGCGAACCACATCGGAGGCCGTCAGGCCATAGTGCAAAGACGACCACGGGTGGACCTTCTTGACGACGGCCATCAGCTCGTCGATTTGGGTTTCGGATGCCAGCAGCGTTTCAATATCGACATGCTGGAATTTGCGGGGGATGACCAGCTCGGTTTCATACGGAACCACGGGCTCGTTGATTCGAAACTCGTACGGGTTGGCCGGGGGCCCGGGTTCGCCCTGGAGCGCGGCCGATTTCAGGTGGTGGTGTTTCCGGACCTTGGCGATGAATCCGATCTGCTCCTGGGTGGCTTCGTCCGAGTCCAGGAACAGGCAGTCGGCGCCCTGCTTCCAGATTTCCGGCGTCTGGAACGGTGAGTCGATGTAGGGAAGCTCGCCGCGGTTGATCTGGTGGGCATGTCGGATGATGAGGGATTCCTGCGCCTGCCGGAAAACCTGAGTCAGCCGGAAACAGGGCACGACCCGCGAGGCGATCAGGTCCCTCAGAACGTTGCCGGCGCCCACGGACGGCAGCTGATCCGCATCCCCGATGAAAAGGATTTGGCTGCGCTCGGGAACCGCCTTCAGCAGCGAAGCGGTCAGGCTGATATCCAGCATGGAGCATTCGTCGACGATCAGGAAATCGACATCGAGCGGGTGGTCCTCGTTTTTCTTGAAGCTCCCGATCTGCCACTCCAGCAGGCGGTGGATCGTTTTGGACTCGCTGCCGATCACCTCCGTCATGCGCTGGGCCGCGCGGCCGGTGGGCGCCGCGAGCAGAACCTTCACCTTCATCGCCTCGAGCAGCTTGACCAGCACCCGGGTGGCCGTGGTCTTGCCGCAGCCGGGGCCGCCCGTCAGGATCGAAAACCCTTCCCCGGCGATCCCCTGAACGGCGGCCGCCTGCTCGGGGCTCAGCACGATGCCCTTCGCCTTGCAGTAGAGCCGAATCCAGTTCTCGATTCGGTGCCGGTCCAGTTCCGGCGGCTTCCGGATTCCCGCGACCCGTTTGGCGACGTAAAGCTCCTCGAAGTAAAGCGTCCGGGAGTAATAGCAGGCTTCTGCCGCGCCGACGGAACGGGCGAGCGCTCGGACCATCAGCTGCCCGTCCTGCCGCATGCGCGCGAGCAGGCCGGGCAGCCTCGGACCGATGTCCATCTGCAAGAGCTCATTGACTTGCGTGCGGATTTGGGACTCGGTCAGATAGCAGTGGCCGAATTCCCGGCTGGCCGCCAGAACGTGTTTGACCGCGGCGGTGATGCGCTCGTCGCTGTCGCGCGCCAGGCCGATGCTGAGCGCCACCCGGTCGGCCGAGAAAAACCCGATGCCGTAGAAATCGTTGGCCAGGCGGTAGGGGTCCTCGGTCACATAGGCGATGGCGTTGTCGCCGTATTCCTTGAAAATCCGCACCGCAAAGAGCGTGCTGATCCCATGGGACTGCAGGAACATCATCACGTCCCGGATCGCGCGGTGTTCGGCCCAGGCCGCGCGGATGGTCTCCAGCTTCTTCTGGGCGATGCCGGGAATCTCTGTCAGCCGGGCAATCTCCCCCTCGAAGACATCCAGAGCCTTTTCGCCGAAATGCGAGACGATCTTCCGGGCGGTTTTCGGGCCGAGGCCCTTGATGAGACCGGACCCCAGGTATTTTTCGAGCGCGGCGGCCGAGGCGGGTTTCTTCTCGACGGCTCGGACGGCCTTGAATTGGCGGCCGAATTTGGGATGGCTCGTCCAAGCGCCCTGAAACTCCATGGTGGCGCCGGCGAATACCTTCGTCTGGTGCACGATCACCGTCTCCTGCTGGCCGGGGTTGTCGAACGGAAAGACGCGCAGGACCGACCAGCCATTGTCCGGGTTGTGAAAGGTCACCCGCTCGACGATCCCGCGCAGGGTTTCGTTGATCGTTGCGGTGAGTGGGTAGTGGGTAGGCGGCATCCGAAAACAGGCACCTTACGGGGGGCGTCGATTGGAACCCATTTCAAAATTCGAAGCACGAAACTCGAAACAAATTCGAATGTTCAAAAGAATAATGACCGAAACGGGTCGGACCGCGGTCGGCGGTGCTTTTTGGGGCGCTCCGGTCATTCGGATTGGTTTCGGATTTCGCATCTCGTGCTTCGAATTTATGTGAAGCCGCTAAAGCATCTCGATGGCGCAGGCCATCGACACCCCTCCCCCGCCGCAGAGCGTGGCCAGCCCCAGGGTCTTGCCGCGCTGCTTCATGGCGTGGATCAGGGTGACCATGATGCGCGCGCCGGTCGCACCGACGGGGTGCCCCAGGCCGATGCCCGAGCCGTTGACGTTGGTGATCTCGCGGTTCAGTCCGAGCTCCTTTTCGACTCCCAGATACTGGGCGGCGAAGGCCTCGTTCACCTCGATCAGCTCGAAGTCGGACAGCTGGATTCCGCTGCGGGCCATCAAGTGTTGGACGGCCGGCACCGGCGATAGCCCCATGACGGACGGGTGGCAGGCGCCCCGTCCGACCGCCCTGATGCGCGCCAGGGGCTGGATGCCGAGATCCCGGGCCGTATCCGCCCCCATGATCAGCATCGCGGCCGCTCCGTCGTTGATGCCGCTGGAGTTGCCCGCGGTAACTTTGCCGATTTCCGGAACGAAGGCCGGCGGCAGCTTCCGGAGCTGGTCCAGCGTGATGCCCGGCCGAAAGTGCTCGTCCCGGTCGAAGACGATCGGATCCCCCTTGCGCTGCGGGATGGTGACCGGAACGATCTCCTCCTTGAAATCGCCGTTTTTCGTAGCGCGTTCGACGTTGTTGTGGCTGCGCAGCGCGACGAGGTCCATCTCCTCCCGGCCGATGTTCAGATGCTGGGCCACGAACTCCGCCGTGGCGCCCATGATGTAAGGCCGGCCCTTGAACCGGCTGAGCGGCGGCTGCGAGGCGTCGACGGGTCCGGCCTCGGGATGCGGGATCAGATGGGAACCGCAGTGCAGACCGCGCATGATGTTGTCGACGAACTCCTGGTCCTGCAGCCGGCAGCCCCAGCGGGCATTGAAGACCGAATAGGCCGCGCCGGACATATGTTCCGCTCCGCCGGCCAGGATCACGTCGGCCATCCCCGCCTGGATCATGGCCATCCCCGAAAGCGTGGCCTCCATGCCCGAGATGCAGACCCGGTTGATGGTCGCCGCGGTGACCCGATCGGGGATGCCGGCCATGAGGGCGGCGACGCGCGTCATGTTCATGGAATCGACCGGCTCCAGGCAGCAGCCGAAGCGCACGTCGTCGATGCGGCCGGGGTCGATGCCGGCCCGCTCCACCGCGGCCTTCATGGCGACGCTGGCGATTTTGGTGACGTGCAGGTCCCGCAGGGTTCCGCCGAAGGCTCCGATGGCGGTGCGACAGGCCGAGGCGATGACGACGTCTTTCATGCGAGATTCTCCTTTCCGATTCAGATGAGCATCCGAGGCGCCGATCCGCTGCCGTTCTCGCGTTCCGATAGCCGCCCCATCGCATCCTATAAAATGCTCCGGTTTCTTGTCAAAGCCTAAATGCCGCCGGATGTCTCAGCGGCGGCTTATGGGTCCTTGCACCGGAAGGGCACGAAATGATGGAAGCAGTAGCTCGCGGTATGCCCGTAGGGTTTTCCGGTCGCGCCGATGCACTCGGCGATCATCTGCTTGGACTGGTCCGGGTAGTCCGCGCGCGTTTCCTCGGCTTGCTTGCAGGCGGCGCAGATCGGCTGGTGGTCGAACACCGAAAGCACCCGCTGGTCCTTTCGCTCGAGGGATTTCCCGCAGCGCCCGCAGCGGCTGGCGCAGGAGAGCTGTCTTTCCCATTGGGTTTCCATTCCATCCTCCCGTCTCGACAGGGTTGGCATTAATCGGGGCTAGGGGGACGATTATCACGGAATGCCGGTTTTGCAAGGGCGGGCGCATCGGCTGCATTTCATGGATTTTCGCTCTCAAATCGCCCGTTCCGTTTACTCGCCGGAGTATTTGGAGTTTGACTTGCGAGGGCAAGTTGGGTATGAGTGGAGTCTGCGCGGCGCCCCGTCCATCGCGATGTCTTTTCTCGATACACTCTGCCTTCAGCTGAAACCGCCGGCTCATATGCTTCCATCCAAATCAGCGAGCCGGCGACGAGCCCTTGGCCCAAGGAGGTCGGCATGGAGAAAAAGTGGGTCTACCTTTTCGATGAGCTGGATCAGGTCAATGCCTACGTCGGCAGTTCGTGGGACGCGGTGCGCGGGCTGCTCGGCGGCAAGGGCGCCAACCTGGCGGAAATGGTGCGCATTCGGGTGCCCGTACCGCCGGGGTTCACCATCACCACCGAAGCCTGCAACGAATACCTGGCGCGCGGCGGCGCCTTTCCCGAAGACATGTGGGACCAGGCGATCTCGGCTCTCGAAAAAGTGGAGTCGCTGACCGGCCGGCGCTTCGGCGACGCTCAGAACCCTCTGCTCGTTTCCTGCCGCTCGGGGGCCAAGTTTTCCATGCCGGGCATGATGGATACCGTCCTCAACATCGGCCTGAACGACGAGACCTGCCAGGGCATGATCGCGCTCACCGGAAACCCGCGCTTCGTCCATGATTCCTACCGGCGGCTGATCCAGATGTTCGGCAGCGTCGTCATGCAGATCCCGGACGAGGCCTTCGAGGAAGTTCTGTCCCGGGCGCGGCGCAAGGCCGGGGTCAAGACCGATCCCGAACTTGCGGTCGCCGACCTGCAGGAGGTGATCGCGGAGTTCAAGAAGATCTTCCGGCGCCTGTCCAACCGCGACTTTCCGGCCGAACCCTACGAGCAGCTGCGCATGGCCACCGCGGCCGTCTTCGAAAGCTGGAACGGCAAGCGCGCGATCGACTACCGCAATGCCGCCGGCATCGCCCACGACCTCGGCACGGCGGTCAACATCGTGGCGATGGTGTTCGGCAACATGGGGGAGAACAGCGCGACCGGCGTCGCCATGACCCGCAACGGCACGACCGGCGAGAAGGACATCGAGGGCGACTACCTGACCAACGCGCAGGGCGAAGACGTGGTCGCCGGCATCCGCATGACCAAGGAGATCAACCAGCTCATCAAGGAGATGCCCGAGGCCTATGCCGAGCTGCTCAGCATCGCCAAGCGCTTGGAGCAGCACTATCGGGACATGCAGGATGTGGAGTTCACCATCGAGCGCGGCAAGCTGTGGATGCTGCAGACGCGCAGCGCCAAGCGGTCGGCCCAGGCCGCCGTGCGCGTGGCCGTGGACATGGCCGAAGAGAAGCTCATCACTCGGGAGGAGGCCGTGCTGCGGGTCTCTCCCGAGCAGGTGGATTTCTTCCTGCACCCCCAGTTCGACCACATCACCAAACAGGAGGCCAAGGCCGCCGGCACCCTGCTGGCGACCGGCCTGAACGTCTCGCCCGGCGCGGCGGTGGGCATGGTGGCCTTCGACGCCGACCTGGCCGAGGCCTGGGGCAAGGGCGAGAAGAAGACGGTCATCATGGTCCGGCCGGAGACCAAGCCCGACGACGTGCACGGCATGCTCGCGGCCCAGGGCATCCTCACCAGCCGCGGCGGCCGCACCAGCCACGCGGCCCTGGTCGCGCGGCAGTTCGGCAAGCCGGCCGTGGTCGGGGTCTCGGCCCTGGAGATCGACCTCAACGACCGGCTGATGAAGGTGGGCGACAAGATCGTCAAGGAGGGCGACTGGATCTCCATCGACGGCACCTCCGGCGAGGTCTATCTGGGCAAGCTCAAGGCCATGGTGCCGGACATCAAGGACCCCTGGCTGATCAAGCTCCTGCGCTGGGCCGACGAGTTCCGGCGGCTCGGCGTGCGCGCCAACGCCGACTACCCGCGCGACGCCCAGCGCGCGCGGGAGTACGGCGCCGAGGGCATCGGCCTGTGCCGCACCGAGCACATGTTCTTCGAGCCCGAACGCCTGGAGCATTTCCAGAAGATGATCATGACCGACCTGCCGAGCGAACGCCGCGAGGCCCTCGAGATCCTGCTGCCCTACCAGCGCGAGGATTTCGCCGGGCTCTTCCGGATCATGAACGGCCTGCCGGTCATCATCCGGCTGATCGACCCGCCCCTGCACGAATTCCTGCCGAACATCAACGAGCTCATGCACCAGCTGGCCGATCTCAAGATCCGGCTGCAGCACGCCCCCAACCTGGCCGAAGTGGACAACCTGCTCGAGGAGATCCGCCTCAAGGAGAGCCTGCTCAAACGCGCCAAGGCCCTGGATGAATCCAACCCCATGCTCGGCATGCGCGGGGTGCGGCTGGGCATCATGATCCCGGAGCTGACCCGCATGCAGGTGCGCGCCGTGTTCGAGGCCGCCTGCCTGGTGGCGAGCGAGGGGGTCGACGTGCATCCCGAGATCATGATCCCGCTCACCAGCCACGTGCACGAGCTCAAGCGCCAGCGCGAGGCGCTCGAGGCCGAAGCCCGCAAAGTGATGGCCGAGCAGAAGCTCACCGTGGAATACAAGTTCGGCACCATGATCGAAATCCCGCGCGCGGCGCTCACCGCCGACCAAATCGCCGACTACTCGCAGTTCTTCTCCTTCGGCACGAACGACCTGACCCAGACCACCTTCGGCATTTCGCGGGACGACGCCGAGGCGAGCTTCCTGGTCCCGTACATCTCGGCCGGGATTTTGCCGGACAATCCGTTCGCGACCATCGACCCGGAGGGAGTGGGAGAGCTGATGCGCATCGCCATGAAGCGGGCCCGGCGGGTCAAACCGAGCCTGGTGTGCGGCATCTGCGGCGAGCACGGCGGGGACCCGGAATCCATCATCCTGTGCCACCGGCTCGGTCTGGACTACGTCTCCTGCTCTCCCTTCCGGGTGCCGATCGCGCGCCTGGCGGCGGCCCACGCCGCACTCCGGGAGGCCGGCGTCAAACCGTCCTGAGGAGCGGGCCTCCGAGGCGCCGATTCGGCCCGGCGGTCTTTGTGCCGCGAGACAGTTGTGATTCGATTTTAATCTGAAACAGAAAGCCGCGCCAAGCTCCTGCAGCCGCAGGACCCGGCCGGCCGCGTGCCGCCGCAGCGGAGCCGGCGCGGCCGGCCTGTCTCAGGTTGGCCAGGCCGCCGGCCGTCCGTGGACCTTGGGTCGACCAATATTATCCTGGAATCAAAGGAATTTTTTTCAAGAGCCCTTCATTCGCGGCCTGGCATGAGTTTTGATTATCTTTTCGCCTCTATCCGAAAAACGGTTTTTCGTTCTGCCAGCCAACCCACGCCATCATGAAAAGGAGAGACGACATGAGCAAGACCGAAAAGAACCTGAAAGAGGCTTTTGCCGGCGAATCCCAGGCCAACCGCAAGTACCTCGCCTTTGCCCAGAAAGCCCAGACCGAAGGCTATCCTCAAGTCGCCAAGCTGTTCCGCGCGGCGGCCGAGGCCGAGACCGTGCATGCCCACACCCATCTGCGCACCCTGAAAGGGGTCAAGAGCACCCTGGAGAATCTCAAAGAAGCCCTGGGCGGCGAGACCTACGAGTTCCAGAGCATGTACCCGCCCATGATCGCGGATGCCAAGGCCGAAGGCAACGAGGCCGCCGTGCGCACCTTCACCTATGCCAATGAAGTCGAAAAAGTGCACGCCGCGCTCTACCAGAAGGCCATCGACCACCTGAGCAAGCCCCAGGCGGACGTGGACTACTATGTCTGCTCGGTTTGCGGCTACACCTGCGAGATGGAAGCCCCGGACGAATGCCCGGTCTGCAAAGCCAAGAAAAAGGCCTTCACCAAGATCAGCTGAGGTTTCCGGTCGACCGTTCCGCTGACGGCAGGGCGGTTGGGAAAGGGGAAAAAATGGAATGCCCCCTGTGCGGATGCCAGGATTTTTTCGTCAAGGACCCGGCCGACGAGTTTGAAACCTACGAGTTCAGCGTAGCGTCCGGCGAGGCGCGTTTCAGCGCGGATGAGGAAGGAGCCCCCGAGGTTCGGGAAGCCACCGAGACCTTCTGCAATCGGTGCTCCTGGCATGGGAAGTTTCAGGAACTCAAAAACGGATAGCGCCCGGGACTCTTCGGGATCATGGAGGGCGACTCAGCCGCTTTTCGACCTGAACCCCCATCCAGGTCAGCGCCCCCATGGCGGCGGCCAGGCCCAGATCCGGCAGGGATAGCGGTGTCAAACCGAAGAACCGATCGAGGAAGGGCAGATAGATGGCCGCCAGCTGCAGAGCGAGCGCCGCTGCGGTCAGAACCGCCAGCATCGGATTGGCGGCCACCGATAGACTCGAATGGCCGGCGGCCCTCAGACCCAGGGCGTGGCCGATCTGGGTGAACCCCAGCGCCGCGAAGATCATGGTCTGCCAGGTCGTGTCCTCCGGACGCATCGGGTCGAAGTCGACGACACCCAATCCCAGCGTGGCGGCGGCGATCACGACGCCCACCCAGCCGATGTGCACGCGGTCGGCTCGCCCCAGCACCGGAGCCTGGGGCGCCCTCGGCGGCCGGCGCATGGTGTCGGCCTCGACCGGCTCGACGCCCAACCCCAGGCCCAGCAGCCCGTCGGTCAGCAGATTGAGCCACAGGAGCTGCAGCGGCCGCAGGGCCACGTGGATGCCGAACAGCGGGGCGGCCAGCATGACCAGCACCTTGCCGAGGTTGCCGCCGAGCGAAAACTTGATAAAGCGCATCAGGTTGGCGTAAATCGTGCGGCCCTCTTCCACGGCGGCGACGATGGTGGCGAAATTATCGTCGACCAGCACCATGTCGGCCGCCTCCTTGGCCACGTCCGTGCCGGTGATGCCCATGGCGACGCCGATGTCGGCCTTCTTGAGCGCGGGCGCGTCGTTGACGCCGTCCCCGGTCATGGCGACGACCTGGCCGCGCTGTTTCAAGGCATCCACGATGCGCAGCTTGTCCTCGGGGGACACCCGCGCGTAGACGGAGACCTCCTCGACGATCGCGGCCAGCTCCGAAGGCCCCATGCGGTTGAGGGCGTCTCCGCTGACCGCCTCCGGCCGGTCGGCCATGCCGAGTTCGCGGGCGATGGCAACGGCCGTAAGCGGATGGTCGCCGGTGATCATCACGGGCCGGATGCCGGCGGCCCTGCAGACGGCCACCGCCGGCCGCACCGCGCTGCGCGGGGGGTCCATCAGCCCGATCAAGCCGAGAAAGATGAGCTCGCGTTCCAGCAGCTCGGCCGAAGCCGAGGCGGCCGGTTCGGTTAGGAGCCGGCAGGCGACTCCCAGCACCCGCATTCCGTCCCGCGCCAGCTGCTCGCTCGCGGAGCGAATCCGCGCCCGCCAGGCCTCGGTGAGCGGCTCCGGTCGTTCGCCGTCCCACACCTGGGCGGTCAGGGCGAGCAGGCCGTCCGCCGCCCCTTTGATGAAGGCCACCTGCTCCGAGCCCTGAAACGGCCGCAGGGCCTCCGGTATCTCGCCGACCAGCCGGTGCACCGTGGTCATGCGCTTGCGATTGGAATCGAAGGGCAATTCGGCCGTGCGCGGGGCCGCGGCCTGCAGGCGGTCCGGGGCCATGCCGGTGCGCACCGCCGCAACCAGCAGCGCCCCCTCGGTCGGGTCGCCCAACGCCCTGAAACAACCGGGCCCGCCCTCCGCTTGGAGCACGGCATCGTTGCACAGTGCCGCCGCGGCCAGAGTCAGGCGGATGGGCAGCGGCACGTTCCAGTCGGCGGAAGCACGGCATTCGTCGGCCGTTACGGAAGGCCGCTGGCGCCGCAGGGTTTCCATGAGATCCAGGCGCTCGCCGGCCACATCGACCACCGCGACCGTCATGCGGTTTTCGGTGAGCGTCCCGGTCTTGTCCGAGCAGACCACGGTGACCGCCCCGAGCGTCTCCACCGCCGGGAGCTTGCGGATCAGGGCGTTGCGTCGCAGCATGCGCTGGGCGCCCAGGGCCAGCGTGATCGTGACGACGGCCGGAAGCCCCTCGGGAACGACCGCCACGGCCACGCTGACCGCCGTGAG
This sequence comes from uncultured Desulfatibacillum sp., assembly GCA_964427375.1. GTDB lineage: Bacteria > Desulfobacterota > Desulfobacteria > Desulfobacterales > SpSt-501 > SpSt-501. Next base: position 23,197 of record CAYRUF010000046.1, on the reverse strand, counting down.
AAACATGTCGCCCAGCGGCTCGCCGCTCCACCAGCCGACGACGGCCACCAGGACCGCCGCCAGCCCCCCCGCCGCCGCCAATCCCTTGGCGACCTGATCCAGGCGATTCTGCAGCGGTGTGCGCTGGGCGGGCACCTCCTGGATGAGCGCTGCGATCCGTCCGAGTTCGGTGTGCATGCCGCTGGCGATCACCACGCCGCAGCCGCGGCCGTAGGTGACCGATGTTCCCAGGTAGGCCATGTTGCGACGGTCGCCGAGCGGCAGGCCGGCGTCGGGAATCGGCTCCGTGTTTTTTTCGACCGGCTCGGACTCGCCGGTCAGGGCCGCTTCCTGGATCTTCAACTGAACGGTTTCTATCAGACGCAGGTCGGCCGGCACCGCCTGACCCGCTTCCAGCAGGACGATGTCGCCCGGAACGATCTCGCGTGCGGGAACCTCGACCGCTCGGCCGTCGCGGCGCACGCGGACCACCGGCACGGCCATCCGCCGCAACGCCGCCATGGCCCGCTCGGCGCGGAACTCCTGGAGAAATCCCAGCACGGCGAACAGCACCACGATGGCGAGAATGGCGGTGGTTTCGACGAACTTGCCCAGGAAGGCCGAGATCGTCCCGGCGGCCATCAGGATCAGGACCATGGCTGAGGCGAACTGCTCGGCCAGCATGCGCAGGGCCCTCTTGCCGCGACGCTCCTCGAGTTCGTTCGGGCCGTGGGTCTGCAGCCGCTCCGCGGCCGCGGCAGCGTCCAGTCCGGATCCGGTGCTGGACCAGGTTTTCAAAACCGCATCGACGGTCAGCGTGTGCCAGTAAGGGGTCATCGGAGTTCACCGAAACGGATGCCGCCGACGGCGGATTCCCTCATGGGGCCAGGCGCCGGACGGCGCGGAAGAGAAGATCGGCCAAGTGCGAAACCGCCCGAACCAGAAGGTTCCAGCCGGCGCGGGCGGCCTGCCCCGCCCGACCGGAAGCGAGCGCCGCTGAGCGGAAGGCGGGCGGTCTTCCTTCGAGCTCGGCGATCCGGGCCTGGAGGCGGCCGGTTTCGCGTTCCGTTTCCGCACGCAGATCGTTCAACGAGGCCGTCAATGCCCGGGCGGCGGCTTCGGCGGCTTCGCGTCCGGAGCGCGCCTCCCGGAGCTCGGCGAGGAGCCGGCGTTCGCGGGCGTTGGAACGCAGGCGCTGCAGCATCCAGGCCATGCCGGCGCCGATCAGGGCGGCGGCCGCCAGGAAGGCCAGAACCTCGCCGATCAGATAGGCCATGCCACCTCCTCCTCTACTGGATCAGGATCAGCTCCACCCGGCGATTCATGGCCCGGCCGGTGCGGGTGTGGTTGTCCATCAACGGCCGCTCGTCGCTGCAGCCGCTCGTCTGCAGCCGCGCGCCGTCGATCCCCGCCGCCACCAGCCGGTCGGCGACCGTCCGGGCCCGCTGCAGGCTCAAGCGCTGGTTGAGGGACTTGGCGCCCACCGAGTCGGCGTGCCCGGCCACCTCGATCCGCACCTCCGGCCGGTTTCGCAGCGTTTCGACGATTTCCTTCAACCGCAGTTCGCTCTCCGGGGTCAGGCGGGTGCTGCCGAATGCGAAGTGCAGGAGCGGCAGCTGCAGCCGGTCCGGCGGGGGCGCCGGCTCCGGTCCGGCGGAAGGCTTGCCCGAAGGCGGTTGGTCCGGCGCCGCGTCACTCGGTGCCGGGGAAGCGGATACGGCCGGCCGCGGCTCGGCGGCGGCATCCGGAGGCGGATCGGGCGGTGAAATCCCGATCGCCTCCGTCCGGATCTCCGGGGGGGCTTCGCGGACGGCTGCCGGTGGCGGCTCCGCATCCGCCGCCCGGACGGCGGGTGCGGCGGGCGGCAGCGGCTTGGCTAGCAGCGGCGCTACGGTCAGTCGGTCGCACACCTCCCGAACGCCCCGGATGGAGCCGGCGATGGCCCGCATCCGGGCCCGGGTGTAGGCATCGGGCGCCTCGCCGCTCAAGATCACGGTGCGGCCCTCGACCGTTACGGCGCTGCGCGGGTCCAGGCCGGCGGCCTGCAGGGCGGCAAGGGTGCGGCCGGCGATGTCGCCGGGAACCTGCCGCACCGCCCACACCACCCCCGCGGCTGCCACGGCCAACAGGGCGGCGGTCCCTGAAAGCCAAATCCGGCGGCGCTGGCGGCGGTCGTCCTCGCTGAGCATGGATGGATTCCTGGAGCGGTCAGGCACCGCCGGCCGGCGGATCCGGGCCGGTCGGTGCGATCCTTCTGGCCAGGTGGATAACCCGACGCCGTCTGAAAAGTCAACTGCCGCCGGCCGGCGGCCCTCCTCCATCCAAGGCGGGCCGGCCGGCGGCGCGCTTCAGTTCGGCCACCCGGCCGGCGAGAATCTCGGGCAGGTCCGGCCGGCCGAGATGATCCTCGATCAGGCGCTCGAAGGCGCTGCCGACGACGACGCCGTCGGCGATGCGGGCGACGGCGGCGACCTGCGCCGGAGACGAAATGCCGAACCCCACGCAGATCGGCAGGCGGGTGGCCGCGCGCAGCTCGCGCAAGGGGTCGGCGATCTCCTCCGGCCGCAGCCCCGCACCGCCGGTCACGCCCAGCTGAGCGACGTGGTAGATGAAGCCCGAGGCGGAGGCCGCGATCCGCTGCATTCGCTCGGGCGGGGTGGTGGGCGCGGTCAGCCGGATCAGGCACAACCCGCTGTCCGGCCAGCGGTCGGTCAGCTCGGCCGACTCCTCCGGCGGCAGGTCCACCACGAGCACACCGTCCGCCCCGGCCGCACGGGCGTCGCGGTGGAAGGCCGCCGCACCGTAGGCCCGGATGGGGTTGTAGTAGCTGAACACGACCATCGGGATCTCGACCTGGCGCCGCAGGACCGCGATCATGTCGAGCACCTGGCCCAGGCCGACGCCGGCCGCTCGGGCCCGGGCCGAAGAACGTTGAATGACCGGCCCGTCCGCGGTCGGGTCGGAAAACGGCACGCCGAGTTCCAGCAAATCCAGGCCGGCCCCGCACATGGCCGCGATGATCTGCATGGATCGGCCGACGTCCGGGTCCCCGGCCGTCACAAACCCCACCAGGGCCTTCTCCTGACGGCGGGCGAGGCGCGCGAAGGTGGCGTCGATCCGGTTCATGTCAGGCGGTCCTCCTTTCGGTCTTGACCCAGCTCCGGCAGACGCGGAACAACGATCCCCAGATCCTTGTCCCCGCGGCCGGAAAGATTGACCACCAGCAGGTCCTGGCGCGGGCGCTGCCGGGCGGCCTGCATGGCCCAGGCCAGGGCGTGCGCGCTCTCGAGCGCGGGGATGATTCCCTCCAGGCGGCAGAGGGTCTGGAAGGCGTGCAGGGCTTCGTCGTCGGTTACGGCGACGTAGCGGGCGCGCCGGTTCTCTTTCAGAAACGCGTGCTCCGGCCCCACCCCGGGGTAGTCCAGGCCGGCGGAGATCGAATGCGCCTCGCGGATCTGTCCGCCCGCGTCCTGCAGGACGTAGGACTTGGAGCCGTGCAGCACCCCGACGCTGCCGGCGCAGAGCGCCGCCGCATGTTTTCCGGTGCCGATGCCCTTCCCCGCGGCCTCCACCCCGATCAGCTCCACCGGGTCTGCGATGAACGGGTAGAACAGGCCCATGGCGTTGCTGCCGCCGCCGACGCAGGCGACGAGGGCATCCGGCAGCCGGCCGGCCGCCGCCAGCATCTGGCGCCGGGTCTCGATGCCGATGATCTGCTGGAAGTCGCGGACCATCATGGGATAGGGGTGCGGGCCGGCCACCGAACCGATGACATAGAAGGTGTCGCCCACGGCCTCCACCCAATAGCGCATGGCCTCGTTCATGGCGTCCTTGAGGGTGCCGGTGCCGGAGGCGACCGGCACGACCTCGGCCCCTAAAAGCTGCATGCGCTGGACGTTGGGGGCTTGCCGGCGGATGTCCTCAGCCCCCATGAAAATCCGGCACGGCATGCCGAAGCGCGCGGCGGCCGCGGCCGCGGCGACGCCGTGCTGGCCCGCCCCGGTTTCGGCGATGAGCTGGCGCTTGCCCATCCAGCGCGCGAGCAGGGCCTGGCCGACCGTGTTGTTGATCTTGTGGGCGCCGGTGTGGGCCAAATCCTCGCGCTTGAGGTAGATGGCCGCGCCGCCGACATGCCGCGTCAGGTTTTCGGCGAACCAGAGCGGGGTCGGCCGGCCGACGAAGTCCCGCAGCAGGCCGGAGAGCGCCTGTTGAAACTGCGGATCCGCTGCAATGCGCCGGTAGGCCTCTTCCAGCTCCAGGACGGCCGGCATCAGGGTTTCGGCCACGTAGCGGCCGCCGTAGGAGCCGAAATGGCCGGCCGCGTCGGGCGCCCTGAGCCCCCCCTCCGCTGCGGCTGCGTGCGTTGAGTTCATGCGAATACCCTCCTCCTGGCTGCGGCCGTTGAAACGGCCGCGATGAGTTTTCGGACCCTGCGGATGTCCTTGCGGCCGGGGCCGGACTCCACCCCCGAGCTGACGTCGACGGCGTCCGGCGCGGCCGCCCGCACGGCCGACGCGGCATTTTCCGGAGTAAGCCCCCCCGCCAGGATCACCGGCTGGAGCCGGGCCAGCGGCTCGGCCCGGCCCCATTCCCAGTCCAGGCCGTTGCCTCCGGGCAGGGGGCCTTTTCCGCATTCCACCAGGAAGGCGGACGCATTGAACCGCGGAGCTTCTGCAACGCCGGGCGCCCGATGGGCGAAGACCGCCTTGATGACAAAGAGCCCCTCGCCGAGCAGCCGGTCGACGAGCTCCGGCGCCTCGCCGCCGTGGAGCTGGACGGCCGAGAAGCCGGTGCGGCCGACGATGCGCATGATGTTCTTGAAGGACTCGTCCACAAAAACCCCCACGCAGGCGATCGGCGGCGGCAGCGCCCGGCGGATCTCCGCGGCGATGGCGGTATTGACGTTCCGCCGGCTGCCGGAATAAAACACGCATCCGACGGCCGCCGCGCCCGCTCCGGCGCAGGCCACCGCCTCGTCGACACGGGTCAGCCCGCAGATTTTGACTTGAACCGAATTGCCCATTTTTTTCTCCACGGCGCCGCCTCCTCTTCTACGCTAGCGATCCTTAGCAGCGGTCATAGGGTTCAGCGGTTCACGGTTCAACGGTTTAAAAGATCTTTGGACGATTGAAGAAGTCATCAATTCTCTTAAAAACCTCGCCGGGTCCTCCGAACGGACCAGGCTTTCGCCGATCAGGAAATTGAACACCCCCTGCTGCCGGTAGCGCCGGATATCCTCCCGGGTCCGGATTCCGCTGGCCGCCACCACGGTCTGCTCCGGCCGCAGCAGCGGCAGCAGACGCAGGGTGTGATCGAGATCGGTCTCGAAGGATGCCAGGTTGCGGTTGTTGATGCCGATCAGGCGCGCGCCGGCGCGGCCGGCCGCTTGCAGATCCGCCGCGGTATAAACTTCGACCAGGGCCGTGAGGCCGAGGCCGGCCGACAGGTCGATCAGATCGGCCAGCTCGGCCTCCGGCAGAATCCGCACGATCAGCAGCAGCGCGTCGGCCCCCATGGCCGCGGACTCATAGACCTGGTAGTCACAGACGATGAAGTCCTTGCGCAGGACCGGAAGCGGTGCGGCCGCGCGGGCGGCCGCGAGATCCGCGGGCGAGCCCCGGAAAAAGCTTTTCTCGGTCAGCACCGAGATGGCCCCTGCGCCCCCGGCTGCATAGGCCGCCGCCAGGCCGGCCGGGTCGAGATCCGCCCGGATCACGCCCTTGGACGGGGAGGCGCGCTTGACCTCGGCGATGATGTTCACGCCGTCGGGACCCGGCGCCTGGAGCGCCTCTCCGAACGGTCGGATGTCCCGCCGTGCTTCGGCCGCTGCGCGCAGGCGCTCCAGCGGAACCTCCCGCCGGGCGGCCGCGACCTCCGCCTGCTTGGCGGCCACGATGCGGTCGAGAAGGTCGTTAGGCATGGGGGTGTTCCCTTTATGCAAGGTTCAGTGGTTCAACGGTTCAGCGGTTAGTGGGTTCAGTTGATTTATAAAGCTTTTCCAACCGTGAACCGTGAACCTGGAACCTTTTTCAACCGTTCTCATTCATGAACCTGACCAGCCGCTCCAGCTTGCCATGCGCCGCTCCCGAGTCGATCGACGCGGCCGCCAGTCCCAGGCCGGCCTCGAAGCTCTCGGCCCGGCCGGCGGCCATCAGCGCCGCCGCGGCGTTGAGCAGCACGACCTCGCGAGCACCGCCCGGCTCCCCGCTCAGGATGCGCCGGGTCAGCAGGGCGTTGAATGCCGGGTCGCCGCCGGCAACCTCGGCCGGAGCCGACCGCCGTCCCAGGAACCGCTCCGGGGCGATGTCATACGTGCGGATGAGACCGTCTCTCAGCTCGCTCACGCGGGTCGGCGCGCACGCCGAGACCTCATCCAGGCCGTCGTGGCCGTGCACGACCAAGGCACGGCGGGAGCCAAGCAGCCGCAGGGCCTCTGCGAACATCTCGGTCAGCTGCGGAGCATAGACCCCCAGCAGCTGGCAGTCGGCGCCGGCCGGGTTGGTGAGAGGGCCGAGCATGTTGAAGATGCTGCGGATCCCCAGCTCCTTGCGCGCCGCCGCCGCATGCCGCATGGCGCCGTGGTAGAGCGGCGCGAACAGGAAGCCGATGCCGATCTCGGCAACGGCCTCCTCCACCCGGTCGGGCGGGGCGTTGAGGTTGATGCCCAGGGCCTCGATCAGGTCGGCGCTGCCGCAGCGGCTGGAAACGGAGCGGTTGCCGTGCTTGGCCACGGTCACGCCGCAGCCGGCGACCACGAAGGCCGTGGTGGTCGAAATGTTGAAGGTGCCGATGCCGTCGCCCCCCGTGCCGCAGGTGTCCACCACCGCCGGCGCCGCGGCCTGGATGCGCCCGGCGCGCCGGCGCATGGCGCGCGCCGCCCCGGCCAGCTCCTCGAAGGTTTCGCCCTTGGTGGCAAGCGCGGCCATGAAAGCCGCGATCAGCGCGTCCGACAGCGTGCCCGAAAAGATCTCGGCGATCACCTCGGCCATCTGGTCGGCGTTCAGATTCTCGCGCCGGGTGATCGTTCGCAGGTGTTCGCGGAACATGATGTCCTCCCAAACAGGTTCAAGGTTCTGGGGTTCAGCGGTTCAGCGGTTAAAAGGATCAACTGGTTTTAATTCGTTTTCAACCGTTGAACCGTGAACCTGGAACCGTGAACCGACGCCGTCAGGCGTAAATCGTCTGATGGGTCATCTTGAGAAAATTCCGCAGCAGCCGCTTGCCCACGGTGGTCATGATGGATTCGGGGTGGAACTGAACCCCCTCCGTGGGGTGGCGGCGGTGGCGCAGGCCCATGACCTCGCCGTCCTCGGCCTCGGCGGTCACCTCCAGGCAGTCGGGCAGGGACGCGCGCGCAACGGCGAGCGAGTGGTAGCGCATGGCCTCGAAGGGGCTCTGGATTCCCTGGAAGAGTTCGCGGCCGTCGGAGGTGACCGCCGAGGTCTTGCCGTGCATCAGCCGCCGGGCGGCCCGCACCTCGCCGCCGAAGGCCAGCGCGATGGCCTGGTGCCCCAGGCAGACGCCCAGGATCGGGATCCGGCCCGAAAAACGCCGGATGGCCGCGACGGTGATGCCGGCGTCCTCGGGCCGCCCCGGACCCGGGGAGATGACCAGACCCCGGGGCCCGAGGGCTTCGAGCTCCTCCAGCGTCAGGCGGTTGTTGCGGGCCACCCGCACCTCGGCGCCCATCTGCATCAGGTACTGGTAGAGGTTGTAGGTAAAGGAATCGAAGTTGTCGATCATGACCAGCATGGGGCCTCCTCAAGTTCATAAAGTGCCTAAATTGCCTAAAATTGCTGAACTCATCAAAAGCCGTCTCTTTCGATGGCTGCGTATAGAGGCCAAGATCAAGGCGCGCGAATCTCGCGGAGCGAGGCGTACTGCCCGTACGCCGCAGCGACTGCGAGATGAAGCGCAACGCCGAGATTGGGCTATATACGCAGCCATCAGAATTCACCCTGTGCCGTGAGTTCGAGCGCCTTCTGAAACGCCATGGCCTTGTTGACGGTCTCCACGCGCTCGCGCTCGGGGTCGGAGTCGGCCACGATCCCGGCCCCCGCCTGCACCGTCAGCCGGCCGGCCGCGATGCAGGCCGTGCGGATGGTGATGGCCATGTCCATGTTGCCGCTGAAGGACAGATAGCCGGCCGCGCCGCCGTAGGGGCCGCGGGGCTCGTCCTCTTGGGCGGCGATGATCTCCATGGCCCGCACCTTGGGCGCGCCCGAAAGGGTGCCGGCCGGGAAGGCGGCGGCGAGCAGGTCCCAGGCGTCCAGGCCCGAGCGCAGATCGCAGCGGATGTTGGACACCAGATGCATGACGTGCGAATAGCGCTCGACCACCATCAGGTCGGTCACCTGCACCGAGCCGATCTCGGCCACGCGCCCGAGGTCGTTGCGGCCCAAATCCACCAGCATGATATGCTCGGCGCGCTCTTTCTCGTCCGTGAGCAGCTCGTCGGCCATCCGGCGGTCGTCCTGCTCGGTCCGGCCGCGCGGACGGGTGCCGGCGATGGGCCGCAGGGTGGCGATGCCGTTTTCGAGCCGCACCATGGTCTCGGGCGAGGAGCCGACCAGGACCGTGTCGTCCAGGTGCAGAAAGAACAGGTAGGGCGACGGGTTGACGTGGCGCATGGCCCGGTAGAGCCGCCAGGGGTCGGGCGTCTGTTCGCTGCGGAAGGGCTGGGAGAGGACGGCCTGGATGATGTCGCCGGCGCGGATGTGCCCCTGGATGGCGGCCACGCGGCGGCGGAAGTCCTCGGGTGCCACCGGCGATTTCAGCTCCGGACGTCCGTTGGACGCCACCGGCTTGCGCGGCAGGGGGGCCGCGATCTTCTCCAGAGCGCCTTCCAGCCGGCGGCCGGCCTCGGCCCAGTCGCGCTCGGGGTCCCCGCCCGGGAAGGTGAGTGCGGCCGCCAGCAGGCTGTGGCGGGCGTTGTCGAAGATCAGCACCGTCTCGGGCACCATGAAGCAGGCGAGCGGCCGGTCGGCCGGCCAGCGGTTCGGAATGTTCTCGACGAAGGCGACCATCTCGTAGTTGAGGTGCCCCACCAGGCCGCCCCAAAACCGCGGCAGGCCGAAGACGTCCGCCGGGCGATAGGGGGCCATGAACTCGCGCAGGACCCGAAAGGGATTGCCCCCGTGCGGGATGCGCTCGATGCGGCCGCCGCCCTCGATGTCCACCCGGTCGGCGAACACCCGCACCATGCGGTGGGCGGAGAATCCGAGAAAGCTGTAGCGCGCCCAGCGCTCCCCGCCTTCGACGCTCTCCAGCAGGAAGATCGGCCCCCGCCCCTCGTAGAAGCGGCCGAGGAGCGACACCGGCGTCAGCGTGTCGGCGATGATCTGGGTGCACACCGGCACCACGCGGTACGTTTCGGCCAGCCGCAGGTACTGGTCCTTGTCCGGGAATCGATTCAGGATCATGCTTCCTCCGTAACGCGCAAGGGCCGTGGGATGCTTCCCACGGCCCTTGCGGAAATAAAAAAGGATCGTGGGCCTTCTGGAGTTGCCCACGATCCGTTGCGTCAGTTCAGTCTGTCTCGTTCGCGCAGGCTACCCCGTAGGATGGGCCCGCCACCACCATGAACCGCGTTTGAGGTTCGGATCGATTGTGCGGATCGTTTTCGGTCTCATTTTCATTTTTCCAACTGGGCGCCAAGATTACCGGAATTTTCTAACCTGTCAAGGTTTTTTTTTGGAGGCTCCTCTCCTCACCCCGGTTTCCGGCCGGTTTTCCCCCCGGCCGCATCCAGCCTGCGCCGCAGCGCATTCAGCTGCTTGGCGATCGGCTTCTGCTCTCCGGCCATGGCGGTCAGAAACTCGATCTGGTCCAGGACGGAGGCAAATTCACGCGGGCTACCCAGCCGGGCGGCATCGCGGTATTTTTCGGCGATGGCGTTGATCTGCCTGGTCGACGGCGCACCTTCATAAAGGGCCTGCAGCAGCTCGAAGTCGACCCGCATCACGACCTCCCAAAAGGTCTTTTTCGCCTGAATCGCCCGGTCGATCTCCTGCTGCGCTTGACTCAGCAGCTGCAGGCGGTTCGGATCGGTTCCCGCGGCAACCGGCGCGGAGCCCTTCAGCCACGCCAGACAAACCTCGCCCGTGAGCCAGTTCTGCAAGGGATAGGGAGCGAAGCAACCCTGGTTTTGGGCCAGCTCGAAAGCGCTCCGGTAGCAGCCGGCCATTTGGGTCAGGGCGGTTTCGCGGTCGGGTTCGCTGACCCAGGCTTTGCGTTTGTAGCAACCGCCGAGCAGGGATAGGCGCTCGGCGGTCTTGGCTGGAATCGGCTGGTCCGCCGGGTCCGGCTGCCTTCCGGGGCCGGGGGTAAGCCCGATGACCATTTGGATGAGCTGAATGGCTTGGTCGATGTCCCGCAACAGGCTGGCCGGCTCCGCGTCTTTGTCCCTCATTCGGTTGCCGGCCTCGCGCGACAGGAAGTTGGCCAGCTGCTCGATGTCTTTCAAGGTCATCTGGCCGTCCTCGGCGCGCAGGGCTTTTTGATAGTACCGGATGGCGCGATCCAGGGCCTTGGCCTCTCCAAAGGCCCGGCCCAGCGCGGCGCTGACGTTTCCGTGAACGAGCCATTTTTTCTGCTTGAGCCAGCGCGCCATGGTCCGCAGGCGCTTCTGCTCGGCGGTCATGTCCAGGCCGGCCATGGTTTTGAACTTGGCGACCTCGTTGTCGAGCGCCGCGGCCGCTTCGTTGGGGCTGGCCCACTCGATGCCGCGGTGGTCCGAACCGCCGGGCTCCTGCCGGACCAGGCGGTAGTCGGGGTCGCCGTAGCATTGGAACGCGCCCCAGGTATTGGTGTTCGGATGTTGACTGAAGGTCTCCTGGCGCGCGGCCTTGATCGCCTTGCCGAACGGCTGGCCTTGCAGCATCGCCCGGTAGAAAGTGGTGGCGAACGTCTCGGCAGCCGTGTCGACCACCGCCCAGCCGGCGGCGATCACCGCCCGCACGCCCATGCGGATGAATTCGGTGGCCACGTTGGCGGCGATGCGGTTGTAGTCGCTGCGTTCGTTGCGTTCCTCCGGGGTGCGCGGGTCTCCGCTCTCGATGTACCCCAGGTGACAGCAGTTGATGAACACCAGCTCCGGGACGAAGCGCATCTGCCGCACCTCCTGCGGCGAGAGCACGGCGTCGTCACCGATGATCATGCCGGTCACCGGCTGGACGGTCTGGGGCTGCTTGGCGAGCAGCGGTTCGGAGAGCTTCCGGCCGCAGGCCGGGCAGTCGCCCGCCTGCTTGGGCAGGTGCCGGTAGACGCCGTGGCCGGCCAGGTGCAGCACGCGGTAGGCGCGGGCATACAGCGCGTGGACCACCTGGCGGCTGTCCGTCCGGATGCGCTTCTCCACCTGAAAACCCCCCTGGCCGGAAAGTTCCCGGCTGACGGCCTCGGCTTCGGACTGCGCGCCCTTGAGCTCGGGATAACGGCTGATGGGGTCGCCGATCACCAGCGCCGTAAGCTCGGTGACGCCCCGAATCGGGCTCCGGAATTCGGTGGATTCGAGTTGCCGCAGCAACCCGTTTTGGACGAACAGCGGCCGTTCGCCCCGGCTCCAGCGGTCGTCGAGCAATTCCCACGGATAGCGGGCGGACTCTTCGTCCAGCAGCAGCACCCGATCGTTTTGATCGGTGGCTTCTTCCTTGATTTCGGTCGGCACCAGCAGCTCGTACAGCGTTTGCGCGACTTTGCGGTTGTCCGACGTGGTGCGGATGGATTGGGCGATGAATTGGTCCACCAGCGCCTGCTGGGTCGGCAGCAGACGGACCTCGGACCGGGCGCGGCGGGTGGAGGCGGCAAAGCGCAGGACTCCGTCACCGGGCTCGCCGTCGCGGCTTCTTCCCAGAATCTGGAGCCGCTGCCACCAGCCCGGGGGCTCTTCGAAGCTGACCCGGCAAAGCCCGCTGTCGTGAGGCTGGAGGTCGCCGTCGAAGTCGAAGCCGCTGCCGATCGATGCCTGGGCCGCTAACTGCTTAAGGGCTTTCACGGCCTGAATGGCCTGATCCTGCCACAGTTCGATGAACTCCAGCTCGCCGATCCGCTCGGGCTGGCCGGCGGTTTCCAACGCGCGGTTGGCTTGCTTGACGGCTTCCAGAAGCGCGAAAACCGAGTCACTCACCGGCATCCCGCCGGAGCCGCTCCCGATCAGCGGCGCACTGACGCCCCAGACGACCGGCCCCTTGCCGGCGTCGTCCGCGGGCGGATCGACCGCGAATTCGCGCCACTCGACCACGTATTCCAGCAGCGCACGGGTGGCGGACTGGATCAGCGCGGACGCATTCAGGTTGCCGACGGTGCCCAAGCCGATGACGATCGCCCCGCACAGGGGCGCCGAGGCGTTGGACCGCAGCCGGGGGTTGATGAAGATCGCACTGGTGCCGAGGGCGCCCGGATAGATCCCGAGCTGATTCCGGCGGCTGAGCATCCCGTCGAGCGCCTGGTCCAGGCTCTTTTCGGCACTGACGATGGCATCTCCGGCGTAATGGCCGACGGCCACCGGGTGGCGGGCGAACATCAGGTTGCCGTGAACGACCCGCACCGTGATGGCGCGCTCGCGCCGCGGCCGGCGCCGGCGCGGCCGCGGCGATCCCCCGAGCACGCTGGCGGCCAGCCGCTGTTCGTCCGGAAATGGGTCGTCGGCCGCCCGGGGCATGTCGAAGACCGCCGCCGCCGTGCGGGCGACCGGTGCGGTTTGCGGCAGGCGGTCGGTGGTGCCCTGCTCCAGGAGCTCGGTCAGGGCTTCGAAGGCGTCCTCGTGGGCCGGCAGGTCGCCGTGTTCGACGTCTTCCATGTACCAGGTTTTAACCCCCGGAGGAATGCCGCTGTCCCAGGGAACGCGGCCGTCGCCTCGGGCGGTGGCTTTGAACGCGATGCGCTCCTCGGGCTCCGGCGCGTCCGGGTTCAGGACCATGTCGACGATGGTCGCCGGAGCGCAGCCGGCGACGTAAATCAGCTGCTCGGGGTTCACCGGCGAACGATCCAAGAGGGCCCTGAACTCGGCCGCCTTTTTGAGATCCGATTCTTCCGGCAGCACCCAGCCCTCGCCGGCCGCTTGTCGGAAGGCCTGCCAGGTCGCCATCGCGAAGTAGTCCCTGGAGCCGAAGGCGGGCAGCATGGCGAGCGCCCCGGGGAACCGGCTGATGATTTTCAGCAGATCCCGGCGGCTGTGCCGGCGGTCGAGCCAGGCGAGATACTTCAAGATCTCGGACCGGCCCACCAGGAGCTCGGTGATGGTGTGCGATCCGCCGTTCGGGGTTCCCAGCATCACCAGCCGCGCACCGTCGATCTCGCAGATCTTTTTCCACAAATCCGCGTGGCGCACGATCATGGTCCGCGCGACGAGACCCCCCATGGAGTGGGCGATGATGCGCAGCGGCTGGCGGTGGCGCCGGGCCTCCTCCGCTTCGGCTGCCACGCGCTTGGCCAGCCGATCGGCCTCGGCCTCGATGGACCGTCGCCAATCGAACGGGAAGGGGACCACCTGGTGGGTCCTGCTCAAGTGGTGGATGAGCGCGCCGTAATAGCGTCCGAACGGGCGCAGGGCGACGACGTTCGGGGCGTCGATATGCAGCCGGTCGAATTTTCCGAAAATCAGATCGGGGATGTGCAGCCAGATGCGGTTGCCCTCCACCTCGAGCTCGCTGCCCATGACGCCCGGCAGCACGAAGACCACCGGCCGCGGTCCTACCGACCGCAGATCGGCGTCGCGGGGAATTTCCTTCTTCGGCGGCTCTAGAGGCTCGAAGCCCGGCAGCTCGCCGTCCGCCGCGGTCAGGGCCTGCACGATGCGCTGGGCGCTCTCGGGGTTCTGGAAGTAGCTGAAATGATGGACCTGCGGCCCCTGGTGCCAGCTGACCCGGGCCCGCCCGGACCGCTTGGCCCCGCCCAGCATGGACACCGTGTTGACGATCAGGTCGTGGTCGCCCTCGTAGAAGCGGTCGGTGACCCACACCAGCAGCTTGCCCCACCAAGTCTGCGGATCGACGTCGCCGGCGATGACGGCCAGATCGCCGGGAACCTGAACCCCCGGCCAGTTGACGAGCTTGAGAAAGGCGGACTCCGGCATCAGGGCCTCGAAGCCCGCCATCCGGTCCGGGCGGGTGCGCTCCTTGATCACGGCGGCCATGAAGTCGCTGATGCCTTCGAGGACGTCCGCCAGGGGCGTGCCTTCGAGCGCCGTGCTGGCGAGAGTCCCGACCACCGACAGCCAGCGGTCCAGACGCCGTGAGGCGAAGGTGGTGCCGAGGGCCGGACAGGCCACGCGCGCGAAGCGCTCGACTTGGAACTGCTTGGTCTTGAGAATCCCGTCCAGGGTCTGCAGCTGCTGGAGCTGCTCCGCATGGCCTTCGAAGAGCTGGAATTCTTCGGGCGCAAACGGCTGCGGCGGGTCGACGATCGTTTCCTGGGCGCCTCCGGTCTGCTGGATCGGCAGGGCCAACGCCGCGCGGCAGAGCAGCTCGCCCACCAATCCGCCGCGGGAGAACGTCAGCAGGTGCAGGCGGGCCTTGTCCGGAAGGGCCTCGGCCAGCTGGATGGCGTTTTCGATCGGGCTTTGGGTCAGGGAGGCGTGTTCGAAGGCGAACACGCGGCCATCGTAGGACCGGCGCAGCACGTCCAGTTCGCTCCGCCGGTCCTCGGCCCAGAGGTCGCCGAAACTGCCCCAGGTGCTGGATGCGATCCCGGGGATGAGCAGCAGCAGCGGCTGGTCCTTGGGCAGGGGACCGGATGGCGGGTCGAGCTGGAACCGGGCGGTCTCCATCCGGCAGCGGAACAGGCCCCGGCCGGGCCTCCGCTCGCTGCGGCGCTCGTCGATTTGCCGCGCCAGGTAGACCGCCAGCGGCCCGGTGACCTTTTCTTGGATCGCCGTGGCCGGGTCGATTCCCAGCACCTTGAGCGATTTGAGCGCCCAGCTCACCACCCCGCGGGTAGCCGTGTCCGGCGCGCTCAAGGGAAGCTCGCTCGGAACCGTGAGCACCGCTGCGCCTTCGGCGTCCCGCGCCGCCTGGGGAGCGAACCGACGGCGGTAGTCGTCGACGCGCATCCACAGGCGCTGGCCTTCTGCAAACTCGATTTCGAGGAGATCGTCGGCGGCGACCGCTTGATCGGTCTCGGCCCGAGATCGGCCGCTGCGCGCCGTGTCGGGGCAGAACGTCGCCCGGACGGTCACCATCTTGGAGCGCAAAGCCGATGGGCCCGGTTCGGATTCTGGAGTGCCTCGGATCTTCAGTACGGTCGCTGGGCGTTGCCCTGAATCTGGCTGAGCCATCTCCGGCCTCCCTGCTCAAGGGTGGATGAGCCGGCGGCCGCACGATGCGGGCTGCCGCCGGCGGGACCGTTGCCTGGATTCAAGTAAAAATGCGCTTTTTCTTGTTGGCAGTCGTGCCTTCGAGCTGCGGGTGCTGCGGATACCCGGCCTCGTCCAGGAGATAGAGCAGCCGGCTGCGCAGCTGGGAGTAAGTCAGGTCGAAGTTGGCCTCGCGGATCGCCTGGATGGCGAAATAGGTCATGGCGCCGTGATACTTCCCCCCGATGAGCGCATCGTAAGAATACTCGCTGGCGGTGCATCCGGAAAGCAATACGTCCTTCATTTTCGACTGCGGGTATTTGACCTTGCGGCGGTCGATCGCCTGGAAGGGGTTGGACAGGACCGCTTTGCCGATCAGCGACGGATGCAGAAAGCGCACCCGGCGGTCGTCCGGCGTCTTCAGCCAGGGGATGTTTTCGTTGATGGCCGCCCGGGTGACGGTGCCCGAGTGGCAGGAGTCGGAGATGACCGTCAACGCGACCCCTTTCGCCAAGCCGGAAAAAAGCCCGCGCAGCTCGTCGTCGATGATGAGGTTCCGGTCGCAGTCGTAGGGGCAAAGCGCCTCGTCGTAAAGCGCCTCGTCGCCGTCGGCGTCCGCCACGTAGGTGCCGTGGGAGGAATTCGTGAAGACCAGGACGTCGCCGGATTTGGCGCCGGTCAGCAGCTTCTTCAGCCCGTCCAGGATGCCGGCCTTGGTGGCTTGCGAATCGAGCAGCAGCTTGACGCTGCCGGAAGGGAAGGAATAGTTCTGGGTGAGCAGATCGGCCCAGGCCTTGGCGTCGTTGGCGCAGCCGTTCAGGTCGGAGCCCTCGCCGGGATAGTCGTTGATGCCCACGCACAATGCCTTCTTCGCCATGATGTCCTCCTTCTGCAACGCGTCTGGCCGTCGCCGGGAAGCGACGTCAAACGGGTCGGGTGAGATGCGCTGCGATGAGGTTTCAGGGAGCGGGCTGACCGCGGGTATGGTCGCGGCCAGGTCATCGGGTGCCGGCACGCCGGTCCATGCAGCGCCTCCGGTTTGCCGGACGTTGATTCGCTGCGAAAGATGATGAGGGTAACTATAGTTGTTTTTAAGAATCCCGCAAGGGCTCGGGCCTTGGCCCGGCCGGCCAGCGCGATCGGAAACCGGGAGCGCTGCGAACGTCAGGATGATGGAAGCAATTCTATTTCATGCGAATGGCAGCAGTCAAGCCGGGCCCGGCGCCGGTTGCGCGAATCCGGCCGGTGTGTTATGGATTATGCTCATATCCAGCCTTTCTTTCGCTTGTCGCACCATAATGAGGTCTCTTCAACTTTGCGCCCAAACGGTCGGCTTTCCCGGACCCTATTTTCCGGAGAGCTCGGCCCAACCCCCGACGGGAGAGCGCCATGAACCTTACTGAACAACTTCGCGACGAAGTCAGTCGATCGGTCCATACCCTGCGGCGGCGGTATGCCAACACGGTGGATGCCGCCGAGAAGCGGACCATTTCGAAGCTCATCGCGGCCCTGGGGAAGAAATTGGAACGGCTGGAGCAGGCCACCCTGCTCGGCGCCGCGGACATTCTGGCCGACGCCGACGCCCTGCTGGTAAAGGCCGTAGCCGCCGCCCGTACCGGCCCTTTCGACGGTTTTCTGACCGCGATGGAGGCCCATCTGCAGAACCTTAACGCGCTCTCGGGCGCCATGCATGCGAGCGAAAGCCTGCCTCCGGCGCCCGAAGAAAAGGGTCTCTCAAAACCCCGCGCCCCGAGGACCCGCCGCCGCCCGGGCCGACGAGCAGCGCCGGGGGCCGAACCGCCGCTGGCGGTCAAGGACTACGCCGAGCTGCAGGCCGAGTACGAAGCCTACTTCGCCGCCTGCACGGTGCGGCCCGAGCATGCGGGCAGCGTGGCTTACTACGTCAAGCGCCTCACTCACGGCCGGCCGGTCTACGCGCAGGTGGGCAGCGACCTGAACGGCATCCCCTGGATGTTCATCGGCGTGATCCACGGCATGGAGTGCGGCTTCAACTTCGCCGGCCATCTGCACAACGGCGATCCGCTCCAGGCCCGCACCGTGCACGTGCCCGCCGGGCGGCCGACAGCCGGTTCGCCGCCGTTCACCTGGCGGCAGAGCGCGGTGGACGCGTTGACCATGAAACGCTTTCACGAGGTCGGGGACTGGTCCATCCCGCACATGCTCTACCTGCTCGAAAAGTACAACGGCTTCGGCTACCGCATGCGGCGCGTGCCCACGCCCTACCTGTGGAGCTTCTCCAACTGGTATGAGAAGGGCAAGTTCGTCCAGGACGGCCGGTACGACCCCGAAGCCGTCAGCAAGCAGTGCGGGGCGGCGCTCATGCTGAAGGCGGTCGCGGCAACATAGATGCGCGACGGCGACCGGACGGAACCTTCGCGGCAGCTTTCCAGGAAGCTCAAACCCGGTGCGCGAAGGCCGAGAAAACGACTGAGCCGAACCTGGCGCCGGCCAGCCTCAGATCCAAAATAAAGAAGTGGTCGTTGAACCGCCTGGAAATCGAACGGCCCGATCATCGGGACAGACGGAGGATGCCCATGCCAGCCAAGAAACCGCAGCGAAGGCAGACCGCGGCGAAACCGGCGGAAACCGCTCGGCGGCGCATCGCTCTTCTGATCGGAAACGCGCGCGTGCGCAATTCCGACGGCAAGGGGTACGCGCTCGACCTGCCGGGCATCGACCAGGACTTGGCCGGGCTGGGCGATGTTCTCGGCGACCGAGAGTACGGTGGCTTCGAAGTCGTGAGTCTGATGGGCCCCACTCTGATTGAGGTTCGGCGGGAGATCGCGCGCGTGGCGGAGGACCTGCGCCCGGAAGACACGCTGCTGATCTACTACACCGGGACGAGCACCCTCGGGCGCGACCAGCTGCTGTACCTACCGGTGAGGGACTCGGACGTCAACTTTCTCGAGGCGACCTGCTTGGACAGCGAGTATGTGCTCTCCGTGCTGCGGCGCTGCAACAGCCGCCGTCAGGTGCTGCTGGTTGACGGCTGCCACAGCGGCGCGTTCTTCGTCAACAACCGCGGCATTCCCGACGGCTTCTGCGCCATCACCGCCTGCGGACCGGAAGAGATGAGCTACGGCAATGCAGGCGGCGGTTTCTTCACGCGCCTTCTGGTCGAAGGCCTGCGCGGGGCCGCGGCGGACGCGGACGGCGACGGGATCGTCACCACGGATGAACTGTTCCGGTTCGTGCTGCCGCGCGCCCAAGCTCAAGACCCCCCCTCCACGCCGCAGATGTGGTCATGGAACACCCCCGAACCCATTGCCTTGGTGCACGTGCGCCAGCGGGTCTTCGTGAGCTACCGGCGCGCGGATGCGAAGGCGGCCGACGCCCTGCTCCAGCGCCTGGAAGCAGCCGGTTACGGGGTCTGGCTCGACCGCTCGGACATTGGCGGCGGCAGCCGCTGGCGCGAGGCGATCGAGCAGGCCTTGCAGCAAGCCGATGCGGTGATTTTCCTGGTCTCGCAGCCTGCCTTGGAATCCGATGAAGTCTACCTGGAGCTGGCACGCGCGGTCGAGCTGGGAAAAGCGATCGTGCCGCTGCGCCTAGATCAGGCGCCGTTGTACGGTTGGTTCAAGGAGAAGCTGGGAGCGATCCAGCACATCGAGTACGACCCGCACGATCCGGCCGAAGAATGGTGGAGCCGGCTGCTGGCTGCGCTCCGCCGCGCGCGGCGGGTCCCGCCAACACAGGCGGCACCGGTCAAAGCGACGGAGGAAGCACCGCAGCTGCGCCCTCCAACTGCAACCCGCAGCCGGCGATCACCTCCGCGGACGCGTTAGCGCCGCGCGTCCGCGGAAGCATGGCATGCCCAACCGAAAGGAGGAAAACATGAGGAAGAGCACGCATTGGTGTCTGTTCGCCGTTTTTCTGATCCTTTTCGGCTGCACCCGCGTGGTTTTCGTATCGGACCGCGACGGCCGCCAGCAGATTTACAAATCCTGGGCCGACGGAAATTTCCAGACCAATATTTCCAACAACAACCACACCGACGATTTCCCGGATCTCTCGCCCGAGGCCGACCGGATCGTCTTTGCCTCCCTGCGCGAGGGGCCCGGCCAGAACCTCTACATCATGGACCTCGCCGGAGCCAACCTGCAGCAGGTGACCAGCGGCGCCGGCCAGCGCATTTATCCGCGCTGGGCGCCGAACGACTGGATCGCCTTCGTCTACCCGGCCTTTTCGCAGAATGCGCAGATCTGGGCCGTGAAAAGCGACGGCTCGGGCCTGCGCCAGGTGACGGCCCCCGGCGCTGCGGAAAGCGACGGCGCCGGCCACGATTTCTACGCGGCCGGGCAGCGGCTCGTGTTTTCGCGGTTCGACCGGACCACCCAAAAGCACGACCTATACACGACTGCGTCGGATGGGGCCGGCGGCGCCCAGCGCCTTACGCAGACCGCTGATATCAGCGAAACGCTGCCGTCCGTATCCCATGACGGCACCCTGCTCGCCTGCCGGGCCTTCCATCATTCTCCCCCGCGGGATGCCATCCGCCTTTTCCAGGTGCGAGACTGGACGATGATCCGGGAGATCCGCCTGCCGCCCCCGGCGGAGATCAACATCTCGGGGATCGGTTTTTCCCACGACGACCAAAGGCTGTTCTTCTCCGCCCAGGCGGCTGGCGTGGCGACCCCGAACATACAGAACCGGCAGGAGATCTTTTCGATCAAGCTCGACGGCACCGACCTGCAGCGGCTGACCGCGAACCAGGCCGGCGACGTCCAGCCGGTGGCCATCGGCCGCACGCGCCAGACTCCGGCGCGGCTGCCCGTGCTGTTCGTCCACGGCCACTCGGGGGATGCCGCTGCCGCCTGGCAGCAGCCCGGCAGTACGGGGACCACCTCATTTGATGCCGTGCTGGCCGCCAACCCCGGCCTGGCCATCGACCCCATCTACTTGAACCTGCCGGTTCACGGCGGAAGCGACCCTGTCATCCAGGCCCGCAGCATCGCCGACGACGCCCTCGACATCCTGGCTGCGATCGAAGGCGGGCCGGACTCAAACGGCGTCCAGCAGACCGGGATTCTCAACCGGCCGGAGTACGCTGCGGTGGGCAAAGTCGCCCTCGTGGGCTACAGCCAGGGGGCCATCAGCAGCCGGTACTACCTGAAGAACCTCATGGGGACGCGCCGCAGCGAAGCCATCACGGTCTCCGTGTTCGCCGCGCTGGCTGCGCCCAACCACGGCGCGGGCGGAACCTTTTCCTGCGGAAACGCCTCCCAGCCGGATCGCTCCAGCCGCGAGCTTTGCGGCGGCCGCACCGCGACGTTTGCCAGCCAGGGTTCGCCTTGCGGGGCCTGCCTCAAAAGCCTTGTTCCGCCGGTTGCCGGCGACCCGGACCCTTTCTCTACCAATCTGCCGGGGGATGAAACCTTCCTGACCGATTTGAACGGCCACCCGTTCAGCGCCGACTGCAGCGGCTCCATTGCACAGCCGGAGCTGGAGGCGCCTCGCAGCCGGCCGACCACTCCGGACGGCATCCTCTACTTGAACCTGTATGCCGCCAATAACGAAGACTTGATCGTCGGCGGCGACACCCAGTCCCTGGACTGCTTCGGCCGGCGATTGGCGCGCCTGCACGCACCGGATGCGGTCAACCGCCAGATCGGCGGCGTGCCGCCCACGTTACCGCAAACGGTTCACGGCAATTTTCCGCACCACCGGCCGACCATCTGCTCGGTGCTGAAAACCATCGTGAACCGGCAGGTCCCGGCTGAGACCGAAGACCCCTGCGCGGGACTCTCCTTGCCGTGATGCTTCGCTCCCCCTGCTTTGAAAAAGGGGCAAGGAGGATTTTGGAGCCGCCTTCATCCGCAGAGGCTTACCAAATAGGCCGCCCAACCTGGCGCAGACCGGGCGGCCTTGACAAACTATCCGAAATTCTTTATTTTTTATACCAATGATCTTTTACATAACTCCCTGCGCCGATGGCTTCCGTTATTCCATGCCTATGTGCCATCAGCTATGAGCGATCAGCTTAAAATTGGGGGCGAAACGGTTTCGACGGGGACAATGATATTCAAGCTGCATGCCGAGCGTCCTGTCGGCTCGTAAATCCTGATGGGGCTAAACATAATCGCAGACGATTATGCCTACGCCGTAGCTGCCTAGTGCAGCTACCGTCCTGCCGGGTCCTCTCCTGCAGATCCGGTAAAGGGCGTCGACTAGCGGGATAGCTGCTCCGGTGCGCCTGCGGCCGGATCGGCGAAACTTAGTGGGCTGGCCGATTGCGCATCCCGCCTGGAGGAGTCGCATGAGGCGAGACTCAAAATCCGGGAAAAGCATGTAGACGCTTGGGTTGAATGTTTTCGGACGCGGGTTCGACTCCCGCCGCCTCCACCATTATTTCTTAATAATTTCAGATACTTGTTAATTAGCATCCTCCGAGGGTGGTAGAAGGGTGGTAGAATCCCACGCTTCTTCCAGCCTATCTCCGTCGTCCGGCGCGGGCACGTGCCGGTAATATATGGTCCACACATGACTTTTGCTCCCAAATTCACCATTACCAACCGCATGACCCAGGCGATCACCCGCATCGAGCGGGCGCGGGGATTTCTGGAAGCGGCCCAGCTTTCCGCCGACTGGGTGCGGGAGGTGGGCGAACAGGCGCTGATCCTGGAGGCGCATCACACGACCCATATCGAGGGCACCCGTCTGACCCTGGACCAGGCCGAGCGGCTCTGGAAAGGCGAAGCGGTGCCCGAGGCCGACCCGGACGATGCGCGGGAGCTGCTCAACTACCGCATCGCCTTCGAGTTCGTCTCCGAGTGCCTCGAAAGCGGCGACCCGATCACCGAGGGAATGATTCGCGAGATCCACCGCAAGCTGGTGGAGGGCGTGCGCGGCGGCAGCGCAGCGCCGGGGGAATACCGTCGCATCCAGAACTACGTGGTCAACGCAGGCACCGGCCAGGTGATCTACACCCCGCCCACCGCGGTGGAAGTGCCGGTGATGATGTCGAAGCTGGTCAAGTGGCTGAACGCCGACCTCGATATCCACCCGGTGCTGGTGAGCGGCATCGCCCAGTTTCAGCTGGTGCACATCCACCCGTTTCTGGACGGCAACGGCCGCACCTCGCGCCTGCTCTCCACCCTCTGTCTCTACAAGGCCGGCTACGACTTCAAGCGGCTGTTCACCATCAGCGAATACTACGACCGCGACCGGCCGACCTTCTACAGGTCGATCCAGAGCGTGCGTGAAAACGGCATGGACATGACCGGCTGGCTCGATTACTTCATCACCGGCCTGGAAACCCAGATGGTCGAGGTGCGCGAACGCAGCGAGCAGGTCATCCGCCGCGACGTTCTGGTCAAGCAGCACGGCCTGAACGACCGCCAGGCCAGGTCGCTGGGCCACCTCATTCAGCACGGCAAGCTGACCATCCAGGATTTCGAGGCGCTCTGCCCGACCGTCAACCGCCGCAGTCTGCAGCGGGACCTGAAGGGGATGCTCGACAAGAAACTGATCGTGGAAGTTGGCGCAGGAGCGACGGACCCCACCCGCCATTACGTGTTGGCCGAGCTATGACAAGCTGTGACGGCGAGCTGCGACAGAGCTATGACAAGAGCTGTGACGATTGGTGGCCGACTGCGGGATTTTCTTGGGGTCAATTTGGGGTCAGACGGTTTTGCGTTTCGTGAACGTATTGAAGAAATTGAACGGAATGAGGTTTTGCCTCGACCGGTTCCAAGTGTCTGAAATGATGTAAAAGCCTGATGTATCTGCGTTTTCGCAAGAAGCCGACTTTCTGATTCGACTCCCGCCGCCTCCACCATTATTATCACCTCTTTTCAGACACTTGAAAATCTACATACTTTGACACTGGTACCCCTTTCGCAAGTCTTCTGACCCCCTTTCTCATCTGTCTGGCATCATTGCCGGCCATTGTTCAAATGGACCTTCTCT
>CAYRUF010000045.1:0-37330 GCA_964427375.1 uncultured Desulfatibacillum sp. | reverse complement strand
GCGGCGTGGTGCGGCGTTTGCAGAACGGGAAATTTTTGTTAGAATTAAATGGAGCGATTTTATGACCTGGCAACGGAGTCCGCCGGGGTGGGCGCCCCGCCGGACCGCCCGCCGTGATCCTCGGACCTTCCGAAGGAGATTCCCATGCCGGTATATGAATACGAGCATCTCAGCCGGCCCTGCGATCTGGGGCCGGTGTTTGAACAGCGCCAGTCCATGGCCGACCCCCTCCTGGAGCGCTGCCCGAATTGCGGCGGGCCGATCCGCAAGCGCCTGTCCCGCATCAACATCAACACCCCCAAGACCAACAGCGATCTCAAGGACCTCGGGTTCACCAAGCTCGTGCGGCGCGATGACGGGGTTTACGAAAACGTCACCGCCCGCAGCGGCGACAGCCGCTACATGGTCCGCGGCCGGCCCGAAACCATTCCGAACGTGAAAAAGACCATCGCCGATTAAAAAAGCGCCCCGTCCCGGCATCGCCGGAACGGGGCGCTTTTTGGATTGGGAAGATACTTAAAAATCCGGACCGTTTTATTTCTTCAGCTTGACCACCAGGAAGCCGGCATTCTTGCGCCAGATGAACAGGTTGACGGCGCCGTCCTTGGAAACCTTCTTGAGGGCGTCCGAATAATCTTTCACCGATTCGACGGTCTGGTGGTTGACCTCTTTGATGATGTCCCCCACGCGCATCCCGGCCTCGTCCGCCTGGCTGCCGCTCTGCACCTCGATCACGATCACCCCGGAGGCTTCGCGGATGTTGAAGCGCTGCGCGATTTCGGGCGTCAGGCCGGAAACCCGCAGGCCCAGCTGGTCTTCGCGCTTCTCGGGGGTCTCGCCGCGCGCCGCCACCTTGCCGTCGTCGCGCTTGGCGATCTTCACGGTGAAAATTTTGGGCTGTCCGTCGCGGATCACTTTCAGCTTGGCGCTCTGGCCGACGGGGATGCCGGCCACCAGGCTGGTGAGCTGGCGCGTGGACTCCACCTTCTGGCCGTTGACCTCCACGATGATGTCCTTGGGCTTGATGCCGGCGGCATCGGCCGGATCGCCCTTGAAGACGTCGGCCACGAAAACGCCCTTCTTGGCTTCGATGCCGTAGTATTCGGCCATTTCCTGGTTGACGTCCTGGATCGCCACCCCGAGCCAGCCGCGGGTCACCTCGCCGCCGGCCTTCAGCTGGGCGATGATCCCCTTGGCCAGGTTAATGGGAATGGCGAAGCCGATCCCCTGGCCGGTGGCGATGATGGCCGTGTTGATGCCCACCACCTCGCCCTTCAGGTTCAGCAGCGGCCCGCCGCTGTTGCCCGGGTTGATGGAGGCGTCGGTCTGGATGAAGTCGTCGTAGGGGCCGGAGCCGATCACGCGGCCCTTGGCGCTGACGATCCCGGCGGTCACGGTGCGTTCCAGGCCGAAGGGGCTGCCGATCGCCACCACCCACTGGCCCACCTTGAGCTGGGCCGAATCGCCCAGCTTGACCACCGGGAAATCGTGGCTGTTCGACTTGATCTTCAAGAGAGCGAGGTCCGTGCTGGGATCGCGGCCGATCACCTGCGCGTCGAACTCCTTTTCATCGTCCATCTTGACCTTGATCTGGTCGGCGTCCTCGATCACGTGGTTGTTGGTCACGACGTGGCCGTCCTGATCGATGATGAACCCCGATCCCAGGCTGGGCTGCTTGAACTCCCGCTGCATCTCGTCTCCGAAAAACCGCTCGAAGAATTCGTTGAACGGGTTCTCGCGGCCGCCCGGTTCGCGCTGGAAGTGCCGGAACACGGGACCTCCGCCCTTCAGGGTTTTGACCGTACGGATGTTCACCACGGTCGGCCCGACCGCCTCGGCCAGCTGGCTGAAGCTGGCCGGCACCATGGGCGGCTCGACCGACGTCGCCGCCCCGGCCGCGGGGGTCCAGCCGCCCCCCGATTCGCCGATGACCGCCAGCCCCGCCAGAATCGCTGCCGCCGCTACGACCGCGGCCGCATATCGGCCCGATGATCTCTCCTGCCTGCCACCCATTTTTCAGATTCCTCCTTTGACGCCCGATTCGGTGCGTCCCATGCTGATGAATATAATCGCTGCGACCGAATTTGCCAATCCGGTCTCCGACGGCCCGCCTTGACATGCGGTCTTGAATTTTTTATAGCCCATGTCCCGGTCCAGCCATTTCATTTGAGGAGCGCACTGGAATGATCCGTGTCGACAACCTGACCAAGTATTATGATGACATCTGTGCAGTGGACCGGATCTCCTTCGACGTCCGCCGGGGGGAGATCCTGGGGTTGCTCGGGCCGAACGGCGCGGGCAAGACCACCACGCTGCGCATGCTGACCGGCTTTCTGAAGCCCAGTTCCGGCCGGATTCAGGTGGGCGATTATAGCATTGAAGACCAGCTTCTGGAAATCAAAAAAATCCTCGGGTACCTGCCGGAGTCGGCCCCCCTGTACCACGACATGCTGGTGCTCGACTACCTGCAGTTCGTGGCCGAGCTGCGGGGCATGGACGCCGCCGGAAACATCGACCGCATCCGCGAGGTCGGCGACCTGTGCGGCATCAACGAAGTCATGCACCAGCCGATCGGCGAACTGTCCAAAGGCTATCGGCAGCGGGTGGGACTGGCCCACGCCATGATGAACGACCCGGAGGTCCTGGTGCTGGACGAGCCCACCTCCGGCCTGGACCCCAACCAGATCGTTGAGATCCGCGAGATCATCCGCCGCATCGGCAAAGCCAAGACCGTCGTCTTCTCCACCCATATCCTGAGCGAAGCCGAGGCGACCTGCGATCGGGTGATCATCATCCACCGCGGAAAAGTCGCCGCGGACAGCAGCACCGCCCGCCTGCAGGAAACCCTGGGCGGCCGCAGCCAGATCCACGTGACGCTGGCCGGGGCCGATGCGGCGGCCGTGCAGCAGGAGCTGGCCGCGGTGGCGGGTGTCGCCCGGCTGGAGGTGCTCGATCCGGTGGACGGCGCGGTGCGGCTGGTGGCCACCTGCGAAGCCTCCCACGATCCGCGGCCCGGGATCTACCACCGCATCCGCCGGACGGACTGGACCCTGCTGGAATTCCATCAGGAGACCCTGAAGCTCGAGGACATCTTCAGGGAGCTCACCAAGGAGGGCTGATATGCGCCAAGCCCTGTGCATCGGCCGTAAAGAGTTCAACGCGTATTTCACCTCGCCCATCGCCTACATCGTCATCGCCATCTTTCTGCTGGTGACGGGCTGGTTTTTCTTTTCCACGTTCTTCCTGCTGAACCAGGCCAACCTCCGCAATTTCTTCGGTCTGCTGCCCATCATTTTCGCCTTCGTGGTGCCGGCCGTCACGATGCGTCTGTTTGCGGAGGAATTCCACATCGGCTCCTACGAGACCCTGCTCACCCTGCCGGTGCGCTTCAACGACGTCATCCTCGGCAAATTCGCGGCGGCCGTCGCCTTCGTCGCGGCCATGCTGGTGCCGACCCTGGCCTATCCGATCATGGTCGCCGCACTGGGCACGCTCGACTGGGGGCCGGTGATCGGCGGTTATGTGGGGGCGGTGTTTCTGGGAGCGGCCTTTGCGGCGGTCGGGCTGTTCGCATCGGCCCTCACCCGCAATCAGATCGTCGCCTTCATCATCGGGCTGGCGATCTGCTTCAGCCTGACGCTGGTCGACCAGATGGCGTTTTTCCTGCCGCCGGCCGTTTCGCTGCTTTTCTCCTATCTGGCGGCGGATGTCCATTTCCAGAACGTCGCCAAGGGAATCATCGACACCCGCGACTTGGTCTACTTCTGGAGCGTCTGCTTCATCGGCCTTTACGCCACGCATCTCGCCCTGAGGGCGCGCGACTAACCGCAGAGGGAACGGAACATGTTCAGATCCAAGCGATCCGCCGTCTATATCAAGTTCGGCTTCTATCTGCTGGCCGTGGTATTGATCAACCTGGCCGGCCTGACCCTGTTCGCGCGCGTCGACTTGACCCGCGACGGCATCTACTCCCTGTCCGACGCCAGCCGGACCGCGGTGTCCACGCTCTCGGAGCCGCTGACCCTGCATGTCTTCTTCAGCCGCAACCTGCCCGCGCCCTACAACAGCATCGAGCAGTATCTGCGCGACCTGCTCGAAGAGTATGCGCTGCGCGCCAACCGGATGCTCAGCTATCGATTCTACGACGTCAGCGCCGAAGAGGGCGACGTCCCGGCGAACGCCGGCGAGAATCAAAAACTCGCCAACAGCTACGGGATCCATCCGATCCAGGTTCAGGCGATCGAAAAGGACGAGGTCAAATTCCAGCGGGCGTATATGGGAATGGTCCTGATCCACGGCGATCTGATCGAACGCATCCCGACCATCACCACCACCGACGGTCTGGAGTATCAGATCACCACCGCCATCCGGAAGATGAACGCCAAGATCAGCGCGCTCCTGCGGCTGGCCGGCAAAATCCAGGTGCGCCTGTTCCTGTCGCCCTCGCTCAAAGCCATCGCGCCCCTCATGGGGCTCAAGCAGCTGCCCGGGCTGCCCGCCGAGATCGAGCGCACCGTGGCGGATCTGAACGCCAAGACGTACGGCAAACTCACCTACGAATTCAGCGAGCCGCCGGCCGGCCCCGAGTTCGAGGAAGTCTCCCGCGTCAACAGCCTGCTGGCCCTTTCCTGGCCGGCATCGGCCGACGGCAAGATCGCCGCCGGAAGGGGCGCGATCGGACTCGTGGTCCAGTACGGCGAACGCAGGATCAACCTGCCGCTGATCGACGTCGTGCGGATTCCGATCATCGGCACCCAATACAAACTGATGGAAATGGAAGACCTGGAGCGGATGATCAACGCCAGCGTGGAGTCGCTGATCGATATCCACAGCCAGCTGGGGTACGTGGCGGACCGGGGGGCGGCGCCCATCGGCGGCGCGGGCCCCGGCGCACCCGGCCGGCCGGACGACACGCAGGCCTTCGGCAACATCCGCGAGCTGATCTCCCGCAACTATTCCCTGAAGCCGGTGCCCCTGGCCGACGGCCGCATCCCTGAGGGCATCGCCTGCCTGCTGCTCGTCAAGCCCCGGGAGAAGCTGAGCGACTACGACCTGTTCCAGATCGATCAGTTCCTGATGCAGGGCAAGAGCCTGGCCCTGTTCGTGGATGCCTTCGATGAAATCCAGATGCAGGGGCAGGCGGTCTACCCGCCGATCGAAACCGGCCTGGAGGCGCTCCTGGAGCACTACGGCGTGCGGATTCAGCGCTCCTATGTTCTGGACGAAAACTGCTATCGCCAGGAGCTGCCGGCGCAGCTGGGCGGGGGGGATCGGCCGATCTACTACGCGCCGCTCATCAAAAGCCGGTTCATCGACCCGGATCTCGGTTTCATGCGCAATATCAAGGGGCTGGTGGCGGTGAAGGCGTCCCCGGTCGAAATTCTGCCCGAGCGCATCCAAGCGAACGGCGTGAAGGCCTGGCGCCTGCTGGCCTCCTCGGAGCGATCCTGGGAGATGGCGGCGCCCATCAACCTGAACCCCATGGGCCTGCGGCCGCCGGGGCGGGCCGAGGAGATGCGCAGCCGGCCCCTCGCCTATCTCATCGAGGGCGCCTTCCCGAGCTTCTTCGCCGGAAAGCCCCTGCCGGTGCGCACCGTGGAGGCCCCGGTCGAAGGGCAAACGCCCGCCCCGGCGCCGGAGCCGGCGGCGGCGCCCGCGGTCGATCCCGGCCGGATCGAGCGCCAGGAGCCGTTCATCGCCCAGGGCCGGCCCGGCCGGATCTTCGTCATGGCCTCCTCGGACATGCTCAAGGACGTGGTGATCGACGAGACCGGGCGCGGCCCCAACGCGGTCTTCGCGCTCAACGTCCTGGACTACCTGAACGGCCGCGAGAACATCGCCGTCATGCGCGCGAAGGAGCAGAAATTCAATCCCCTGAACGAAACCGGGCCCGGCACGAAGGCCCTCATCAAATGGTTCGCCATCGCCGGGCTGCCGCTGCTCGTCGCGCTCTTCGGCGCGGGGGTCTGGTTCCGCCGCACGGCGCGCCAACGACGGATTCGCGCCATGTTTGCGCCGGCATCCTGACCGCTGAGAGGATTTTGCCAACACCGCTGAGAACCCTGCTGCAGGTCGTCCCTATGAAAATAAAAAAGGAAATTCTGATTCTCGGAGTCGTCATCGCGGCGCTGGCCGTCTATCTGTACCAGCGCAGCGAAGACCGCACGCATTACACCCTGCCGACCCTCGCGCCCGTCGCCGCAGCCGACATCGACAAGATCCAGATGACGCGAGGGGCCGAAACCGTCGTTTTGGTCCGCCAGGACGGCCGCTGGCGCATCGATCCTCCCGGCTACCCGGTCGATCGCCGGCTCGCCCAGGAGATGCTGGATACCCTCAGCGGCCTGACCCTGACGGCGCTGGTGTCCGAGTCCAAGAATTATGCGCTCTACGAACTCGACGATGCCCATAAGGCCAACGTCAAGGCCTGGCAGGGCGGCCAGCTCAAGCGCGACCTCGACGTCGGCAAGGTCGCTCCCTCCTTCCGGCACACGTTCGTTCGGCTGGCCGGAGACGAGCGCGTGTTCCACGGCCGGGACAACTTCAGCTTTCGCTTCCGGACGCGCATCGAGGATCTGCGGGACAAGACCGTGCTGGCCTTCAACCGCTCCGATATCCAGGAGATCCGGATCGCCTGGAACGGCAGCGCCCTGACCCTCGTCCCCGCCCCGGCCCCGGCCGAAACGCCGCCGGCCGGCCCGGCCCCGACGAACGCCTGGCAGAGCAGCGACGGCCGTCCCGCGAACAGCGCCGCGGTCGAAGCGCTCCTCGCCGAACTGGCGAACCTGCAGGCCGATGCCTTCATCGACGATCGCGACAAGACTCACTTCACCCACCCGGTCTTTTCGATCGCCCTGAAGGGATCGCAGGCGCATTCCCTCGACCTGTTCGCCCCGGCCTCCGGGGACCGGAAGGACCACCCGGCCGTCTCCTCCGGCAGCGACTACCCTTTCGCTTTGTCCGAAGATCATGCCCAGCGTATCCTGAAGGCACCGGAAGCCTTATTTAAGAAGGAGGAAAAGACGGAAGGTTGACGTTATCGCTGGACCATGACCGGCGCGACATCGTTGGGCAACGGCAAGGCCTGGGCGCGCCGCGGACCGCATCATCCGACCACTCCATGGAGGGCGCCATTCCCCCCCTGCATCTCAGCAAAGGATACGACCTCCGGCTTTCCGGAAGACCCCTGCCGGAGCTGGAGGAGCTGCCGCCGCCCAGCCACGTCGCGGCGGTGGCCGGCCGCCTGCGCTTCATCCAGCCGCGCCTGACCGTCAACGTCGGCGACCGGGTCCAGGTCGGATCGCTGCTGTTCGTCGACAAAAACCGGCCGGAGATCCAGTTTCGTTCGCCCGGCGGCGGAGTGGTCAGCGCGGTGAACGTCGGGCCCCGGCGTCGGCTCTTGGAAGTCGTGGTCGCACGGGACCCTGCGGAAGCTTTCGAAGAATTCCCCCGGATTGCGGATGGCGACCTCGAATCGATCAGCCGGGAGCGGCTGGCCGAACTCATCATCGGCGGAGGCCTGTGGCCGCTCATCCGCGAGCTTCCGTTCCGCGACACGGCGCGGCCGGAAACCCTGCCGCCGGCGGTATTCGTTCCGCTCGACCACCTCGATCGGTTTCATCCGCTGCCCCGGGTCTACCTTGACGGCCGCGAACGTCTTCTGACATTCGGCCTGCGGGTGCTCGAACGGCTGACCGGCCGACCGCCCGTGGTCACGGTGTGCCGGGAACATGCCGAAGGCCTTGGACGCCTGGCGGGTTGGGATATCCGCGAGCTGACCGGCCGCTACCCGGCCCATGACCCCGGCGTGCTGCTGTACCGCACCAAGACCGCCGCCGACCAGAATCACGCCTGGTACATCGAGGGCCAGGATTTGCTGATGGTCGCCGAGCTGCTCACCTCCGGCCGGTTTCCCACCCGCCGGATCGTGACCCTCGGGGGGCCGGCCGCCCGTCAGGCCCGGCATTACCGCACCCGGCTCGGTGCGCCCCTCTCGGCGTTGGTCCATGGCCGCCGCGCAGCCGGCGAGGTCCGGCTGGTGGCGGGCGGCGTGCTGACCGGAAGTCCGGCCCCCGAAGCGTCGCATCTCGGTCTTTTCGAAAAAGCGCTCGTCCTGCTGCCCGAAGGCAACGCTTCCGGCGATTTTCTGGCCTGGACCCTGCCCGGCGCAAGAACCCCCAGCTACTCGCGGGCGTTTCTGTCATCCTTTCGGCGGCCCAGGGAATTTCCCATGGATTGCAACCGCCACGGCGGGCGGCGGGCCTGCATCCAATGCAACTTTTGCACGCAGGTCTGTCCGGTCGACATCCTGCCGCAGCTGACCTACAAGGCCATCCTGGCCGGAGAGGTGGAAGAATCGCTCGCCCACGGCCTCTTGGACTGCGTGGAATGCGGACTCTGCTCGCTGGTGTGTCCGTCCAAGATCGAGCTGCTCCAGACCCTCCGGGAGGCGCGCGAACAATTCCGCGCAGAAATGAGTTGAGGCGATGAACCCCATCCAGCGCCTGTTCGACTCGCAGCGCCACCGCTTCGGCAAGGGCGGCCGCTTCGAAAAATTTTACTTCCTCTTCGAAAATCTCGAGTCGGTCTTCTTCGCGCCGGCGGCCGTCACCTCGACCGGCCCGCACGTGCGCGACAGCCTCGATGTGAAGCGCTTCATGTTCCTGGTCATCGTGGCCCTCCTGCCGCATTACGCCTTCGGCATCTTCAACATCGGCTATCAGTCGCACCTGGCTTCGGGCCTGCCGCTCGGTTTGGGGCCGATGGTCTGGACCGGGCTCCAGGCGGTCGTCCCGATGGTGGCGGTCACCTACGCCGTAGGGTATTTCTGGGAGGCGCTGTTCGCGACCGTCCGCAGACACGAGATCAGCGAAGGGCTCTTCGTGACCTGCGCCCTTTTCCCGCTCACGCTGCCGCCGACCCAGCCGCTATGGCAGGTGGCCCTCGGCATTTCCTTCGGGGTGGTCATCGGCAAGGAGATCTTCGGCGGCACCGGCCGCAATTTTCTCAACCCGGCCCTGACCGGCCGCGCCTTCCTCTACTTCGCCTACCCCGCTCAAACATCGGGCGACGCCGTCTGGACCCTGCTCGCGTCCGGCCGCGCCGCGCCGGTGGACGCCTTTACCGGCGCCACGCCGCTGGCCATCGCCCAGGCCACCGAGTCCGGCAGCATCGTGCAGGCCTGGGCCGACGCCGGCTACGGTCCGGCCGCGCTGTTCTTCGGCCTCTACCCGGATGCGATCGGCGCCTCCTGCACCTTTCTGTGCATCGTCGGCGCGCTGTTTCTGATCACGGTCGGCGTGGCCGACTTCCGCATCGTCTGCGGCGACATCCTGGGCTTCCTGGCGACGGCCGCCCTGCTCAATCTATTTGCCTCGCCCGGCGGGTCGCCTTATCTTGGCTTGAATCCGTTCTATCACCTCCTGGTGGGCGGGGCGGCCTTCGGCATCGCCTACATGACCACCGATCCGGTGTCCGCTCCGGCCATGGCCGGCGCCCGCTGGGCGTACGGATTCATGATCGGCATGCTGACGGTCTTGATCCGGGTGTTCAACCCGGCCTTCCCGGAGGGCATCGGCATTGTGATCCTGTTCATGAACTGTTTTGCGCCGCTGCTGGATGAAATTCAGCTCAAGGCGCGCTTGAGGAAGCGCATCCCCAATGTCCGGTAGGCTGAAGTCTCTGCTCTACGCGGCGGTGCTGTGCATCGTCTGCAGCCTGCTGCTGACGGCGGCATCGAGCGGCCTGCAGCCCCTCCAGGAGCGCAATGTTCTGCTCGACCGCCAGCGCAACATCCTGGCGGCGGCCGGTCTGGTCGCCGAGGACCGGCGGATGTCCGCCGCGGACATCGAGATCCTTTATGACCGTCACATCCAGCCGCTGCGGGTCGACGCCGCCGGTCGGGTGCTGTCCGATCCGGAGCCGGGCCGGGAATCCCTGCCGCTCTACCTCGTGGTCAAAGAGGGGGACCGGGTCGAAGGCTACATCGTACCCATTGACGCCAAAGGCCTGTGGGGGCCGATCCATGCCTATCTCGCTTTCGACGACGACGGCTCCACCGTCAAGGGTTTCACGGTCTACCGGCACGCCGAAACCCCGGGGCTGGGCGGAGAAATCGAAAAGAGATGGTTCCGCGACAACTGGGTCGGAAAGAAAATCGCCACGCGGCAGGGCAAATTCGTGTCGGTCGGGGTCGCCAAGGGCCGGGTCGAAGAGATGGTGCCGGCGGACCAGCGCGAACATTACGTGGACGGCATCAGCGGAGCCACCCTGACCGGCAAGTATCTCGCGGCCGGCATCCGGGACACCCTGAGCCAATACGAACCGGTAGCCGTCAAATTCCGCAAGAACCTCGCTCACGAACTGGAAAGCGCTCGGCCCCGACGCTGATCCTGAAGGAGTGAACGCATCATGAACGGTGTGATCGGAAAACCCTGGTCGGCCCTGAAACGGTCGCATGCTTTTAAGGAAATCGTCAAGGCCCTCTGGAGGGCCAACCCGGTCTCCAAGCAGATCCTCGGCATCTGCTCGTCGCTGGCGGTCACCGTCCAGATGGAGACCGCCGTCGTCATGGGGGCCGCCTTGACGCTGGTGGTGGCCTTCTCCAATCTGATCGTCTCCCTCCTGCGGGCGGGCATTCCGCGCAATATCCGCATCATCGTGCAGTGCGCCGTGATCGCCACCCTGGTGATCATGGCCGACGAGTTCCTGAAGGCGTTCATGTACGAAGTCAGCAAGCAGCTCTCGGTCTTCGTGGGATTGATCATCACCAACTGCATCGTCCTGGGCCGCACCGAGGCCTTCGCCATGAACCACCCGCCGGGCCGCTCCTTCGTCGACGGCCTGGCCAACGGCATCGGGTATGCATCGGTGCTGGTCGGGGTTGCGTTTTTTCGGGAGCTGCTGGGCTCCGGCCGGCTGTTCGGAACCGCCGTGGTGCCGGAAGCGTGGTACCAGGCCGGATACGTGAACAATGGGCTCCTGGTGCTCGCCCCCGGCGCGTTCATCATGATCGGACTGTTCGTATGGCTGGAACACACCCTGCTGGAAAAGAAACAGGCATGGAAAACCTGATCAGCATCGGAATCAATTCGGTCTTCACCGGCAACATCCTGCTGTCCTACTTTCTGGGAATGTGCTCGTTTCTGGCGGTTTCACGCCATCTCACGACCGCCGCCGGCCTGGGTGTGGCGGTCATCTTCGTGATGGCGCTGACGACCCCGGCCAACTGGCTGATTTATCACCTGCTGCTCGCCCCCGGCGCGCTCGCCTGGGCCGGGCTGCCGGACTTCAACCTGAGCTTTCTCAAGCTGATCCTCTTCATCGCCCAGATCGCGGCGATCGTGCAGATCCTCGAGATGGTCATCGACCGCTATTCGCCGGCGCTCTACACGGCGCTCGGCGTCTACCTGCCGCTGATTACCGTGAACTGCGCCATTCTCGGTGTCGCGTTGTTCATGGTCGAGCGCAACTATTCCTTCGCCGAAACGGTGGTCTACGGCGCCGGCTCCGGAGCGGGGTGGTGTCTGGCCATCGTCGCCATGGCCGCCATCCAGAAGAAACTGCGCTACGCCGACGTTCCCAAAGGATTGCAGGGCTTCGGCCTGAGCATGATCGTGACCGGACTGATCGCGATGGGGTTCTTGTTGTTTGCGGGCATTTCCGTTTAGGTGGGGAAATGAGCGAGTACGTCCTGAGCGTGGCGGTTTTCGGCGGGGTCGTGGTAGTGCTGGTGGGCATTCTGCTGCTGGTGGAAGCCCGCGTGGTGCAGAGGGGCGACCGCACCATCGTGATCAACGACGATCCCGAAAAAACCATCCGGGCTCCGGTGGGCCGGACCCTGTTGTCCGCGCTCGCGGAAAACGGCATTTTTCTGCCCTCCGGCTGCGGCGGCGGCGGCTCCTGCGGGCTGTGCAAGTGCAAGGTCGAGGCGGGCGGACGCGACCTCCTGCCGACCGAGCTCGCCCACCTCACCCGCAGGCAGCGGCTGGAGGGCATCCGCGTTTCCTGCCAGCTCAAGGTCAAGGAGGACATGCGCGTCCGGATCCCGGAGGAGATCTTCAACATCCGGAAATACCATGCCACGGTGGTGTCGAACGAGAACGTGGCGACCTTCATCAAGGAGCTCATCCTGAAACTCGAACCGGGCCAGGCCCTGAACTTCAAATCCGGCGCCTACGTCCAGATCGACATCCCGCCCTACCATGCCTCCTTCCAGCAGTTCAGCATCCCCGAGACCTACAGGTCCATGTGGGACCGCTACAAGCTCTGGAGCCTGGTGGCGCGAACCGAGGAGCCGGTCTACCGGGCCTACTCCATGGCCAACACGCCCGCCGAGGACCTGCTGCGCTTCACGATCCGCATCGCCACCCCGCCGCCCGGCGCCGGAGACGAAGCACCGCCCGGCGTGGGATCATCTTATGTCTTCAGCCTGAAGCCGGGAGACCGGGTCACCTTGAGCGGCCCGTTCGGCGACTTTTTCATCAAGGAAACCCGGCGCGAGATGTGCTTCATCGGCGGCGGGGCCGGCATGGCGCCCATGCGCAGCCACATCTTCGACCAGCTGCTGCGGGTCCAGACCGGCCGGCGGATCACCTTCTGGTACGGCGCGCGCTCCAGGAGCGAGATGATCTACGATGAGGAGTTCCGGGAGCTCGCCCGACGCTGCCCCAATTTCACCTACACCGTGGCGTTGTCGGAGCCTTTGCCCGAGGATAATTGGAAGGGACCGGTGGGTTTCATCCACCAGGTCGCCCACGATGTGTATCTCAGCCAACACGAGGACCCGACGGAGATCGAGTATTACCTGTGCGGGCCGCCGATGATGCTGCGCGCGGTGGAAAGGATGCTGGACAGCCTGGGGGTGGACCCGGAGATGGTCGCCTACGACGAATTCGGATGACCGCCGCGTTATCTTGAGCTGTCTTGGGTCCGTATCGCCTTCTTCACCAAAAAATACCCTGCCGCCAGCGCCAGAATGATGCTGGCAATCCCCATCAGCACGAGCGGATCGAGATCCTTCACTTCCAGAATGATCACCTTGCGGGCGATGGCGATCATCGCCACCAGGAACACCACCTCCACATGCAGCAATTCATCCGAGAGATAGGTGCGGATGGACTCCAGCAGCTCCAGCCCGATCAAAATCATCATGAAAAAGCCGAAGATCTCGAAGAGGTTTTCGATCCCCAGCAGGTACTCGGGCGGCTTCAGCACCTCGATCACCAGGATGATCAGCAGCTCGACGGTCGAAAGCAGCACGGCGAGCATCATCATGACGATCAGGCAAAGGATGATGAAGCGGGTGAACGTGTGCAGGATGTCCTTTACGGGTTTCATGATTCGGCCTCGTGTCTTTCTCGGTTGAAACAAGCCAGCGTCCGTCCATGGAGCCGGCGCCGGCGATTTCCAAAGACGAGAAGGCGGGAGGAGAGGGGATCGATCGCCGAACTACCGCGCGGTGGACAATCCGCTTTTCAAAATCTGTTTGAGTTTGGCCAGGAGCTCGCTCTTTTCGTCATGGGACAGAATTCTCAACATCTGCGCCAGGCGTTGGTCCTTTTCCTTTTCGATCCGTTTGAGCGTCCTTTTGCCCTTCGCCGTAATTTCGAGGACGGTTACGCGCTCGTCCCGTGGATCCGGCTTCTTGAGAATAAACCCTTCCTTGGCCAGCCGCTTGGCGATTCCGGTAATATTGGCCCCCGGAACGAGCATGATGCGGCTCACCGCGCTGATCTGGTTGCATCCCTTCTCCGACGCCTCGAGGACGCGCAGGACGTTGTATTGCGGAAAAGACAGCCCGTAGCGCCGAAAGATATCGGAGTGGTTCCTTTTGAACGTCTCCGCCAGCCGGACGATCGCCATCAGAACCTTTTCATCGGCGCTCAGATCGCTTTTATAGGAACGCTCCGCCATGTCGTACCTTTCGCATCAGGATGGCATTCGGTCAACTTGGGGGGTTTCTATCAAAACCGGCCTCACGCGTAAATAAAAATGTTGACACGGAAAATAATTACAATTATTGACAGTCAATCTTTTGACTATTTTCGTCCTCATCGGAATTCCCGGCCCGGGAGCCGACCCATGATCGATTCCTTGATTCAGGCCATGGTGGAAATGCGGGAAGCCGAAGCGCTGCAAACGGCCCGCCGCCTGCTCGCCGAAGGAGCCCCTCCTCTCCAAATTCTCAAGGGCGGCTCGACCGCGATGGAAGCCATCGGCCGGCGTTTTGAAACGGGCGAGTATTATCTGCCCCATCTCATCATGGCCGGCGAGATGATGAAGCAGATCTCCGCCCTGCTGGCGCCCCTCCTGAACACGCCGCTGGCCGAGGCCGGCCGCGGGAGGGTGTTGATCGGCACCGTCCGGGGAGACATCCATGACATCGGCAAGAACATCGTCACCTTCCTGCTCGAAGCGAACGGCTACCAGGTGCGGGACATCGGCGTCGACCAGGCGCCATCGAAATTCGTCGCGGCCATCGCCGATTTCAACCCCGCGGTGGTGGGCCTAAGCGGCTTGCTGACCGCGGCGTTCGATTCCATGAAGGAGACGGTTGCCGCCATCGAGACGGCCGGGTTGCGCGAAAGCGTCCGGATCATGATCGGCGGCGCCCAGGTCACCGAGCAAGTCAAGGACTACGTCCGCGCCGACGCCTACGGTGCAGATGCCCTGGTGGGGCTTAAACTGGTCAAACAGTGGATCGGAGCCTGATGGCATGACCGCGCGGTTCATCGAAATCTCCAACGCTGCCGAAAGGCGGCAGGCCGAGGGGTTCGAAAATTGGATCGCGGCGGAAGGGGTCCCGTTCGTCGATGCCGCCTCGCAGGCGGCCTATCGCGAACGCGCCGGCCGGATCCGCGCGGCGATTGAGTTGCGCGAAGCCCCCGGCCGCGTGCCCATCTGCCCCTCTCCTGGCTTTTTCCCGGTCGAATACGCTGGCCTGAGCCTCTACGAGGCCATGTACGACTACGAGGCCCTCGAACGCTGTTGGACGCGCTACCATCTGGAGATGGCCCCCGATGCTTACAGCGGTCCCGCCCACATCGTTCCGGGCCGGGTGCTCGATGCGCTCGACCTGCGGCTTTACCATTGGCCGGGTCACGGGGTTGCTAAGGAGAGCGAATACCAGTTTATCGAAGGCGAGTACATGACGGCGGCAGAATACCGGGATCTGATCGACGATCCGACGGGGTTTTTCCTAAGTGTCTACTTCCCGCGGGTCTTCGGCGCACTCAAAGCCTTTGAGGCCTTTCCGATGCTGCCGCCGGTGAACGAGATCCCGGTCATCGCACCGGCCTTCATGCGCTTCGGGGGCGCCGCGATGAAGGGCGCCCTTGAAAGCCTCGGACGGGCCGGCGAGGAGGCGCTTCGTTGGCGCGCCGCCGCAGCCAAAATCAATACCGCCGTCATGTCTCGGGGGTTTCCGGCCTTCGCGGGCGGCTTCACCAAAGCGCCCTTCGACGTCATCGGCGATAGCCTGCGCGGCACGGCCGGCGTCATGCTCGATCTGTTCCGGCACCCGGACGAGCTCAAGGAGGCCTGCGAACGCCTGACGCCGATCATGGTGAAAAGCGGCGCCGCCTCCTGCCGGGCGAACGGCCATCTCATGCCCTTTATCCCGCTGCACAAGGGCGCGGACGGGTTCCTGTCCGGTCCGATGTTCCGGGAGTTCTACTGGCCGACCCTGCGGAAGCTCATCATCGGCCTGATCGAGGAGGGCATGGTTCCCTTGCTTTTCGCTGAGGGTCGCTACAACGAAAGGCTCGACATCATCTCGGATCTCCCCAGGGGCCGAACCGTGTGGTGGTTCGACCGCACCGACATGAAGCGGGCCAAGGAAACCGTCGGTCGGGTGGCCTGCCTGGCCGGAAACATGCCGCTCGATGTTTTGTGCACGGGGACTCCGGAGCAGGTCCGAGCCTGCTGCAAAGAACTGATCGACATCGCCGCGCCGGGCGGCGGGTTCATTTTTTCGAGCGGAGCGCCGATGCAGGGCGCGCGGCCCGAAAACGTGAGAGCCATGATCACCTGCGCCAAAGCGTACGGCGCAGGCCGATAGAAGCGGTTTTTTTCGCGCCTGCGGGCGCGCAAGGCGGACGCCATGACGGATACCCGAGTGCTGCAGGAGCTCTGCCGCTACCCCATCGGGACTTTCGCCGACATCATCTACCGAAACGCGCTCCTTCATCCGGAAGCGGAGGCCTTCGTCTGTGGCCCCGAGCGGATCGATTTCCGGCAATTCAACACGCGGGTGAACCGTCTGGTCCACGCGCTCAGGGCGGCCGGTGCGCGCAAGGGGGAGGTCCTCGGCATCCTGTCCTGGAACCGGCTGGAATACGCAGAGGTTTTCGGAGCGGCGATGAAGGGGGGCTTCGTGCTCGCCCACTACAACCCGCGCCTGCTCGCGCACGAGCTCGTCCACGTGATCAACGACTCGGCCGCGACGACGATGTTCATGGCCGGGGATTTCGCCGAAACGATCGGCCGGAGCCGCAGGAAACTGCCGGCGGTCCAGCGGTTCATCATCTTCGGTGAGGCGGATGGGGCGATGACGGCCTACGCCGACTTCATCGCGGAGCAGCCGGCCGAGGAGCCGCCTGCCGTTGTGGAAGAAGACGACCCGCTGGTCATTTTCTATACCAGCGGCACCACCGGACTCCCGCGCGGCGCCGTTTACACGCACCGGCAGAAGATGGAAAACGTCTGCATGAAGGCCCTTGATATCGGAGTGGCGTTCGGCGACCGGCACCTGGTCGTCTTGCCCCTGTTTCACGTCGGCGGGGACAGCCACCTCTGGTCTTTTTTCCTCAGGGGCGGGTGCAACGTCATCGTTCCCGAGCCTTCGTTCCAGGCGGCCGCGGCCCTGAAGCTCATTCTCGAGGAAGGCATTACGGATGTTCACATCGTTCCGACCCAACTCGTCGCCCTGCTCAACGTGCCCGGAATCGAGAACTACGATCTCGGAAAACTCAAGCGCATCTGGTACGCGGCCTCTCCCATGCCGACGGAAGTGCTCAAACGCGGCCTGGCCGTCTTCGGGCCCATTTTTCTCCAGGGCTATGGACTGACCGAATCCGGACCCCACACGACCGTTCTCCACCAAGCCTGCCACTGCGCCCCGGGCGCCTCGGGGACGAGACCGGGCCTGCTCGCCTCCTGCGGACAGCCGGCCATCGGCGTCCACATGCGCATAGTCGATGCGCTTGGCGCCGACGTCGCTCCCGGCGAAATCGGGGAGATCCTCATCCGCAGCCGGCGGATCATGCGCGGCTACTGGGGAAATCCGGAAGCGAGCGCGAAGGCGATCAAAGACGGATGGCTCCACACCGGCGACATGGGCACTTACGACGAGAGTGGATATATCTACATCGCCGACCGCAAAAAGGACATGATCGTCTCGGGCGGCGAAAACGTCTATCCGAAAGAGGTCGAAGAAATTCTCTACCGGCACCTGGCCGTCCTGGAGGCGGCTGTGATCGGTATTCCCGACCCCTACTGGGTCGAGCGGGTGCATGCCCTGGTGGTGCTCAAGGCCGGCGCCAACGCCACCGCCGAGGAGATCATCGCGTTCTGCAAGTCCGAAATCGCCTCCTACAAGGCGCCCAAGGGAGTTGAGTTCGTGGATTCGCTTCCGAAAAGCCCGCAGGGGAAAATCTTGAAAAGGGAAATCCGCAAACGCTACGGGTCGGCGGGAACCTAGTTCCGGACCAAGCCTTTCTCCAGGAAGGAGAGCCGCATGTCTCAGATCAGCCCAGTACGCACCGTCTGCCGCAGCTGCCATGGCGGCTGCGGGATCATCGCTTACGTCAAGGACGGCAAGGTCGTAAAGGTAGAGGGCGACCCAAGCTCGCCCATCAGCCACGGCAGCCTCTGCGCCAAGGGAATCGCGATCACCCAGCTCGCCTACCACCCGGACCGCGTTCGGCACCCCATGAAACAATCCGGGGGCCGCTGGCGCCGGATCGGCTGGGACGAAGCGCTCGACACGGTCGCGGAAAACTTCCGCAAAGTGATGGCCGAGCACGGACCCGAGGCGATCATCATCGGCCAGGGCACGGGCCGGGACTTCGAGAGCCATTTTTCCCGTTTCGGCAACCTGCTCGGCACCCCGAACATGCTGACGGCCGGCCACATGTGTTACCTCTCCCGAATCGGCGCCACCCTCACCACCTGCGGACGTCACCCGGCCATCGACTACGCCAACAATCCCCGGTGCATCGTGATGTGGGGCTGCAACCCGCTGTGGACCAATCCGGACGAATACAAGGGCGTGAGCTTCTGGCGCGCCTACGAAAAGGGGGCCAAGCTCATCGTCATCGACCCGCGCTGCGGCTACCTCGCCAAGCGCGCAGACCTGTGGCTCCAGGTGCGGCCCGGAACGGATGCGGCCCTCGCACTCGGCTTCTTCCACGCCATCATCGAGGAGGAGCTTTACGACCGCGATTTCGTGGCGGAGCATATCCATGGGTGGGACCTTTTTGTGGAGCGGGTGAAAAAGGACTATCCGCTCGATCGCGTGGCCGAGATCACCTGGGTGAAGCCGGAGCTGATCCGCAAGGCCGCTCGTCTTTATGCCACGACCAAGCCGGCCGGGATCCATTGGGGCGTTCCGACCGAGCAGAACATCAATTGCACGGACTTCACCCGCACCGCGGTCGGCCTCATGGCGGCCACCGGAAACCTGGACGCCCCGGGCGGAAACGTCTTCCACGAGCCGCCCGGCACGCGCAAGATCTCCGAGTTTTCGGCCCACCCAGCGCTTTCGGAGGAGCAGCGCCAAAAGCGCCTCGGCGGAGACCGCTACCGCCTGGCCGCGAGGATGACGATCATCACCCCCAAGTGCGCCTGGGATGCCATCCTTACCGGCAAGCCTTACCCCGTCAAGGCCGGATACCTGGTCGCGACCAATCCGGTCGTCTCACGCGCGAACGCTCATGAAGTCTATCAGGCGCTCAAGCAGTTGGACTTCCTCGCGGTGTCGGACTTCTTCCTGACGCCAACCGCCGAGCTCGCCCAGATTTTTCTGCCGGCCGGCACCTGGCTCGAGCAGGACCATGTCGCCGAGAACTGGAAATTCCACGGCTATGTTCTTGCCCGGCAGAAGGTCGTTCAGATCGGCGAATGCTGGCAGGACCACAAGATCTTCATGGAGCTCGGAAAACGCATGGGTCAGAAATGGTGGGACACCCTCGAGGATTCGCTCGATTGGATCCTCGCGCCGACCGGACTCACCTGGGAGCAGTTCAAGAAAGTCGGCTATCTCCAGGGCAAGCCGAAATATTTCAAGTACCGAGAGGGAGGATTTTCAACCCCGACGCGCAAGGTCGAGCTCTATTCTACGGTTTTCGAGAGCTGGGGGGTTGATCCGCTGCCCAAATACACCGAGATTCCGGAGAGCCCCGTATCGTGTCCCGACCTGGCAGCGAAATACCCCTATATCCTCAACGCCGGCTTGAGGACGCCCACCTTCTTCCATACTGCCAACCGCCAGCTGCCCTGGCTCCGGGAGATCCGACCGGATCCGATCGTCGAGATTCACCCTGAGACGGCGGCCCAACATGCCATCGACGAGGGCGACTGGGTGCAGATCGAGTCCGCGCGCGGCAGCGCAAAATTGCGGGCCAAGCTGAACACCGGGATCGACCCGCGCGTGATCGTGGCCGAGCATGGCTGGTGGTACCCGGAGCTCAAGGATGATCCGGGGCACGGATGGGACATTTCCAATATCAACCTGCTCACCGACAACTCCCATGCGTCGATGGACCCGGTGATGGGGGCGACCAACTTAAGGGTCCTGTTGT
The DNA here is from genome assembly GCA_964427375.1 of uncultured Desulfatibacillum sp. GTDB lineage: Bacteria > Desulfobacterota > Desulfobacteria > Desulfobacterales > SpSt-501 > SpSt-501. The sequence goes on along the minus strand of CAYRUF010000045.1, from coordinate 17,528 downwards.
GCAGCATTCGGCGCGCCGAAAACCACTAGGAGCGATGGCCATGGACAAGCTGGCTCTGATTTTCAACCGAACGGATTGCATGGGGTGCCATGCCTGCGAAGTCGCGTGCAAGCAGGAGCACGGGCTGGGGGTCGGCCCTCGGCTCGTGCGGGTTGTGGAGAAAAGCCCGGACTTCCTGCCGGTCTATTGCCGTCAATGTGCCAAGGCGCCCTGCGGGGCCGCCTGCCCGGTCCAAGCCATTTCCAGGAACGAGCAGGGAATCGTGCTGATCGACGAAACGCTTTGCATCGGCTGCCGGGAATGCCTTTCTTCCTGCCCGTTCGGCGCGATGCAATTTGACGATCGGCGCGGAAGCGCCGTCAAGTGCGATCTCTGCCTCGAACGGCTGGCCGAGGGCCGGAGGCCGGCCTGCATGAGCGTCTGCCCGACCCGGTGCATCCGTTTCAGCGAGAAGAAGAGCATCGCGGCCGTATTCGAAAAAACCGCTTGATCCAAGCGGCTCCTTATCGCCGGAACGGCTACCTGGCGATTCCGCCCCGGATGCTTTTCTGGCGGTACGCCGCCTCCATCGCGATCAGGCTTTTGCAGAATTTCTTGAGATGGTTTTGCATTTCCTCCTTGGCCGCTGGTGGGTCGGCGCCGATTACGGCGGCTACGATTTTATGGTGTTCGCCCGGCAGGTGCAGCGCTTCGTGATCCGGGTCCACGGCTTCAACGACCTGGAAAGTCAACCGCAGCATGGATTTGGCAATCGCCTCGTAGAAATGATTTTGGCAGGCTTCGGCGATGATGTGATGAACCTTCTGAAACTGGGTGATTCGCGCCGAGGTTTCTTGGACCGGCAGCGATTCTGCTTCCTGGGCCTCCACCAGGCGCTTCTTGTCTTCCGCGCCTGCGTTGAGGGCCGCAAGGCGAGCGACCTCAGGCTCTATATAGTAGCGGACATCGGCCAGCTCCGGGATCGAAAGTTTATTCGACAGAAAAAGATCAAGAAAGGCATCGCCGACGCGATCGAAGGATAAATCCGTTACATAAGCGCCGCCGGTGGGACCTTGACGGAGTATGACAAAGCCAGTGATTTCCAGCGCCCGTATGGCCTCCCGGACCACGCTGCGGCTGACCTGGAATTCTTCGGTAAGCTCCCTTTCAGACGGCAGCTTTTCGCCGGATTTGAACTTTCCAAGCAATATCGATTCTTTAAGCTGGCTCAGAACTTCTTCCGATACTCGGAACTGTCTAATCGGCCTGAATCGACCCATGAGGATTCTCCGTAATCGTTCGGAATAATATCACAATAGCGTGACGGCCTTGACGTTTCAAGCCATGACGCGGTCAACCTCAGAAAATCAGGAATGCGATGAAAAGTCAAAATTTAAACTTGACAAATGAAATGATTAACATTTAATGTAAGACCAATCAAGTCGTTTATGTTAATCCAAAATGATGGCCGAATCCGCGCTTCGCGATCCAGATCTGCTGCCAATAAGCCGATTTGAACCCCCGCGAAAGGAAAAGCCTTGAACCTTTCCAGCATCATCGATCGGGGAGCCTTATACTTTCCAGATAAAACCGCTCTGACTTTCGGCTCGGACCGCTACAGTTACAAGGATCTCAAGGCGGCTGCCGACCGGGTTGCCTTTTACCTCGGTGAGCGGGGGGTCCGACGCGGGGATCGAATCGCGGTTTACATGCCCAACCGCCCGGAATGGTTGGCCGCCTACTACGGGATCATCCGCCTGGGGGCCGTAGCCGTGTGCATCGGCGCAGCCTACCGGAAAAAGGAAATCGAGCATCTGCTGAGCGAGTCCGCAACCGCGCGGGTGATTACCTGCGATGAGCTTGCCGCGCAGGTTCCGGAGCACAGCACCCTCCCCAGCCTCGAAGACACGATCGTCTGGGAAAATGAATCCGGTCTCGAATCCGTTTTCCGCTCTCGTTCTGCGGCACCGCCCAACGCCTTCACGCCGGTCGACTGCGACCCCGACGACGCCTGCGTGATCCTTTTCACCGGCGGCACGACCGGCGCGCCCAAGGGCGCCATGCTGACCCACCGCAACATTCTCTTCACCGCGCAAAACGTCTGCTATCACGAACGGGCGACGCCGGAGGATAAGGTGCTCGGCTTTCTGCCGCTGCACCATGTTTTCGGCGGCAATCACATCATGAACTCCCTGCTGTACAGCTGCGGGACCCTAGTGCTGCAGAAAAGCTTCGACATGGACCGGATGCTCGCCGCTGTCCAGGCCGAGAAGATCACGCGACTGTACTCGGTCCCGACCGTCTTTATCCGGCTGTTAAACACCGCCGGCGTCGAGAAACACCTGAGTTCGGTCCACTACTGCTTCTCCGCCGCCGCCAGCATGGCCTCGGAAATCGTCCGCCGGTGGCGCGAGCAGTTCAACCTCGTCATCCATGAAGCCTACGGCATGACCGAGACCGCCTCGCTCGTAACCTTTAACCACCGCTATCGGCATAAGATTGGATCCGTGGGCACGCCGGCGGGCGTTGTCGAAGTGAAGATCGTCACTGCCGACGACCGCGAAGCGGCCCCCGGGGAATCCGGCGAGATCCATATCCGCGGCCCGAACGTCATGAAAGGGTATTTCGGCAAGCCCGAAGAAACCGCCCGGGTGCTGCAAAACGGGTGGCTGCGCTCCGGCGATATCGGCCTCCTGGACGATGAAGGGTATCTTTTCATCGTCGACCGCATCAAGGATCTGATCATCAGCGGCGGTTTGAATGTCTACCCCAGCGAGGTGGAAGAAATCCTTTACACCCATCCGGCGGTCGAAGAGTGCGCCGTGGTCGGCATCCCGCATGCCGAATACGGCGAGGCCGTTACGGCCTTCGTCAAACCCCGACAGGGGCAGGCCTGCACCGAAGCCGAACTGATCGCACATTGCAAGAGCCAGGTCGCTTCCTACAAGGCGCCCAAGCACATTCAGTTTGTAGAGGAACTGCCGAAATCCCCGGCCGGGAAGATTCTGAAGCGCGAGATCCGCAAGAATCGGCTCGGATGAAACCAGAACGCCGCAACCACCCCGCACGTTCCTGAAGCGGAGAAGAATACCATAACGCGGGATGCGATCCTCGATGGAAACCGAACGGCGCACCAAACTCATGATCGAAAACCTCACCCTGCGCTTCGGCGGCGTCCTCGCCCTGTTCGACGTCAGTCTGGATGTGCGCGAGAATGAAATCCTGGCCGTAATTGGACCGAACGGCGCCGGCAAAACCGCGCTGCTCAACTGCATCAACGGGTTCTACAAGCCCCAGGCCGGCAACATCTCCTTCGAGGGCCGTAAGATCACCCGCGTGCGGCCGGACAAGCTCGCCAAGCTCGGCATCGCCCGCACCTTCCAGAACATCGAGCTCTATACCGGACTGAGCACCATGGACAACATCATGGCCGCCCGGCACGGGCTGATGCGGCAGAGCTTCCTGAGCGGGGCGCTCTATTTCGGCCGGGCGCGGCGAGAGGAGATCGAACACCGCCGGACCGTCGAGGAGATCATCGACTTCTTGGAAATGGCGCCGATGCGCAAGAAAATCGTCGGCGTCCTGCCCTACGGGATTCAGAAAAGAATCGAGCTGGGGCGGGCGCTCGCGCTGGAGCCGAAGGTGCTCTTGCTGGACGAACCCATGGCCGGAATGAACCTCGAGGAGAAGGAGGATATCGTGCGCTTCATCCTCGACATGTTCGAAGGCCAAGGCGCCACCTATCCCGACACCCCCGTCCTGCGGGACGGGATCCGCAGCATCATCCTGGTCGAGCACGACATGGGGGTCGTGATGGATATCGCCGATCGCATCGTCGTGCTCGATTTCGGACGCAAGATCGCCGAGGGTACGCCGGCCGAGATCCGGACGAATCCGGAAGTCATCAAGGCGTACCTGGGAAGGGATCAATAGCAGCCCCATGCTCAAGATCAACAACATCGAGGTCGCCTATAAGAAGGTCATCCGGGTGCTGCGGGGGGTGTCGCTTTCCGTCGAGGACGGCCGGATCGTTGCGCTGCTTGGGGCGAACGGCGGCGGCAAGACGACGACGTTGAAATCCATCTCGGGCATGCTCAAGACCGAGGAGGGCGAGGTCACCGACGGCAGCATCGAATTCGACGGCCGGCGCCTGGATCGTCTGATGCCCGATCAGATCGCCGGCGCGGGAATCAGCCAGGCGATGGAGGGCCGCCGGGTTCTGGAGCATCTCAGCGTGGAGGAGAACCTGCTCGTCGGCGCGCTGCGGCGCAAGGACCGCGCCGAGGTCAAGCAGGACCTCGACATGGTCTTCGATTACTTCCCGCACGTCAAGCGCCTCAGGCGCCGGATGAGCGGCTATCTCTCCGGCGGCGAACAGCAGATGCTCGTGATCGGCCGAGCCCTCATGGCGCGGCCTAAACTCATGCTCCTCGACGAGCCCTCGCTCGGCCTGGCCCCGCTCATGGTGCAGGAGATCTACGCCATCATCCGGAAGATCAACGTCGAGAAACAAATGGCGATTCTGGTCGTAGAGCAGAATGTTCAGGCCGCTCTCGGTATCGCCGATTTCGGCTATATCCTCGAAAACGGACGGATTGTGCTGAGCGGCCCGGCCGCGGCGTTGAAGGACAATGAAGACATCCGCGAATACTATATGGGGCTTTCGGCGGTCGGCGTGCGCAAGAGCTACCGCGAAGTGAAGCACTATCGCCGGCGAAAAAGATTTATGGGTTAGGACGGGGGAAACGACGGGCACGATGGAGTCGCTTTATCGGGATAAGGGCGATACCTGGCCGAGGGTGCTCCGGTATAACTATGAGCGATACGGGGAGCGCCGTTGCGCCATGCGCCACAAGCACCTGGGAGTTTGGCAGCCGTACACCTGGAAAGACTATTACGTCAGCGCGAAACATCTGGCGCTCGGCCTGCTCTCGCTCGGAATGGCCCCCGGCGACCGGGTGCTGATCATCGGAGACAATGCCCCCCAGTGGTACATGGCCATGCTCGCCGTCCAGGCCAACCGGGGGGTTGCCGTCGGCCTGTTCGCGGACCTGCCGCCGGAGGAGATTGAATTCATCGCCCGGAATGCCGGGGCCAAGTTCGCCGTCGTCGAAGGCCAAGAGCAGGTCGACAAGTTCCTGCAGATCGTCGAAGCGCTCCCGGCCGTTCAAAAATTGGTCAACTGGACCTACAAGGGTCTCGCCAAGGTTGCCGGGAACCGCCTGATCGGCTGGCGGGAGACGCTCAAGCTCGGGGAATCCTATGAAAGCAGCCATCCCGGCGCTTTCGAGCGGAGGATAGAAGCCGGGCGGCCCGACGATGTCTGCGCCATCGTCTATACGGCGGGGACCACTGGCCCCCGGCCCAAGGGGGCTCTGCATTCCCACCGGACGCTCCGGGCGGGAGCTGAATTCCTTTTGGCTCTCGATCCCTGGACGGAAGCGGACAATGTGGTCCCTTATCTGCCGCCCGTCTGGATCGAGGAACATTGGATCGGAATCGGCTGCCATTTGCTCTCGGGCGCCACCCTGAACTTCGCCGAGGCGCCCGAAACCCAGCAGCGCGACAGCCGCGATACCGGCCCGAGCATCGTCTTCAACCGCGCCCGGATCTGGGAAAGTCAGGCCCGCGCCGTCCAGGCCGGGATCCTCGGCGCGGACGCGCTCAAGCGCTGGGCTTACCGGCGGCTGATGCCTATCGGTTATCGGGCGGCCGAAGCGCGGTATCGCAAGCAGCCGGCGGGCCTGCGGCGGAAGCTGCAGGTCGCCCTGGCGGAGAGCCTCCTGTTGCGCGCGATGCGGCGCAGCCTGGGGCTTCAAAACGCGAGGATCTGCTATTCTTCCGGCGGGATCCTCAGCCCGGAAGCGCTCAAGTTCTATCATGCGCTGAACCTTCCTCTGAAAAATCTTTACGGCACGGCCGAAGGCGGACTGCTGGCCGGCGCCCGCAGCGGGGAAATCGATTACGAGACCGTCGGTTCCCCCCGGCCTGACGCCGAGCTGAGGATCGGGCCCGGCTCCGAGCTGATCTACCGGCAGCCCGGCACTTTTCTCGGGTACCACGGCGATCCGGCGCAAACGGCCCAAGCGCTCCAGGACGGATGGTTTCACAGCGGGGATGCCGGGGTTCGGCGCGATGACGGACAACTCGTCGTCCTCGGCCGGGTCGATGACCTCGTGCCGCTGCCCGGCGGACAGGCGTATTCACCGCAATGGACCGAGAGCCGGCTCAGGTTCAGTCCGTTTATCCGGGACGCCTGGGTTTTCAATGCCGGGGACCCCGCCGCTCCCCCTGCGGCCCTCATCGTCATCAATGCCGAGAGCGTCGGCCGTTGGGCCGGGCAGCGCAAGGTCGCCTTTTCGAGTTTCGCCGAGCTCTCGCAGTCGCCCGAGGTCTACGGCCTGATCCGGCAGGAGTTCGACCGCATCAACCGCGGGCTTCCGGCCGGAGCGCGGGTGAGGCGGTTTGTGAACCTGAACCGGGAATTCGACCCGAACGAATCCGAAACGACGCGAACGCGGAACCTGAAACGGGCGGTTCTATTCGAGCGCTTCCGCTCCCTGGTGGACGCCTGCAGCGTCGGGCGGACCGACACCGAGGTCGAAACCCGGCTCCGGCACCGGGACGGGCGGATGGAAACGGCCAGCGCGGTGCTCGCCATCGCGTCCACGGATGCAGGGGGGGAAGGAGCGGACGGATGACATTCCTGCTGCAGCTGATCGTCACCGGCCTCGCCCAGGGCATGGTCTATGCCCTGATTGCGATCGGCTTTGTGATCATTCTGAAGTGCTCCGAGGTGTTCAACATCGCCCAGGGACACTTTGTGCTGATGGGCGGTTATATCGGCTACACCCTCCTCGTACCGCTCGGTCTGCCGATCTGGGCCGCACTCCTGGCGGCGATCGCAACGGCCGCTGTCATGGGCCTGGCCATCGAGCGGCTCATGCTGCGGCCCCTGGTCGGCCAGCCCGTGCTCGCCGTCGTCATGATGACCATCGCGCTCTCCACCGTGTTGGGGGGGCTTGCGACGCTGATATGGGGAGCGGAATACAAGACCTACCATGGACTGCTGCCTACGCTGAATCTGACGGTGGGGGCGGTGTCCATCCCCTCGGAGTCGCTGATCGGCCTGATCGTCTCCGTCGTCTGCGTCGCGCTCCTCATGCTTCTGTTCCGCTATACCAAAATCGGGCTCGCCATGCGGGCGACCGCCGAGGACCTGCAGGTGGTCCAGAGTGTGGGGGTGAAGGTGACCACCATCTACGCCGTCTCCTGGATCATCGCGAGTATCGTCGGGGTGATCGGCGGCATCCTGCTCGGCGGGGTCTCCGGGGTCAACATGGATCTGGCCAACATCGGCCTCAAGGCCTTCGCCGTCGTGCTGCTGGGCGGGGTCAATTCGATCGGCGGCGCCATTTTCGCCGGGATCATCCTCGGCATGCTGGAAAACGTCGCCGCCGGATACCTGGACCCGCTTCTGCCCGGCGGCGGTCTGGCCCAGGTCTTCCCGTTTTTCGTTATGATCGTCGTCCTGATTTTCAGGCCGTACGGACTCTTCGGCCTGGCGCGGATAGAGAGGGTCTGACCCATGACTGTGCGCACCGGAAGCTTTCCGGAGAATTACTTTCAGGATACGGCCGTCATCGGCTCCAGGCTGAACTGGACCCTGCTGACGGGGTTTTGGGTCCTCCTGGCGGTCTGCCCGTTTTTTCTGAGCAGCCAGATGCTGACCATCCTCACGACCATGGGGATATCCGTGATCAGCGTCCACGGGTTGAACATCCTCACGGGCTACTGCGGCCAGATCTCCATCGGCCATTCGGGCTTTATGGCCGTCGGGGGCTATGCCTCCGCCATTTTGTGCGCCAAGTTCGGCTGGCCGTTCTGGGCGGCGCTGCCCGGCGCCGCCCTAGCCGCGGGGGTCGCCGGCCTTGTCTTCGGCCTGCCCTCGCTGAAGATCAAGGGCTTCTACCTGATCATGGCGACCATCGCCGCGCAGTTCATCATCATCTGGATCATTATCCAGCTGCGGGACCTCACCGGGGGAACCGACGGGCTCGCGGTGCCCAAGCCGGTGATCGCCGGAATCTCGTTCGGCTCCAAGATCAACTACTATTACCTCGTGATGGCCGTCTCCGCCCTGGCGACGTTCACGGCCCGCAACATCGTGCGCACCCGGGCCGGCAGGGCCTTCATCGCCATCCGCGACAACGACCTCGCCGCCGAGGTGATGGGAGTCAGCCTCTGGAGTTACAAGCTTCAGGCCTTCTTTATCGGTTGTCTCTATGCCGGGGCGGCCGGCGCACTGGTCGTCCACTATTTCAGTTTCGCGAGCATCGACCAGTTTCCCTTCATGGATTCGGTCTGGTACCTGGGCATGCTGATCGTCGGCGGGATGGGCAGCACCACGGGCGCCATCATGGGGGTCGTGGCGCTGAGGCTTCTGGACGAGCTCGTCACGGTTGCCGGGCCGGTCCTCTCCGCGGCCGTCGCCCCTCAAGCCGCCGCCTCGCTCGCCCTCATGACACACGGGCTGGTCATCATCGTCTTTCTGATTTTCGAGCCGCGGGGGCTTCACCACCGCTGGGAGAGGATCAAATCCTACTTCCGGCTCTGGCCGTTTTCGCACGAAGCGCCGGATTGATTGCATTCGGATGCGGGTTGTTCGGCAGCAGGGGTTCAAGTTTCCCAAACCATCACCGGACAGGAAAGGAGCTAAGCCATGTCAAAAGCCAAAGAGTGGTTGGTGATCAGTGGGATCGTTTTGATGATTGCGATCCTGTTCATGCCGGCCGGCGCGCAGGCCCAGAAAAAACTTTTTATCGGAGGGACCCAGTCGCTGACCGGGCCCTTTGCCGAAGATTCCGCCGCTGTGCTGGCCGGCATCGAGGACTACGCCAAATACGTGAACGAAACCAAAAACCTCGCCCCCTGGCGCCAGGAGAAATTCCCCGCCGACATCACCCTGGAGGTGCTGTGGCGCGACGACGAGCTCAAGCCCCCGAAGGCGCTCTCCATCTATGAGGAGCTCAAAAGCAAGGGGATGCTCGTCGGCCGGATTTCGGGTTCTCCCATCGCGCTCGCACTCAAGGACAAGCTCTGGGAGGACAAGATGGGGGCGACCAGTATGGCGAGCGGCTCCTATCTGCTGACGCCGCCGCAAAGCATTTTCACATATTATCCGATTTATACGGACTCCTGCGCCGCCATCGCCGATTGGTTCAAGGCGAACTGGAAAGAGGCACGCAAGCCGCGGGTCGCCTACCTGACCGCCGACAACGCCATGGGCCGGTCGATCGAGATCCCCCAGATGAAGGCCTATCTGGAAAAAATCGGCTACGAGTTCGTGGGCATCCAATACGTGCCGCTCGTGGCAACCTCGCCGCCGACCACCCAGCTGACCTGGTTGAAGGAAAAGGGCGTTGACCTGGCCTTGGGCGTCATGATCAACCCCGGCTCGCAGCCGACGGTCAAAGAAATGGTCCGTCTGGGGATGGGGCCGCATCTCGCCTACAAGATGACCTTCGGCGTCGCACTGCCGGGGCACGCGGCCGTTTTCGCCGCGGCCATGGGCGAGCTCGGCGACGGTTATGTCTGCGCCGGGAGCTTCCGGCCCATGGACGACCTCGGAACCCCGGGAGTCAAATTCTGCAACGACCTGCAGGACAAATATCGCAAGGAGAAGAAAATCACCCATATCATGTATCAGGCCGGGATCCTCGAGGGCATGATCCAGGTCGAGGCCCTGCGGCTGGCGATGCAAAAGGTGGCTTTCGAAAAGCTCACCCCGCGCGATGTACTGGAGCAGGGCTTCTACCAGATCAAGAACCTCGATACCGGCGACATCAGCAGCACCCCCTTGACCTACGGCGAAGGCAAGATCGAGGGCGTCGACCAGATCCGTATCGACCAGGTGCAGAAGGGCAAGTCGGTCAAGGTGGGCATCTACCCGCTGCGCCATATCTATAACTGATTCTATCCTAAATTGAGCGATTTTATTTCCTGACAGCGGAGCCTGCAGGGGTGTGCGCCCCGCAGGACCGCCGCAATTTCTACGGAGGCGGTCTCGACGGCAGCAATGCCGCTCAGATAAGCCCAGACAGCCCCGGACGGCGGCGCTCACGACCCCCTCGGCCGTCGCTGCCGGTAGCGGAGCCATGGGAGAAACCCCGGGGGCGTTGGCGAAGCCTGGGGGTCTTTTGCGGCGGCCCTGCGGGGCGCACACCCCTGCAGGCCATTTCACAACCACCAATGCAAGAATCGCTCAAACTTGGTCCAGGTAAGCGAGGATGATGGCATGAAAGGAGGCCAGGCGATGCCTCTCGATCAGAAAGACTGGGCGGTCATTGACCAATTCGCTTTCGAGACCCCTCCGGTCGGGATCAAATTCCTTTACCGCCGGCCGGAGGGAATCGAGCGGCTCGTTGGAACTTTGGCGCTCTGCGAAATGGTGGTAACGGCCCAGCACGGCGCCGCTTTTTTCACCGATGCCGCCAATCACACCTGTGAGGCCGGGGCCTATGTGCTGGGGCACCAGGAAGCCTCCATGCCTTTCATCAGCGGCGAGTTCGGTGCGGGCTTGAAAATCTTTGAAGAGCCGCGGGCGGGCGGCCGGCTCTACCACCATCTGCCCAGAATTGAGAAGGGCGTCGTCAATTACGTCGCTTTCGCCCCTCTCCCCAAGCTCTCATTCGACCCGGATGTCCTGTGCATCATCTGTGATACCCGCCGGACGGAAATCCTGCTCCGGGCCTACAGCTACCGGACGGGCAAGCCCTGGGTGAGCCGGTTTTCACCAGCCATCGGATGCGCCTGGGCCTTCGTCTATCCTTATCTCACCGGCGAGCTGAATTATTTCATGACTGGCTTGGGCCACGGAATGAAGCGCCGCAGCCTCTTCCCAGAGGGCCAGCAGATCCTTTCAATCCCTTTTGATCTCATGCCCTCCCTGCTTCAGACGTTGAAAGTGATGCCTTGGCTCCTGCCCGCCTTCGAGCCGGACGGATCCGCCTTCGTCGGCCGCCTGCTCGAGAAGCTCGGCATCCCGCCCCACGAGCCGTGATTTCAGCGGAAAGGACCGCCAGGCGGCCTAAAACGAGGGATCTATGCAGAACCGCAGGATACGCTCTACCGAATTGCCCGTTCAGACGCTGCCGCCGCCCAAGGCCGCATAGAGCCGGACCTGATTGACGAGCTCCACCAGACGGATGGCGATGAGGCCCTGCTGGGCCGAATAGAGCGAGCGCTGCGCGTCCAGCACGTTGAGGTAAATGTCGCTGCCTTTCTCGTAGCGGGCGTTCGAAAGCCGGTAGGCCGCCGCGGTCGCATCCACGAGCGACTGCTGCGCCGCCATCTGTTCGGCCATGGTGCCCCGGCGGGCCAGCGCATCGGCCACCTCCCGGAACGCCGCCTGGACCGCGGCCTCGTATTGATTCAGGGCGATCTGCTGCTGGACCTCGCTCACATCGAGCGCGGCCCAGATCCGCGGGTCGAAGATCGGCAGGACCGCCGCCGGCGTGAAGTTCCAGACGCTCGAGCCGGATTTGAAGAGCCCCGTGAGCTGTTCGCTGGCAGTGCCGACTGCGGTGGTGAGCGCAATCCGCGGAAAGAACGCCGCCCGCGCCGCGCCGATATCGGCGTGGGCGGCCTTGAGCAGGCTTTCGGCCTGAAGCACGTCCGGCCGGCGCAGCAGAATCTCCGAGGAGGCCCCGGGGGAGAGATCCGGCAGCGCCTCGACGGCGCTCAACCCCTCGGGCAGCCATTCGGCCGGCACCGGCGCGCCCACCAGCAGATTCAGCGCGTTTTCATCCTTGGCCGCCAGTTCGGTGAAGCGCGCGACATCCACCCGCGCCGCGTCCACCCGGGTCTGCACCTGGCGCAGGTCGAGCTCCGGCACGATGCCGACTTCGAACCGCCGCCGGATCAGATGGTAGGAGGCCTGCTGGGCCTCGAGGGTGGACTGCGCCAGTTGCAGGTTCTCGCGGTTCGCGGCCAGGATCAGGTAGGCGTTGGCCACCTCGGACACCAGCAGGATCTGCGCGCTGCGGCGGGCCTGCTCCGTAGCGAGGTATTCCTCCAGGGCGCGCTGCTCCAGGCTGCGGATGCGGCCGAAGAAGTCGATCTCCCAGGAGGCGAGGCCGAGCTCGGCACGGTACCGATCGAAGGTCTCCGAGCGCCCCGTGCCGGACAGGTCGTCGGCCACCCGCTGGCGGCTGCCGCTGCCGACCGCGTCGACGGTCGGCAGCAGCTCGGCGCGCTGGATGCGGTAGAACGCCCGCGCCCGTTCGACGTTCAGCGCGGCCGCGCGCAGGTCGCGGTTGTTCGCCAGCGCCGCCGCGATGACCGCCTGCAGACGCGCATCGGTGAAAAACTCGCGCCACGGCACCTCGTCGCCCACCGCGGCCGTCGGGATGTTCCGGTAGGACGGCCCGCTCGGCCAGCTGTCCGGAACCGGCGCCTCCGGGCGCTGGTAGGGCGGGATCATGGTGCAACCGGCCGATAGAACGATCAGGGTCAGCAGGGTCGCGGTCTTGCGGGTCATGTCAACGGGCCTCCACGGGGCTTGCCGGTTCGGCCGCCGGCTTTTCGATTTCGGCCCTCTTCATTTTTCCGAACAGCTGAACCACGGCCACGTAAAACAAGGGGATGAACGGTGTTGCCAGGAAGGTGGCGGTCAGCATTCCGCCGAGAACCCCGGTGCCGATGGCGGTCTGCGCACCCGCCCCGGCGTCGTTGGCGACCGCAAGCGGGAGCACCCCGAAGCCGAACGCCAGCGAGGTCATGACGATCGGACGCACCCGCAGTTTGGCGCCTTCCAGGGTGGCGTCGATGAGCCCGGCGCCCTCACGGACTTTGGCCATGGCGAATTGAACGATCAAAATGGCGTTCTTGGTGGTCAGGCCCAGCACGGTGAGGAGCCCGATCTGGAAATAGACGTCGTTCGGGAATCCCCGCAGCGAGGAAGCCACCACGCCGCCGATGACCCCCAGCGGCAGGGTCAGGAGGATCGCAATGGGAACGGTCCAGCTCTCGTACAGCGCGGCCAGGCAGAGGAAAATCACGATGATGGAAAAGGCGTAGAGCAGCGGCGCCTGGGACTTGGCCATGCGCTCCTGATAGGAGAGCCCGGTCCAGTCGAATCCGAGTCCGCGGGCCAGCTGCGCGGCGATCTCCTCCATGGCCTGCATCGCCTCGCCCGCACTCCTCCCCGGCGGCGGCCCGCCCCAGATGTTCAAGGAGGGGAAGCTGTTGAAGCGCTCCAGCCGCGGCGACCCCTGGAACCAGTGTCCGGTCGCAAAGGCGGCAAAGGGGGTCATCGTGCCGGAAGCGTTGCGAACGTAGAGCCGATCCAAATCCTTGGGAAGCATCCGGTAGGGGGCGTCGGCCTGGAGGTAGACCCGCTTGACCCGTCCGCCCTGGATGAAGTCGTTCACGTAGGCGCCGCCGAATGCCGCCGCGATGGTGGTGTGGATCGAATCGATGGGGACCCCGAGCGCGCCGGCCTTCTCCCAATCCACGTCGATTCGGTATTGCGACACGTCCTCCAGGCCGTTGGGGCGCACCCGGGTCAGCCTCGGGTCCTGAGCCGCCATGCCCAGCAACTGGTTGCGGGCCGCCATCAACGCTTCATGCCCCACGCCGCCCCGGTCCTGCAGCTGGAAGTCGAACCCGCCGGATTGCCCCAGCTCCATGACGGCCGGGGGCGGGAACGCGAACACCCGGGCGTTGCGGATCGTCGCGAATTGGGTGTTGGCGCGCTTCAGCAGGCTGTCGACTTTCAAGTGCGCATCGGTCCGCAACCCCCAGTCCTTGAGCTTGACGAACGAGAGCCCCACATTTTGTCCGGCCCCGGAGAAGCTCCGGCCGGCCAGCGTGAAGCAGGTCGCTACCGCTTCGCTTTCATCCTCCAGAAAATGAGTGCGGACCTGCGTCATGACCTGCTCGGTCTGCTCCAGGGTCGACCCCGCCGGCAGGGTTACCTGGACGAACAGGATCCCCTGGTCCTCGTTGGGGAGGTAGGCCGTGGGCATGCGCTGGAAAATAACCCCCAATGCGACCACCAGCAAAACGTAAATGAACAGGTAGCGAAACTTCTTCGATATGAAATGGCCCGCCAGGGCCACGTACTGCCTCCGGGCGCGCCGGAACGTCCGGTCGAACCAGCGGAAGAACGGGCGGAACAGGACGAAACCGGCTTCGGACGCCTCGTGCCCCCTGGGGACCGGCTTGAGGAGCGACGCGCACAACACCGGCGTCAGAATCAGGGCCACCACGACCGAGAGCAGCATGGCGGCGATGACGGTCACGGAAAACTGCCGGTAGATGACGCCGGTGGAGCCGCTGAAGAAGGCCATGGGGCCGAACACCGCCGAGAGCACGAGGCCGATTCCAATCAATGCGCTGGTGATCTCCTTCAGGGACTTGGCCGTGGCCTCCTTGGGCGGAAGCCCCTCCTCGGCCATGACCCGCTCCACGTTTTCCACCACCACGATGGCATCGTCCACCAGAAGACCGATGGCGAGCACCATGGCAAACATGGTCAGCATGTTGATGGAAAAGCCGAAGAGGCCCAACACCGCAAACGTGCCCAGGATGACCACCGGAACCGCCAGGGTCGGGATGAGGGTCGCCCGTATGTTTCCCAGGAAGAGGTACATCACGAGAAAAACCAGCAGGACCGCCTCGAACAGGGTCTTGATGACTTCCTTGATGGCCTCCTTCACGAACGGCGTGGTGTCGTTCGGGTAGATGACCTTCATGCCGGGCGGAAAGTACCGGGCGAGTTCCTCCATTTTGGCCTTGATGGCGTCTGCGGTCGCGAGCGCATTGGCGCCCGGGGCCTGCCGGACGGCGAGCGCGGCCGAAGGCCGGCCGTTGGTGAGCATCCGGCTCCCGTAGCGCTCGGTGCCGAGCTCGGTGCGTCCCACGTCGCGGATGCGCACGATGGAACCGTCCGGGTTGGTCCGCAGCGGGATCGCGCCGAACTCCTCCGGCGTTTTCAAAAGGTTTTGGACGACGATCGAAGCGTTCATCCGTTGGCCTGCCGCCGCCGGCACCCCTCCGAACTGGCCGGCGGAGATTTCCACGTTATACTCCTGCAGCCGCCGGATGACGTCCTCCACCGTCAAGCGGTAGTCGGTCAACTTCTCGGGGTTCAGCCAGACCCGCATGGCGTACTGGGATGAGAAGACCTCCACCTCCCCTACCCCCGGCACCCGCGCCAGCACCTGCTGGATGCTGGACTGCAGGTAGTCCGCCAGGTCGTAGTCGTCCATGCTGCCGTCTTCCGAAATCAGCCCCACGATGATCAGCCAGTTGCGGGTGGACTTGCTGACCTTGACCCCCTGGCGCTGGACCACGTCGGGCAGGCTCGCCATGGCGAGTTGGAGCTTGTTCTGAACCTGGGCCCAGGCGAGGTCCGGGTCGGTCCCGGGCGCGAAGGTCAGCTCGATGCGCCCGGCCCCGGAGGCGTCGCTGGTGGCCGACATGTACAGCAGTTTGTCGAAGCCGGTCATCTTCTGCTCGATGATCTGCACGACGCTGTTTTCCACGGTTTCGGCGGAGGCGCCGGGGTAGAAGGCGTCGATGGCGATGGAGGGCGGGGCGATCGGGGGGTATTGGGAAACGGGCAAATGATAGATCGCCAGCCCGCCGGCCAGCATCATGATGATGGCGATGACCCATGCAAAGACGGGGCGGTCCAGGAAAAAGTTCGACAGCATCGCAGTCCTCCCTCAATTCGATCCGGCCGGCGGCGTTTTCGAAGGGGGCGCGCCCGCGCCGCCCTTCGGCCGCTCCAGGGAAACGACCCGGACGACCGCACCGGGCCGCACGTTCAGCAGGCCCTCGACGATCACGCGCTCCCCGGCGGAAAGCCCGGACGCGATGAGCCACTGGTCGCCGATGGCGCGGTTCAGCGCCAGCATCCGCTGCCGAACCGTGCCGGATTCATCCACGACCAGCGCGAACGGCTCTCCCTTGGCCGTCCGGCTGACCCCCTGCTGCGGTGCCAGGATCGCCTGCTCCGCGACCCCCTCCTGCACGACGGCTCGCACGAACATGCCGGGCAGCAGCAGGTGATGCGGATTGGGGACCACGATGAGCACGGTGGTGGAACCCGTCGTCGGGTCCACCGTGACGTCCCGGAACTGGAGCTCGCCTTCCAACGCATAGGGTGTTCCGTCCTCCAGCACCAGCCGCACGCTGCGCTCGCTGCCCGCATCGGCGCTGAGCTGGCCGGCTTCATAGCTGCGCCTCATCCGCAGGAGGTCGGCCGATGATTGGACCACATCCACATAGATCGGGTCGAGCTGTTGAACGATCGCAAAGGGCTGGCCCTGATAGGCCGTCACCACGGTCCCGGCCCGCACGTGGGTCTTGCCGATGCGCCCGGCGAACGGGGCGGCCACCCGGGTGTAGTTCAAATTGATGCGCGCCCCTTCCACCTGGGCCTTCCAGTACTCGATCTCGGCCTTGGCCTGCTCCACCGCGGCCACCGCATCGTCGTAGTCCTGCCGGCTCACCGCCCGGTCGACGATCAGCTCCTGATAGCGCTCCAACTTCAGCCGGATCGACGGCAGGTTGGCCTGGGCCTTGCCGAGCGAGGTTTTGGCTGAGTCGAGCGCGACCTGAAACGGTGCGGGATCGATCTGGTAGAGCACCTGCCCGGCCTGGACGTCGGAGCCCTCCTCAAACAGGCGCTTCAGGATGATCCCGCTGACCTGCGGCCGGATCTCGGCGATCCGGTAGGCCGATGTGCGGCCCGGCAGCTCGGTGGTGAGCTCAACCCGCTGCGGACGAATCGTGACCGTCGCCACTTCCGGTGCCACCGGCGCCGGCTGAGCTTCGCTGGCGGGACTGCAGCCGGTCAGCCAAAACCCGGCCAGCAGCGCGGCGGCCAGGGCAGCGGATCGGAAACGCTCGAAGCCGATCGCATGGGTTCGCATCAAAGGGTTTCTCCTCGTCGATAGGTCGTTGAAGGATGGGGGTTCGTGGTCGTGTGGGTGCTCTCAGGGAATGATCAATTCCTTGAATAGGATGTTCAGGATCGTGTCCGGGTTATCCGGGTATGGGTTTCCCTGCGGGTCCTCGAGCCAGTGGAACAGAAATGCATTGGCCATGCTGTCGAGGGCCAGGGCCAGATGAAACGGGTCGGCGATCCGGCGAAAACGCTTTTGGCTCATCCCGCGCTCGAAGATCGAAGCGAGTGCGAGCAGAATGCGCTGGTGGCGTTTGCGGATTTCGCGCTCGGCTCCCGCCAGGACTTTGAACTTCGCTCCCCGGGTCTCCTCAAAATACAGCCGAATGGCGGAGAGGTTGTTGCGGAAGAGTTCTCCTTTGGTCCGCACGTAGGTTCGCAGTTTTTCGATTTCCGGCGCGTGGCTCTCGATCACCTCCGTGATGGTCCCGTAGAACCGGTCGCTCAGCTGCATGATCAGCGCCTTGTAGAGGTCCTCCTTGTTGCGGAAGAACTTGTAAAGCGTCCCGATGGCGAACTCCGCCTCCCGTGCGATCGCGTGCATGGAAACGTTGTGGTACCCTTTCTCCGA
>CAYRUF010000044.1:0-37632 GCA_964427375.1 uncultured Desulfatibacillum sp. | reverse complement strand
TTATAAAGCGGCCAAAGTATAATTCTTTTCAAGATCTATATTACCCCGGGCTTCAATGCACTTTCCCTCTGGAATCGCAGTCCGGAGCGCGACTCCACTTGACTCCTCAATCTAGCGTCACTTCAGTTTGTATGAATGAGTATCTAACAAAATGGAGGACGGCGAATGAGGACCTTCCGAACTGAAGTCTCTACACTTTTTCCCAGAAAATGACAGCCCCTTTTTAGTGCCGTAGTTAGTTGGAAGCTCCGGTGCTATGGGCACTGGGCGGCTTGAACCCCTAGGGGGAAATGCCTGCCCGGTAAAATCTACCTGAGTGCACTCTGCTCTATTGCACTTTCAAAACGGGAGATACCGATGAAGCCTAAACGGATCTTTTTAAGCGCCATCTTCGCATTGGGCATGCTGATGGAGCCGTCCGCATCCGATGCGCAACAGTCTAAAGGGATCTATCGGTTGGGGTATCTCGGAATCTTCGCCGGCAACTACGTTAGAGACGCCTGCAACTGCCCGATAACGGGCAGCCCTTCCTGGCAGGCATTTATGGAAGGTTTGCGTGAGCGCGGGTATACGCCGGGGAGGAACATCTCGATCGAATGCCGGTGGACGAATGACGAGGATGATCAAGCCCTCCCTCTCGCGGTCGAGCTCGTGAACCTCGAGCCCCACCTCTTGATTGCGAATGGCACCGTGCAGGTCCGGGCGGCCAAGCAGGCCACCAGCAAGATCCCTATCGTCATGTGCGGGGTCATCGACCCAGTCGGGCGCGGACTGGTAAATAGCCTCGCCCATCCAGGCGGGAATGTCACAGGGCTGTCGGACCAGCTCGTCGAAATGGAAGGCAAACGCCTCCAGTTCCTCAAGGAGGCGGTCCCTAACCTCTCCCGCGTGGCATTAATCACCCGCAAACGCAAAGGGCAGATACCTTGGGCGGAGCAATATGAGACGGCTGCAAAAGCACTCGGAATAAAATTCCAGATTTACATTGTCAACGGTCCTGAAGACTTGGAGGATGCTTTCACGGGCATCACCAGAGCAAATGAGGAAGCGCTGCTCGTGGTCCCGACGGGCATTTTTGAAATGGGGGACACCCCACAGCGCCTCGTCGAGTTCGCCAACAAGAACCGGCTGCCAGCCGCCTTCCAAGGAAGAGAGTTTGTCGAGTTGGGGGGGCTCATGTCCTATGATGTCGATCGTGTTGCCATCCGCAGGCGTGTCGGATTTTATGTGGACAAAATCCTGAACGGCGCCAATCCGGGCGATCTTCCCGTAGAGCAGCCGACCCAATTCAACCTGGCGATCAACCTCAGAACGGCCGAGGCTTTAGGATTAACCATTCCGCCGACGCTTCTCATGCTGACGGATGAGTTGATCAAATGATACCATTCCGGAACGCAAGGTCATGAAAGTCCAGGGTACGCTTTTCCGCAAATACGCTATCGTTCTAGCGGCCTTTATCGGCGGCTTGCTGATCCTCTATGGTCTGATCGACCTGTACATCTCCTATCGCGATAATATGGCTGCCTTGGTGAACCTGCAGAGGGAGAAGGCGGCAAGCGCAGCTCTGCAGATCGAGCATTTCATTCGCCAAATCGAATGGCAAATCGGGTGGGCATCGCATCCCATCTTCGTAGCGCCTCAGCAGCTGGCGGAGCAGCGTCGATTGATTTTTCTCTGGCTCCTACGTCAGGCCCCATCTGTCTCTGAAATCACTTTCCTGGACGCGACCGGCAAGGAGCAGCTCCGCGTTTCGCGACTGGGTATCGACGAGGTGAAAAGCCAAAAAGATTATGCGGCCGAACCCAAGTTCCTTCAGGCCATGACGGAAAAGACGTATTTCGGCCCGGTGTATTTCCGAAAACACTCCGAACCGTACATGACAATAGCGATGAAGTGGCCGGGCCGCAGCGAAAATGTGAGCGTGGCGGAACTGAATTTGAAGCTCGTCTGGGATGTGGTCTCCCGCATCAATATCGGCCCGAGCGGGTATGCGTATGTGGTGGATTCCAACGGCATTCTCGTCGCCCACCCCGACATCAGCTGGGTGCTTAAAAAGACCGACCTATCAAGATTACCGCAAGTCAACTCGGCCATTATGAGGGTTCGGGGTCCGGATGCCGATCGACCTGATGTAGGCATCGGCCGGGATCTGCACGGAAAATCGGTTTTGACCGGATCGTATTCCATTGGTCTTCTGGGATGGTCGGTACTGGTGGAACAGCCCCTCGGTGAAGCCTTTGCTCCGCTTTACAACTCCATTCTGAGGACGCTGGCTCTATTGGTCATCGGGTTTAGCTTCTCCGTGGTAGCCAGTCTTTTTCTTGCCCGCAAAATTATCCGACCCATCCAGGCCTTGCATGCCGGTGCGGCCCAGATCGGAGCAGGCGAGCTGAATTGCCGAATAACCGTTCGGACGGGGGATGAGTTGGAGATGCTGGCAGATCAATTCAACGCCATGACCGCCCGGCTTCAAGAATCATACGCGAATCTCGAGCAGAAAGTGGAAGCTCGAACGAAAGAGTTGACCGGGGCCCTGAAGCAGCTGCAAGCCCTTTTGGAGGTCAGCCAGGCCGTCAGTTCGACTCTCAACCTGGAGACGGTGCTCAACTCCATCATCACCCGGGCGGTGGAGCTGTCGGGAACGAAAGGCGGTGTCGTCTACCAATATGACGAGGCCAACCAAGAGTTTCTCCCCCAAGTCACCCTGCACATGGAAGAGGACTTAGTCAAAGCCATTGTAGGCAAACCGATCCGACTGGGAGAGGCAGCAATCGGGCGAGCTGCGGTCAGTCGGGCACCCTTTCAAGTGCCCGACATACTGGATGACCCGGATTACGGCGCGCCCCATCTCCGGCCCATCCTGGTTCGGCGGGGTTATCGCTCGCTGCTGGCCGTGCCGCTGTTGCGGGAGGAGCGAATCGTCGGCGGGTTGGTCGTCTGGCGTCGCGAGCCGGGCAGGTTTTCAGCCGAAATCGTGAACTTGCTCCAGACCTTCGCCAGCCACTCGGTCCTGGCCATTGAGAATGCAATGCTCTTCCGCGAGGTGGAGCAGAAGAGAAGAGAATTAGAGACTGCCAGCAGGCATAAATCCCAATTTCTGGCCAACATGAGCCACGAACTCCGGACGCCTCTGAACGCGATCCTCGGGTACACGGAATTGATCCTGGACAACATCTACGGCGAGGTGTCGGAGAAGGTGAGAGACGTTCTGACATGCCTGGAGAAAAGCGGGCGTCACCTCCTCATGCTGATCAATGACATCCTGGATCTGTCCAAGATCGAGGCGGGACAGCTCACCCTCTCGCTCAGCGAGTACTCAATGACGGATCTCGTCAAGACCGCCATCACGGGAGTGGAATCCTTAGCAGCCGAGAAGAGACTGTCCTTGAGGGCCAACGTCGCCCCGGACCTCCCTTGGGGCCACGGGGATGAACGGCGGCTCAACCAAGTGCTCCTGAATCTCGTCGGCAACGCCATCAAGTTCACCGAAGCTGGCGAGGTCATGGTTGCCGTAGAGGCTCTCGACAGCGCCTTCCTGATAACAGTGTCGGATACGGGGCCCGGCATCTTGCTCTCCGATCAGGCTAAAATTTTTGATGAGTTCCACCAGGCGGACAGCACCAGCACGCGCAAGAAGGGCGGCACCGGGTTAGGACTTTCCATCTCCAAGCGCATCATCGAAATGCACGGAGGACGCCTCTGGGTAGAATCCAGCCCGGGAAAAGGCTCCACTTTTTCGTTTACGGTCCCATTTCGCACGGATCGAACCGGAGGAGGGATATGAGCAAGCGGATTCTGATCATCGAGGACAATGAAGACAATCGGCGCATTTTACGGGATCTCCTCAAGAGCAAAGGCTATGACGTAATGGAGGCGGATGATGGCATCAATGGAGTGAACACCGCCGCGGCCTTTCGCCCGGACTTGATCGTCATGGATATCCAGCTCCCCCGGATCGACGGCCATGAGGCGACGCGCCGGATCAAGGCGAATTCGGGAACCGAAAAGATCCCGATTATCGCGGTGACCTCCTACGCGCTGAGCGGAGATGAGGCTAAAGCGTTTGAGGCGGGTTGCGACGCTTTCGTGCCGAAGCCCTTCAGTCCCCGTGAACTTTTAGCGAAGATTCAGAGATATCTCCTCTGAGGATGCACAGGGGTTCAACATGAAATCTCCCCCCCTAATCCTGATTGTGGATGATAACCCAACCAATGTGGAAATCTTCCAGATGCGCCTGGCTGCCAACCATTATGGCATCCTTACCGCAATGGACGGCGAGGCGGCGCTGCAGATGGCCAAAGACTATCTGCCGGATTTGATTCTGCTCGATATAATGATGCCGAAATTGGATGGCATTTCCGTTTGCCGGCTCATCAAATCAGATGCCTCTCTGCCCTTTATTCCCATCATTATGGTTACCGCCAAAGCAGAATCGCAAGATATCGTAGCCGGGCTTGATGCGGGTGGGGATGAATACCTGACCAAACCGGTGGATCACAGATCATTGGTTTCCAGGGTTAAATCGATGCTTCGGATCAAGGAACTGCACGACCAAGTTCAAGAGCAATCGCTGCAGCTTAAGCTGCAGCTCGAGACCGCAACCAAGATCCAGTCCTTATTTTGGCCCAAAATGCCGGAACTGAAATCCGGGAGCCATATCTGGGGAACCTCTGTCCCGGCTGCCTATGTCGGTGGAGATTTTTTCGATGTCATTCCCCTTTCGGACGGAAGTATATTGGCCTATGTTGCGGATGTCTCCGGCAAGGGGGTTCCGGCGGCTTTGATTGTGGCAGCGATGTCAACCAAAATCCGCACCGAAGCCCAATTGCAGATCGAACTTGACCAGCTGGCCGACATCATCAATAGAAGCACATACCGGCTAATGTCTGAAGAGGGTTTTTTCATAACGATTGTTTTTTCACGATATTGGCCCGATAGCGGAAAGATGCAGATCCTCGTTGGGGGGCACATGCCCCCGTTATTGATCGGTGAAAGCGGTGTTCACAAGATGGTCCCATTAACTGGCATATCCCTTGGCGTAACCCCGGATGCCAGATACGCTAAAAGTGAAATCTTGCTCTCACCTGGTGAGTCGGTGCTATTCTATTCGGACGGACTCACTGAGGCGCTGAATGAGAACATGGAACTACTTGGCTATGGTCGCTTGGTCGATTTCCTGAAAAATTCAAAAGGACCTCCGTGGGGTCAAAATCTGTTGGAGTGGGTGCGTCGATGGCAAAAAAACACCGCCGATGGCGATGACATGACCATATTGGAGATATGGCGGGAAAAATGATTGGTTAGGACCTGACCGAATCTATTCACACCCGAATGGAAATTTTTCACAATGGACAATCCACGGATATTCAACATCACTGAAAGTGCTCACCGCATCCACAACCCAATCGCACCCGAAAAGCTCGCCGCTCTCGGCGCGGCGCTACGGCTGGAATCGGGGACCCGAGTGCTCGACCTCGGCAGCGGTTCGGGAGAGATGCGCTGCACCTGGGCACGCGATCACGGCGTCGTCGGCACCGGCATCGACATGAGCCAGTTGTTCACCGAGCAAGCGAAACTCCGTGCTGAAGAACTCGGCGTCGCCGATCAAGTCAAGTTCATCCACGGCGATGCCGCTGACTACGTCTCGGATGAAGCGGCCAAATGGCTCACCATGCGCCGATGGCTCGACGCCAACCCCGGCGACGAGTTCGCGAAGGATGTTCGAGCCCAACTGACCTCGGAACCCGAGCGCTATGCCGCTGACACGCGGGAATACCTGGGCTGGGCCGTATTCGCGCTGATGCCGCGGTGATGCGTCGGTGCATCCGGCGGATCGCCAACGGCTGTCCCGCGCAACAGCTGGTGGCTGGCCAAGATGTTATCGCGCCTGAATTTCCTATGGTCTCGTGATCCGATCAATCAATGAATCTGAAGGGAGGCAAAAAACATTTGAACATCTGCACGGCCGGCCCGCACCAGGCCGGCAAGACCTCGTTGGCGCTGGCGGTGGCCACTGACATCGGCGGACCGTACCTCGGTCTTACGGGGCTTTCATGCGGCAGGCGCCGACATCCGACCCGCGCGTCGGTTCGTCGTTCATCCGGGGAGCGATGCCTTTCTGCTCCAGGGCGAAGTCGAGGCGCTGCCCCCCCGGCACACTTATGAACAGACTCACCAAGACGGCGGGTCGTCAATGAGCTGAAAAAGGATAAGCGGAATCGCTTTACGCAAAAACAATCTCGATCACCGGCGCTTCCCATTTCTCCGCCCTGATACGCTCCCGGAAATCTTCCTGCGGGTCCATTCGGTCGCGTTCCATCATGGCCACCACGCGCACCTCGTTGACTCGGTCCAGCTGGTCTTTCCATCGGTTAGCGGCACTTTGCGACAACCGGCCCACACAAACCCCCTCTTGGCCGCAAATCGTTACGGAAGCGCCTTCGGCTGCCAGAGAAACTTTCTCCCCGGCTTGAATCCGCGCCAGATGCACATGAATGGCGTGGCTTTGCGGGAACCCGCCGGCGTAGTCGAGATAGATATCGCTCAAGCCCAGCACTTCGTATTGCCGAAATGTGCCATCCCCCTCCATGCCGGCGTCGGCCGAGGCCTTTCTGGAGAGAAAACACTCGCCCTTGAGTCCCTTCAGGAAAGGGTTCGGCCGCTCCGCCAGCTTCATCACGGCGAGGGTTTCCCTGGCCCGCGTCATGCCGACGTACAGGGTGCGGCGCTCCTCTTCGATGCGGGCCGGGTCGCTCGGCGACGGCCAGTCGCCGTCGAGGATGATGACGTGGGCGAACTCCAGCCCCTTGGTGGAATGGATGGTACCGAGAAATATCCCGTCGCCCAGCGTTTTTTCGCGGCGCTGCTCGGCAATGAAATCGTAAAGCGCGTCGATGGCCCACCCGACCGGCAGCATGGCGTCCGCGGTTTCATCGACCAGGGCCCGGACGAAGCCTTCCAGCATCTGCCACCAGGGGCTGCCCCGGCTATTCAAACTCAGCTCATCGAGCAAGGCCAGCAGCTCGGATGCCTGGCGGTTTTCCGTCTTGCGATCGGACAGCGCCTCGATGAAGGCCGAAAACTCGCGCACGCGGTGCAGCGGCAGGCGGGCTTCGAGGAGAATCTTCACGGGAAGCCCGGCCTCCTCCAACACGGACCGGACCGGCGCCAGGTCCCGGCGGCTCCGCGCCAGGATCGCGCAGTCGGCCCAGTCCAGGTCCGGCGCAAGCCCTCTCAGGCGCTCCAGCTCGGACTTCACGCATTCGGCCTGGTGCCGCCGGTTCCGGACGGTGATCACCTGCACCCGGCCCTTGGACACCGGGTCGAGCAGCTCCCACCGGCCGCCCGGAAGATTCGATTCTCTTTCGCGATTGATCCGGATCGGGTGCTCGGTTTTCATCCGGTCCTTGTTGCGCCGGATCAGCTGGTTGGAGGCGTCGATGATGCGCCGGGTGGACCGGTAGTTCTCGACAAGATAAACGAGCCGGGCCGGATAGTCCTGCTGGAACCGGCGGATGAACTCCACGTTCGCGCCCCGGAAGGCGTAGATGTTCTGGTCGTCGTCGCCGACCGCCATGATCGAAAGCTTCCCCTCGCCGTCCTCCAGGGTGCGTCCGGCGATGGCCGAGACCAGGTCGTACTGCGTCTGGTCGATGTCCTGGTATTCGTCCACCAGGATGTGGCTGCAGCCCCCCAGCAGCCGGTCGCGCATCTCGTCCGGCGGAACGCCCGGCACGTCGGACTCGCCCCGGAGAAGGCGCACGGCGTCGACGATGATTTTCCCGAAGTCGATCTCCCGGTCGCGGCTGGCCTCGGCCAGCTCCCGTGCGCAGATGCCGGCAATTCGCATGGCGGCGCCGTGATAGGTGGCCACCAGCACTCCGGCCGCCTCCCGGCCGACTAAGGCGTTCAATCGCCGGCGCAGGCTGACCGCGGCGCTGTGGTTGAAGCACAGCACCAGGATCTGCCGGGGCGGCACCCGCTCGACCTTCAGGAGGTAGGCGCAGCGGTGCACGACCAGGGTGGTTTTCCCGGAGCCGGGCCCGGCGAGCACGAGCGCGTTCTGCTCCAGCGGGCTGCCGACGGTGGCGATCTGAACGGGGTTGCCGAGCTTTTCGACGATGTTCCGGTAGGTTTCCTGGGTGGCGGCCCGTTTGATCACATCCTGCCGGTCGGCAAAGTACTTCCGTACGAATTTGATGCGCCCGAGCGTGAAATAATCCAGCACCAGCGCCAGGGCCCGGGTAATCTTCTCCACGGCCAGCTGCACATACTCCATCATCACGTGCACCTGAAAGCGCTTCTCGCGGTAGTGCACGGCCAGCGGCTTGAAATCCCCTGCGGTGTAGCGCCGGGCCCGGTCTTCCGTTTTGAGCCGGACGGTCATGGCCTGCCGCATGATCGCCAACCCGCCCTGCAGGGCGATGGCTTTGTGCTCGTGCAGAAACATGAGCGCGCGATCGACCGCGGCCAGCGGCTTCCTGATTTCGGACCGCAGGGCGATGTCCGCCAGAACGGCGGCGGTCAGTTCGTTGCTCGCGAAGGACAGGGTCACATCGCCGCCGTTGGCGGCCCCGGACTCCATCAGCGCCTTCTCGGCCTTCGCGACCAGGGTCCTCAAAATGACGAAGGCGACCTCGCGCCTCAGCCGGGCGGTCTTCCGGATCGCTTCCCAGCTGCGCTGCAGCCGAACCTGATACCGGTCCCGCCCGAGATGCTGCAGCTCCAGGCTCCCCAGGCCGGCGGCCAACCCTTTGCCGTCGTGGGACAAACCCCTTACTAACGCCCGGATCGCCAGAGGGTTGGCCTCCGCATCGTCGTTTTTGAGCCGCTGGGCCATCCGCCGCACATCGAGCTCGACCCAGCGGCCGTCGTCGGCGTCCGGGTCCTCCGTCTGCATCACGCCGAGGAGGCGCTCTTCGAGGTCCGACACCCTCTGCAGGACTTGCACGGCATGCCCCCGGCCCCTGGGCCGCAGAATGGCCGTCAGCATGATCCCGCGGTCGATCAGGCGGACCTCGGCCATGTCGTGCAAAGCGCGGATCACGACCTGCGCCGGAGTCAGGTTCCAGACCTTTTCCACCTGCTGCAGCAGGCCCTGGTCGCGGAACAAATCCTCGGCGATGCCGTCGGCGCTGAGCACCCGGTCTTCAGGCGCATTGAACAGCACGCGCAGGATGCTGCGCCACAGGTCGGCGACCGACTCGGGCAGACGCATCCCGGCGATGACGGTCTCGGCTTCGGCCAGGTTCCTGACCAGCGGCCGGCCCTGAAACACTTCGGTCACGTTCTCGTTCCGGCTCAAAAAACCGCCGCGCTCGAGCCAGGCGATCGCGGTCCTGACCTTGCTGCCGCGGGCTTCCCGCGCCTCCTCTTTTAACTCGGCCAGGTCTTCGTCGCGCAGCAGCTCATCGCTCGTGACGACGACCTCGCCGGACCGGTTGCGCCGGGCGCGTCTCAGCGCGCGCAGGATGCGCTCGATCTCGCGCTTCTTGATCTCCGCCAGCGCCCCCTTGCGGAACTGCAGGCTGTCGTCGCCGGGCGCGTACAGCAGCACGCAGCGCGCCAGCCCGCCGTCCCTCCCGGCCCGGCCGGCCTCCTGGATGTAGTTCTCGAGCGAACCCGGCATTTCGAAATGCAGGACCAGCCGCACGTTGGCCTTGTCGATCCCCATGCCGAAAGCACTGGTGGCGCAGATGACCGGGACCCGGCCGCCGACGAAGGCGTCGATGATGTCCCGCTTCTCCTTGACGTCCAGGCCGCCGTGGAACGCCTCCGCGGCCATCCCCTGGTGGCGCAGGAAATCGCGGATCTCTTGGGTTTTCGCACGGGTCTCCGCATACACGATCGCGCTCCCGGAGGCGTCTTCTCGAAAGGATTCCGACAGGATTTCGAAGGTGCGCTCGAGCTTCTCGGCGGCGCCCACCGGCAGCACCTCGAACGAGAGGTTTTCGCGCTCGACCCCTCCGGCGAAGAGCTTCAGCTCCTGGCCCAGTTCGCTGCGGAAATGCGAGCTGATGTCCTCGATCACATCGGATTTGGCGGTGGCGGTGAAGCAGCAGACCGGAGGCACCGGCTGGCCGAATTCGGCCGCGAACTCGCGAATGAACCGGGCGGCGTAGAGGTAATCCGGCCGGAAGTCGTGGCCCCACACGGAGACGCAGTGGGCCTCATCGAAGACCCAGCACCCGATCTCGCGCTGGCTCAGCACGGTCCGCACGGAGCGGCTGCGCAGCTGCTCGGGCGCGATGTAGAGGATCGCCACGTCGCCCAGGCGGACGCGCTCCAGCACTTCGCCGCGCTCCGGGGGCGTCTGCAGCCCGCTGAGGGCCGCGGCAAAGGGAGTGCCCGTGACCTTTATGAGGTTGTCCACCTGATCCTTCATCAGAGCCACCAGCGGAGAGATGACCACGGTCATCAGCCCCCGGCAGCGATGGCGCACCAGGGCCGGAAGCTGGTAGCAGACCGATTTCCCGCCGCCGGTCGGCAGGATCGCCAGAAGCGGCCGGCCCCGCAGTCCGTCCATCACGATGGCTTTCTGGAGGCTCTTCCCGTCGGAGGCCGTCGGCTTTTCCCGGAAGCCGGCGAACCCGAAAAACCGCTCGAGGTTCAGTTCCGGGTCGTGATGCTCGCGGCAATAGCGGCACCCCTCGTCCCCGCAGGGTGTCTGCCTCAGCCGCGTCAAAACCGCGGCGATCTCGGGAAACCGGTAGCGCACCCACGGCGGAAGCACGGAATTGGTGCCGGCGACCTGGAGCCACGCCAGGCAATACGCCACCACCGGCTTTCGGATGGGGTCCTCCAACAGGCGGGATGCGGTTTCAACCATCGCGTGTTTGCACACGACCCCCACCGTCGTTTCAACTAGAAACTCCAACGCCGCCGCCGGCGACCCGAATCCCTTGGCGCCCGCGGCGGCGAATACGGCCGCCAGGCCCTCTCCCGAAAAGCCGTTGACAAGACTGGCTTCGAAGCAGCACCGGTAAAAATCGATGGGGTGGGAAAATCCGGCGACGCTGCCCCGGAAACTCTCCCACTGGTCGCGGAAAACCGAAGCGGCCAGCCTCGCGTCGGCCACCGGCTCGCTCACGGAGGATCGAACCAGTTTGTAGTCCTTCACCAGGCGGTGGTAGGGATTTTGGGGAAACGCCAGCGGGGACAGATAGAGGGTGTCGATCACCGGTTTTGCCAATACGGCGAGCCGGGGAAAGGCCGCCTGCAGAATGGGGAAGTCGTGGCCCAGAAGGTTGTGCCCGAGGACGAAGTCGGCGGCGGAGGCGAGATCCTCGATTTGAGACCATCCTTTTTTCAGAGAGGATTCTGAGTTTGCCCCAACCACGCGGTCGTTGAAAACGGCTCCGATCCGGTGGATCCTCCCGCCCTTGGTCGCTTCAATATCCAAGAGAAGCGTACGGGATAAGAGCTCGTCCAGTGTCATGGATGCCTGCCCAGTGCTGGTTGACATCTGATGTATAAAATATTATCATCAACGCACCATGAGAACAACCGTAGATATCGACGACCCAGTCCTGAACGACCTGAAGAAACTC
This sequence comes from uncultured Desulfatibacillum sp., assembly GCA_964427375.1. Taxonomy (GTDB): domain Bacteria; phylum Desulfobacterota; class Desulfobacteria; order Desulfobacterales; family SpSt-501; genus SpSt-501. The sequence continues at coordinate 26,083 of CAYRUF010000044.1, read as the reverse complement.
CAGAAAAAGGAGGGTAAATCGCTCGGACGATTGATATCCGACCTGCTGGCCCAGGCGATCGGTGACCGCAAATCCGCCAAGGCCCATCGGCGGTCGATCCAATGGATTTCAAAAGACATGGGCGCCCGAATGGACGTGGCGGATACCGAGGCCCTTTACTCCGCCATGGAAAAAGAACCGCGGCCTAAAACCGGGAACAACCGAGCATGAGTTTTGCCCTGGACGTCAACATCCTGCTTTACGCCTCCGATACGAGCAGCCCCCACTTCGAACGAGCCGGATCCTTTATCGAGTCCTGCATGCTTCAAGATGAGGTTTTCACCGTCGGATGGTCTACGGTGATGGGTTACTTGCGGATCGCCACCCACCCTGCCGTATTTGACCGCCCTTTATCGCCCGATGAGGCCATGGCCAACATCGAGATGCTGCTGAGCCTTCCCCAGGTGCGCTTTTTATCGGAGGAGGACGGCTTCTGGAACGCCTATCGCGCCACGACGGCAGAGGTTCCGACGCGGGGCAACCTGGTGCCGGATGCCCACTTGGCCGCTCTGCTTCGACAGCATGGCGTGAAGACGCTATACACGCATGACCGCGATTTTCTGAAGTTTTCCTTTCTCGATGTCCGCGATCCCCTTTCATGATCTCCGGCGAACAGCCGATCCGGGGAGGATCAGGGGCTCTATCCGTAGACGAACGAGGACATCCCCGACGATTTATTTCGGTTGCGGCCGATGTTGCCTTATCTGAAAAGCAGCGCCGACACCGGACAGACGTCGGCGCAAGCGCGGCAGGCGCGGCAGGCGTGAGCGGGGCTATCCGATAGGCCGTAGTAGCCCACCACGGTGTCGAAGCCGCGTTTGGCGAAGGTCAGGACCACGTCGCGGTGCTGGGAGCGGCAGACGTGCACGCACTTGCCGCACAGGACGCAGCGGTTGGGGTAGTAGTCCAGGCAGGGATGGCTGGCGTCGATTTCCGGCTGCTTGAAGCGCTGCGCGAGTTTGCCGGGTTTCAATCCGACGTTGAGGAACTTCGCGATCCGCTGCAGCTCGCAGCGGCGGTTGGCCGGGCAGGTCCGGCATTCGATGCGGTGCACCGAGAGCAGCAGCTGCAGCGCGGCCTTCTGCAGCCGCCGCACGGCCGGCGTGTCGATCCTGACGGTCAGCGGTTCCTCGACCGTGATGGTGCAGGCCGGCACCGGCCCGCTGCGGCCCTCCACTTCCACGAAGCACAGTCTGCACGATGCCGCCGCCGGATTCACGTTTTCCAGGTAGCAGAGGTGCGGAATATAAATGCCGTTCGCCAGGCAGGCGGAGAGAAGATTCACCCCCTTTGCTGCTGCGATCGTCTTATCGTCGACGGTGATGCTGACGGATTCGGTCATGGGTCCGAAAAAGCCTTCGGGTTCAGGGCACACGGCGGCTCGGCCGGCGGCCGCTCGACGACCGGCGCCAGGTGCGGCGGGGAGACCCGGCGCACGGCGTCGTACTCCGGCGGACAGGCCACCACGCACTCCCCGCACTTCACGCACTTCGTCTGGTCGATGCCACGCTTGCGTTCGCGCGTGATGAAGACCGCGTCGGTCGGGCAGCACCCCTCGCAGGCGTTGCAGCCCCGCGCGCATTTCTCGAGATCGATGTAATAGGCGATCAGCGGCCGGCACATTTTTCCGGGGCAGCGCTTCTCCCGGACGTGCGCCTCGTAGTCGTCTTGGAAATAGCGCAGCGAGGTCAGCACCGGATTGGGCGCCGTCTTCCCGAGGCCGCACAGCGAGCCCGCCTGGATGTCCTCGCTCAGCTGCCGCAGCAGCTCCAGATCGCCCTCGCGGCCCTTCCCCTGGGTCAGCCGCTCCAAAATTTCGAGCAGGTGCCGGGTGCCGATCCGGCAGAAGGTGCACTTGCCGCAGGACTCCTTCTGGGTGAAGTCCAGGAAGAAGCGCGAGACGTCCACCAGGCAGGCGTCCTCGTCCATAACCACCATGCCGCCGGAGCCCATCATGGCCCCGGCCTGCGCCAGCGAGTCGAAGTCGATGGGCGTGTCCAGATGGGCCTCGGACAGATACCCGCCGGAAGGCCCGCCGATCTGGACCGCCTTGAACTTTTTCTTCTTGGGAACGCCGCCGCAGATGTCGAAGATCAGGGTGCGCAGGGACGTCCCCATGGGCACTTCGACCAGGCCGGGGTGGACGACGCTGCCCACCACCGAAAAAATGGCCGTACCGGGGCTCTGTTCGGTGCCGACCGCGCGGAAGGCATCGACGCCGCCCTGCAGGATGGCGGGAACGCTCGCCAGGGTCTTGACGTTGTTGATCAGCGTGGGCCGGCCGTTGAGACCGCCCGCCGCCGGATAGGGCGGCCGGTGCACCGGCATGCCCCGGTACCCTTCGATGGACTGGATCAGGGCGGTTTCCTCGCCGCAGACGAAGGCCCCGGAGCCCTGGAACACCTCGATGTCGAAATCGAGCGCGCTCCCCAGGATCCCCGGCCCCAGCAGCCCAAGCTCCCGGGCCTGGTCCACGGCCCGGATGAGGATGCGCACGGCCAGCGGGTATTCCGCCCGCACATAGATGATGCCGCGGCCGGCGCCTACGGCATGCGCGGCGAGGAGCATGCCCTCGATGACCTGGTGCGGGTTGCTTTCCAGAAGGGTGCGGTCCATGTAAGCGCCGGGATCGCCTTCGTCGGCGTTGCAGATGACGTATTTTTCGGGCCCCGCCGCGGCCCGCGCGAGCGCCCATTTGCGGCCGGTCGCAAACCCGGCGCCGCCGCGGCCGCGCAGGCCGGACTGCACGACGGCCTCGATCACCTCCTCCGGCCCGCGCCCCAGGGCGTCGGCCAGGGCCTCGTAGCCGCCCTCGGCGATGTAGTCGTAGATGTCCTCGGGATCGATCCGGCCGCAGCGCTCCATGACCAGACGGTGCTCGAGATTGAAGCGCGGGAACTCCATCACCGAAGGGATGAGATCGTTGGCGACGGTGGCCCCCAGGATATGCTCGAGGCGCGGGTCGCCCTCTTTCAGGAAAAGCTTGGCCAGCATGCGCGCCTTGCCGGCGTTGACTTCGGGATAGAAGATGGGCGGAAAGCCGGACTGCGGATGGTCGATGACCACCACCGGCTCGGCGTAGCAGTGCCCGCAGCACCCCACCGCGCGGATGAGCGCCGGCACCCCGGCTTCGGCCAAGGCTTCCTCGAAGGCGGCCCGGGTCTCCTGGGCGCCGGCGGCCATGCCGCAGGTGGCCATGCCGATCTGGATCGTGGGGAGCCCGGATTCGCTCCGCTCCCGGCGCCGCCGGTCGGCCTCATTCCGAAGCTGGCGGTAGCGGTGTGGGGAGGCTTGGCTCATGCGGACGCGTTTCGCGCTCCTGCTGTTCCTTTTCGATCTTGACCCGCAAGACGATGCCCTCCACCTTGCTGGGCTGCATCTTGCCGTACAGGGTTTCGCCGACGATGGTGACCGGCGCCAGTGCGCAGCAGCCCACGCAGGCCACCCGGTCGATGCTGAATTCGCGGTCCGTCGTGGTCTGGCCGTCCTTGATCTGAAGCTTGCGTTCGAAGTTCTCCAGGATGATCTCCCCGCCCTTGACGTGACAGGCTGTGCCCAGGCAGACCTTGATCGGATGGCGGCCGGGCGGATTGAACCGGAACTGGTTGTAAAAGGTCGCCACCCCATAGACCTCGGAGGCGGAGATGTCCAGGTGATCGGCGACCAGCCGAATCGCCGGCGGCGGCAGATAGGATAGGGTGTCCTGAACGCGCTGCAGCATGGGGATCAGCCGGCCGCGCGCACGCCCCATCTGCTCCAGCTGGGACTTCAGGCCATCGAGTGTCTTGAGTTCTTCGTCCGTCAGGTCCGGGGGGACGGCCGGGTCGAAAGATGCCACGGTGAGGTCACCACTCTTAGATGTTGTCCATGGCGCCCAGGGTGGCCTGCACCCGGTCGCGCAGCAGGAGGCAGAGGTTCTCAAGCAGGCGGAAACCCAGCAGGATGTCGGCGGTCATGCGTTGCCGAAGCTCGGCGCCGTTGATGGCGAAAAGCACGGCCGAACGCCGGCAAACGGCCGAAAGCATCAGCGTGTGCGGCTCGTTCAGCAGCGTGGACCATCCGCCGATGATTTTGCCCTTGCCGAGAACGGCGACCGGTACGGTCCCCTTGCGGGACCCCACGTTGACGGCGCGCTCGAGCATCACCTGACCTTCGGCGACGATAAAAATCTCCTCCCCGACCCCGCCCTGTTGATAGATGGTTTCGCCGGCCTCGAAACGGCAGGGCCGGCAGATGGGGATGATGCCGGCGAGCTGGCCGCCGTCGAGGCCCTTGAAAAATTCGCAGGTTTCCAACGTGGTTCGGATGTCATCCGGTTGCATCAGTCCCCTCGCTGACGTGGTTCATCCGGCCCCCCGCATTCCGCCACCGTATCATAGATCTGCAGCAGCCGGTTTCCGAGGGCCCGGGAGAGCTGCCGATAAAAGGCGGTGCTGCTGTCGGGATCCGCCTCGATCAGTGCCGTCAGACGGCGTTGGTCCATTTTAAGAACCGTGCTCGACCGGCTGCAGAACGCGGAAAGCGTGTGCCGCTCGCGCCCGATCAGGCTCGACCACCCGAAGACCTCGCCGAGGCCGTCGATGACAAACACCTCGGTGCCGTCGTCCCCGAGATGGAGCCGGACCTCGCCCTGCATGAGGATATATATGAAATCGGCCGGATCACCGCGATGGTAGACGAAGCTGCCCGCCGCAACGGCGTGCCGCGTGCCGATGGCCATGATCGCCTTTATTAGGTTGGGACTCAGTCCCTGGAAAATATCGGATTGCTTCAGGCGCATGGCGAAACCTTTTAAGAACGACCGGATGAGCGCCGCCGTGCAATTCTTTAGTACGTCTGCCGCCCGGATGTCAATTCCGCCGCCCACCTTTTTTGTTGAAAACCGAATTTGGGAGTGCTATGGAGTTAACCTTTTTCCAAGTCAACAACCATCAGATGAATCTCCAGGCCATGGACGGGTTGAGGAGGATCAAATGGATAATTGGACGTTCGGACTGACCATGCTGATCGTCGGAATGGGCGGCACGCTGGCGGCGCTGGGAGCGCTGGCTCTGATGATGGGGCTATTGAAGAAACTTTTTCCGGTTAAAGAAGAATCCAACTAGGGTCATCAACAGCGAGGTACCACCATGTTCGATGCGGTTCTCAATGGGCTGAGCGGGCTGGGAGCGGGAGTGATTAATTTGCACTGGTCCAATCCCATCATGATAGCGGTGGGATGTCTCCTGCTTTATCTGGGCATCAAGAAAGATGTGGAGCCGCTGCTGCTGGTTCCGATCGGGTTCGGCGCCATCTTGATCAATGTCCCGCTGGCCGACTTGATGGGTGAAGAGGGCTTCCTGCGGGTCATCTACAACATGGGGGTGGCGAATGAGCTCTTTCCCCTGCTCATCTTCATCGGCATCGGTGCCATGACGGACTTCGGGCCGCTGCTGGAGAACCCCAAGATCTTCCTCTTGGGTGCGGCCGGCCAGTTCGGGATCTTTTTGACGATCGGCCTGGCCCTGCTTTTCGGCTTCGACAAGCTGGACGCCGTTGCGATCGGCGTCATCGGCGCCTGCGACGGGCCGACGGCGATCTACGTATCCTCGCGCTACGCCCCGCACCTGCTGGCGGCGGTATCGGTTGCGGCGTATTCGTACATGTCCCTGGTGCCGATCATCCAGCCGCCGATCATGAAATTTCTGACCACCGAAAAGGAGCGCCAGATCAACATGTCGGAGCTCACCTCGACGACTCCGGCCTCCAAGACCACCAAAATCGTTTTTCCGATTGTGGTGACCATTTTCGGCGGGCTGATTGCACCCAACGGCCTGCCGCTGCTGGCGACGATCATGCTGGGCAACCTGATGAAGGAAAGCGGGGTCGTGGGGCGCCTGACCAAGGCAACCGAGAATGAAATCGCCAACGTCGTGACCCTGTTCCTCGGCATTTCGATCGGCGCCACCATGGACGGCCGCGCGTTCCTGACGCCGCAGACCCTCATGATCCTGGTATTCGGCTTTGTAGCCATCTGCCTGGATACGGTCTGCGGGGTGCTCTTCGGCAAGGTCATGTGCGTCATGACCGGCGGCCGGATCAACCCCCTGATCGGCGCAGCCGGCATATCGGCCTATCCCATGGCGGCGCGGGTCGTTCAGAAGGAAGGCCTGAAGTACAACAAGTTCAACTTCCTGCTGATGCATGCGGTCGGCGCCAACACCGGCGGCCAGGTCGGATCGGTCATGGCCGCGGCCATCATGCTCTCGGTGCTGAAGGGGATGGGGATCATTCCCTGAGCCGGACGACTCCGTAGAAAAGCCAATCTCGGCGTTGCGCTTCATCCCGCGGTCGCTGCGGCGTGCTGGAAGCACGCCTCACTCCGCGGGATTCGCGCGCCGGGATCTTGGCCTTTCTACGGAGTCGTCGAAGTGGATTATTTTTCCGAAATCGCGCATATAAAAGAGCCGGGCGGCTTCTCAGCCGCCCGGCTCTTTTATGTGCTGTAAAGCTTCAGGTAGCCGTCCCGAAGGGAGGCGCTGGCGTCGTAGACGCCCTTCTTGTATCTCTCTTCCTTGAGGTTGATCAGTCGGAACTGCTTGGTTTCCTGGTCCGAACGGATGATGGATCCGGCCGGCACCCAGGTGTTGGCGGGAATTGTGGTGCGCATGATGACCGACCCCACGCCGACCCAAACGGATTCCTCCAGAACCGAATCGTAGACGACCGCCCGGATCGCCACAAAGCAGTCGGCCTTGATGGTGGCGGGGCCATGGACAACGACGCCATGCGAGATGTTGGCGCGCGGACCGATGACCACTTCGCTCCCGGACCGGCCGTGGATGACCACCCCATCCTGGACGCAGGCGTCTTCCCCGATGATGACCGGATGAACCCTGCCCTGGTCGTCAACCTCGTCCGCGCGGATGACCGAAAGCGGGCCGACATACACGCGGGCGCCGATCACCACGTTCCCCATGATTTGGGCACTCGGATCCACGAAAGCCGTGGGATCGATCTTCGGCCAGTCTCCCACGGGATTCGGCCGTATTCCGTTCTTGGGCACCTGAGACGTCATCGAAGGCTCCTCCTCTGCAGTTGATGGGGTCGCATGAATGGATCCAGTCCGCGCCGGAGTCAGTGCATGTGATGGAAAAAACTATATCCGCAAACGAAATTTGCTGTCAATGGGAATAGTAGCTCCGGTACCATGCGATGAAGCGCTCGATGCCGCTGCGCAAAGGCGTCGCCGGCCTGAATCCGACGTCGGCCGTCAAATCGTCGACGTCGGCGTAGGTCGCCGGAACGTCTCCGGGCTGCATGTCGAGGTACTCCCTCCGCGCGGTTCGTCCGAGAACCGCTTCGATCGTCTCGATGAAGCGGTTGAGCTCCACCGGCTGGTTGTTGCCGATGTTGTAGATCTTGTAGGGAACGTAGGACGTGCCGGGGTCCGGCCGGTCGCCGCTCCAGGACGGATTGGGCTCCGGCCGTCGCCCCATCACGCGCACGACCCCTTCGACGATGTCGTCGATGTAGGTGAAGTCGCGCTGCATGCGGCCGTGGTTGAAGACCTGGATCGGCCGGTCGTTGAGGATCGCGTCCGTGAACAAGAAAAGCGCCATGTCCGGCCGGCCCCACGGCCCGTAGACGGTGAAAAACCGCAGCCCGGTGCAGGCCAGGCCGTAAAGGTGGCTGTACGTGTGGGCCATCAGTTCGTTGGCCTTCTTGGTGGCGGCGTAAAGCGACACCGGATGGTCGACGTTGTGGTGGACCGAAAAGGGCATCAAGGTGTTCGCGCCGTAGACCGAGCTGGACGAGGCGAACACCAGGTGCTTGACCGCGTGGTGCCGGCAGCCTTCCAGAATGTTCGTGAAGCCGACGATGTTGGCGTCGATATAAGCGTGCGGGTTTCGCAGCGAGTAGCGCACCCCGGCCTGGGCCGCCAGGTTGACCACCACATCGAAATGTTTCTCGTTGAAGAGTTGCTCCATGGCAGCTCGATCGGAAAGGTCCAACCGCGCCAACGTAAAGCGCGCGTGCCCCTTCAATTGCGCGAGGCGGTCCTCCTTGAGCTGGACGCTGTAGTAGGAGTTCAGGTTGTCGAGCCCGACCACCGCCGCGCCGTTTTCCAGCAGACGCTTGGACAGATGAAATCCGATGAACCCGGCAGCCCCGGTGACTAAAACGTGCTTGTATTCAAACATGACTTCCGACTCCTTCTGCCTTTCAACTTTGAGCTTCCAGCTTTGAGCTTTCAGCCTGCTTCTTCGCTGCGTACCACGCCATCGTCAGCTCCAGGCCCTTCTCGAAGCTCACCTGCGGAGCGAAGCCCAGGTCCGTTCGCGCGGCGTCGATGGCGGACACGGACCGGGGAACGTCGCCCGGCCGCGGCGGCTCGTGGACGGGTTTGGCGCTGGAGCCGGACAGCGCCGCGACCACTTCCCACAGCGCGCGGATGGTGACGGATCGGCCGGTGCCGACGTTGAACACTTGGCCGGTGCCGCCTGGGGAATTCGCCGCGCGGATCAGCGCCTGGACCACGTCGCCGACGAAGACAAAATCCCGGCTCTGGCGGCCGTCGCCGTATATCACCGGCACCCCGGCCGTCAATGCCTTGGTCATGAAGATGGAGATGACCCCGGAGTATGGCGAAGAAGGGTCCTGCCGGGGCCCGAACACATTGAAAAAGCGCAGGCTCACGGAGGGCAGGCCGTATAAGCTGCTGTAAACGCGGGCGTGGTATTCGATTGCCAGCTTCTGGACGGCGTAGGGAGTCAAGGGCTTCGGCGCCATGTCCTCGCGTTTCGGCAGGCGCGGGTCGTCGCCGTACACGGCGCTGGAGCTGGCGAAGACAAACCGGCGGGCGCCGGCCCGGCGCGCCGCTTCCAGCACATTCAGCGAGCCGGCCTCGTTGACGTCGGCCGAGCCGACCGGATCCTGGGTGGTTTTCGGCACCGACACCACGGCGGCCAGGTGGAACACGGCCTCGCAGCCGGCCGCTGCATCGGCGACCGCCTGCCGGTCGCGGATATCCCCCCGGACAAAACGGAGTTTTCCGTCCGATGCCGGCAGGTTGCGTTCGTTCCCGCTGGACAGATCGTCGAGCACGGTCACGCGGCAGCCGCCGGCCAGCAGCGCTTCGACGAGATGGGAGCCGATGAAACCGGCCCCCCCCGTCACCAGGGCGCTCTTGAATGGGATCAGCATCGATTGCTCCTGAATGGGAAGAGTCGAATAAATCGTATCCCAATATCGGCTAAAACTCAATTTGACCGAAACAGCCGACTCCGGCCATAAAAGAAGCGATACACCCCAGTGCCGTCGTCCCCGATCGGCCCTTGACTTTTACCGCATAAACTTTACGATCCATGGGAGAACCTGGGAAATGCGGCGTTCTGACCCGGCCCGCAGGAGGCATCGTGGATAAAATCGCTCATTTTCATGCATCAAACCCCCATCCCTCCGGTGGAGAGGACATGCCACTCCGCATTCAACTGAAGCTCTATGCCACTCTGCAAGCACTCATGCCGCCGGAAGGCGGAGACTACCCCATTTCTCCGGGAATGACCGTACAGGAACTCCTACACCGGCTGCATGTGCCGACAGACAAAGCCAAACTGATATTCATCGACGGCAGGAAAGCCGATCTCCGGTCCAAGCTGAACGGCGGTGAACGAGTCGGGATTTTTCCGCCGGTCGGCGGCGGTTGATCGGCACCCGCAAAGCATCCATTTCGAACTCACGGGCATCATTTTTCGTCACCCTGCCCAATATTGGGCAATCCCGGCGCCACCGACCGGCACCCTCTGAATATTTACAATCAATTTCAGGTTATTATTTCGGTGAGGGGCCTGGCAATAGTTTTGCTTATTGCCGGATCACCGTGAAGGGCGGTTCATCGGACGGCAACCAACATTCTGGAAGGGAGGAATCATCTCATGCATCGACCAAACCGCTGGTACCAGACAATCCTGATCATGAGCCTCGCTCTGGCCGTGGGTCTGGCGGAGCCGGGCCTCGCTCAGGACAAACCGTACCCCACCAAGTCGATCACCTACCTGGTCACCTTCGACCCGGGCGGGCAGTCCGACCGCGAGGCCCGGCGGCAGCAGCCTCTCCTCGAAAAGAGCCTCGGCCAGAAAGTCATCGTCGATTATAAGGTCGGCGGGGGCGGCGCCCTGGGTTGGAGCGAGTTGGTGCGCTCGCAGCCGGACGGCTACCTGATGGCCGGCATCAATATCCCCCATATCATCCTTCAGCCCCTTCAGCAGCAGACCGGCTACACCACCGAACAGATCGTGCCCGTTGCCATTTTCCAGCGTACGCCGCTGGCCCTGGCCGTGCTGAAGACCGCACCCTATAAGGACATCAAGGAATTCCTGGCCGCAGCCAAGAGCAAGCCCGGGGACATCAGCATCGGCGGCTCCGGCACGTTCTCCGGCCACCACGTGGCGACCCTGCGTCTGCAGAAGCTGGCCGGAACCAAGTTCAACTACGTGCCCTTCACCGGCGCCGCACCGCAGATCACGGCCTTCCTGGGCGGCCACGTCAACGCTATCTTCGGCAACTCCGACGACCTGGTCAAGCACGCCGATTCGATCCGAGTGCTGGCCGTGGCCGACGATCAGCGCTTCTTCGGATTCCCGGACACCCCCACGTTCAAGGAATCCGGCATCGACATGGCCGAATCCATCGACCGCGGCATCGGACTTCCGCCCAAGACCCCGGACGCCGTCGTCAAGAAGCTGGAAGCGGCGTTTCTGCAGATCGCCAAAGACCCCGCCATCCAGGAACAGATGAAAAAGGAAGGCTTCGTGCCGTTGGCGCTGGGCCACCAGGAGAGCAAGGCCCACATCGAGAAGATGACGGCCGTCTACAAGGACATCGTCAAAGACATCAAGAAATGAAGCGGGAGCCGGCCCGTGCTTAAAACCAAGCGATCCGGCAACATCGCCGGCGGCGTCGTCCTGGCCCTTCTGGGCCTCGTTGCGGCCTGGGCGTCGACATCGATCGACGAGGGTGCGGGCGGGCACCTGCATCCCCGCACCTTTCCCATGCTGATCGGCATCCTCCTATCGGCGGGCGGCGGCGCGCTGGCCGTATCCGCAGCGGCGTCCAAGACCGCCGGCAAGCCCATCGACTGGCCGGATTCGAAGGGCTGGAAGCTCTGGCTGATCGCCCTCGCGGGCCTGGTTCTCTTCGTCGGCCTTTCGCTGCCGCTCGGGTTTCTGGTATGCAGCTTTCTTTTTGTGTCGGCGTTCATCCGCTACTTCGGCCGCTACCGCCTGCCGGTGGCGCTTGCCTGGGGAGCGGGCGTGACCCTATTCATTTACGTCGTCTTCATCCGGCTGCTCGATCTGACGCTGCCCCTGGGTCCGCTGGGGCTTCTGGTGTAGCTGCATCGCAGAGGTGCTGAATGGAAGCCTGGTCCTCCCTGCTGAGCGGTTTTGCCGCCGCACTGACGCCGTACAACCTGCTCTTCGCCTTGATCGGAAGCATTGCCGGAACCCTGGTGGGAGTGCTGCCGGGCCTGGGGCCGACGGCGGCCATCGCCATGCTGCTGCCGCTGGCCTCGCATTTGGACCCGGCGCCGGCCATCATCATGATGGCGGCCATCTATTACGGGGCCATGTACGGCGGCTCGACCACATCGATCCTGGTGAACATCCCCGGCGAGGCCTCCTCGGTGCCCACGGCCATGGAAGGCTACCAGCTCAACCTCCAGGGCCGCGGCGGGCCGGCCCTGGGGATATCGGCCCTGGCTTCGTTCGCGGCCGGAACCATGGGCGTGGTCGGCCTCACGTTCTTTGCACCGGTGCTCTCGCGGACGGCCCTGGCCTTTGGGCCGCCGGAATACTTCGCCCTGACCTTCCTCGGCCTGAGCCTGGTGGTGAGCCTGTCCGGCCGGGATTTAGGCAAGGGACTGCTTTCGGCCCTGCTGGGCCTGCTGACGGCCGTGGTGGGCCTGGACCCGCTGACCGGAGTGGCGCGGCTGACCTTCGGCTCCATGGAGCTCATGGCCGGCATCGACTTCGTGCCGATCATCATGGGGCTCTTCGCCATCAGCGAAATCCTGACCAATGCCGAAAAAGAAACCCGGTGCATCCTGGAGGCCAAGCGCATCGAGTGGCTGCCCACCTGGCAGGACATAAAGGATACCTGGGCCGCCACCACCCGCTCGGGTGTGATCGGCTTCCTGGCCGGTCTCATTCCAGGATGCAGCCCGGCAGTCACCTCTTTCATGGTCTACGATCTGGAAAAACGCTTATCCAAACACCCGGAACGGTTCGGCAAGGGCGCCATGGATGCCGTGGCCGCCGTGGAGGGCTCCAACAACGCCACGGCGAGCGGCGGATTCGTGCCGCTTTTCGCCTTCGGCATCCCTTCGGGCCCGGCCCTGGCGGTGCTGCTTGGCGGCTTTCTGATGTACGGGCTCCAGCCCGGACCGCGCCTCATGCAGGAGCAGCCGGCCCTGCTCTGGACCATCATCGCCAGCATGTACATCGGCAACGTCATGCTGCTGGTGCTGAACCTGCCGCTGGTCGGGCTGTGGGCGCGCATGGCGCTGATCCCCTTCCCCATCCTTGGTCCGATGATCGCCGTCTTCACCCTGATCGGCGCCTACAGCCTGCGCCATTCCTTTTTCGACCTCTGGATCAGCCTGATCTTCGGCGTGGTCGGCTATCTAATGCGAAAATTCGATTTTCCCGTGGCGCCCATGGTCCTGGCCACCGTCCTGGCCAAGCTGATGGAGACCTCTTTCATGCAGTCGCTGGTCATGTCCAAGGGCTCGCCGCTGATTTTCTTCACGCGGCCGATTTCGATCGCCTTCATCGCCCTGACGGCCGTTTCCGTGGTCAGCGGGATCCTGCTGCGCCGCAAAGCCAGGAAGCAGCAGGTTGATCTGGAGGAATCCGACTCCTGATGGCTTTGCAGAAAAGCAATTAAATTCAATAGGTTTTTAGATAATCTTCAGGCTGAATATTAAGTTTCTTGATGCGGTATTGGAGCGTGGAGCGCGGCAGCCCCAGGAGTTTGGCCGCGCCCTGCCTGCCGCCGAGCATGCCGCGGGTCTTGATGAGCGCTTTCAGGATGTGCTCACGCTCGTTGTCCCTCAAGCTGGCCACCTCCCCTGAAATTCTCTGCCCTTGCGGCCGAGCCGATTCGAGGATTTTCGCGACGTCGTCGGCCGAAATCCGGTCGCCCGCCCGCAGGATGACCAGCCGTTTGACGAGGTTCTTGAGTTCGCGCACGTTCCCCGGCCACTCATAGCCCGCCAGCCGCTCCAATGCGCTGCGGGTGTACACCGGTTCGGGGCGGTTCATCTGCCGGGCCTGAATCTGGGTCAGCCGGGTCATCAGCACGGGGACATCCTCTTTCCGTTCGCGCAACGGAGGCACGTGGATCGATACGATGTTCAGCCGATAGAACAGGTCTTCCCGGAAAGTGCCGGCCCGGATGCCCGCCTGCAGGTCCTTGTTCGTGGCGGCGATGACCCGGCAGTCGATCGGCACCGGCCGGCTGTCCCCAACCCGCTCGAAGCGCTTGTCTTGGAGGATGTGCAGCAGCTTGGCCTGCAGGCTGATGGGCAGTTCGGCGATTTCGTCCAGAAAAATGGTGCCGCCGTGCGCCAGCTCGAAGCGGCCGACCCGCTGGCTCCCGGCTCCCGTGAAGGCGCCCTTGGCATGGCCGAAAAGCTCGCTTTCAAACAGGGACGAAGCCAGAGCCGGGCAGTTGGTCTTCACGAACAATCGATGGCAGCGCGAGCTCAGATTGTGGATGCAGTGCGCCAGGTAATCCTTGCCGGTGCCGGTTTCTCCCGTGATCAGAACGGTGGCGTCGGTGTCGGCCGACTGCCGGATGGTTTTCATGATGTCCGCCATGGCCTCCGATGCGAAGAAGAATTCGTCCTGCTGATAGTCGTCGCTGCTTTGCAGCAGGTAATCCTTCTCCCGCTCCAGGCTCCGGTTCAATTTCTCCAGGGCGGTGTAGGCCAGCATGTTGTCGACGGCGATCGCCACCTGCCGCGAGACTTCGGTCAGCACCTGCGTGAGTTCTGATATGTGCTCGGGCGCGCTGCGGAACGAAAAATGGATCGAGCCCAGGATCTGGTTGCGCACCAGCATCGGGAACGCCATGGTCGCGTTCAGCCCGGCCTTGACCATGGCGCCGATCGAGGACAGATCGGTGTAGCGCCGCAAATCGTCGATGATGGTCGGCTGGCGGGATTGAACCACCATCCGTGCGATGGCCCCGTCGGCCAGCGGCCGGCTGTGCCGGGTCATGACGCCGCCGGGCTGGACACCCTCGGCGGCGGCGAAATAGCTGATGGACTGGGTCTTGGGGTCGTAGAGGTTGATGGCCATGCGGTCGAAGGCGAAGTGCTTGCGCAGCTCCTTGGCCAGGGCCTGGAAAAGGGCTTCCCGGTTGGTCTGAGTGACCACGGCGTTGTTGATTTCGAGCAGCATCTTGTAGCGGGTTTCGGTCGTCCAGCGCATGTTCCACCTGCTTATCGAGTCGGCATATCACCCTTATGATGGTTTTGTGCCCAAAAATCAAAACTAATGTTCGGCAAAATGCCGAATATTGGGCACCCACTTCTTAGATCAGCTCGATTCGATATTTTTTATGTTATTATTTCAAGTAAATAAATTCAAGGCAGGTTTGGCAGCACTTTTGCTAAAAGCATCGAGAAATCCATGTATGACGAGATCGTAAAAAGCGGGTTGTGGCACGAAGCGCCATCCTGCTCGGCAACGCAATCGACGAACTGACTCCCCTAAGTCGCCCCCTTTGGCGAAAGGGGCGGGGGATTATAGAATCGACTTCCTTGGACGCCATCATATGCGGGCCGCTTTCAATGGTTGAGCTCAAATACGGCACAGGAAAAATCAAGATCGCAATCCCGTCAAAGGCCAGGGTTTCCGTCCTGGAGCCGTTGCGGGTGCCCGTGCTCGATTCGGCAAGGGATGCACTGGCGAGAGCCCTGGATGCACCGCTCGGCGGCCCTGCCATCGATACCCTCCTCCGGCAGCGCCGGCCCCGGTCGATCGCCATCGCGGTTCCGGATGAAACCCGCCCCGCTCCGCTGCGGGAAGTGCTGCCTCCGCTTCTGGATCGGGTCGAAGCCGCCCTGGCGCGCCCGGCTTCCGAGGCCGTCACGCTCTTTATCGGCGGCGGCCTGCACCCGCCGGCGGATGCCGCCGCCATCGATCGAATTCTGCCGGCCGACATCGCCCGCGGCTGCCGGGTCGTGGCCCACGATGCACGGTCGGCCGTGCTGCACGATTATGGTTTCACTTCGCGCGGCACGCCGGTGCGCATCCACGCCGCATTGGCCGAATCCGATCTTAAAATAGTCATCGGCCAGGTGGACCCGCACCAGTTCGTGGGGTTCACGGGCGGGTCCAAGGGGGTGGTCATCGGCTGCGCCGGGCCGGAGACCATTGAGAAGAATCACAGCCTCATGGCCCAGCCCAATGCTCAGGTCGGCCGGCTCTCCGGCAATCCGGTGCGCGAAGACCTGACCGAAGCCGGCGAGATGGTCGGAATCGACCTGGCGGTCAACTTCGTTCTGGATGCGGACAAGCGGGTGGTTCATCTGGCCGCCGGCATTCCCTCACAGGCCCTGGCTTCCTGCGCGGAGGTCTGCGCCAAGGTCTACGGAGTCGCGATCGAAGAAAAATTCGACATCGTGGTGGCCTCCTGCGGAGGCTACCCAAAAGACATCTGCCTCTACCAGGCGCAGAAGGGGCTAAACCTGGCATCTCAGGCCCTGAAGCCCGGCGGCCGCATCCTGCTCCTGGCGGCCTCTCCTCAGGGCGTGGGCGATGACATTTACTTCGACTACGTCTCGCAGTTCACCTCGCCGGAGGAGGTCATCCGGGACTTTAAATCAAGCGGCTTCCGCATGGGCGCCCACAAGGCGTACCTTTTCGGGCGGACGCTGGTCAACTACGACGTGGCGGTTTTCTCGGACCTGGATCCCGGCATCCTGAGCAAATGCCACCTGCGCGCGGCGGAACCCGAAAGCGTCATTCGCGAGTGGGTGGCTGATTTCAGCGGCACCCCGCGGGTGGCCGTCATTCCCAACGCGAACACGACCTATTTTTACCAAAGAGAGGGTTGACCCGTTGTACCGTTAGCCCGTTGGCCCGTTCGGTAGGCAGCGGACACTTTCTTGAGGTAACGGGCAAACGGGTCCACGGGTCAACGGACATACTAAGAATCATCTCAAACAGGGTTCGGTTTCGATCGAATCCAAAAATATCGAGAGGAGGAAACATGATCCAGTTTTTGGTTCACGAAAAAGCCGACAACGTCGGTGTGGCCACGGTCGACATCAAAAAGGGAGAAAAGGCCGCGGGCCTCTACATGGACTCCCAGAAAAAGGTCGAGGTCAAGGCCCTGCAGGACATCCCGCTCGGGCACAAGATCGCCCTGACCGACCTCAAAAAAGAGGACTCCGTGATCAAGTACGGCCATGACATCGGCCGCGTGGTTGCCTCCATCAAGACCGGCGAGCACGTTCACATTCACAATCTGAAAACCAGGAGGTGGTAATCATGGCCATAGCCAAAAACCCCAAAGTATTTGCCTATCGCCGGGAAAACGGCCGGGTCGGCATCCGCAACCATGTGGTGATTCTCCCGCTCGACGATCTGAGCAACTCCGCCTGCGAGAAGGTGGCTTTCAACGTCAAGGGCTGCAAGGCCATCCCGCACGCCTACGGGCGCCTGCAGTTCGGCAAGGACCTCGAGCTCTTCTTCCGCACCCTGATCGGCACCGGCGCCAACCCCAACGTGGCCGCGGTGGTCGTGATCGGCATCGAGCCGGAGTGGACCAACCGCATCGTCGAGGGCATCGCCAAGACCGGCAAGCCCGTGGCGGGCTTCAGCATCGAGCGCTACGGCGAGTTCAAGACCGTCGAGACTGCGAGTTGGAAGGCCAAGGAATACGTCCAATGGGCCAGCGAGCTGCGCCGCGAGCCGGTCAACCTCAAGGAGATCTGGGTCAGCGTGAAATGCGGTGAGAGCGACACGACGAGCGGCCTCGCCTCCAACCCGACCGTCGGCAACGCCATCGAGAAGCTGGTCGCCATGGGCGCCACCTGCAGCTTCGGAGAGACGAGCGAGATCACCGGCGCCGAAATGGTCTGCAAGGCCCGCGCGGCCAACGCCAAGATCGGCGAGCAGTTCATGGCCACCTTCAACGCCTACCAGAAGATGATCGACGACAACAAGACCGACGACCTCTCCGGGTCCCAGCCCACCAAGGGCAACATCCGCGGCGGGCTGACCACGATCGAGGAGAAGGCCTTCGGCAACCTGCAGAAGATCGGCAAGAAGGTGAAATACGTCGGCGTGCTGGACAAGGCCGAGGCGCCCACCGGCAAGGGCCTGTGGTTCATGGACACCTCCAGCGCCGCAGCCGAAGCCGTGACCTTGTGGGCGGCGGCCGGCTTCGTGGCGCACTTCTTCCCCACGGGCCAGGGCAACATCATCGGCAACCCCATCGAGCCGGTGATCAAGCTGACCGCCAACCCGCTCACCGCCAAGACCATGAGCGAGCACGTCGACTACGACTGCTCGGCCATCCTGCGCGGGGAGATGACCCTCGACCAGTCCGGCGACAACCTGCTGGAGATGCTGGTCCGCACCTGCAACGGCCGCCTCACGGCCCAAGAGGTCCTCGGCCACGAGGAGTTCGTTCTGACCAAGCTCTACGAGAGCGCCTAATGACCCAATCCGGGCGAGGGCATCGCCGCCCTCGCCCGGTCACTGCAAGCGGAATCGCAGGAACAAGGGAAATGAATTGCACTGCAGGACGCCAAGGATTTTTCCCGCAATTGCGGGTCAAAGCAACAGGCCGCGGAGGAAGCTAAGCTTCAAACCTAAGCTTGAGGCCAACTCCCCGCCGCCCGGAGAAAGGAAGGATCTATTATGATGTTCGGATTCATCGGTGTCGGCCAGATGGGCGGAGGGCTCGCCCGCAATCTCATCCGCGCCCAGAAAAACGTTTTGGTCTTTGATCTGAACCCCGAGGCCGTCAAGCAAACCCTTTCCGCCGGAACCACCGGCCGGGCGGCTTCAAATCTTGATGAACTGTCGTCAGCCGACGTGGTGTTCACCAGCCTTCCATTGCCCCAGCATCTGGAGTCAGTGATGCTGAGCGAAAATGGTCTTCTCTCCAAGATGAGAAAAGGCGCCACATACATCGATGTCAGCACGATAGACCCCGGCACCGCCCGCAAGCTATCCGATGCGGCCGAGGCCAGAGGAATCGACTTCCTCGAATGTCCCCTCGGAAAAACACCGGCCCACGCCGAAAAAGCCGAAGAGCCCATCTTTGCCGGCGGCAAGAAGGCCGTCTACGAGAAAATGCTCGACACACTAAATATTATCGGCAAGCCAGTCTATTACCTCGGCGAGGTCGAAGCCGCCTGTGCCGTGAAGCTGATCAGCAACCTAATTGGGATGACCAATCTCGCCGTACTGGCCGAAGGCATCCGCATCGGCGAGAAAGCCGGAATCGAGCCGAAATTCCTCCTCGAGCTGCTTAACGACACCGGCGCCAAGAGTTTCCAGATGGATGTGCGCGGGCCCTGGATTGCCGCCGGGGATTTCAAAAGCCGCTTCGGGCTCGACCTGGCGCTGAAGGACGTCAGGCTGGGGTGCGAAATGGCCAAGGCGTGGGGCAACGACGCCCGGACCATGCAGGTCGCCCTGGATTATCTGAAAGAGGGCAGCAAGGCCGGGTACGGCAAAGAGGACTGCAATGCCATGTACAAGGTCATCAAGTAATTTTTCGGCATGCAAATCCCCGTGCCCCTTATTTTACAAGGTCCCGGGCGCTAAATGCCCACCTGGCCTTATGGGCCGCATGAGTATAAAAGGTAGGACGATATGCCCAACGGCTACAATGGAAAAATCCTGCATGTAGATCTGAGCAAGGGCTCATGGCAGGTCGAGGAACCCGAAGAAAAATGGTATCGCACCTACATGGGCGGGTCCAACTTCATTTCCTATTACCTGCTCAAAAACCTGAAACCCGGAACCGATGCACTCTCACCCGAGAACATTCTGATCTTTGCCTGCAGCGTCGTGACCGGCGCCCCGCTCTCCGGCTTCAACCGCTACACGGTCGGCGCCAAGTCACCGCTGACGGGCGGGTTCGCCGAGACCGAGGCCGGCGGCTACTGGGGGCCGGAGTTGAAATTCGCCGGCTTCGACGCCCTCGTCGTGCGCGGGCGCGCCGCCAGACCGGTCTACCTGTGGATCAAGGACGGAGCCGTTAAAATCAGGGACGCTGCGAGCCTCTGGGGGCTCGACAACTGGCAGACCCTCGAACGGCTCGAAGCGGAGCTCGATGACACGCGTATTCGCGTGGTCTCGATCGGGCCGGCCGGCGAGAGGCTGGTGCGTTATGCCTGCGTGCAGAACGATCTCGAACACTACAACGGTCGCACCGGCATGGGCGCCGTGATGGGCTCCAAAAACCTCAAAGCCATAGCGGTGCGCGGCACCCAAAAACTGCAGATGGCGGACCCCGAGAAGGTCAGGGAGATCGCCCGCTGGCATAACGAGCGAATCAAAACCCACCCACCGAACGTCGGGCTAAGCAAGTTCGGGACCACCGGTCTGGTCAAGGGGATCAACGACGGGGGGTTTCTCCCGACCCGCAACTTCAAGGAGGGCGTTTTCGAGGGCGCGGACAAGCTCGCGGCGCCGGCCTACCACGAAACCATCTTTCACTCGAACAGCACCTGCTGGGCCTGCAGCGTGCGGTGCAAGCGCCGGGTGGAGCTGGCGCACGAGAAGTACCCCCTCGACAAACGCTTCGGCGGCGCCGAGTATGAATCCCTGGCCGCGCTCGGCTCCATGCTCGCCGTCGACAATCTGCCGGCGGTGGCCCGGGGCAACCAGATCTGCAACCTGCAGGGGCTTGACGTCGTCTCAACCGGCGCGGTCATCGCCTTCGCCATGGAGTGCTTCGAGAACGGCCTATTGACGGAAAAGGAGACCGGCGGCCGCGCCCTCCGCTACGGCGATGCCGACGCCATGATCTGGCTGATCGAGCAGATCGCTGGCCGCAGCGGACTGGGCGATTTGCTGGCCGAGGGCGTCAAGCGCGCCTCCGAGAAAATCGGCCGCGGCGCGGAAAAGTTCGCCTTCCACATCAAGGGCCAAGAGCTGGCCTTCCACGACGGACGGGGCAAGACGGGGATGGCGATGGGGTTCGCCCTCTCGCCAACCGGCGCGGACCACATCGAAACCCCGCACGATGTGGCGTTTCAGGGCGACGGCGTGAGCAAGCTTTACCCAATGGGTCTTTTCGATCCCGTCGACCCGTTGAAGACCGACGAGGCCAAGATGCGCTTTTTTCTCATTGGCCAAAAGGCTTGGGGGATCAACAATGTCCTCAATCTTTGCAATTTCACCTCCGTGCCGATTCATGCCATGACCTTCGGCCGTCTGGTGGAGGCCGTCAGCGCCATCACGGGCTGGGATGTCAGCTTGTATGAATTGGTCCAGGCCACCGAGCGTTCGAATGTCATGGCGCGGGTTTTCAACAATCGCGAGGGCTTTACTCCCAAGGACGACACCTTGATCTCCCGCTGGTTCGAGGAGATGCCTGACGGGCCCCTGAAGGGAAAGCGCATCGACCCGGAAATTTTCAAGGACCTCGTGCAGCTCTACTACGACATGTCCGGCTGGGACACCCAGGGACGTCCCACCCGCGGCAAGCTGGTGGAACTGGGCCTTTATTGGTTGCTTGAGAACTGAGTTGAGATGGACATCGAGATCAGGCTATTCGAGAGTCTGAAAAAGCACCAGCTTGGAGACGGGAAGGTGCGGCTGTCGGCAGGGTCGCGGGTTTGCGACTTGCTCGCCTCGCTCGGCATTTCGGAGGACGATGTGGGCATCTTGATGGTCAACCGCGCGGATGGCCGTTTCGACCAGCTTCTGCAACACGGCGATGTCGTCACCCTCATCCCGCCCATCGGAGGCGGATAACGGATACAGAACAAACGGCTTTCTGAAAAACGGGCTTGTTGTAATCAACGATCAACATCAACTGGAACTTAAAACCACTGTGAAGGAGGGTCCCATGAATCGCAAGTCCAGGATCGTCGGTGTCATCATCGCCATCGGAGCCATGCTGCTGCTTTCCTCGGTCGCTCTTGCCGCGGATGTCGTCATCAAGGCGGCCACCGCCAACCCGCCCGGCAGCTTCCACGTGGTCTGCCTGGAGAAGTTCAAGGAGCTGGCCGAGAAATATTCCAACGGAAAAATCCAGGTCAATGTCTACATCGGCGGGCAACTCGGTTCCGAGGAAGACAACGTCCAGCAATGCTCCACAGGCATGACCCATGTCTCCATCATGGCGGTCAACAACGTGACTCCCTACAGCAAAGCGGTCGGCTTCATGACCCTGCCTTACATTTTTCCCAAGCTCGAAGACGCCTACAAGCTGTTTAAGAGCGACTACGTTCAAAACGACCTCAACAACCTGATGGTCAAACAGGCCAACGTGCGCGCGCTCGCCTGGCTGGTGGGCGGCTACCGGGTGCTGACCAACTCCAAGCGCGAGGTCCTGACGCCCGACGATCTCAAGGGCATGACCATCCGCGTGCCGAAAAACAACATCATGATCGCCGCCTACAAGTCCTGGGGCATCAACCCGGTCCCCATGGCCTGGACGGAAGTTTTCAATGCCCTACAGCAGGGCGTGATCGACGGACAGGACAATCCTCATCTGGTGAACGCCTCGATGAAATTCTTCGAGGTTCAAAAATACATCACCGACATCCATTATATCCTTTGGACCGGCCCGATCCTCGCCAGTGAGACCTGGTACAAGAAGCTGACCCCGGATGTGCGTGCCGTGGTGGATCGCGCCGCCAAGGAAGCCGCCGAATTCGAGTGGAAATGGGTCGAGGAGAAGGAGGCCGAGGCCCTGAAGGAGTGCCTGGCGAAGGGCATGAAGATTTCCAAGCCCGCCAACGATGAAAAGGATTGGATCGCCAAGGCACGCGCGGTTTGGCCGGAATTCTATGAGAGCGTTGGCGGCAAGGATATCGTGGATAAAGTCCAGGCGGTCATGGCGAAGTAACATGGAATCGGGGGGGCCTGTCTCTCCCCCGTTAGCGCCTTGCCATGTCCCCAAGTAAAAAATCATGCTTCGGATTCACAAACGCCCACAAGGAGACGCGTCATGTCCTCACGCATCGTTTCGTACCTCGATGAAAATTTCGAAAAGATCCTGTGCGCGTCTTTCCTGGCGCTCCTGGTATTCTGCCTGGGCCTTCAGGTGTTCATGCGCTACGTTTTCAAATCGGGACTGACCTGGGCCGAAGAGTTGAGCCGTTTCGCGTTCATCTGGACGGTCTACTTGGGGATTGCGATGGCGGCCAAACAGGAACAGCATCTCAGGGTCACGGCACAGTATTACGCCATACCCAAAAGCTTACGCCCCTATGTCTGGCTTATGGCTGACCTGGTTTGGGTGGTTTTCAACGTGCTGTTTACGGTTCAGGGCATCGGGCTTGTCATGCACGCACTGGAGTTTCCGGAGACAACGCCGTCCCTGGGCTGGTCCGCGGCTTACATTTACACCATCATCCCCATCGGGTTTCTCTTGATGACGTTCAGGATCCTGCAACTTTACTACCGAGGGTTCAGCAACCGCAACTGGCGCAAGCTGGTGAGAATCGAAGGGATGGAATCATGAGCATCTTAGCCCTTGTTATTCTGGTTCTGATCGTCTGTCTGCTTCTGGGGTTACCCATTTTCATGACGTTGGGCATATCCACCTGCGTCGCGCTACTGGTGAGCGAGGTGCCCTTGTCCATGATCCCGCAGACGCTCTTCCGCGGGGTCGACCAGTTCCCGCTGCTGGCCATTCCCTGTTTCGTCCTTGCCGGATCGATCATGGAATACAGCGACGTTACGCGCCAGATCATAGACGTCGTGCGCAAGCCGGCCGGCGTCATCCACGGGGGTCTCGGGGTGGCCACCATCCTGGCCTGCATGTTCTTCTCGGCCATCTCGGGCTCCGGTCCGGGCACGGTGGCGGCCGTGGGCTCGCTCATGATCCCCTCCATGATCCGCTCCGGCTACGATCGCGCCTACGCCGGGGCCGTGGCCTCCTCCGGCGGAACGCTGGGGATCCTGATCCCCCCTTCCAATCCGATGATCATCTACGGCGTCATCGCCAGCGTTTCCATCACGGGCATGTTCCTCGCCGGGATGGCGCCGGGGCTGATGATCGGCCTGGCTCACTGCTTCGTAGCCTGGATCGTCGCCAAGCGGCTGAGGTTCGTCGAAAAACCGGAGAAGTTCAACCTGCCCGATTTCCTGAAAACCTGTTGGCAGTCCAAGTGGGCACTGGCCTCCCCGGTGGTCATTCTGGGCGGTATCTACGCCGGGATCTTTACGCCGGTGGAAGCATCGGTAGTCGCCGTGTTTTGGGCACTCTTCGTGGGTGCGGTCGTCAACCGGAAGCTGACATTCGAAAAAATGTTCAAAGCCCTGCAGGATGGAGCCATGATTTCTGGGACCGTGCTGGTGATCGTCGGCACCTCCACCCTCTTCGGCCAGCTGCTGACCTTGGAGCAGGCACCGACCAAGCTGGCCAACTCGATCCTATCGCTGTCCAACGACTGGTTCATCGTTCTGCTGCTGCTGATCTGCGTGTTTTATGTGCTCGGCATGTTCATGGAAACCCTCTCGACCATCATCATCCTGACGCCGGTCTTGATGCCGGTGGTCACCAAACTCGGCATCGATCCGATCCATTTCGGCATCATTTTCGTGGTCACCAACGAGGTGGCTTTCCTGACGCCGCCGCTCGGGGTGAATCTTTTCGTGGCCGCACCGATGGCGGGCGTCTCCATCGAACGCCTGGCGGTCCATGTGCTTCCCCACATTGTCGCCATCACAATCTGTATTTTGGCCTTGGCCTATTTCCCGACCATCAGCACCTGGCTGCCTCACCTGCTGGGGTACGGCAGATGAAAAATAAGTTGGATGAATGGAGCGCCATGCCAATTATTTGAACGGAGAATGGGTTTACGGCCCCGGCAGAATACCGGTGGTGAACCCGGCCACGGGCGAGGTCTTGATCGAAGTGGCCGCAGCCGATCGCCAAATGGTTCGCAGGGCGCTGGCGGATGTGCCTGACCGGGCGGCCTGAATGCACGGAGAAATTTTTGCACCGCTGGCGGCGGTTTCCGCCTTCGACACCGAGGAAGAAGTCGTCCGGAGGGCCAACGCCACCGAATACGGCCTGGCGGCCTATGCCCTCACCCGCGATTTAAGCCGTGGTCTGCGCATGGCCGAAACCCTCCAGGCGGGAAGCATCGGCCTGAACGATGCCGTGCCGGCGACCAGCAACTGTCCGTTCGGCGGGTTCAAGCAAAGCAGCTGGAGACGCGAATTGGGCTCCGAAGGCCTCGATGCCTACTTGGAAACCAAGCATGTATCCATCGCCGGAATATGACTCGCGCAATACCGCCCGGCAAAAATCGTCGATGGCCTGGCGGCCCAGACCATCATCGGCCGCAACGGCATGTTCGAGGATCTTGCAGGCCTGACCGTCTTCCTGGCACCATCGGCATCCGGGTGCATCACCGGGCAGACCATTTTTCTGGACGGCGGCTGGTCGACAAAATGAACGGCGGCAAGCCGAGGATTGATTTCTAATTGGCTAACGCCCGAAGCGGATTCCAGTTTAGGGATTGCGCATAAATAACTTGAGCGCATCAGATCAGTTTTGGAAGTATTGAGTAATTCCAATCTCCATGGAACTTGGCCGGTTTGAGGTTCACCTTGGCCAAGTCGGCGTTGGAGACTTTTCGGCCGGTTTCATATTTCTTGCGGTTCAGCTTGGCCTTAATCCGCAGCCCGGAATTGGTCGTGGTGCCGCCGATCAAATTGATGATCGTCTCATAGCTCACCAGGGGGCGACCGCGCCAGTTCTGGGTGATGAAGGCAAACATCCGATGCTCGATTTTATTCCATTTGCTGGTGCCCGGAGGAAAATGGCTGACGTGGATGCGCAGGCCGATGGTGGTCGCCAAGCGCTGGACCCCCATCTTCCACAATCGCGACCGGCTGCCGTTGCTGCCGCCGGCATCGGCCAGGATCAACAACTCTTCGGCGTGCGGATAGCTTTTGCAGCCCATATGTTTCCACCAAGACCAGATACTATCGGCAGCAAACTCCGCGGTGTCGTGGTCAATTCCCACACTTACCCAGCCGCTGTTGTCCGCAAGGTCGTAAACCCCGTACGGAATGGCCTTGCCCAGGTCCTTGTCCAAAAAATCGTGCACCCGGGTTTGTTCGGGTTCCCCCTGCGGCCGCCATTCGCGACCCGCATTTTTAAAGTCGCCCACCAATTCCTTTTTCTTGGTGTCCACCGATATGACCGGTTGACCCCGGCGATGAAACCGCTTGGCCAACGTGTGGATGTATTCAAACTGGGCATTTCGGTCCGGATGCTGCGCCCCCTCAAGGGTTTTGGCATTAGCCTGAAGGCTGTAGTTGAGCTCGTGCAACAGATCGGCCACCTTGCGGTCTCCGATACGGTAGCCTTGCCGCTGAAGCTCTTGCGCCAAGCGGCGGGTGCTCTTGCAGGTCCAACGCAGCAACGACTCGGGGTCCCCCCGCGTCGTTGGCTCCACCAGGGCATCCAACGCCTCCAGGATATCCGGCGCATGATACGTCAGGGGCTTGCGCCCGCCTCCGGGCTGTCGAATCCGGCCGGCCAACTTCGATACGACGCGCCGCGTGCCAATATCCTTTGCTCCAGCATGAATCGTAGTCCGAGACAACCCCGTGGCTTTGGAAACCAGCGTGATGCCCCCATGCGGCTGACAACGCGCTTCAACGGCAGCCCAAATGCGCCGACCCCGTTCGTCCAGAATGCCACTGAGCAACTCATACTTTTCTTTAATCGCGTTCAGAGTGTCCATGCTGGTAGCATACACTCTCGGGGCTAATTGTTCAAATCAGTACCACCGGCGCAGCCGGTGGTTTGACTGGCCCTAAAAGGGCATTGT
>CAYRUF010000043.1:0-38130 GCA_964427375.1 uncultured Desulfatibacillum sp. | reverse complement strand
CAAAAAATAACTCTAAAAGAGCCAAACTCGATGCAGAGCCGGCTCTCCCCGACTTCGGTGCGATGTTATTTCTTTCTTTTTTCTTAACCCTGACGCTTCTTTGGCATTTCGCCATTTTCCGGTTTATTCTGCGCTGGCTCGGCGTAACCCATCCCCTCCTGAAAACGACCCTCCTGGCCGCCTGTTTGGTCTTGGGAATCAGCTTCATGGCCGCATTCCTGCTCCTGCGCTGGACGGAAAATCCCTGGACGATCCTTTATTTCAGACTCTCGGCAGTCTGGTTTGCTCTATCCGTTAAAATAGCCCTCGCCGCAGGAGCCGCATGGTCGATTTACGCGATCTTGCGCCTGGCCGGAATCGGGCCACCCCGCTTTCCGTATCTCGCATCGGCGTGTATCATTCTGGCGCTGGGCTGGTCGGCTCATGGATTCTGGACCGCATTCCATCCGGTCGTGAAACCGTTCGACATCGCCCTGGCGGGTCTGCCGGATCAATGGCGCGGCAAGACCATCGTCCAGCTTTCCGATGTTCATCTCGGCCATTTCCACGGAGCCGCCTCCATGGAGCGTTTGGCGGAAAAGGTCAATTCCCTTCGTCCGGATCTGGTGGTGATTACCGGAGATTTGTTCGATGGAATGATCGACGGGATGCCTGCATTCGAATCCCCGCTCAAACGGCTGAACGCGCGCCATGGCGTCTTTTTTGTGACCGGAAACCACGAAACCTACGCCGGTCTTCCGCGCTGCCTCGATAGGATCTCCCGAGCAGGCATTCGGGTACTGTATAATGAGGTGGTGGAAATCGACGGCCTTTATCTGATGGGGGTGGCTTACCCGGGCATCCGCGACCAGAGCGAAATCCGCGGCTTCGGTAACGCCCCGATGCCCGCACCCGGCCTGCACCCCTGTATCCTCCTGTTCCACACGCCCACCGATATTCGCAGCGACCATACGCGCGACCGCCGCTCCGCCACTTACTTTCATCCGGACACTTCCTTTGCCCTCAGCAAAGAACTGGGAGTCTCGCTGCAGTTGTCGGGGCACAGCCATCAAGGTCAAATTTTTCCATTCAACCTCCTTACGAAATGGATTTACAATGGATATGACTATGGGCTGCACCAGGAGGAGGGTTTTGCCGTTTACACGTCGAGCGGTGTCGGTACGTGGGGGCCGCCCATGCGTTCTTCGGGAGCGCCTCCGGAGATCGTGGCCATAACTCTCCGATGACGGCGCTCCGGCATCTTGCTGCCGCTCAATTTTTGATTGACAGCACTACTACCATGTAGGAATATTCGCCTTGAACGTTTTACGATTGATCCACCCGAAACGGCGGGGAAGCGATGGACCGATCTGAATTCAAGTATCTTCGGAAACGGCTCGACAAGACTCAAAAACAATTGGCGCACCTGCTGGGAATTTCGCTCAAGGCGGTTCACAGCTACGAGCAGGGCTGGCGCCTGGTGCCCTCGGCGGTCGAACGCCAAATGTTTTTCCTGGTATCCCGAACCAACTCCGACAAGATTCGCAAGCCTTGCTGGGAGGAAAACAACTGTTCGCCGGAGCGCCGATCGGGGTGTCCGGCCAGTGAATTCAAGAGCGGGGACCTCTGCTGGTTTGTCAACGGGAGCATCTGCCACGGCCAGGTCCAGGATTCCTGGGAGGAGAAGATGAAGCTTTGCCGCAGCTGCGAGGTGTTCATCTCCCAAACTTCCGCTTGAACGCCTCTCGCCACGTTTCGAATGAGCGAATACATCCACCACGATAAAGACCGGGTTTCCGTCGGTGTGGTCGAGAAGCAGTATTTCAGCTTCGCCGCACCACCGGACGAAATGGTTCTGGAAAGCGGGGCCAGAATCGGGCCGGTGGTTCTCGCCTACGAAACCTACGGCACCCTCGCACCCGACCGCCAAAATGCCATACTGGTCCTGCATGCGCTATCAGGGGATTCCCACGTGGCCGGGTATTATTCGGCCGACGACGAAAAGCCCGGGTGGTGGGACTGCATGGTGGGCCCCGGCAAGGGCATCGACACCGACAAATTCTTCGTGATCTGCGCCAACGTCATCGGCAGCTGTATGGGTTCGACCGGACCCAGCTCGATCAATCCGGCGACCGGGCGAGCGTTCGGCCTGGATTTCCCGGTGGTCACCATCGGCGACATGGTGACGGCGCAAAGGGCGCTGGTGGATCACCTGGGAATCGAACGGCTGCTGTGCGTCGTGGGCGGCTCCATCGGGGGCATGCAGGTCCTGGAATGGTGCGTCCGCTACCCGGAGCGGGTGGTGTCCGCCATCCCGCTCGCCACGACCATGCGCCATTCGGCGCTGGCCATCGCCTTCAACGAGGTGGCCCGCCAGTCCATCATGGCCGATCCCAACTGGAACCACGGCGACTACTATGAGGGTGCCAAGCCGGCGCTGGGTCTGGCGGTCGCGCGCATGATCGGCCACATCACCTATCTCTCGGATGAGGCCATGCGGCTTAAATTCGGACGACGGCTGCAGGACAAAAGCGATTTTTCCTTCAACTTCGACGCCGATTTCCAGGTGGAGAGCTATCTGAGATACCAGGGGCGCAAGTTCGTCGACCGCTTCGACGCTAATTCCTTTCTTTACATCACCAAGGCCGCCGATTATTTCGACCTCGGGAAACAGCATGGCGACGGGTCAGCCGTGAAGGCTCTGTCCAAATCCCGCGCCCGGTTCCTGGTGATCTCTTTCACGTCGGATTGGCTGTATCCGACCTATCAGGCCAAAGAAATCGTCAAAGGGTTGAAAAAAAACGGCCGCGACGTGAGTTTCTGCGAAATCGAAGCCGAATGGGGCCATGACGCCTTCTTGATTCCGGGCGAACGGCTGCCGAAGTTGATCCGCGGTTTTCTGGAGCGGGTCCACCAAGGCGGGGCGGATTAGTGCGATGCGCTACGATCTGCAGATCATTGCCTCGTGGATCGAGCCGGGGTCGAAGGTGATCGATCTGGGCTGCGGCGAAGGCGACCTGCTGCAGCACCTGATTGCCCGCAAGGGTGTCCAGGGAACGGGCATCGAGCTCAACGAGGAAAAAGTAGCGCGCTGCATTGAAAAAGGGCTTTCGGTCCTGCAGGGAGACATCAACGAGGAAGTGCACGATTATCCGGAGGGGCGCTTCGACTATGTCATCCTCAGCCAGACCTTGCAGCAGGTCTTTCAGCCGGATGAGCTTATCCGCGCCATGCTGCGCATCGGTCGGAAGGGGATCGTGAGCTTCCCGAATTTCAGCCATTGGCAGATCCGGCTGCAGCTGCTCTTCAGCGGATATGCGCCGGTGTCCCGGCAGCTTCCGTACCAATGGTTCGACACCCCCAACATCCGCGTCATCACGTTGAAAGACTTTCGAAAGTTCGTGGATGATGTCGGCTTGAAAGTCCTTAAGGAAGCGGCGATCGACACCCACTCCCAGGATCGTTATGGCATCATCGTTAAACGGTTCCCCAACTTAAGAGCCACATACGGCATCTTCATGATCGGAGGAAGCAAGGGCGCATGAAAATCGTATCCATTGCCGTGAGCAAAAAAAAAGGCACGCCCAAGACGCCGGTAGAGGAAGCATACCTGGTCAAGGAGCACGGGCTTGAAGGCGATGCTCATTCCGGGCCTTGGCACCGGCAGGTGAGTCTTCTGGCCTCCGAAAGCATCGATCAGGCCAACGCTCAAGGGCTGAACGTGGGCTTCGGCGACTTTGCTGAAAATATTGCAACCGTCGGAGTAGATTGGAAAACCCTGCCAATCGGCACCCGCGTCCGCCTGGGCGCCCAGGTGCTGCTCGAAATCACCCAGATCGGCAAGGAATGCCATAACCGGTGTGCGATCTACTACAGGGCCGGCGACTGCATCATGCCGCGCGAAGGGGTGTTCGCCCGGGTGCTGGAAGAAGGCCCCATCCGCTGCGGCGACCCGATTGAAATCCTCTAAAGTTAGCCTCCCCCCAAACCGATATTACCTGTGCAGGATCGTCGAAGGTGATCCAGGCCCGGAGGGCCAGGGGTAAATCCATCCACCCAGAAGGGGTATTCCGTGTTCGTCATCATTGGATTTGTGGTCGTTCTGGTTTCGGTTCTCGGAGGCTTCTATGAGGCGGGCGGCCCCTTCATGGTCCTCATCCAGCCGGCCGAGTTCATGATCATCGGCGGTGCGGCCCTGGGGGCGCTGCTCGCCTCGGCGCCCAAAAACGTCCTTCAGCAGATGCTGGCCAAAACGATAGCGGCCATCAAAGGCGAAACCGTCACCAAGGCGACCTATCTTTCAGTCCTGAGGCTCCTGTACGAGCTGCTTTACATGGCGCAGAAAGAGGGCCTGATCGCCCTGGAAAAGCACATCGAGACGCCGAAGGAAAGCTCCATTTTTTCAAAGTATGCCGACATCCTGGCGCACAGTACGCTCATTTCTTTCATGACCGACACCTTCCGCATGGTCATCATCGGCGGGATTGCTTCGCACGACCTCGAAACCCTGATGGAGAGCGATATCGACACGCATCACACCGACATCAAAAAGCCGAGCATGCTCCTTTCAAAAATCGGCGACACCATGCCCGGTCTCGGCATCGTGGCGGCGGTGCTCGGGATCGTCATCACCATGCAGGCCATCGACGGCCCGGCCGGT
Organism: uncultured Desulfatibacillum sp.; assembly: GCA_964427375.1. Lineage (GTDB taxonomy): Bacteria > Desulfobacterota > Desulfobacteria > Desulfobacterales > SpSt-501 > SpSt-501. The sequence continues at coordinate 33,491 of CAYRUF010000043.1, read as the reverse complement.
GAAATCGGAAAAAAAGTGGCCGCCGCATTGGTGGGAACCTTTTTGGGCATTCTGCTGTGCTACGGCTTCATCCAGCCGCTGGCCTCGAACCTGGACATCGCTGGGGAAAAGGAAATTCAGGTTTTCGAAGTCGTCAAGAACGCGATTGCGGCCTTTGCGCGAGGGTTCAGTCCGCTGGTCTGCGTGGAGTTTGCCCGGCGCAGCATTCCGGCCGAGACCCGGCCGGAGTTCCCGGAAATGGAAGCCCACGTCAAGGATAAGCAGTGAGCGACGGCGAAAAAATAGTCATCAAGAGGGTCAAGAAGAAAGGCGGCCACGAGGGGCATCACGGCGGCGCCTGGAAGGTGGCCTACGCCGATTTCGTGACCGCGATGATGGCGCTTTTCATCGTGCTGTGGATCGTTGCCAACAACGTGACCATCCGCGCCTCGGTGGCCGACTATTTCAGGGACCCGGGGGCCATGCACAAGACGTCCGCCGGGGTGCTCAACGGCAGCAAAACGATGAGGCCCTTCTCCGACTCGCCTCCCTTGCAGGCGCCCTCGAACCCGAATCGCACCCCCCTGTCGGATGAGAAGTCCTCCGCCGCCAAACAGGCGGAGATGGAGATGCTTCAGAAGGAAGGCGAAAAACTGCTCAAGGCCATCGCCGCCGTTCCGGATCTCGCGAAATTCAAGGACCAGATCCAGATTACGCTCACCAAGGAAGGGCTGCGGATCGAGCTGATCGAGCAATCCGAAGGATTGTTTTTCGACATCGGCAGCGCTCGGCTGAAACCGGATGCGGCCCAGCTGCTGAAATTGATCGCCTCCCGAATCGGGAGCTTCCCCAACGATGTGACCATCGAGGGCCACACGGACAGCCGCCCGTATGTCCGCTCCGGCTACAACAACTGGGATCTGAGCACCGACCGCGCCAACGCGGCCCGCCGTGTCCTGGAAGAAAACGGCATTCGCGAAAAACAGATCACCGGCGTCAACGGGTACGCGGACCGACGGTTGAAAAACCCCGCCAAGCCCCTGGATTTTTCCAACCGACGCGTGACCATTCTGGTCGCTTATTCCGCCACCGGCGCCCCCGGCGACCAATCCATCGCACCGGCGGCCGTGCCGGTCGTTTCGCGGCCGGCGGTTCTCAGAAAAAGCTGACCCGCATTTTGACTTCCCGGCATCCCTTCAAGTATAGTCCCTTAGACGACTGAACAGCCCTGTCGGTTGCGAATCGGCGCTTCTCAACCGTTCCTCGCAATTTGAGGAGGACCCGACCATGATCCCCCAACGAATGGACGCTTGTTTGCGGGGTGTGATCCCCGAGGCCATCCTACAGAAGAGAACCCGGCGCAGGAACGGCCGCTGCCATCTCGTCCTGGATTATCGGGACGAGCACCTGCTGGCGCGAATGGGCATCGTCTGTGACGTGCTCGGCCCCAAGCTGGTGGCGTTCATGTGGGATGAAGCATCCGGCGACGAAATCGGCGGGTATCTAGTGGTGGACAACCTGGCGATGGGGGCGCCGTCGATGGGCGGCATCCGCGTGCTGAACGAAATCACGCCCGCGGATATTCACAACCTGGCGCGGGGCATGACGCTCAAAAATGCAGCCGCCCATTTGCCCTTCGGCGGCGGCAAGGCCGGCATCCTGGCGGATCCGGCCGCGCCGCCCGAACAGCATGCCCGGGTGATCCGCGGTTTCGCGCGGCTGCTTCGCCGCTACCGTCACCTGTACGTCCCGGGTCCAGATGTGGGCTCCAACGACGCCGACATGAAGACCATCGCTGTCGAGAACGGCCTGGATGGAGCGGTATCCAAGCCGGCGGAGATGGGCGGCAACCGCATTGACGAACTGGGCGCCGCCGCCGGCGGGGTGGTGATCGCCATCGAGCGGTTGATCGACCTCATGCCGCGTCTGACGGTGCTGCCCCAGTTTGCGCAGCTGAAAATGCCGGCACCCGGCGAGGTCACCGTTATCATCCAGGGCTTCGGAGCGGTCGGCGCGCATGCCGCCCGCCTGCTGCAGGAGCGGCTGCCGGCCGCGCGCGTAACCGGTGTGAGCGATCTCGAGGGCTATCTGTTCGCTCCGGCCGGGCTGCCGGTGGAGGAGCTGTTCAGGCTCTGGAAGCAGCATGGAACGGTCACCGGCCGCTACTTCCGCGAGCGCATCCAGTCGCAGGGGCCGCGGCACCCCATCCAATTTTCCACCGACGCCGACAACCTCCTGCGGGAATCGGCCTTCTGTTTCGTGCCGGCCGCGCCCGTGTTCAATTACCTGGGGGTGCTGTCCTCGGAAAAGTGCTCGATGAGCGTCGAGCGCATGGGCGCCTGGTCCTTGATCGTCGAGGGGGCCAACACCTATTCGCCGGACCCCAACCGCAAGGCGGCACGCACCCGCATGGAGCAGGTAGTCTATCGGCAGAAAGGGGTATTGATCGCCACCGACTATCTCGTCAACTCGGGCGGGGTCATTTTTGCGGCCCAGGAGCAGATCCTGCCGACGCCGCCGGAGCTTCAGATTCCAGAGGGAATGCTCGGAAACCGCCCGGCCGTGGATGCCTGGCTGCGGGAGCACGCGGCGGGTTTTGCCCGGCTTTCCGAAAAACGACTGGAAGCGGGCGGCGTCTACCGGGAGAAGGTGATCCGCCGCAATATGACCGAGCTGGTTGATCTCCTGGCGTCCAACGCGGATCTGCTGCCCTGCCAGGCGGCGGAACGCATCAGCGTGCGCCGACTGGCCGAAAAGGAGGGCGAGCGCACGGCCAAGGACATCATGGAGCCGATGCCCACGGTGCAGATCGCCACCTCGCTCACCGAGGTGGCGGCCCTGATCGTCCAAGGCCGCGGAAACATCATCGCGGTGCTCGGCCCGGATGAAAAAATTGCCGGTGTTTTGACTACCTGGGACGTTACCCGCGCTGTGGCCGAGAATGCCTGCGAGGGGAGCCTGGAGGCCATTATGAGTCGGAACGTAATAGCCGCTGCTCCCGGATCGCGCATTCCGGACATCGTGCGCGAACTCGAACAGAACCGCATCTCGGCCATGCCGGTCGTGGAGGACGGCCGGGTGCTGGGCATGGTGAGCTCGGATCTGCTGGCGCAGCGCTATTTGCCGCAACTCTTGCGCAGCCAGGGCGTTGCGGCCGGCAACCGCGCGGAGCGCTCATGAGGCTTCGGGCGGAAGGGGCGTATCGCAAGCCGGTCTTATCGCGCCAGGGCCCTGACCGACGGAGTGCACGAGCGGCTGAAGTCAATGAGGGCATCCAGTTTCTGCTGGGCCCGGCCGGAGTCGATCGATTGGGCCGCGCGCTGAATTCCCGCCTTAAAATTGGAATCCAGCCCGGCGGCGACAAAGGCCGCGGACGCGTTCACCAGCACGACGTCCCGGCGGGGTCCTTGGGCCCCCTTGAGAATATCGCGAATGATCCGTGCATTTTCCCGCGCGCTGCCGCCACGGATCTCGGCTGGCGCCGCCCGCGGCAGGCCGAGCGCCTCGGGGGTCGTCTCGAAGGTTTGAACGGTCTGATTCTTGAGATGGGAGATGCGGGTCGGCCCGCAGATGCTGATTTCATCCAACGTGCCTTCGCCGCAGAAGACGAAGGCTTCGCGCGTGCCGAGGTTTTTCAGTACACCGGCCATTTTTTCAGTCAGCGCCGGATCGTACACCCCGAGCACCTGGATGGAGGCTCCCGCCGGATTGGTCAGCGGGCCGAGCAGGTTGAACAGGGTGCGGAACCCGAGTTGGCGCCGCACCTCCGCGATGCGGGCCATGGCCGTGTTGAAAAGGGGCTCGTACAAAAACCCGATCCCGATCTCGCGGATGCACGTCTCGACCGCCGTGGGGGGCACATCCAGGTTGACCCCGAGCTGCTCCAGAACGTCGGCGCTGCCGCACGCGCTCGACACGCAGCGGCTGCCGTGCTTGGCGACGCGGACCCCGGCGCCGGCCGCCACCAGAGCCGTGGCGGTGGAGATGTTGAAGGTATTGGTGCCGTCGCCGCCCGTGCCGCAGGTGTCCAGGATGGTTTCATCGTCGATGTTGATCTCCTCCCGGTCCAGGTTGACCAGGTGGTTGCTCACATCGATGCGGCGCGCCTGGCTGCGCGCCACCCGAGCGGCCGCGGTGATCTCCTCTTCGGTTTCGCCCTTCATCCGCAGAGCGGTCAGAAATGATCCCACCAGGACGGGCGGCGCCGCTCCGCTCAGCATCTCCTCCATGGCCGCCCGCATTTCAGGTTCGGAAAGGTTTTCGCGGTTGATCGCCTTGGTGATTGCTTGTTTGATCATGTTCGTTTCCTCCTTCTGGGTTCGCCCCAAACACAAAGGCCGTGGGAGGCGCCCCACGGCCCAAGGAAACAAAAACCGCGGGGCCCTGGGAGATGGCCTCGCGGTTTCGGGATCGTCGATATCCAGCGGCGGACACACCTCCCCTCAGGTGACGCGCCACCACCAGTTCCGTGCTGCTGAAATGATTGTATGCTCCATCCGTCGCTGCATGAGGCTAACCTACTGCACACCACATGGAAATGTCAAGCGACCCGAAATCGCAGAGCGCCCGGCCGCCTCATTCAACAGGCGGTAAAAGCGCCGGCGGTGGATCGAGCAGCCCATCCACCCAGCGCCGCGGGAATCCGGATTTTCCGTGCTCCGCTCCCAGCAGCGCCCCCAGCACGCCGCCGCGGTAGACGTTGTCGCCGCCCAGGTTGGTATTGACGACAAGCGCCTTCTCCGGGTCGTTGTGGTACTTCAGCGCCAAGAATAAAACCGCGGGCACCGAGTGCTCCACATAGCAGGCCGTGCTCAGCTTCGGTCCGATGACCCAGTCATCGGGGTCGTTCAGCCATTTCCTGAATGGGTGCCCAACAATCGGGTGGTCCTGAGCGTCAATCCTGGCCAGGACCGCATCTTTCAATGGCCTCCCGTTCATAACCTCCAGCAGGAGATCGGCGAACAACCCGCCGGCGCCGGCCATTTTCCCGCCGGGATGCGTCAGCGCCAGGTGCTCCAGGGCCGCTGATCGGGCTCCGAGCGGATCGCTCAGGCAAAACGCCAGCACCGGAACCATCCCCACCAAGCCGCCGATGTGCTTTTCAACGGCGCCGCACTTCCGCGGCGGAACGCCCTTGGCGTAGTTGCTGAAAAAATTCCGGTGGCATTCTTCGATGTAAGTGTCGCGGTGGCTCCCCGGCGTGGTCATGTAAACGATGTAGCGCTTCAGATAGTCATCCGGATCATATCTGCCGTTTTGGTTGAGCGACTCGATGAGTACGCTGCAGAGCTTGACATTCAGCGTGTTTTCACCGGCCTTGAGGAACTGGTGGTAGTGGTAGCGCGTCCCCTCTCGCCCCCAGTAGGGTGCCTGATCGTGCAGGATCTCCCCTGTGGGGCCAGGCGCCGAGTAATGCGAGCGGAAGAGAATGCTGTCCGGGTGCGGGTTTTTCGGGGCCAGGTAGTCGGTGACCCAGCCGTAATCGTCGAACAGCGCGCGGCGGTTGTAGTACCAGTGCACCGGCATGGCGAGCGCATCGCCGATGTAAAGCCCCCAAAGCGCTCCCTTAAGTTTCGACCGGTGAAAACCCTTCATGGCCAGATTCTTCCACTCGCATGACGCAAATATCAACGGAACCCGATTGAAGCACCTTCAGACCCATTCCACCGCAACCAGCTGGATCGTCTTCTTGAAATCCGGGTCGCCGGTGACGATCTTCGCGTCCAACCCCATGGCGGTCGCTACCGCAAAGCAGTCGGCATAGGAAATTGAAAATTCAGCCTTGATTTCTGCGGCCTTCCAGATCAGGCCTCTGTCCGGAATAATAATGGTGAGCGGCAGCCTTTCGAAGCTGTCCAGGAATTGCCGCGCCCTCTCAATCCCCACGGCCCGAATGGACTTGTAGTAAACCTCTCCCAGGTTGATTTGGTTGATGAATCCCTCGCAGGTAGCATCCTGGCAAGCTTTCAACAGGGATTTCACCTTCTTGTAGCCGGACTCCATTTGGGTCCACTTCAAGATGGCGTGGGAATCAAAGACGATTTTTTTCGTCACTGCGGTCATCCTGGGCCCTTTCCCTGAGCAGTTCCTCCGCCATGGACTGCGGAACATCTTTAAAGATGCCAGTCAAATGCTCAATGGGATCATCCGGCAGCGGTCGGACCTCCATGTGGTCATCGACGAGCTTCAGCGACAGCCGCTTGCCGGGCGTAATCCCTAAGGCGTCGCGGAGTTCCTTGGGAATGATGATTTGACCCTTGGCGTAGGTTTTAACAACAGCCACTTTGGTTATCCTTGTAAGAATTAGACATACAAATTATAAAAAGTTTAACCTTTCTGCAATGGTATGTCAATACAGCGGCCCAATCATTTCCTCCCGTGATTCAGCAATAGAGTCAGGCCTACCCATTTCATGATGATAAATTTTTCTCTATTTCCCCTCCAGCTGCCGTAGAGTTTCTTCAAGCACTGGAAGCCGCTGCTTGTCTTTGGGATCGGTCGACGTCTTCTTGAGTTCGACCCAAGTCCGCTAGCAGCCCCTCCAGAATTTCACCGAGGCTTGCATTCGTTGACTTTCTGCCGCCGGTAGGCATCTCTCAACTCCAGAATGGTACGGAACGCATTGTCGTTGGCCTGCAATCGCTCCTCGGGCGACATCCTTAAAAACATGGCGACTAATCCCCTGTCCACACCGGATTGCCCTTCCATTTTATTTTCCTCAGTCATGATAGGCTCTCTCTTGAACTTTGAGAAACGAAATAGAAGTTTTTTCAAAAGCCAGTGCTTCCATAATCTCCTGACGCCGGTCTTTTTGTGAAGTGGTCTTTTCCCCCCGGGATCAGACTGGAATACCGGCCAATTCCGCCGTGGACATAAATACCGTTGCATTTCTTATCGTCATTCGGAGCCGCCGGCCTGTCCCGCGGATTCAACCTGGACCACTCGCCGGCGGAATTTTTTCTGCAGCGCGTCCATATAGAGGTAGAAGACGGGCGTCACGAAGAGAGTCAGCATCTGGGAAAAGAAGAGGCCGCCGACCACGGCCAGCCCCAGCGGTTGGCGGGACTCGCCGCCGGCCCCCCAGCCGATGGCGATGGGAACGGTTCCCACCAGCGCGGCGATGGTGGTCATCATGATGGGCCGGAACCGGACGATGCAGGCTTCGAAAATGGCGTCTTTCGGTTCTTTGCGTTCAACCCGCTGAGCTTCCAAGGCAAAATCGATCATGATGATGCCGTTTTTTTTGACGAGCCCGACCAGCAGAATCAGTCCGACGAAAGAATAGATATCCAGCTGGGCGTTGAAAATGAGCAAGGTGACCAGTGCGCCCACCCCGGCCAACGGCAGGGCCGAGAGAATGGTGACGGGATGGATGAAACTCTCATAGAGGATGCCGAGCACGATGTAAATTACGAGAATGGCGACCACCAGCAGCAGGCCCAGGTTCCGGATCGACGCCTCGAACACCTGGGCCGTTCCTTGGAAATTGGCCGTAATGGTAGCCGGCAGGAGGCGGCCGGCCAGATCATTAAAGGCCGACACGGCGTCACCCAGGGCGAAGCCTGGCGCCAGATTGAAGGAGACGGTCACGGACGGCAGCTGACCGCTGTGGTTGATGGTGAGCGGCCCATAACCGCGTGTCATTCTGGCAACGGCGTCGAGCGGTACCAGAACACCGCTGGAAGACCGCACGTAGAGCAGCGACAGGGCCGCGGCATCAGCCTGATAGTCGGGTTTCAGCTCCAAGATGACCTGGAATTGATTGGTATCCGCGTAGATCGTCGAGATCTGGCGCGTGCCGTAGGCGCTGTAGAGGGCGTCTTCGATCTGCGTAGCCGATATGCCGAGGGACGCGGCCTTGTCCCGGTCGATCTCGATGTTGATCTGGGGGTTTTTGATCTGCAGGTCGGTGGTCACATCCTGAAAACCCGGCAGCGCCTGAATGCCGGCCGCCAGCTGCGGTGCGAGGCGGTAAAGCTCGCCCACGTCCGGGCCCTGCAGCGTATACTGGTACTGGCTCTTGCTCACCCGGCCGCCCAGCGATATGGCCGGCGGATTTTGCAGAAAAGCACGGATTCCGGGCACCTGGGCCATCTGCTGCCGCAGCCGCTGAATGATCGCATCGGCCGACAGCTCACGCTCCGAACGGGGCTTGAGCCGGATGACCAGGAAGCCGCTGTTGCTGCCGGTGATGCTGCCCGCGCGGGCGCCCGCACTGGACATGAACGCCTCGATGTTCGGCTCCTGTTTGGCGATCGCCGCGAGCGCCTGCTGCTGCTGCCGCATGGCTTCCCAGGAGATCCCCTCCGCCGCTTCGGTCAACCCGTAGATCAGCGATCGATCCTCGCTGGGAATAAACCCCTTCGGCGCGACCCGAAACAGCCAGACCGTGGCGGCCATGACCAAGATCAGGAAGACCAGGGTGAGGCGGCGGTGCTCCAGGAACCAGCGCAGGCTGCGCTTATAACCGCCCAGCATTCCATCGTAGATTTTCTCGGAGGCGTCGTAGAGCCTGCCCGGAGGCTGCTCCGCGTGCGGTTTCAGGAAACGGCTGCAAAGCATGGGAGTGAGGGTAAGGGAAATCACCCCCGATATGAGGATGGCGACGGCGATCGTGACAGCGAATTCGCTGAACAGCCGGCCCAGGATTCCGCCCATGAACAAGATGGGGATGAACACCGCCACCAGCGACAGGGTCATGGACACGATGGTGAAGCCGATTTCCCGCGAGCCGTTCAACGCCGCTTTCACCGGCCCCTCCCCCATCTCCAGATGGCGGACGATGTTTTCCAGCATGACGATGGCATCGTCCACCACGAAGCCGACCGCCAGAATCAGGGCCATGAGCGACAGGTTGTCGATGTTGTACCCCAGCAGGTGCATCACCATGAAGGTGCCGACCAGGGACATCGGAATCGCCAGGCTGGGGATCAGCGTGTAGGAGAGCCGCCGCAGAAAAAGAAAAATAACCAGCACCACCAGGGCCAGCGTGAACAGGAGCGTGAACTGCACATCGTGCACCGACTCCTGAATGGACACCGAAGAGTCATACAAGATCTGCAGCGAAACCGAGGCGGGCAGTTGATTTTGAAACACCGGCAACAGCCTTTTGACGGCCGAGGCCACCTCGACGGTGTTGGTCCCCGGCTGGCGCTGGACCGCCAGGACGATGGCGCGCTGATCGATATACCAGGCCGCAGTCTTGTTGTTCTCGACGCTGTCGTACACGGCGCCGATGTCGCTTAACCGCACCGGTCGGCCGTCGCGATAGGTGACGATGATGGAGCGATAGGGCTCCGCATGGAACAGCTGGCCGCTCGCCTGGACCGTGAGGGCTTGCTTCGGGCCGGAGAGGGTCCCGGTCGGCAGGTTGACGTTGGCCTGGCTCACGGCCTCTGCCACCTGGTCGATGCCGATGCCGCGGGAGGCCATTTCCTTGGGATCCAGCTGGATGCGCACTGCGTATTTCTGCGCGCCGAACACCTGCACCTGGGCGACTCCGCTCACCATGGAAATACGCTGGGCCATGAGCGTTTCGCCGTACTCGTTCAGGGTGTAAAGCGGCAGGGTGGGCGAAGTCAGGGCGATGCGCAGGATCGGCTGGTCGGCCGGGTTGACCTTGCGGAAGTAGGGCGGGATGGGCATTTCCTTGGGGAGATTCCGGGCCGCGCGGGAGATGGCGACCTGCACGTCCTGGGCCGCGGCATCGATGTCGCGGTGCAGGGCGAATTGCAGCGTAATCTGGGTGCTCCCCAGCGAGCTGGTGGAGGTCATGGAATCCAGACCGGCGATGGCCGAGAACTCGCGCTCGAGGGGCGTAGCGACCGCGGAGGCCATGGTGCTGGGATTGGCGCCGGGAAGCGAAGCCGTAACCTGAATGGTCGGGAAATCCACGTTGGGCAGGTCGCTGACCGGCAGTTTGGTGTAGGCCAGGGCTCCGAAGATCAGGATGGAGGCCATCACCAGGGTGGTCATGATCGGTCGGCGGATGAAGAGTTCGGAGAGATTCATGAATAAAAACGGTTTTACGTGTTACGTGTTAAGCGTCTTACCCCGCCGCGGCGGGGATTTATCCCCAGACTAACTGAAAATTGCTATTTGAAATCATTCATAAATTTTGAAGTTAGTTGGAAGCCTTAGGTAACTGACAGAGCCCCTGAGGGAGGAGTTTTCAACTGGAGATCTGCACCTTGGCACCGGGCACCAGCCGCAGCTGTCCTTCGGTCACGACCCTCTCGCCGGCGGCCAGCCCCTGGTCGATCACCACCTCGTCGCCGACGCTCATGCCGGGCACCACCGCCCGGGACTCCACGCTCAGGTCCGGTTTCACCACATAGACGAACTGGCCGTCCTGTCCGACCTGGATGGCGACCGACGGAATGACGACGGCGTCGCTGCGGGTGGTCAAGGTCAGCGTGGCCATCACGAACTGGCCGGGCCACAGGAGGCGGTCTTGGTTGGCAAAGGCCCCCTTGAGCAGAACGGTGCCCGTCTGGGTGTTCACCTTGTGGTCCAGAAAGTCCAGGGTTCCGGGCTCCGGTTTCGCCTTGCTCTCGGGGATATCGACCTCCACCTTCAGAGCCCCGCGCGCCATGTGGGCCTTGATCTCGGTCAGATACTGCTGGGGTACGGCGAACCCCACGTTGATCGGCATGATCTGCATGATCTCCACCATGCCGCCCTTGTCGTCGTTGGCCTTGATTTGAGCGCCTTCATCCACGAGCAATCGCCCGGTCCGCCCGGTCATGGGAGCCCGGATGTAGCAGTAGTCCAGATTCAGCTGCGCCCGTTCCAGAGCCGCCCGGTCGGCGGCCACCGTCGCCCGCAGGGCCGCGGCGTTGGCCCGGAACTGTTCGAACTTGTCGCTGCTGACATAATTCTGGGCGACCAGTTCGGCATAACGCCTCGCGTCGAGATCCGCCTTGTCGGCCAGGGCCGCATCGCGGTCGAGCCGGCCGCGGGCCTCTTTCAAGGCCGCCTCGTAAGGCCGCGGGTCGATCGTGAACAGAAGGTCGCCCTTCTTGACGTCCTGTCCCTCCCGGAAGTGAACTCCCACCAGCTGGCCGTCGACCCGCGACTTGATGGAGACCGTCGCATAGGCCTCGACCGTGCCCACCGCCTGCAACTGAACGGGCACGTTCCTTCGCTCGGCCACGGCCACCTTCACCGGCACGAGCGGTTCCCGCTTTTCGCGTTGGGGCGTGCCCTCGCTGCGGGTCAAGAAAATCAGAGTAAAGGCGCCCGCCGTCAACGTAGCGGCTATCGCCAGAATTTTCAGCGGATGGCGCTGGTTGACGGCCGCCTGTCGGTTTGCCATAAATACGCCTTTCGGGGTGTTCAACCCTGCCGAAGTGCCTGAGCGTTGACCACTATTATCAGCCTTCTGCATACGAAATTCAATGGCCTTCCGGTGTGAAAACGGGAAGCCGTTTCTTCGCAAATAAGGCCTTTTTTCGAACGGTGGGCGTTTCAGCGCCGCACGTACTCGAATCCGGGGATGCTGACCTGTTTTTCCAGCCGGTGAAGCCCCCAGCTGGCGAGCGAGACCAATGCCAGATAGATCGCGCCGACGACGAAAAACACCTCCAGGTATTTAAAAAACATCGACGCCAGGATTTTGGCTTCACCGGTCAGCTCGATGCAGGTGACCATGTAGGCCAGCGAGGAATATTTGATGAGATAGATGAGTTCGTTGCCGCAGCCCGGCAGGGCGCGGCGGATGGCCTGAGGGAGCAGGATGGAAACGACCGCCCGGGTGCGGCTGAATCCGAGCGAGCGTGCGGCCTGCAATTGCCCTTGCTTGATCGAGCGCAACGCCCCGCGCACATACTCGGCATGGTAGGCCCCGCCGCAGAGCGAAAACCCCAGCACGGCGGCGGCATATGGGCTGAGATATATCCCCAGCTGGGGCAGGCCGAAATACCAAATGTACAGCTGGACCAGCAGGGGAAAACCGCGGAAGACGAGCCCGTAAATTTCGGCGGCACGTCTCCAGAACGCACGGCCGTAAATCCGGAGAGTGCCCGCTAAAACGCCGATCGCGAGGCCGAACACGGCCGACGGCAGAATCAATCCGATGCTGACCCACAGCCCGCGGAGCATGGCCGGCGCGACTTCCTGCGTGTAAAAGGAAATATCCATGGCCGTCAGGCCTTATTTCGACCGGCAAGATGCAGGCGCGCGATCTTGGCGCAGAACTCGCGGGTGCGGTCGAGTTTCGCCTGGCCGAGGATCGTGGCGGGCGGCCCCTGTTCGAGAATGACCCCGTTCTCCATGAACAGAATCTCGTTCGCCAACGCGGCCGCAAAGCCGATCTCGTGCGTCACCAACGCCATGGTCATGCCGCCGGCGGCAAGGTCGCGGATCACGGCGTGGACTTCTCCGATCAGCTCCGGATCCAACGCCGAGGTCGGCTCATCCAGCAGCATGACTTCCGGATCCATGGCCAGCGCACGGGCGATGGACACGCGCTGCTTCTGACCGCCCGAGAGCTCGGCCGGGTATTTGTGGACATGTTCGCTCAGCCCCACGCGGGCCAGTTCGGCCAGGGCGCGCTTCCTGGCCTCGCGCTTGGCGATTTTCTTGACCCGTACCAGGCCGATCTGCACGTTGTCGATCGCCGTCAGGTGATCGAACAGGTTGAAATCCTGAAAAATCATGCCGACCTTTTGCCGATAGGCGTAAAGCTCGGGCTTGTTCGCAGGGTCGATCTCCCGGTCCCACAGCCAAACCCGCCCTTTCTCGAAGCTCACTAAAAAATTGATGCAGTGCAGCAAGGTGCTCTTGCCGCTCCCGGAAGGACCGATGATCACCTTGATGTCGCCGCGCTGGAGCTCAAGCGACACCCCCTTGAGAACCGCCTGGCCGGCGTAGCTTTTGTGGATGTCCGCCAGCCTCAGGATTGGGATCGGTCGGGTCATGGTGATATCCCCTCATCGGGTGTAGCCGGAGATCGACACCCGTTCCTCCAGAAGACGCAGCGCCTGGGTCCCCAGCCAGGTCAGCAGCAGATAGATGAATCCCACCATAAGATAGAGCCATAGATGTTGATAGGTGCGGGAGGCGACGTGGTTGGTCCGGGCCATGAGCTCCGCAACACCCAGCGCATAGGTTACGGCGGAGTCTTTCATAATGACGGTGTATTCGTTGGACCAGCCCGGGATGGCCAGCCGCAGCGCCTGCGGCAGAATGATGAACGTGATCGCCCGCAGGTCGCTCATGCCGATGGCCCGAGCGGCCTTCATCTGTCCCTCCGGCACCGCAAGAATCGCGCCGCGCAGGATCTGGGCTTGGTAGGCGGAGCTGATCAGCCCGAGGACGATAATCGCCACCGTGAAGGGCGAGAGTTCGATCTCCAGGGCCGCGAGAACCCCGAAGTAGAATAGAAAGAGTAGGACCAGCAGAGGAATGCCGCGAAAAAACCAGACGTACACGGCCGCCAGCCACCGCATCCAGGAACGGCCGTAGACTTGAACCACCGCCAGCAGCAGCCCGGCGGCCAAGCCCATGGCGAGCGCCCCGCCGACCACGGTCAGGGTGACCCCAATGCCGCCCAGCACATAAGGCAAGCCTTCGATTATTGCAGCTAGCCCGCTGTGCATAATCAAGCCAACCGGTTAGCGGTGGGAGCGGCATCCTGCCGCGATGAGCCGACTTCGCCAGAGCAGCCCCGGCTGCGACGGCTGAAGCGTGGCTCGAAGCCCCTCCCACATTGGCAACGTTCTGCTGAAATCCCAGCTGCGTTTCGCGCTGTAGCCGTCATTCCTGCGAAGGCGCCAGCAAAAGCAAGGAAGGCTGAAGCGAACCCTCAGCCTTCCCGTCTAGCGGTTCACGTCCGGGTGATCGTGAAATAAGCGGCGGGCCGGATTCGGTCACGCCGTTTATTTCAATTCCCATTTTTTCACCAGCTCCTGAAACTTGGGCGAAGCCTTGAGTTTCTTCCAGCCTTCGTTGAGTTTGTTCAGGAACTCGGTGTCGTCCTTGCGCACGGCGTACCCGTAGTTGGTGTCGGGCTGGCCGTAGTTGCCGATGGTCTTGACCTTCAGGCCCTTGTCCTGGGCATTCTTCAACGCCGTGTTCGAAACAGCGGCGCAATCCGCCCGTCCGTTGGCTACGTCTTCAATGGCCAGCGGGGTCGTGTCGTAGGCTTTCAACTCGAAGCTGTAGCCCTTCTTCAGCAGGTTTTCGGTCATCCATTTCGACTCGGCGCTGCCCCGCAGCAGGCCGATCTTGCGGCCGGGCTCCAGGCACTGCTTATCCGTGAGATTGGAGTCGCTTTTCACCACCAGCAGCTGCTTCACGGTCCAGTAGGGTTCGGTGAAATTGACCGCAGCCTGTCGTTCCGGGGTGATGCTCATGCCGGAGGCGATCACGTCGATTTTTTTGGCCTGAAGGGTCGGCACAATGGCGGCCCAGTCCGTGGGTTGGTGCTTGACTTGGAATTTCATCTCGGCCGCTATCCAGTTCAACGCATCGATATCGAAGCCGGCCGGTTTGCCGTCCTTGTCCACAAACGAAAACGGCGGGTAGGCGGCGTCGAATCCATTTATCAAGACTTTGTCCTGCGCCAGGGCAGGGGTCAATGTCAGCGCCGCCGCAACGGCCATTGCCGCAATGCTCAACCAAACGATTCTTTTCGCCATACAAGCTCTCCTTTCCAAAGCAAGATTGGATTGACTCCAGGGGATGTCCGATATTCGGCCACGGCATCCAGCGCCGGTAATTTCGTCTGCTTCGCTCCGGATGAGGACTGCACCGGAACGGGCCGCATGACTCCCGCTGCAGACTGACCTTATAGTCCAATCGGAATGGCTTGACAAGCGGGCGGTGGCAAACCGGGTCTATTCTTCCGGCAAAGCCGCTGATTCCTGGATCAGAGATCGGATCAGAACCTTGTCCACGCGATGGCCATCCATGTCCATGACTTCAAAACGAAAACCGCTCCAATCGAAGTGATCGCCGGATCTGGGGATCCGGCCTAAAAAGGCCATCACCAAGCCGCCCAGAGTCTGGTAGAGATTTTCATCCTCAAAGGGCAGCGCGTTAACCTGAAGCAATTCCTTAATTTCATCCGCGAGGACCTTCCCGTCCACCAGCCAGGAGCCGTCCTCCCGCCGGATGATGTCGGCCTCCTCGGTTTCGTCGGGCATGGGGATGTCGCCGACGATGGCCTCCAGGATATCGCTGGTGGTGACCAGCCCCTGAAACCCTCCGTGCTCGTCGATCACAAAAGCGACATGGGTGCGCTTCTTCTTCAGCCGCTCCAGCACGTCGAGAGCCGGCATGCTCTCCGGGATGAACAGGGCCGGGCGCAGCACCGAGCGCAGGTCGATCGGCCGACAGCTCAGATTCTGGGAAAGCAGATCCTTGGAATTGACCAGCCCGATGATGCGGTCGATTTGACCTTCAGCCACCGGATAGTGAGTGTGGCTGTCGGCGGTTATCTTTTTCTGAATTTCTTCGGCCGGCTCGTTCGGGTCCAGCCAGACGACATCCGGCCGCGGCGTCATCAATGCGCTCGCCGTCCGATCGCCGAAACGGAAGATGCGTTCGACCATCTCCTGCTCGGTCGGCTCGAACACCCCCTCCTGGGTTCCCTGCTCGATCATCAGCTTGATTTCCTCCTCGGTGACGGAGGTTTCCGCCGACGGTTTGATGCCGAAGACCCGCAGCACCAACTGAGTCGAGATGCTGAGCAGATAAACCAGGGGCGACCCCAGCCAGGACAGCGTTCGCATGAACGGTGCGATCGCCGCGGAGATGCGCTCGGCATGGTTTAATGCAATCTGTTTGGGGACCAGCTCGCCGATGATCAACGACAGGTAGGTGATGGCCAGCACCACGATGAACAGGCTGACGGCGCTGCCGTGGGGTGCGATCCAAGCCATCTGGTTCAGATGGGGTGCCAGCTGTTCGGCGATGATCGCCCCGCCGAAGGCGCCGGCCAGGATCCCGACCAGGGTGATGCCGATCTGGATGGTGGAGAGGAATCGGCTGGGGGAACTGGCAAGCTCCAAGGCGATCTTGGCCCCGGCGTCGCCCTCCTCGGCGCGCTGCTGGAGCCGGGCCTTGCGGGCGGATACCACGGCGATCTCCGCCATCGCGAACAGGCCGTTGGCGACGATCAGGGCCAGGATGACAACGATCTGGGTGATGATGGAGTCCATTTGGAGTTGATTCGGATCAAAGTACTGTCGTGGACAATTCGAAAACAAGTGCCGGCGTCAGCCCCTGTCGCCGGCCGATCTCCCGCGCCTATAGCAGCGTCGTCCAGAGGATTCGCGTTGCGATAATAATTAAAAAAACCGCATAGATTCGCTTCAAGGTAACGACCGGTGTCTTATGGGCCAGCCGGGCTCCGAAAGGCGCCGTAACAAAACTGAAGAGAGCTATCCCGAAAAGCGCCGGCACATAGAGGTACCCCAGGTGCGGCGTCGGGAGATCGGCCACCGATAAACCGTTGATGATGTACCCGAGCGTTCCGGCAACCGCAATGGGAAAGCCGATCGCCGCCGAGGTGCCGATCGCGTGATGCACCGGAACGTTGCACCACATCATGAACGGGATGGACAGCGCGCCGCCGCCGATGCCGACCAGGCTGGAGATCACGCCGATCGCCATGCCGACGCCATTGATTCCCAAAATGCCCGGCAGCTGGCGGGTCGGCTTCGGCCTGAAATTGCTGAGCATCGTAGCGGCCACATAGTACAGAAAGATGGCAAAGAAAATTTTAAGCGCCTGGGTTGAGAGTTGCGCGGCGAACCATGTCCCCGAAAATGTGCCGATCAGGATTCCCAGCGTAATTCCCTTGACGATATCCCAGCGGACGGCTCCGTGCCGATGATGGGTCATGAAACTGGCGACCGATGTGAACACGATGCTGCCGAGGGACGTCGCCAGTGCCAGTTGCATCATGTGCTGAGCGGAAAAGCCCTGGGCCGTGAACACGAAGATCAGAATGGGTACGACCACCACCCCGCCGCCAATGCCCAGCAGGCCGGCGATAATTCCGACAATGATCCCGAGAAGCGGATAAATCATCCATTCCAGCATGGCAGCTGTTACCGCAAGCAGACAGGGTTTCAAAAATTGATACAATTATATCAATAAATAGAAAAAGTCGAGATGATTTACATCTCGACTTTTCGGGTGAGTCGACCGAACGGGTTGCCGCCGGCGGCAGCGTTAGCTCGGCCAATCAAACTGAGCGGTTGATTACATTTTCGACCTTCAGTTTTTCGATCTCCTCTTTCTTGTAGCCAAGAATTTTTTCCAGAATTTCATCGGAGTGTTGTCCCAGCAGAGGGGCCGGGGCATAGACTTCGCCGGGAGTTTCGGAAAGACGGATGGGAGATCCGACGATCCTCATTTTTCCGACATGAGGCTGGTCGATGTCGACCAGCATTTGGCGGTGGTGGATGTGAGGATCTTCGCAGATTTCTTTGATATTGTTGGCGGGAGAGTGCGGCAAATCGGCCCGGCCCAGCATTTCCAGCCATTCTCTTCGGGTTTTCTTCTTGAATTCCGGGATCAGAATCTGTTCCAACTCTTTGCGGTGTTTGGTCCTCAATGGGTTGGTGGCAAACCGGGGATGTTCGCTCAGGTCCTCCCGGCCGATCAACCTGCAAAAGCGTCTCCACAAGTTGTCGTTTCCAAGCGCTATGATGACGTGGGAATCGTCCTGGGTCGGAAAGGACTGGAAGGGAACAATCGAGGGATGCGCGCTGCCGAGCGGCCCGGGGACCTCGCCGTTGATGGTGTAGCGCACGACCGCGTTTTCCAGCACGGTGAAAAGCCCGTCGATCATGGCCCCATCGAAGTGCTGTCCCCGGCCGGTTTTTTCCCGGTGCAGCAGCGCCGCCAGTATCGCGATGGCAGCCTGATGCCCTGAAAAAATGTCTCCGACGGATGAGCCCACCCGGCACGGAGGGCCGCCTTCCGGCCCGGTGATGCTCATCAGCCCGCTGTACCCCTGGGCCACCATGTCGTAGGAGGGCCGGGCGTCGTAGCCCGGCAGCGAATCCTGGCCGAAACCGCTGATGGACGCATAGATGACTCGAGGATTGATGCGCTGCAGCTCCTCCCACCCGAAGCCCAGTTTGCGCATGGTCGTGGGCCGGAAGTTCTCGACCACCACGTCCGAAATTTGGATCAGCTCCGTCAGAATTCTCTTTCCCTTATCCTGCTTCAAGTCCAGCGCGAGGCTCTTCTTGTTGCGGTTGAGGCTGATGAAATATCCCGAGTGGTTTTTCCCGCCCTTGCCTGCGAAAGGCCCAAACTCGCGTGCATCGTCTCCATGCAGCGGTTCCACATGGATTACCTCGGCCCCGAGATCTGCCAGAAACATCGTGCAGGTGGGCCCCGCCAGTACATGGCTGAGGTCTACGACTCTGATATTTTCCAGGGCTCTGCTCATCGGTCGGATTCCTTTTCTATAACCGGATAAGGGTTCGCCTCTCTAATCGATTCGAAGAAGGTCAGCCGATCATTTGCGCCGGCAGCCAGGTGGCGAGCTGAGGGAAAATACATAAAATGACGATTCCCAACAACAATAGCAGTATAAAAGGGATCGAACCCCGCAGCACCGTGGCCAGCGGGATGTCGGGCGCGATGCCCTGCACGACGTAGAGGTTCAGTCCCACGGGCGGCGTGATGAGACCGGCCTCCAGGTTCAGAGTGATGATCACGCCGAACCAGATGGGATCGAAACCCAATCCGGTGATGATGGGATGCAGAATGGGGCAGATGATGAGAATGATGGCCACGGGCGGCAGGAAGCATCCGCCCACGAGCAGCAACATATTAATGAGGGTCATGATGATCCAGCGGTTGACCTGAAGCGCCACGATTTGCTGGGCCAGGGTCTGGGCGATATAGAGATTGGTCAGGATCGAGCCGAAGAGAAAGGAGGTGGCGATGATCATCATGATCATCGTGCTCTCCTTGCAGGTGCGCATGAGGATGTTCTTCAACTCCTGGATGCGGTGAATCCGATAGAAGACCATGGCCACGACGAGCACCAAAAAGGCCCCCACGCCCGCGGCCTCGCTGGGAGTGGCCCAGCCGGTGTAAAGCGAAGACAGAACCAGCGCCACCACGATCACGAGCGGCAGGATCTTGGCGGTGATGGCCAGCTTTTCCCCGAGCGAGTAGGTTGTCTCCTCGGGAAGGTGAACGCCGGCCGCCAGCTTCAGCCGCCGGTGGCGCAGGTAGGAAAAGGGCACCCAGGCGGAAAACAGCGCCGTCATCAGCAGCCCCGGCAGAATCCCGGCGATGAAGAGCTTGCCGATGGAGGTCTCGGTGGCCATCCCGTAGACGATCATGGTGACGCTGGGCGGGATCAGGATGCCCAGGGTGCCGCCCGCGGTGATGATGCCGGTGGCCAGGCCCTCGGCGTACCCGCGGCGGCGCATCTCGGGGATGCCCATGGTCCCGATGGCGGCGGCGCAAGCCGGGCTGGAGCCGGTCAGGGCGGCGAAGATGGAGCAGGCGCCGATGTTGCCGATGCCCAACCCGCCGGGCACTTGGTAGAGCCAGCGGTGGAAGCACTCATACAGATCCGAGCCGGCGCGGGTGAGGGCCGCGATCATGCCCATGAAAATGAAAAGCGGAATCGACAGCATGCCGAAGTCGTTGACCCCTTCGAAGACCGTCTCCGCCAGGACAGAGATCTGGTAGGCGTCCATGAAGAGCAGCATGGCCACCAGAGATGTCATCCCCAGGGCGAAGGCGATGGGCATGCCGCTGAACAAAAAGATCATGGCGATCAGAATGACGATCGCGCCGATTACCAGCGGATCCATATGGAGGTTCCTTTCGGTTGCGGTGGCGCGGTCCTGCCGTTAACGGCCCGCGGAGCGGGAAGCGTCACGGGCGGCCGGGAAAAGCATCCCGGTGATCTTCACGATGTACTGAAGCCCCGTAAGAAACATCCCCACCGGAATAAGCGCATAGGGGTAGACCAGCGGCACCGATAGCAGCGACGATGAACGCCAGCCGCCCTCGAACGCCTCCCACCACATGACCGCACCCCGGTAGGCCAGAAAAAAGCAAAACAGCATGGCGATCAGCGAGGTAACGATATCCAGTCTCCGACGCTGACCGGCGGGAAGCTTGATGATCAACAAATCGATGTTGATGTGAGCGCTCTCCCTCAATCCATACGGTGCGCCCAGGAAAGTCGCGGCGATGAGCAGATAGATGGCCGTCTCCACCTGCCATATGGTTGGAATTTTGAAAACGTACCGCACCACGACTTGATGAACGATGACCAGGGTCGCGGCCAAGATGGACAGGGCTGCGATGTATCCGGAGATTTGGGTCAGCCGGTCGATCAGCTGGAAGAACGGGTTTCGAGGCTCGGACATGGTCGCTTCTCCCCAGGTATCGGTCACTCATGGCCCGGATGGCGATGGCGTCGCAATAAAAAGCCCAATCGGGGCGGCGCCGCCGAATCAAGGACAAACCAGGCTATTTTACGGCCAGATCCAAAAGCTCCTTGCCGGCCGGAACCGATTGGGCAAAAGTCTTCCAGGCGGTTTCTTTGGCCACTTTTTCCCAGGCCTGCCATTCCTCCTTGGTCATCGCATGGATCTTGATGCCTTTTTCACTGAACACTTTGGTGACCTCCTTGTTGGCGGCGATGGCGTCGTCGCGCGCTTTCTTTTCCATCTCCAGACCGACGGTTTCGAAGATCTTCTGCTGCTCCGGCGATAATGAGGCCCAGGTCTTCATGCCGATGACGAGCGGCTCGCACATGTACCAAACGGAGTAATTCTCGGGAGTGTTAAAATATTCCAGCTGCTCGTAGAGGCGGTAGGAAACAAATGATTCCGCGGAGGTCATGCAGGCGTCGAGAACCCGTGTCTGCAGCGCCATGTAAATCTCGGAGGATGCCATGCTGGTGATGGAAGCCCCCTGGGCGTTGAGCATGGTTTCGAACATTTTGCCGGCGGCTCGAAACTTCAGCTGATTGACATCCGCGGGTAAAACAACCGGTTTCCCCCGACTGCCGATGCCGCCGCCATACCACAGCCAGGTAAGGATTTTCATGCCTTTGTCTTCGCTGAGCTTCGCGACGCGGCGCCCGATTTCCTTATGGCGCCAAGCCATGCCCTCATCCACTCCGGGAATGATGCACGGCATCAGGGTGATTTCGAATTCTGGCACTTTCCCGGAAGCATAAGCCAACGGGAAGATGGACATGTCCAGCGCCCCCTTCAGCATGGCGTCATACTGGGCGTTCGGCTTGAAAAGCGCGGACGAGGGGAAGACTTTGAAGGTTACTGCCCCGCCGGTGGCTTTTTCCACTTTCGCCGCAAATTGCACCGCCAGTTCATTGCGGGCGTCCGCCTCGGCGAACTGATGGGAGATTTTAAGTTCCACGGCCGCTGCAACAGAAGGCATTAACAAAAAGAACCCCGCGAACACTGCCACGGCGGCCGTCGCCCACACTTTGGGTCTTGCGATGGTTAAGTACATTTTTTCGTCTCCTTCCGGTTGGTGGAACCCCCATGGTGGCTTCTTGGGGAGCTCAGGGTTGAGGATGGACGACCCATTACAACTCGGTCACCCGGCTGATAGAGATGGATCAATGCCTTGCACTGCCGTTCGAGGTGGCGTTTCATTTGCGATTCTGCAGCGTCAGGGTCGCGGTGGCGCAATGCCTTCATGATCTCCCGATGCTCTCCGATGGACTCATCGAACCGTCTGTCTTCGTAAATCTGCTGGTGGCGGTAGAGGGCGACTTTTTCGCGCAAATTGGCTACGACTTCATCCAAAACGCGGTTGCCGGCCAGCTCCTGGACCAAGGCGTGGAAGACATTGTTGGCGGAAATGTAATTTTCCCGATCCCCCTCCGCGTAGTGGACTTCAAGCTTCCGGTGCAACCGCTCGATCTTTCGCCAACCGGTGGCGGTCATTTTTTCGGCGGTCAGCCGGGCGCAGGTGCCTTCGAGCACCGCCATAACTTCGAACATCTCCTGAATTTCAGCCATGGATGGTTTTCGAATGAATACGCCTCGGTGGGGGAAAAGCTCGACCAAGCCTTCCGATTCGAGCATTCGAAGCGCTTCGCGCAGAGGGGTGCGGCTGACGCCGATCTGTTCGCAAATTTCCGCCTCAATGATGCGTTGACCGCACACCAATTCACCCTTGCGGATCATTTCGCGAATCTTCGCGGCGACCTCGCGATGCAAGGTGCGGACATCGATGCGCTTCAGCATGACGCTTTCTCGAATCTAACGGGGCGGCTGATCGGTTTCGGGCAGATGGAAAATTGTATACATTATACAAATATGTTTACATCAATCTATTTAATGGAGTCAACCATTATTATTGAAACTGCTTCATTTAAAATGGTTGACTGCAAAACATGCATGTTGCTCTTGATTTCCGCGTGATAATGATATTGGATCGTGGCGATCAACCAAGCCGCATCGACTCACTAGGGAACTTGCCCCGCATGCCACAGAACGCCAGAGCTTACAGCTTTCGGCTTTACAACGCCATCGAACTGGCCGCCCGCGCTCACCATAACCAAGTCCGAAAGGGTACGGAAATCCCCTACATTGTTCATCCGCTGGCGGTAGCCAGCACGCTGATCCGGATCCAAACCCCCGAACCGGTCGTCATCGCAGCCCTTCTTCACGATGTTCTTGAGGACACTCCCGTGACCTTCGAGGAGATCCAGGGCCAATTCGGCCCGGAAGTAGCGGACCTGGTGGCCGCTGTGTCCGAACCGGACAAAAGCGCCTCGTGGGAGGAGCGCAAAGCGCATACCATCGAATACCTGGCAAAACGGGCAACCGATGACGTGCTCATGGTCGCCCTGGCCGACAAACTGGACAACGTTCGGGCCATCCGGGAGGGATTGGAAATTGATGGGGAGAAGTTCTGGGACCGGTTCAACCGCCCGAGGGAAAAGCAACAGTGGTATTATCAGAGGCTGGCATCGGTTTTTTCGACGAGGGTCCGCAACGAGCCGGCATTAACCCTGGTGTCGGTGTTCGAGGCCGAGGTCAGAAGGGTTTTTAAGGATGCGGAAGCCGCCGTATGACAAAAGAATTAAAACCCGATCGACCGCGGTCATATCCCCCGTGCGGCCTGCACGAACGCGGAAAAAAGCTTTTGGGAGAAGCGGTCGTCTCGCCAGGTGCCTTCGGGGTGCCATTGGACTCCGATGGCGAAGCGCTGGTGCGGATGCTCGACCGCCTCGACGATTTGGTCCTTCGCCCGCGCAGCGATCCGCAGCGACGGAGCCAGGCCCTTGACGGCCTGGTGGTGCTTGCCGTTGACCCAAATTTCGCGCCGCCCGAAAAGCTTGTGCAACCGGCTGCCTGCCTCGATTCGCACGCGGTGGGTGTTGACGGTCTTGTCCGCTTTGGGCGTGTGGCAGATGCTGTCCGACACCTGGGAGGCGATGTCCTGGTAGAGCGTTCCGCCCAGGGCGACGTTCAGCACCTGGATCCCGCGGCAGATGCCCAATAGCGGCAGGTCCCGTTCGATAGCCAGTCCGGCGGCCAGAAGCTCCATCCGATCGAGGGCTTCGTCCACCTCCCCCAGGCCGGCGAGCGGTTCTTCGCCGTAGCGCCGGGGGTGGATATCGGGCCCGCCGCTGAGGATGAGCCCCTGCACCGAACTCAAAACAACCTCCAGGCTTTTGCGGTCCTGGGCCGCGGGGAGGATGACCGGCGCACCGCCCGCATCCAATATCGCCTGACTGTAATCCGAAAACGTGTAATCCATGAAGTGCCCCAGGGAGTAGATCCCCCAGGCCCCCCCGGTCAGACGCGAGCAGGTGATGCCGATCAGCGGAGTGCTGCTTCTCCGTTCTTTCCGTTTTTTCATTCCTCAAACGTTCCCTTGACGGTTATTTTTCCGCGATCGATCATCAGGCGACCTTTGGCCAGCACGCAGTCGATATCAAGATTCCGGTTCAGGATCAGCAGGTCCGCATCCTTGCCGATTTCCAGGCCGCCCTTGCTCGCAGCCAACCCGGCGCGCTGGGCCGGATTGGACGCTACGATCTTCAGGCTGTCCTCGATCGGGAGCCCGGCCTTCACCAGCTGGCGCCAATCGTCGAACAAGCACTGAATGTCGCCGACGCCGAGCTTCACCACGCTGCCCGCGGCGTCGAAGATCGGCATGGAGCCGTTCGAGTCCGAGCTCAGCGTGATCTGAGCAACGGGGATGCCGGCATCCAACGCCATCCGGACCGCCTCCACGCTGGTGGGATGGAAGTGCAGGCCTTTGCCGGTGGCCGTGATGTCGATATGGCCGCCCATCCGGGCGAACTCGACGGCATGCTCCATGAGCGCGCGCGTGCGGTTCAGATGGGTCGGAAGAAACTGTCCGATCGGGATTTCGGTTTCCTTCACCAGACGGATGACGGAATCGAGCCGCCGCGCGCCGGCTCCCATGTGCAGGTGCACCAGGCCGGCCTTGCCGCCGAGCATGCCTCCCACCCGTGCCTCGGCCGCGATGCGGCAGAGTTCCTCGAAGCTCGGCTGTGAGGAGCGATGGTCGGACACAGCCACCTCCCCCACCCCCACGACCTGGGGAATGAGCGCAAGGTCTTTTCTCAGGCTGCCGGTGATGGTGGCGAGCGGCAGCTGGTAGGAACCGCTGTAGATGTAGGCGGAGATGCCTTCCTGCTCGAGCTGCATGGCTTTGGCGAGCAGCGTTTCCGGGCGGCGCGAGACGTCGTCGGTCCCCAAGAGCCCCAGCACGGTCGTGACGCCCGCGCGGGTGATCTTCGAAAGCGTGATCTCCGGGGTTCGCGACCAGGGCCCGGCCTCGCCGCCGCCGCCCAAAAGGTGCACGTGCAGATCGATGAACCCCGGAACGATGGTCTTGCCCGCCGCTCGGATGATGCGGGGTTTGAATTCGGCCGGGAGCTCGATCTTTTCGGCGATCCGCGCGATGACCCGCCCGGCGATCAGGATGTCCCGGCGGCCCAGCTTTTCAGGCGCGTAAACGGTCCCGCCGGTGACCAGGGTGAACATGGGTGGTTCGCGATGGTCGGTTGGAAGCATGGATGCCTCCTTAGGTAAAGGGTTCGAGGGGCCAAGGGGTCCAGGGTTCAAGGGAGGAATGCCATCATTTCTATTTCTCACTGGACCCCTGGAACCCTCGAATCCCTGTCAGTACAAATGGCACGCCGCCCATCGGTCGTCCGCCAGTCGCTGGAAGGCGGGCTCCTCCTCCCGGCACCGCGGCATGGCGAAACGGCAGCGGGTGTGGAACCGGCACCCGGACGGCGGGTTCACCGGGCTGGGAACGTCGCCCTCCAGAATCACATCCTCTTTTCTCTGGCGGGGGTCGAGGGATGGCACGGCGGCTAAAAGGGCCTGGGTATAGGGGTGGGCCGGCTCAGCGAACAGGGTGCGCTTATCGGCCATCTCCACCACCTTGCCGAGGTACATCACCGCAACCCGGTCGCTGATGTGGCGGATGACCCCGATGTTATGGGAGATAAACAGGTAGGTCAGCCCGAAACGGCGCTGGAGGTCTCTCATCAGGTTGAGGATCTGGGCCTGCACCGATACGTCCAGGGCCGACGTGGGTTCATCGGCTACGACCAGCTTGGGTTGGGTCGCCAGGGCCCGGGCGATGCCGATGCGCTGGCGCTGCCCGCCGGAGAATTCGTGGGGATAGCGGCCCAGCTGCTCGCGGCGCAAGCCCACGGCGGCGAGCATTTCAGCGACCTTTTCGTCCCGGTGGTTGCGCGGGATGAGGCCGTGGATCTCCATGGGCCGGCCGACGATTTCGCTGACGGTCATGCGCGGGTTCAGGGAAGCGAATGGGTCTTGAAAAATGATCTGGAAGGAGCGCCGCAGCGGCTGCAGCCTTTTCCCGTCGAGCGCAGTGAGTTCCCTGCCTTCGAGGCGGATCGAACCACCCGTGGGGTCGATCAGCCGGAGGATCAAGCGGCCGACGGTGGTCTTGCCGCAGCCGGACTCCCCCACCAGCCCCAGCGTCTCGCCGCAGCCGATGGTGAAATCGACCCCGTCGACCGCCCTCACGAAGACTTTCTCCCGGGAAAGCCCGCGGGTCACGGCGAAGTGCTTCTCGAGACGGCTCACTTCCAGCAGAGGCGTGGTCACGTCGCGGCCCTCCCGGGGAAAAGATGGCAAGCGGCGAAGTGGCCGGGGGCCACTTGCACCATCTTCGGCCGCACCCGGTCGCAAGGTTCGAAGCGCCGTTCGCAGCGCGGGTGGAACTTGCAGCCTTCCGGCAGCCGGCTCAAGTCCGGCACGGTCCCGGGGATCACCGCCAGGGAGCTTTTTTCGTCGTCGATCAACGGGATGGCGCCCCACAGCCCCTGGGTGTAGGGGTGCCGGGGGGTTTGGAAGATGTCCGCAACGCCCGCCTGCTCGATGATGGAGCCGGCGTACATGACCGCCACGCGGTCGCACATCTGCGCCACCACTCCCAGGTCATG
Source organism: uncultured Desulfatibacillum sp. (assembly GCA_964427375.1). GTDB lineage: Bacteria > Desulfobacterota > Desulfobacteria > Desulfobacterales > SpSt-501 > SpSt-501. The sequence goes on along the minus strand of CAYRUF010000043.1, from coordinate 7,069 downwards.
GGTGATGAGCAGAATGGAGGTCCCCATCTCCCGCCGCATCTCCTTGAGCAACCGCAGGATTTGGGCCTGAATGGTGACGTCCAGCGCCGTGGTGGGTTCGTCCGCGATGAGCAGGGCCGGTCGGCAGGAGAGCTCCATGGCGATCATGACCCGCTGGCGCATGCCGCCCGAGAGCTGGTGGGGATACTGGCCGGCCACCTTGCGGGCGTCCGGAATGCGCACCCGCTCCAGCATGCCGATGGCGGCTTCCAGGGCCGCGCTCCGGCCCAGCCCCTGGTGCATCCGGATGACCTCGCTCATCTGGTCGCCGACCCGGAAGACCGGATTGAGCGAGGTCATGGGCTCCTGGAAGATCATGGAGACTTCCTTGCCGCGGTAGCGTCGCATCTCCTCCGGCGACAGGCCGAGGAGGTCCGTGTCCTTGAAGCGGATCGATCCCGCGACGATCTTGCCCGGAGGAAAGGGGATCAGGCGCAGGATCGACAGCGCCGTCACCGACTTGCCGCACCCGGTTTCGCCCACGAGTCCGAAGACCTCGCCGGTGTTGATCTCGAAGGAGATGCCGTCGAGGGCTTTGACCACCTTGCCCGCCGAGAAGAAGTGCGTCTGAAGATCGTCGATCCGAAGCAGGGGTTCCATGCGGCCTCAATCCTTCAGGCGCGGGTCCAGGGAGTCCCGCAGCCCGTCGCCGAAGAGATTGAAGCCCATCACCACCAGCATGATGGCCAGCCCCGGAAAGGTGGCCACATGCGGCGCCGTGATCAGGTAGGGCCGCGCCGTCGAGAGCATGGCGCCCCATTCGGCGCTGGGCGGCTGCACCCCCAAGCCCAGGAAGCTCAGCCCCGAGGCCGTCAGCAGGACGGTCGCCATGCGCAGCGTAGTCTGAATGATGATCGGCGCCATGGAGTTGGGCAGGAGATAGCGGAAGAGGATGCTGGCGTCGCTCTCGCCGGCGGCGCGGGCCGCCTCGACGAACTCCTTCTCCTTCAGGCTCAGGACCGAACCGCGCACGATGCGCGCGAACTGCGGCACGGAGTAGATCCCGGCCGCCAGCATCAGGTTCAGCAGGCCGGGGCCCAGCACGGCGATGATGGAGATCGCCAGGAAAATTCCCGGAAAAGCCAGCAGGATGTCCATCAAGCGCATGATGACGTTGTCCGTCACCCCGCCGTAGTACCCGCCGATCATCCCCAGCAGGGTGCCGAGCACGAGTGCGATCAGCACGGCCACCACCTGGATCTGCAGCGACACCTGCGCGCCGTGGATCACCCGGCTGAGCACGTCGCGGCCCAGGGCGTCGGTCCCCAGCCAGTGCTCGGCGCTGGGGGGCTTGAGCCGCTGCCCGAGGTCGCCCTCGTTCGGCGGATAGGGCGCGATGAAGGAAGCCAGCAGCGCCACCAGCACGAAGACCGCCACGATGACGCCGCCGACGATCGCGGCCTTGTTGCGCTTCAGCCGCCGCCACACCTCGGCGGCCCGGCTTGTTTTTTCAACATCGCCACTCATCAGAGAATCGCTAAAAACCTTCCACTTTGATGACTTCGCAAGAAGACCCAAACCCAGGCGTGCAAGTCTCGCGGCGCGAGGCGTACCTTCCTGTACGCCGCAGCGCCGGCGAGACGACGCACAACGCAGAGATTGGCCTTCTTACGAAGTCATCACTCATAGCGGATCTTGGGGTCGAACAAGGCGTAAGCGATGTCGGTGACCAGATTCACGAGCACGAAGGTGGCCGCCACCAGGATCATCGACCCCTGCACGACGGCGTAGTCGCGCTGGAAGATGCCCTCCACCATCAGCCGTCCGACGCCCGGCAGCGAGAATACGGTTTCAGTCAGTACCGCGCCGCCCAGCATGTAGCCGAACTCCAGGCCGAAGACGGTGATCACCGGAATCATGGCGTTTTTCAGGGCGTGCTTGTAGATGACGACCCACTCCTGGAGCCCGTTGGCCCGCGCCGTGCGGATGTAGTCCTGGCGCACCACCTCCAGCATCGAGGCCCGCGTCATGCGCGCGATCACGGCGGCCGAGGCTGCACCCAGCGCGATGGCCGGCAGCACCAGGTGCCTCAGCTCGCCGCTGCCGCCCGCCGGGAACCAGCCGAGATGCACCGAAAACACCAGCATGAGCAGCAGGCCCAGCCAAAAAATGGGCATGGAGATGCCGAAGAGCGCGCCCACCATGCTGAGGTTGTCGAAAATGGAGTACTGCCGAGTGGCGGAAATGACTCCGGCTAGGAGGCCGATGAACGCGGCGATCAGGATCGAAAGAAACGAAAGCTGGACCGTGAAGGCGAAGCGCTGCATCAACAGGTTGACGACCGGCTCGCGGTTGCGGATGGAAACGCCGAAGTCCCCCTGCACGGCATGCGAGATGAATCGCAAATACTGAACGTGCAGCGGCTGGTCGAAACCATACTCCTTGCGGATGGCCTCGATGAACTCCGGGTTGGCATCTTCGCCTGCCAACAGGACCGCCGGGTCGCCGGGCACAATCTGGAGCAGCGAAAACGAAACGACGGTCACCCCGAAGAGCACGGGGATCAGCATCGCCAGGCGCTTGAGGATGTAGCGGAGCATGGAAGAATAAGGTGTCCAGGGTTCGGAGTTCAGGGTTCAGGGTAGAGATAAAGCTTGCAGCGCCGTCTTTTTCTGAACCCCGAACCCTGACCCCTGTAACCTCACTTTTCCAACGTGGTGTTTTGGTCGAAGTAGGTCAACTCGAGCGGCGAGTTGATCACCCCCTTGAGCTTCTTGCTGTAGCCGATGGTCTCCTTGGTCACCAGGATCGGCAGCTGGGGGACCTCCTTGTAGATCAGCTCCTGAGCCAGCTTCAGGTAGTTGTCCCGGTCCGCCTTTTCGGTCGCCTTGGTCAGCTTGTCGACATATTCGTCGAACTGTTTGTTGGAGTAGAACAGGCGGTTGTTGCCCTTCGGGACCCACTGTTCGGTATGGTAAAGCGGGTACAGGATCCAGCGCGCTTCAGCGGAGGACGGCGCCCACCCCAGCAGGAAAATCTCGACGTCGGTCTGGTCGAGCGGCTTGCGGGTGGCGGCCAGGTATGCGGCCCATTCCATGGTTTCCAGCGTGACGTCGATGCCGGCCTTCTTCCATTGCTGCTGGAGGGCTTGGGCCATCTCGAAGTCCTTGGGGTAGCGGCCCTGGGGGCTCATGAACCGGGCCTTGAGGCCGCTGGGATAGCCGGCGTCGGCCAGGAGCTTCTTGGCCTTCTCGGGGTCATAAGGATAGGGCGGCATCGGAAAATAGCCGGTGGTGAGCGGGGCCACGATATTGCTCGCGACGATCGCCCGGCCCTGGTAGATGTTCTTCACGATCGAATTCCGGTCGGTGGCCAGGTTGAAGGCCTGGCGCACCCGTTCGTCGCTGAAGGGCTTCTTGCCGCAGTTGAAGCCGATGTAGAGCGCCCGCAGGGTCTCGGTGGAATCGAGTTGAATCTTGTTGTCTTTTTGCAGGCGCGGGATGTCCTCCGAAGGCAGGCGCACGGCCAGCTGGGCGTCGCCGGACTGCAGCATCATCACCCGGGCGCTGTCTTCCTTGATGGTTTTGATGACGATTTTGTCGAGCTTGGGCTTGCCGCCCCAGTAGTCGTCGTTGCGGGCGAGGGTCAGGTGGTCGCCGTGCACCCACTCCACGAACTTGAACGGCCCGGTCCCGACCGGCTTGCGGGCGATGTCCTTGCCCATGGCCTTGTGGGCCGTCGGGCTGACAATGCCGGAGGCGCTGTGGGCGATGTTGTTCAGCAGGAAGGCGAAGGGGGCCTTCATGTTGACTTTGACCGTGAACTCGTCCACCACCGTAGCCGATTCCACCAGCGGCGCGTAGAGGCCGGCGCGCGAGGGCTTTTCAGGGCCGATCATGCGGTCGAAGAAATACTTGGCCGCTTCGGCGTTGAAGGGGGTGCCGTCGTGGAACTTGACCCCTTTGCGCAGAAAGAAGGTCCAGGACATGCCGTCCTTGGCCTGCTCCCATTTCTCGGCCAGGCCGGGGACCAGGTTCAGCTTGGGATCGAACTTGACCAGGTTCTCGAAGATCATGCGGTTGACCGCTTCCGATGGATTGCTCTCGGCGTTGGCCGGGTCGAGGCTGTCCGGGTCGGCGCCGGCAGCGTAGGTAACCGTCTGGGCCAGGCCCTGGCATGGAAGCACCGCAAGGAAGGCGACCAGCAGCAATGCAGCCAAATTCCACCATCTTTTCATGGCAAACCTCCTTTTCTGGGTGTTGGTCGTTTGATCCAGTGGGCGTTGCGAAGGAAAGTCCGACCGGCATGCGGGATTTTCTATGCGGCCGGTCTCATTTAAAATTCGCGGAGGGAGTATAGGAGGGTTTATGCGGCGAGTCAAGGAAGTGCAGGAGCTAATGGCAGAGGCCTGCCGCGCTCGGGCGTCATACGGCGCCACTCAGGTTCATGGATCAATCGGTTCGATCTCTTGGCCTGTCGGCGCATTTTCCGTACCGAGCATGATCAGGTAGTCGAAACCGCCAGGGCCGCAGGCACGCTCGAGGGCTGCGACGATGCGCCGAGACTTGGCGGGCGTGTCCCGAGGTCCAGAGACATAGAAAGGCTTTCCGTCCTGCCCGTACGAAAACGGGCGATCGGGAGAAGCCGAATCGATGCCTGCAAAGATTCGGCTTGCGACCCCATAGTCGGGGTGCGGGGCCAGTCCGTAGCGTTGGGCGTATTCGACGGCGCCCTCGACCAGGTTTCGTGCTGCTGGCGCGGCAATGGGTTCAAATGAACCGTCGGCGGTGAACCGGGTTTTCTCGCGGTACTCTGCGGCACTGAAAACGCCGAACATGACATCCTTTGCGCCGAGGCAGTAGACATCCAGAAGAAAGATCACGACGGCGATCTGGCCCATGGAAAGCTCTCGGGCGATCACGACCTGCCCGATCCCGAAGTCGAACAATTTTCGCAACACGAGGCACTCATAGATGGGAGCTGCCGGCGGAATCGGAGGAAATCCTGAATGCTGGCGAATTGAGAGCCCGGCTTTACGCTTCGCCTTGCGACGCTCGACAGCCTTTTGGGCACGACGTTTACTTGGTTTTCCCATTAGCGGCCTCTTTGTCTGCGGTCTGACGAAAAACTCAACGGCAGCGGTCACGCCGTCCGCTGGAGTGGCTTGTTAGGAATCGAGAATTGAAGCGATTTGACGTTGAAGGATCGGGATGTGATTCTGCACTACGTCCCAGACAAGCTCATAATCCACGCCGAAATAGTCGTGAATGAGACGGTCGCGCATTCCGGACATCGCGCGCCACTCGATGTCCGGATAGCTCGTTCGAAACCCCTCTGCAACTTTCTTCGCAGCCTCTCCGATAATCTCCAAACTTCACACAACGGCGCGCCGCAGCGTCTCATCCGCCAAAAACTCTTCCAAACTTAAACCGGCGCAGGAACCCAGCAGGTACTCAACCTCCACTCGTATGTGGCGAAGGTAATCACGCGGCTCGAATGACATGTTCTGCCTCCGCCAAAATATGGGGCCCAATGAATGGTGAAAGCGCCTCTGTGGTGACAAGCTCAATCCGCCGCCCAAGACTCGATTCCAATAGCTCTGAAAGTGCCAGAAACCGTTCGAATGTCTTCGATCCCTTGGAGAACTGGACGAGGATATCATCGTCGCTATCCGGACGGTCCTCGCCAAGGGCAAAAGATCCGAAAACCGATAGCTTGGAAACCCCGAGAGCCCGTATTTCCGGCTCCAAACGGCGAATCGTTTCAAATACCTGGTGTTTTGTGCGCTGGGCCATATATTCCAAACTATCGTATTTGGTTGGCAAAGCAAAGTCCGAAGCGCATTCTAACGAAAAGTTCAGTTGTGCCGTGTCTTTTCGGCATCAACTGGAACGACATGTTCGCCCTATGGACGTTTTCACTCGTAATGAGACCACATCCGAATGATCTTTACCGTCTTGATGTCATCCAAAATTTGGTAGACCAAGCGATGTTGTATATTGATCCGACGGGAGCATGCCCCGGAAAGGTCTCCAATGAGCTTTTCGTAAACTGGAGGTGTCTGATAGGGGTCTTCTTTGAGAAGGTTGAGGATTCGTTCGGCTTGAGGCTTCAAACCGGATCGGGCCAATTTCTTTGCATCTCGTTTAGCGTGCTTGGTAAACACCAGCCGCCAGCTCACCAGTCAAGCTCCTCATCGCATTCGCCAACCGGGGTATTCAGCCCATCGCGAATGGACTCGCGCATGCCGGGGATGGACGTGAGGTATAAGGTCTCTTGAATTGCGTGCCAATCCTCCTCAGCGACGAGAATCGCGGTGTTTCTTTTCCCCACGATCTGAACCGCCTCATGGGATTCTGCGACGTCGTCGATTAGGGTATACAAGCGCTTTCTAGCTTCTGACGTAGTCAAGGTCGTCATTTCTACCCCCCCCCCCCCCAAGTTGTACGCCTTATGGTACGACACAGGAGCGCCAAGGTCAAGACATCCTTACCCAACTTCGCCAATTTTTTTGGCAGATGCTGATTTTTCGGGAGCTGAGCGGCGGCTATCGTCACTACTCATTTTACGGCCGCAATTTTTCGTGGTAGCGCGACCTCCTTCAGATTCAGGCGTTGGTAAATCTGGCGATGTTCCGGCTCCGGCTGGCTGCACAGCCGTAGGTGGCGGCGCCGGGTTTGATTCTGCTCTTTGACATTGTATTCGATCGTCAGGCGCTGATGGGTCGACAAGATCTCACGGATGCTGGCCCACGAGCGATGGTCCCCGCACTGGCGCAGCTTGTATTCAATCGTGTGCAGGAGATGGTAGGCGAGCACCGATATGAATAGATGCGCATCGGCGCGGGTCTCGATTTGGTGAAAATTGGGTCTGAGCCCCAGCGAGGATTTGAGGCAACGAAATGCGCTTTCCACCCGGCCGAGCATCATATAGGTTTCCCATACCTGCTGGTCGGTGAGCTCGGTGCGATCGGTACGCAGCACATAACAGCCTTCAAGCGTGCACCGGTGAGTACCGTGTATGCGCCGGTTCGCTACCGTATCGAGCCAATGGTGGAGGTCATGGTTGGCGGTCTGAAGATCGCTGAAGG
>CAYRUF010000042.1:0-40828 GCA_964427375.1 uncultured Desulfatibacillum sp. | reverse complement strand
ATTGCGGCGGCCCGGCGGGGCGCACACCCTTGCGGACCTTCCCATCACCATCCATGCGGGAATCGCTCAAGCCAAGCAAGATTATCGTTTTGCCGGATGCGACGCTGTGCTAAAATGGATGGAATGGAAACAGCACCCCAGTTTGAAAATCCGGCGCGCGTGCGCGAAGCGCTCCAAGGAGCGGGCTACATCTGCTCGCCGGTGGTCGCCACGGTCGTGTTCCTGGCGCAGGCCACCCACAAGCCGGTCCTAGTCGAGGGGCCGGCCGGCGTGGGCAAGACCGAACTGGCCAAGGCCGTCGCCCGCTGCCTGGGCCGCGAGCTGATCCGCCTGCAGTGCTACGAGGGCCTGGACGAAGCCAAGGCGCTCTACGAGTGGGAATACGCCAAGCAGCTGCTCTACACCCAGATGGTCAAGGAAAAGATCGGCGACGTCATCGCCGGCGCGCGGTCGATCGCCGAGGCCGTGGACCGCATCGCCGCCCAGGAAGACGCCTTCTTCTCGGAGCGGTTCATTCAGCCGCGGCCGCTGCTGCAGGCCATCAGCGCGGAGCGCCCGGTGGTGCTGCTGATCGACGAAGTCGACAAGTCCGACCCGGAATTCGAAGCCTTTCTGCTGGAGGTCCTGAGCGATTTCCAGGTGTCGATTCCCGAGCTCGGCACGCGGCGGGCGCGGCAGATTCCGTCGGTTTTCCTGACGTCCAACGACTCTCGCGACATGAGCGACGCACTCAAGCGCCGCTGCCTGCACCTGTACATCGACTACCCGGACCGCGACCTCGAGCTGGAGATCGTGCGGCGCAAGCTCCCGCGCATCGCCGACCGGCTGGTCGTCCAGCTGGTGGACGCGATCCGGCGGATCCGGCAGCTGGATCTCAAGAAGAAGCCCGCCATATCGGAGACCCTGGACTGGGCTCAGGCCCTGCTCGCGCTCCAGGTGGAGGACCTTTCGGTGGAGGTCCTGCGCGAAACCCTGAACGTCGTCTGCAAACACCGCTCCGATGTCCAGCTCGTCCACGAGAAGATCGCCAAGGGTTACAGTTTGGGATCGCAGCGCCGAACTTCACCCGGCGGCAATCTTGATCACGAATGATCCGATCGGGTTTAAATTCGAAGCGCGAAATCCGAAATCCGAAACAATTTTGATTAAAATCGTTTCGCTCAGGAATCCAGATGGTGCCCCTTCTGCTCAGGTTCGTGGCCGGCGCGCGGGCCGCCGGCCTGCGCGTGTCCACCGCGGAGGTGCTCGACTGCCTTCAGCATCTGGAACGGATCGATCCCCTCGACGCCACCCAGTTTAAAGCCGTCCTGCAGGCGAACTTCGCGAAGAGCCGCCGCGAGCAGGCCCATTTCGAGCGGCTGTTCCGCCTGTTCTTCCACGAGCGGCGCCAGGACCCGTCGATTGCGCGCTCGCCCGAGCTGGCGGCGGCGATCCGCTCCATCCTCCAATCCCTGCAGCCGGCGGCCGCAAGCGACCCGGCCCTGCAGGCCATCGTCGATTTTCTGGCCGGCGATCCCGGCCGGTTGCTGGAGCACATGGCCGCCGGCGGCCGAGAGGCCGGCCCGCCGGGGCCGGCGGTCCGCTCCGGCGGGATCTCGGCGGGGCGGCGCCTGGAGCTGGCGGACCGCATTCGGATGCTGGAAGAGCAGCTGGCCCAGGCGCTGGCCGAGCGCCGCGACGAGGTGGGATGGGAGGAGCGCCGCGATCTGTCCGAGCATTTCCGGGATCGCCTGGCAGTGGTGCGGCGGCTGCTTGGAGAGGCCGGCGCGGACCCTCCGGCCTCCGAGCGACATCGGCTTCTGCGCCATTCCCTCGACGAATTGGGAGAGGTGCATTTCGCCTCGCTGACGCCGCGCGAAGTGGAGGCCATGCGGGAGGCCATCGCCCTGCTGGTCCGGCGGCTCAAGGATCGCCTCAGCCGACGCCAGGCCGCCCGCCGGCGGGGGGTGCTGGACGTCAAGAAGACCCTGCGGCACGCCGCCGCCTATGCCGGAGTCCCCCTGGAGGTGTTCCACCGGCGGCGCCCGCCGCGCAAGGCCCGGATCGTCACGCTCTGCGACGTCTCGGGTTCGGTGTGGTCGGCCGCCCGCTTCATGCTCAACATGCTTTACTCCCTGCAGGGCTGTTTTGCCCAGGTGCGCAGCTTCATCTTCGTGGCCGGGCTGCAGGAGGTCTCGGACGTCTTCAAGCAGCATGCGGTCAACCCGGCGATCGAGAAAATCCTCAAGGATGCGGACATCGACTACAACGCCGCGACGGACTACGGCCGCACGCTCCGGGAGTTCCGACAGCGCTTTCTGGACATCCTCAACCGGCAGACGACATTGATCATCATCGGCGACGGCCGCTGCAACTACACCGATCCGCAGGAAGGCATCCTGGCCGAAATGCGGGCGCGCTGCCGGCGGCTGGTCTGGCTCAACCCGGAAGCAAGCCAGTTCTGGTACACGGGCGACAGCGAGATGCGGGTGTTTGAAGCCGTCTGCGACGAGGTGCGGCCCTGCCAGAACCTGAACCAACTGCTGGCGTTCATCACCGCACTCGTGCTGTGAGGCGGAAGGGTTTGACAGATCGGAGGCGGTTTCTTATAAAACCCCAGTCTCGATTTGGTCGAGGCCCCCAGTTGCCCGCAGGAGGTTGCCCGTGGAACGCCGTGCCAGCGGAGACATCGCTTTCATCTGCGGCCGATGGCCGCTGGATCCGTCGCGATCGACGCTCGTTTTTATTCACGGCGCCGGCGAGTCGTCGCGGCTGTGGCACGCCCAGGTGGAGGAGTTGGCGGCGCGCGTGAACACCGTTGCGATCGACCTGCCCGGCCATGGCCGCAGCGGCGGCCGGGCGCAATCCCGGGTGGAGGATTATGCCCGCACGGTCGTCGATTTCCTCGACGAGACCGCCGCGCCGCGGCCGGTGCCCTGCGGTTTGAGCATGGGCGGAGCCATCACCCAGCAGCTGCTGCTGGACGAGCCGGCGCGCTTTCCGGCGGGCGTCATCATCAGTTCGGGCGCCCGGCTGCGGGTGCTGCCCGCACTGTTTAGGCTGATCGAAACGGATTTCCAGGCCTATGTGGCGATGATCGACCGGTCGGGCTTCTCCGAAAAGACGCCGCCCGCGGTGAAGCAGCCGTTCCTGGAGGATTCGCTCAAGACCGATCCCGCCGTGGCCCACGGCGATTTCACGGCCTGCGACCGGTTCGACGTCATGCAGCGGCTCGGGTCCATGCGAATGCCGGTCCTGATCATTTCAGCCGAGGACGACCAGCTCACGCCGCCCAAATACGGCCAGTTTCTTGAAAAGAGCATTCCGAACGCGGTGCGCTGCCATGTGCGGGACGCCGGGCATTTCGTGCCGATCGAGCAGCCGCAGGAAGTCAATGCGGCCATCACCGCGTTTCTGGACGCCAACCGACTATAGCGGCACCAAACACCAAACACCAAACACTAATCCCCAACCACCCTACACCATGAAAGACGAACGAGGCACTTACTACTATCCGTTTCCGAACAACCGCCGGGTCCACATGTACGTGAAGGAGTCCGAGGGAGCGGTCTGGTTCCGCCTGTGGAACGCCGACGATCCCCAACTGTGGGAACAGCACGACTGGGTTCCGCACGGCGCCATCCTGAAGGCCGCCGAGATGTACACCGGCAAGGCCTTCGACCCGCGGCGGGCCTATGACATCGAGCTGGCCCGCGGCGTGCTCGACGAAACGGGCTGAGGTCCATCCGGCTTCGATGCCCGCCATGCCTCCGCTGACTCTCACCCTCGACTACAACCTCCGTCTGAAAGGCCTTCCGCCCCAACTCAAGCAGGCGCTGATGGAGAAGCTCGAATTCCCCAACCCCAGGTGGCTGGAGAACGAACGCATGGGGCGCTGGAATCGGGGCACGCCCCGCGTGCTCAAGTTCTACGACAAAGTCGGCGCCGATGGGTTGTGGATTCCGCGCGGCTGCCTCCGGCAGGTGCTGCTGATGTGCCGCCGCATGGGGCTCGACTATCGGCTCGACGACCGGAGGCGCAGCCTGCCGCCGGTCGATTTCGACTTTCGGGGCGAGCTGCGCGCGTTTCAGCAGGCCGCCGTCGAGCAGATGCTGGCGCGCGACTTCGGGACCTTGAACGCCCCCACCGGCTCCGGCAAGACGGTGATGGCGCTCGCCATGGTGGCCCGGCGCCGGCAGCCGGCCCTGGTCATCGTGCACACCAAGGACCTGGCCGCCCAATGGGTCGAGCGCATCGAGGCCTTCCTCGGCATACCGTCCGCGGAATGCGGGATGATCGCGGGCGGCCGCATCAAGATCGGCTTCCGGATCAGCGTGGCGCTGGTTCAGTCCCTGTATAAATGCGCCGAGGAGGTCTCCCAGCACATCGGGTTCGTGGTGGCCGATGAGTGCCACCGCTGTCCCAGCCGAACCTTCACCGAGGCGCTCGTCCATTTCGATGCCCGGTTCATGCTGGGACTTTCGGCCACCCCCTGGCGCCGCGACAACCTCTCCCGATTGATTTTCTGGCATCTCGGCGACGTGCATCACGAGGTGGACCAGGCCGGCCTGGTGGCCGCCGGAGAGGTGCTGCCGGCGGAGGTGATCATCCGGGCCACCCGCTTCAGGCCCTTCCACGATCCGGTCAACGAATACAGCAAGATGCTGTCCGAGCTGACCGGGGACACCGAACGCAATTTGATGATTGCACAGGATGTGGCGGAGGAGGTGCGCGAACACTCGGGCATTGCCCTGGTGCTTTCCGACCGCCGCGCCCACTGCGAGAACCTGCAGGCGTTGCTGCGCTACCGGTTCAAGGTCGACAGCGAGTTGATGACCGGCGAAATGCCGCTCCCGGAGCGGCAGGCGGTTGTGGAGCGGATGAACGCCGGGCAGGTGCGCGTGGTGATCGCCACCGGCCAGCTCATCGGCGAGGGGTTTGACTGCCGCGGCCTGTCCACCCTGTTCCTGGCGACGCCCATCCGCTTCAGCGGCCGGGTGCTCCAATACCTCGGGCGGGTCCTGCGGCCGGCTCCGGGCAAACAGAAGGCGCGGGTCTTCGATTACGTCGATGTCGAAGTGGAAACCCTGGTCCGGGCGGCCAGCGCCCGGCAGCGCGTCTACCATCGGAATTGAGCTTCCCATCTGTTGGATGCATACCTACAATAAATACGGCCACCCCATCCGCAAAACCTACAATCACCTCAACCCGTCACCCGATCGAGTCCAAGATGTTTGTATGTTAACGTACAATTTGCTTGTTATCTATCGGGATTCATTGTATGATGATACCGTTATGACCGATATCCGCCATGATAGAGGCATTCGGCGTGGGCAATGACGAAACCGGCGAGGCGGCCGTTTCCGAGAACCCGACCCGGAATGCGCTGCATCTGTTGAACTCCATCCTGGAGCATTCCGGGGAGCGGAAGGTGTCTGCGCCCCAGATCATGATCATTCTGGATGCCCTGGCCGGGGCGCAGGACTCCGCCCTGGTATCCCGCTTCCCGGCGGTACTCGCCATCTGCAGCCGCCGCGGAATCGAGGTGGACAGCTCGAATCTCCTGGGGCGCTATTGGGAGTCCAACCCGAAGCGGCAGAACCTGGAGAAGCTTCTGTTCATCAGCGCGGAACTCTTCCGCCGCGAGGGCATCCCCGCCCCCCACCATCTCCGCCAGATCGCAGAAAGCCTGAAAATGAGACATGCGGCTCTGGCAGCCGCGGATCATGTCCAGCTCACCGGCGGTCCGCGGGTCGCGGTGGCCGATCTGCAGTCCGCCTTGAAGCAGTTCACGCGCGAAAGGCCTGCGGCGCCGAAGCCGGCGGCATCGACCAGCCTGCGCGGCGGATCGGCGCGATTGGGCCCGCAACTGGAGCTGCTGTTCTCCGAAAAACAGAAGGAGCTGATTTTTAAGAAGCTCAAGAGTCAGCATCTGACCAAGACCGAGCGTGAATATTATTCGAGGGTGGTCAAGAAAAAGCTGGCGGCCATCGCCGCGCCGGAAATCCATGAACTGGCGGCCGCCCTGACACAGACCGGGAGCCGGAAGGATCCGTAACGAAATGACGCTGCTCTGGGAGATCGGCCTTCAGACGATCGAAATCCTGACGCTGGTGTTTGGAATTTTAGGGATGGCGCTTTCGCTCATGCTGCTGTTCGCACCTCGGGCCACACAGAGCGTCAGCAGGCTCTTCAACCGCAGCCTGGATTTCGATCGGAAGCTCGGGTTTCTGGACCGGGATATCCCGACGGAGAATTTCGTATACGGCCATTCGATTGCCGTCGGGGCCCTGCTGGTGGCCGGTTCGGGGTTTGCCTTTCTATTTTTCCTGTTCAAGTTCGACGTTGCCCTGTTCACGCTGATATTTTTCGGCGCGCGCCTTCCCAGCGTTATCGGCGAGATCCTCTTTCAGACCATTGGATGGATCGGCCGGGCGGCTTGCCTGCTCGGCCTGGCGGCCGGCATCGGCTTGATTCTGGCGCCGCGCAAACTGCGCGCGTTCGAACAACGGATGAATCGCTGGATCGAAACCCGGGTGCTGATCGAGAAGGCCAACCGACCGGTCAAGAGCCTGGACACGGTCTTCTTCCGCTATCCCATTTTCTTCGGTTTGCTGGGAGGCTCCATTTCCTGCGTGCTGATCGTGCTTTCCATTCTCAATCTGCTGCATTGATGGTCGGAGCTCCCTGAACCGGCCGGCGGACTTCAGCCAACCGGCCCCACCGCCTCGCGGTTGCGTGCCGGCGGCTGATCCCGATCGGCCGGTAGGGCCGCCAACCGGTGCGCGGTTTGACTTCTCCGTTTAAATCGCTTAAGGGGCATGGGCTGAATTGCGAAAGTCAACATGATGACTTCGTAAATAGTCCAATCTCGGCGTTGCGCTTCATCTCGCTGTCGCTGCGGCGTACGGGAAGTACGCCTCGCGACACGAGATTCGCGCGCCTTGATCTTGGACTCTTTACGAAGTCATCGATGCGGATGACTTCCTATGAGTTCATCGACGCGCATGGCGGGTGGTAGTATGAAATTTAGAATGAATCCGTTTCCACCGGAGCGGGTCACTTATGATTATCCCTGGGTGTTGTGGGCGGTCGGCTGGATGGCGATGCTCAAGGCGGTGTTGTGGTTGGCGTATGAGCCGGTCAACCTGCCGGATTTAACCCTTCAATGGCTGGGCTATAAAAATCTTCTGTTTTCCGTTCCGTTCATCATATGCGCCATCGGCATCATGAAACGCAAACGCTGGGCCGCCTGGGGCCTGGTGCTGCTGTCCGGAATCGGGCTGGTTTTCGTTGTTTTTATCCAGGACGGTCTTTGGGCGTATTTGATCGATTCGGAGATCGATTTTGCGGTTTCGCTGGCGAATCGCCGGATATCGCCCTTCTTCAGCCTGGCGGCCCTGATCGGCATTGGGCCATTGGGCGATCTGTTGATTCTCTGCGGAGCGCCGGCCATGTTCCGGCATACCCGCCAGGCCGGTCCGGCTTAACATCGGCTCCATCGGGTCGGGTGCCGTGCGACGATTTCCGGGCTCCGCAGAGAGTGATGGGCTCGCAAAACGTCGTCCGAAGCTATGGCTTCGTAAAGAGGCCAAGATCAAGGCGCGCGAATCTCGTGCCGCGAGGCGTACTGGCCGTAGGCCGCAGCGGCAGCGAGATGAGGCCCAACGCCGAGATTGGCCTCTTTACGAAGCCATCACAGGGTGAGGGGATTCTCCAGGTGATGCCGGATCCGGGCGATAAATCGCGCCGCGAGCGCGCCATCCACGATGCGGTGATCCACCGAGAGCGTCAGCGCCAGCATGCTGCGGATGCAAACCTCGTCATTCACCACCACCGGACGTTTTTCGACCCTTCCGACCGCCAGGATGCCGGCTTCCGGCGGATTGATGATAGCGGTGAAGCTGTCGACCCCGAGCATGCCCAGGTTGCTGACCGTGAAGCACGCCGGCTCCAGGCCGGCCTGCCGGCCCGCCCGGGCGGCGGCGGCGGCTTCGGATGACCGGCGGGCGATATCCTCAAGCCCCAGGCGGTCCACCCGGGCGAGGACCGGCACCATCACGCCGTCATCCCGCATGACGGCCATTCCGATATTGACGTCATCCAGCCAAACGATCTGATCCCCCTGAAGCCGGCAGTTCATGGCCGGAAAGGCTCTCAGCGCCAGGGCCGTGGCCTTGAGGATCAGATCGGTCACGGAGATGCCGGCGCCGGTCTCGCGCTGGAGCTGGTCGCGCCGCTCCAGCGCCGCGGTGACATCCGCAGAGACCGCGGCATAGAAATGGGGGATGGTCTGCTTGCTCTGCCCCATCCGCCGGGCAATCGTGCGGCGCATGGGCGACAGGGGCGTGCTGCGGCCCCGCAAGGCCTCAACCGAGAGCTTGCGTTTATCCACGTGGAGCAGGATGTCCTTCTCGACGATGCGCCCCCCGGGTCCGCTGCCGGTGACATCGTTTAGATCCACCCCTTTCTCGGAGGCCAGCCGGCGGGCCCTCCCGGAGGCGGCGGCTTTTTCAGGGCCGCCCGCCCGGCCCGCGGCTCGGCGGCGAATGGCCGCGATATCGATGGGTTGACCGGCCGGCGCGGAAGCGGTGGCGGGGCGATCGGAATCGATGGCTTCGCCCGGGGCCCCTATGATCCCGATCACCGCGAAGACCGGTACTTTCGTGCCGGCCGGGGCGATGATCTTGAGGAGCACGCCGTCGACCGGCGCCTCCACCTCGAAAACGGCTTTTTCGGTCTCCACCTCGCAGATGACCTCCCCGCGCTGCAGCGGGTCGCCCTCTTTCTTGAACCAGCGGACCACCAGGCCCTCGGTGATGTCCTGCCCTCCCTGGGGCATGATGATGTCGGTCGCCATCCCGGTTTACACCATGCGGAGCACGCCCTCGATGATATCCTCCACCGAAGGAATGCATGCTTTCTCGATATTCAGATTGTACGGGATCGGGGTGTTGCGGCCGGCAATGCGCAGCACCGGGCCGTCGAGATCGTCGTAGGCCTCTTCCATGAGCATGGCCGCCAGATCGCCGCCGATGCCGCCGCGTTTGACGGCCTCGTGCACGATGATCACCCGCCCGGTTTTTCGGGCCGAGTTTAAAATCGTCTCCGTATCCAGGGGCGCGAGGGTCCGCAGGTCGACGACCTCCACGCTGATGCCTTCGGATTCCAGCAGGGCCGCAGCCTCCAGGCATTTCAGCGTCATGTAGGAGTAGGTCACCAGGGTGACATCCGTGCCGGAGCGCTTGATGTCGGCCCGGCCGAGGGGGATGACGGTCTCCGCCTCCGGAACCGGCCCCTTGGTCATGTAGAGCAGCTTGTGCTCGATGAACACGACCGGGTGGTCATCGCGGATGGCGGCCTTGAGCAGGCCGCAGGCATCTTGAGGAGTGGAGGGCATCACGACCTTGAGCCCCGGAATGTGGTAAAAGAGTGCTTCGAGGCTCTGGGAGTGCTGGGCCGCCAGGCCGTTGCCGGCGCCGCCCTGGGTCCGCAGGACCATGGGCACCGTGCCCTGGCCGCCGGATATGAACGCGTACTTGGCCGCCTGGTTCACGATCTGGTCCATGGCCAGCATGGCGAAGTCGATGAAGAGGATTTCGATGACCGGCCGGCAGCCGACCAGGGCCGCACCGACCGCCATTCCCGTAAAGGACGCCTCGGCGATGGGCGTGTCGATGACCCGCCGGGGCCCGTACTTCTGCCAGAGACCCTCGGTGACCTTGTAGGAGCCCCCGCGCTCGGCGATCGTCTCCCCCATCAGGAAAACCAGCGGATCCCGCTGCATCTCTTCGTCGATGGCCCGCCGCAGGGCGTCGCGGTACATCATCTCGATCATGTTACGGCTTCCTTCATCTATATTTATATGCCGGCTTCGATGCTGGCGAGGAAGGCGTCCACGGAGGGCTCGGGGCTGTTCGTGGCGAATACGACGGCCGCCTCCAGCTCGGCATTCACCTGCGCTTCGATTTCGGCGCATCGGGCGTCGTCGCCGATGGCCCGGCGCATCAGCAGCAGCGGGTCGCGGGCCTTCCATTCCGCCAGAACCGCCGGATCCATGTACAGGCCGGGGTCGTTCACATGATGGCCGCCGTGGCGGTAGGTCTTGGCTTCAATCAGGGTCGGGCCCTCCCCGCGGCGCGCCCGCGCGACCGCGGCGCCGGTCTCCCGATAGACGGCCAGGGCGTCGTTTCCGTCCACACAGATGCCGGGGACGCCGTAAGCCGGGCCCCGGCCGGCCAAGTCGCAGCAGCCGGTGGCGCATTCAATCGGGGTCGAGACGGCGTAGTGGTTGTTCTCCAGGAGGTAGATCACCGGCAGCCCATAGATGCCGGCCAGGTTCAGGGATTCGGCAAAGACCCCGTTGTTGGAAGCCCCGTCGCTGAAGAAGCCCACCACGACCTGGTCGGTTCCACGGACCTTGATCCCCATGGCGGCACCGGTGGCGATGGGGATGCCGGCGCCGACGATGCCGTTGGCTCCCAGGTTGTTCACCCGTTTGTCGGAGATGTGCATCGAGCCGCCGTGCCCGCGGCAATAGCCGGTGGCCCGGCCCATGATCTCGGCCATCATCAGCTTCAAGTCCGCGCCCTTGCTGATGCAGTGGCCATGGCCGCGGTGCGTGCTGACGATGCAGTCCGCTGGGTTCAAGGCCGCGCAGGCCCCGGCGGCGATGGCCTCCTGGCCGATGTACGGGTGCAGGTAGCCGCGGATCAGGCCCTGCCGGTAGAGCTCGATGCACTTGAGCTCGAACTGCCGGGTGGCGTAGATGTTGCGGTACATGCCGAGCAGGATCGGCTCGGGCGGCCGAGGCGATCCGCCGTTGGCGGGCGGAGTTGGCATCATCATCTCCCAGAATGCAGTTGGCGCATCGCCGGCCGGAGGGCCGGCGAACCATTATCAATTTACGATGTCGGCGGTTTAGTCAAGCGAAAAACGAATGCGTTCGGCGATATAATCCACCATGCCGCGGGTGGCGGCGCTGAATTCCCGGGCCGTGGCGACCAGAGCGGGGTGGGCATTGAATTCGCCGTTGGAGTAGCCGTCTTCGCGGTACCCGCGTTCGAAGTAGGGGATTCGCAGCAGGCGGGACAGGACGTCCGGCGGGACGGGCTCGTCCCATTGGCGGCTGAATTCCAGGTCGGGGACCTTGAGCAGCAGCGCCTCGATAAAAGACGGCGGCAAGGTGTAAACGAGGTCGGCGCCGGCCATCTTTTCAAGATGCCAGACGCGGGCCGTGCCGTCCACCACCGGACTCACCCGCATGGAACTGATCAGGATCTTGCCGGGGTAATCCGGGTTCCGCCGGACGAGATCGTAAGCGCGCTTGATGAGGGCGATCTCCGCCCAGCGCACGTCGCTTTCGTTCAATTTCAGGCCGATGTCGGCCGCCTCCTGCTCCAGAGCGCCCTGGGTGCCGAAACGCGAGCTCATGATGGTGATGATCGAACGCCATCCGGTCAGGTCCACCCCCTCGGCCCGCGCCTGCGCCAGCCCCTGAGACACCACCTGCATGCAGGCGACGAATTGGGCGATGACCAGCGAGACGGTGTTGTTCGTGGAGATGCCCCGGGCGGTCAGCCGCCGGATGGCTTCGTAGCCTTCGGCCGTTCCCGGGATTTTGATCATGATATTGGGCCCCAGCGCATGCAGCTCCAGGCCCTGGGCGACCATTTTTTCGACGTCGTGGCGCAGGCGCGGGTCGGTTTGGGCGGAAAAAAAACCATGGGTCTTGCCGCTGGCCTCGAAAATGGGCCGGAGCAGCCGGGCCCCGCGGCCGGCGATTTCCTTGTAGGTCTCCCAGAACACCACCTCGGGGTCGCGGCAGTTCCGAGCGCGGATGAAGGCGTCGATCCAGTTCGACCAGTAGGCCGGGTCGTCCTTGATGACGTTGAAACTCAACCGCGGGTTGGTGGTGACGCCCCGGAACAGGTTGTCGGTGGGGAGGTTGGAGGGGCTGTAGAGACGATCCAGCCAGGCCGCCATTTCTACCGGATCGGAAGCCTTTTCGATCATCCGGCGGCGCCAGCTTGCAAAAACCAGCGGCGAGGAGTCCCACCAAAGCTCGGCTTTCGGCTGGACATCGATCAGCTTTTCCAAAACACTTTTACGGGCCATGAATTCAGCCTTGTGGGGCGTGCCCCTCGACCGCGGCCCGCCCGGCTGCGGGCGGGCCGCGGCAAAGGCGCTCCGCAGCGGATCAACCGCTCATGTCGCTCGTGTCTGAAGGGAAACTCATTAGCACCATTCCCTATTACTGTAAAGCATCCGAAGGTGCGGCCAGAAAACCGCCGAGAGCGTTCAGGAAAGCGGTCTTGTTGTCCACGTGCGGCCAATGGCCGGAGCCGGCGATGGTAACCAGGCGCGCCAGGGGGAAGCGGAACTGGATATCCGGCCAGTCCCCCGGCTCGATGTAGTTCGAGTTCGAGCCGCGGATAAACAGGCAGGGTTTGGTAAACTCGCGGATGTCCACCGGCCCGCAGATCAGCGGCAGGTTGCGCCGGATGGCATCCAGGTTGACCTTCCAGCGGTAAGCGCCGCCCGGCAGATGCTCCAGGTTTTTCAGCAGAAAAAAGCGGACGGCGGGGTCCGGGATAGACGGCCGCAGCTCGACTTCGGCGTCTCTGATCCGCTTAAGGGCGTTGAGGTCGAGTCGAACGAGGGCCTCGATGGCGTCCGCATAAACGGGGGGCCGGGCCTTGTGGGTGATATCCACGACGACCAGCCTCAGCACCCGTTCAGGGTGCAGGGCGGCGAAGCGCAGCGCCGCCTTTCCGCCCATCGAATGGCCGATCAGCACGGTGCGGTCGATGGCCCGTGCGTCCATCAGGCGCTGCACATCTTCGGCCATGGCATCGTAATCGAAGCGGGGGCTGTGAAAGGACTTGCCATGATTGCGCAGGTCGGGGACGTAGACGCAGAAACGCCGGGCGAGCGATTTCGCCACCGGGTGCCAGTTGTCCCAGCATCCGAAAAGCCCATGCAGAATCAACAGGGGCTCGCCCGCGCCGTAGCGCTTGAAGTGCAGCAGCGCCGTCATTCGAATGCCGCCAGCGGGGGAGTCCCGAACAGACGATGGTTGAGGTCGACCTCCAGGCGGAAACGGGCGATGCGTTCGGCCAGCGACAGGCGATAGGCCGCCTGTCCGAGATGCTCCTCGCCGGCGGAGACGACTCCCCAGCCCGCAACGAGGACGCAGCCGCTGAAGGCTGGAAGCAGGCCGGCGACGACGTCGGCTTCCGCGTCGAGCGCCAGGCCGTGGATGCCCGCGACCGGCAGCCGGATATTATAATGGATGGACTCGGCATCGATGGGCACGACGAGCGGGTGTCTACCGGCAGGCCGCGGGCCGGAACCGGAGGCCTTGACCAGCGCATCCAATCCTTCGGCCGCCGCCAGGGCGGCCATCGCCTCAGCGGTCGCCAGCGGGCTGGCGGCGAGCATGCAGGCTTTAAACGCCGTGCGGGTGTAGAGCCGGCGGTGCAGACGCAGATCGGCGTCCTCCTCATCCCCCTTTGGGTGAAGCGCAATGCGCTGCAGCGGGGCTTCGATGCCGCGGGGTGCGGCCGACGTAGGGCAGAAGATCATTTCATCGTCGGAGATTTTGCAGCTCATGGACCCGGTGCCGAAGGCCCCCAGGCCGAGATCGAAATTATACGACAGCCAGTCGCGGAATTCATCCCGAATCGGGGAGGCGCAGGCGGGTTTCCAAGGCCGCTTCCAGGCATCCAGGCGGCGCGGGGTCCATCCAAATACCGCTTGGGTGCCGGCGGAGCGGATGGCTTCCTGGAACGCCCGGATGTCGACTCCCCGCCGTCGCAGCGCAATGGCTACGGCTGAACTGTGCTCTAGAACGTTCAGGTGGTGCAGGCACTGCTCGAGGCTCTGCCCGCGGGCAAACGGCCCATGGCCCTTGACGACGGCAACGGGCGCCCGGCGCAGGTAAGCGGGGATCCGTTGCTCCATCTCGGTTGAGCCGACCGTGTTTTGGAAGACTCCCACCGGGACAGCTCCGAGCAGGCCCGCCCCCCATGCATCCACCGGCTGGAAGAGGTGCTCCCGCGGCGGCGGTCCCGGGGCGTCGAGCGGAGTCAGGAAGATCGGGTGCCGGGAGGCTTCCAAGCCGATCAGGGTGGTGGCGATGGCATGGCAGTGGGCGCAGGCCTTCACTCCGGGCAGTTCCAAGACCCGGCGGTGGGTATTGGCTTCGGATGAGGGCCGGACCGATCCTTCATGGCGCATATCGCTGAAGCGCACCCCAACGAGGTCCTTGACGGCAAGGCGGCCGCACGGGGATCCCGAGGCGGTGACCCAAAAACGATCCGGGTCCCGAGGGTCGCGGCAGGACAGATTGCCGCTGTGGGTGTTGTTGAGGTTTGCGCGCATGAGCGCGGCGCCGACGGCTTTGAAACGGCGGTGGATGGCATTCAGGTCATTGAGTATGCTCATGAAAACCATCAACATGGAGGCGGTTTAAGCCGCCTGAGGAGGGGCGTGCGCCGCGCGCTGACTCCGGCAAGAGCCGGAAGGGTTATGGATGACTTCAAAAAAATTCAGCCGGGATTGGGCCGGCTGAAATCTATTGGTCGGGGCGGTCAGATTTGAACTGACGGCCCCCTGCTCCCAAAGCAGGTGCGCTACCAGGCTGCGCCACGCCCCGATTCGGGTTATGTTTCTAACACGGCCGGATCGTTTGCGCAAGCGCCAGGCGGTTCATCCCGGCGGCAGGCGCCCGGAAAGGTCTACCGTTGTTGACATGGCTGGTTTTTGACTTTATACTGAACCAAAAGCGTGAAAAAATTACCTTTATGTAGTTTTTACCCGCTGATGGAGCCCCTCGCTAGGCTCAGGTGGGATTTTTCTTGCCTAAAGCGGCGTGATGCTGCCGACGAGCGAGAGTGGCGGAACTGGTAGACGCACTGGATTTAGGATCCAGCTCTGGCGACAGAATGGGAGTTCAAGTCTCCCCTCTCGCACCATATTCGACGCTCCTTAAATCGGCGATCGTCCCCTCCGGGAAAACTATACGTTAGGAAGGCATGTTATCGATGCAGGTAACCGTTGAAGACATCAGCAGCGTCAAGAAAACCCTTCATGTGGAGATCCCCCGTGAAGATGTCGTTCGCGAGATCGACAAGGCCTATGATGAGATCAAAAAAAGCGCAAAAATAAAAGGGTTTAGGCCCGGGAAAGTCCCGCGGTCCGTATTGGAAAAAATGTTCCGCAAGGACGTTCTGGCCGATGTGTCCTCTCGGCTGATTCAGAACTCGTTTATCGATGCGGTCAAAGAGAAGGACCTGAGGGTCGTGGGCCGCCCCAAGCTGGACCCGCCGGAAATCGATATCTCGCAGCCGTACAAATATGCCGCGACCGTCGAGGTGACGCCGCCGATCGCGGACATCGATCTCAAAGGGATGAAGCTGAAGCGCTCCGTTTACACGGTCAGCGATGCAGAGGTGGATGCCCAGCTGAAAATGCTCCAAAAAAATCTCGCTCGGCTGGAGAAGATCGCCGATAACCGCCCCGTGCGCGAAGGCGACCACCTGCTGATCGATTTCGAGGGCTTCAAAGACGGCCGGCCGTTTGCCGGTGCGCCCAAGACGGAGAATTTTTCGCTGAGGGTCGGTGCCGGGGCTGTTCTCAAGGAGTTCGACCAACAGCTGATGGGCATGTCCGCCGGCGAGACGCGCGAATTTCCGGTGGCGTTTCCGGCGGACTATGCCAACAAATCCCTGGCCGGCCAAACGCTGCAGTTCAAGGTGAAACTGCACGAAATCCGGCAGGAGATTCTGCCGGAGATCAATGACGAATTCGCCAAAAATGCCGGCCGGTTCGAAACGCTGGAAGACCTCAAACGCGGCATCACCACGAATCTGACCCAGGGATACGAAAAGCGGGTCGAGCAGGAGCTCAGCGAGCAGGCCTTCAGCGGTCTGTTGGAGCGGGCGGCGTTCGAGGTGCCGGAGGCGCTGGTGGAGATGGAACTCGACGGCATCGTCGAGGAGGCCGAGCGCTCCTTTTCCTACCGCAATACCTCACTGGCCGATGCCGGCTTGTCGCGCGAGATCATCGCCGAAAAATACCGCGACACGGCGCTGAAACAGGTCAAGCGCCACCTGATCCTGGGCAAAATCATCGAACAGGAAAAGCTCGAGCTGAACGACGATGAGCTCCATGAGGCGATGCAGAAAATGGCCGACAGCTTCCAGCAGCCGGTAGCGGAGATTCGGCGATACTACCGGGAGAATCCCGAAAAGCTGGATTATTACAAGCATGCGTTGCTTGAAAAAAAGGCGATCAAGCTCGTCCTCGACGGGAGCACGATTGAGGACGTCGCGCCCGAGGCCCGATAGCGGGCAACGGGCCGGCCGACGCGAGTCCAGGCCATGTCGCCGATCGACGAAACCGAACCAGAAGGAGACACAGAGTGCCGCTGATACCCATGGTCATCGAACAAAGCAGCCGCGGTGAACGGGCGTATGACATCTATTCCCGTCTGCTGAAGGATCGGATCATCTTCCTGGGTTCCGCCATGAACGACGAAGTTGCCAATCTGCTGATCGCGCAGCTGCTGTTTCTGGAATCCGAGGATCCGGACAAGGACATCAATTTTTACATCAACTCGCCCGGCGGACTGGTCACCGCCGGCCTGGCGGTTTATGACACCATGCAGTATATCAAGCCGGACATCGTCACGGTCTGTATCGGCCAGGCCGCCAGCATGGGCGCCCTGCTGCTCACGGCCGGCGCCCACGGCAAACGTTACTCGCTTCCCAATGCCCGCATTTTGATCCACCAGCCGATGGGCGGGTTTCAGGGGCAGGCCTCGGACATCGAGATCCAGGCCAAGGAGATCCTGCGGATGAAGGAGTCGCTGAACCAGATCCTCGTCCAGCATACCGGCAAGACGATGGATTCGATCCAGCGCGATACCGATCGGGATTATTTCATGAGCGCTCAAGAGGCCAAGGCTTACGGAATCATCGATCACGTGATCGCCAACCGTCAGGATCTCGACCGTTTGGACAAGCCGGAGGCATAGCATGGCGAAAAAGAAGGACGACAACGACAACCTGTTCTGCTCGTTTTGCGGCAAGAACCAGTCCGAGGTCCGCAAGCTGATCGCCGGTCCCGCGGTCTACATTTGCGATGAGTGTATCCAGCTCTGCAGCGAAATCATCGAGGAAGAGACCGAAAAGGACGCCAAGGACACGACCCATTTCCTGACCCCCAAGGAAATCAAGGAGCGACTGGACGGCTATGTGATCGAGCAGGAGCCGGCCAAGAAGATTCTTTCGGTCGCGGTCTACAACCACTACAAGCGGCTGGAATCGGCCTTCAACGCCGGGGACGTGGACGTGCAGAAAAGCAACATCCTGCTGATCGGCCCGACCGGCTGCGGCAAGACGCTGCTCGCCCAGACGCTGGCGCGGTTTCTGAACGTGCCGTTCACGATCGCCGACGCCACCAGCCTGACCGAGGCCGGCTACGTGGGGGAGGACGTCGAAAACATCATTTTGTCGCTGCTGCAGAACGCCGATTACGACGTCGAAAAGGCCAAGCGCGGGATCGTCTACATCGACGAAATCGACAAGATCGCCAGCAAGGCCGACAATCCCTCCATCACCCGGGACGTTTCAGGCGAGGGCGTGCAGCAGGCCCTGCTCAAAATCCTGGAGGGCACGCTCGCGAGCGTGCCGCCCAAGGGCGGGCGCAAGCATCCCCAGCAGGATTTCATCAAGGTCGACACCACCAACATTCTGTTCATCTGCGGCGGCACCTTTACCGGTCTGGAGAAGATCATCCAGCGCCGCCTCGGCCCCAAGCTGATGGGTTTCGGGGCCAAGATCGTCCAGGAAAGGGAGCGTACGATCAGCGACACGCTCAAGATGGTGCAGCCGGAAGATTTGATCAAATACGGCATGATTCCCGAATTTCTCGGGCGGCTGCCCGTGATCGCCACGCTGCACGAGCTGAACGAAGACAGCCTGATCCGCATTCTCAAGGAACCCAAGAATGCCCTGATCAAGCAATACCAGAAGCTCTTCGAGATGGAGGGCGTCAATCTGCGCTTTACCGACAGCGCCCTGTCGGCGGTTTCCAAGGAGGCGATTAAGCGCAAATCCGGTGCCCGCGGCCTGCGCGCCATCATGGAGGGCTGCATGCTCGACATCATGTACGAGCTGCCCTCCCTCGAAAATGTCAAAGAGTGTGTGATCAGCGAGGATGTGGTGCTGAACAAGGAGGACCCCATCCTGCTGTTCGAACAAACCAAGAAACAAGCCTGATCCGATCGGATCGGACCGATTTTAAACCTGGAGCCTCGCTCAGGGAGGCTCCATTTTCGGTGTGACGTATGGTGAACATTCCAAAGTTTTTCAGAGATGGGGAATCCCATCCGAATCGGATCGTGCTGCCGCTGCTGCCGCTGCGGGACATCGTGGTGTTTCCGTTCATGGTGGCGCCCCTGTTCGTGGGGCGGCCCCGATCCGTCAATGCCCTGACCGAGGCCATGAACAAGGACAAGGTGGTTTTCCTGGCCACCCAGAAAAAAGCCGGCATCGACAACCCGGGCGAGCAGGACATCAGCGAGATGGGCACGATCGGGAAGGTGCTGCAGCTGTTGCGTCTGCCCGACGGCACCGTGAAAGCCCTGGTGGAAGGCAAAAGCCGGGCGCGGGTGGTGCGGTTTCTGCCGGAGGAGGAATTCTTCCGGGTGGAACTCGAGCGCCAGGTCGAAAAAGAGCTCTCCGCGGCGGAATCCACCGCCCTGATGCGGTCGGTCATCGAAACCTTCGAAGAATACGCCGGGCTCAACCGCAGCATTTCCAAGGAGCTCGTCACCAACGTGACGTCCATCGCGGATCCGTCCCAGATGGCCGACACCGTGGCCTCGCATTTCTCCTTCAAGCTCGAGGACAAACAGCGGCTGCTCGACACGATCGACTTGGCCGAGCGCCTGCCTCTGCTGTTGAGCCTGATCAAGATGGAGATCGAGGTCTTCCGGATGGATCAGCGCATCAAGACCCGCATCAAAGACCAGATGGAGAAGACCCAGAAACAGTACTATCTGAACGAACAGATGCGGGCCATCAAAAAGGAAATGGGCGCCGAGGACGATCTCAGCGACGAGATCCGGGAAATCGAGGAAAAGCTCAAGAACAAGAAGATGCCCAAGGAGGCTATTGAGAAAGTCGAGCATGAGCTCAAGAAGCTCAAGATGATGACGCCCATGTCGGCCGAGGCCACGGTGGTGCGCAACTACATCGACTGGATTTTGAGCCTGCCCTGGACCGAGAAGACCGAGTTGGCGGACGACCTGCCGCAGGCGGAGCGGATTTTGGAAGAAGACCACTACGGGTTGGAGAAGCCCAAGGAGCGCATCCTGGAATACCTCGCCGTGCAGGCGCTGGTCAAGAAAATCCGGGGGCCGATCCTATGCTTCGTGGGCCCTCCCGGCGTCGGCAAAACCTCGCTGGCCAAGTCCATCGCCCGCGCGACCGGCCGCAAATACGTGCGCCTGTCCCTCGGTGGCGTGCGCGATGAGGCCGAGATCCGCGGCCACCGCCGCACCTACATCGGCGCCATGCCCGGCAAGATCATCCAATCGCTCAAAAAGGTGGGCGCGAGCAACCCAGTGTTCTGCCTGGACGAAGTGGACAAGATGAGCATGGATTTCCGGGGGGATCCTTCGGCGGCCCTGCTCGAAGTGCTGGACCCCGAGCAGAATTTTGCCTTCAACGACCACTACCTCGATCTGGACTACGATCTCTCGGACATCCTGTTCATCACGACCGCCAACACGCTGCCCGACATCCCGCTGCCGCTTCAGGACCGAATGGAGATCATCCGGCTGCCGGGCTACACCGAGGTCGAGAAGTATCACATCGCCGAGCAGTTCCTTCTGCCCAAGCAGATCAAGGCCAACGGCCTGGAGGGCAAAAAAGTTGAATTTTCGCGCAACGCCGTTCTGATGGTCATCCGGCGCTATACCCGCGAGGCCGGGGTGCGCAACCTGGAACGCGAGATCGCCTCCATCTGCCGCAAGCTGGCGCGCGAGGCGGTGACCCATCCGGATAAGAACGAGTTCAGCGTCAGTGAAAAATCCGTTCCCAAATACCTCGGCCCCTACCGTTTCCGCCTGGAGCAGGTGGAGGAGCAGGATCAGGTCGGCATGGTCACGGGCCTGGCATGGACGCAGGTGGGCGGCGAGTTGCTGTTCATCGAAACCCTGCTGATGCCCGGCCGCGGGCAGCTGACCGTCACCGGTAAGCTCGGGGAGGTTATGCAGGAATCGGCCCATGCCGCGCTGAGCTATGTGCGTTCACGGGCGGATCACCTGATGATCGACGACAAGTTTCACCGTAAATACGACATTCACATCCACATTCCGGAAGGGGCGATTCCCAAGGACGGCCCATCGGCCGGGATCTCGATGTGTACGTCGCTCGTTTCGGCCTTGACCAAACGACCGGTGCATCGGGACATCGCCATGACCGGCGAGATTACACTGCGGGGACGGGTGCTGCCGATCGGCGGGCTGAAGGAGAAACTCATCGCCGCGCACCGGGGCGGGGTCAAATGCGTCATCATCCCCAAAGAGAATGAAAAAGACCTGAAGGACGTCCCCAAGAGCATTACCAGTCAGATGGACATCCGGTTCGTCGAACACATGGACGAGGTGCTCGGACATGCGCTCATCGCGCGCGAGGGAGAGTCGCTTTTCAAGAATGCGGACATTCCGCTCAAAATGCCGGTCGAAAAAGATCCGCCAGCCGAACGCGCCATCAATTGAACCCATTACGTAGTTGAAATTGCGCTTGACACCTAATTGCTAAGCTGGTAGTAAAAAAAATTACCCAAATCGCTCAGGGCGGATAGCTCAGCCGGGAGAGCGTCGGCCTTACAAGCCGAAGGTCACAGGTTCGATCCCTGTTCCGCCTACCACTGACGTTCCGGTGGGCGGCACCGAAGGGCGAACTACCTTGAAAACTCGATTTGCGGGGGCGTAGCTCAGCTTGGTTAGAGCGCCGGCCTGTCACGTCGGAGGTCGCGAGTTCGAGCCTCGTCGTCCCCGCCATTCATTAATCAGGGGCTCAGATGCTGAATCTGAGCCCCTGATTTTATTTTATTCTGTAAAACTCATTTATCCCAACGCCTGCCTATCGCGAAAAGGAAATTTACACGGCAATCGGCGTGAGAGTGTATAATCGGCTCAGACGGGCGGCGTTTTCAAGATCGCCCCGGCGCAACGCGGCGCGGACATCATCCAGTTTCAGCGCATCTTCCAGCGACAAATAGGGTGACCACCCCTCGTTGGAATCCAGCAGATCAATGTCGACTTCAGCCACATATTGGCCTTCATGAATCAGCTTGGTTAAGCGTCTTTTTTTCATGGTTTTCTCCTCATAAAATCAGAAGACCACAGGCTTGGGTTGGGTCTGTATGCGGTTATGAGTACTGCCGGTGAAGGGTTGCCCTTCGGTATGCCCCAGACGACATGAATGGGATTCCCCATTGAATCTTGCTGCAGGACGAGAACGCAAGGGCCTTTCGGATAGACAGGGTAATCTTTGATAATAATTGCATCGGATATGCTGGCGAGTATTTCGCGCACGGTCAATGAATCTGCCGCTAATTCATCATATCCGTGACTTGAACAACTACGTCGCCATCTCGGACAAGCTTCAGGATATGCTTAAATGTATCAGGCATGGAATGGTATCATACCTCCTGATATCTTCAGCTTGTCGACGTTGAATTTTATATCAAATTTAACACATGTTCACGCGACCTTCAAGCATTCGTTTTCAGCCAAGGATGGACCCCTTCAGAATAAGAAATCTCTGGATTTTTTTAGGCAATCGTTTTATGCAGGCCCTGATGCATCGGAGAAGCAATCGGCCGGCGGAGTTGGATCTGCAGGCTTGAGGGGATACCGGATGAAATCGATTCTTCTGGCAGTAGCGATGATGATCGGGATTGCCGCGGGGCCGGCAACGGCCGGCGGGCTGTCGCCGGACACCGAAAAGGAAACGGCCAGACCAGGGGTTGTGGTCACCGACGTGCTGGAGGTCAAGGCCAGCTTGGAGGCCATCGATCACAAAAAGCGCACCATGACGCTGAAAGGAATTCAGGGGAAAGCCGTTACCCTGAAAGCGGACAAGGCCGTTAGAAACTTTGAGCAGTTGAAGAAAGGCGACCTGGTTTTGGTGGATTTTGTTGAATCCGTGGCGATTTCCATCCGATCCGCCAAAGCGCCTCAAAGCCCCGCCGAAGCGCGGCTCGTCTCCGTCGCACCGAAAGATGCAAAGGTCGGCGTTCTTCTGGCCGAAACTTTTGTGCTCTCCGCGGTCGTGGAGTCCGTCGATTCCAAGGCCCGCCAGGTGACGCTGAAAGAACCGAACGGCGGCTTTCGGATTGTCCCGGTTGACAAGAGCATGAAAAATATCGATCGCTTCAAAAAAGGAGAAAGCGTCGTCCTGCGGGTCACCGAGCCGATCGCCATCAAGGTTGAGAGACGGAAGTAAAGGAGATCGTTCCGAATGCAGAGAAAAATCGGTTTTGCCGGTGCGGCGGTCTTTGCGCTGCTCCTGTTGGTGTTACTGCCCATGTTCCCAGCGCCGGCTGCAGCCCAGGCGGAGCCGTCTCCAGCCACTGCCGATGACGCGGACGACTACGAAGACGAATACGAAGACGATGGCCAGCGGGTTACGGTCGCCGATCCGATCGAACCGTTCAACCGGGAAATGTTTCTGTTCAACGATTTTCTGATTCTCTATGTCCTGGAGCCTGCCGCCAAGGGGGTGAAGGCGGTCGTTCCTTGGGAGTTTCGGACGATCTTCCGCAACATGCTGCGCAATATTCGCTTCCCGGTGCGTTTCGTGAACTGCCTGCTTCAGGGCAAGTGGGAGAAGAGCGGGGATGAATTCGCTTCGTTTTTCCTGAACACCACGGTCGGATTCCTAGGCATGGCCGATGTGGCCGCCACCTATCCCAGCCTCAATCGCAGCCCGGAGGATATGGGTCAGACCTTCGCCGTATGGGGGTGGGAGGAAAGTTCGTTCCTGACTCTGCCTTTTTTCGGCCCCTCCACCGTTCGCGACGCATTGGGCAAACTGCCCGACGCCGTCATCGACCCGCTGTTCTGGTACTCGAATCTCACTCTGTCGCTTTCCCTGCGGGGCGGGGAAGCCGTCAACGACACCAGCTTCCGCATCGGCGACTATGAGGCCATCAAGAAAGCCTCGCTCGACCCCTATATTGCCATTCGCAACGGCTTCATCCAGAACCGGAACAAATTGATCGCCGAATAACCGCCGCCGGTGATGCCTTTTATTTGATTGAATTATCCGCGTCCATTCGGTAAACATTCGCCATGAACACCGCCCAACAGCAATTGGCCGAAGGCATCCTCTTCACCGACGAATACCAGTTCACCATGGCCCAGATGTATTATCGGCTGGGCCTGCACGAAAAACCGGCGCAGTTCGACTATTTCTTTCGGGACTACCCGGACTACGGCGCCCACAAGGCCGGTTACTGCATCGCGGCCGGCTTGGAGTGGCTGCTGGACTGGATGCAGGCGGCCCGCTTCCGTCCGGCGGAGTTGGACTGCCTGCGGTCTCAAACCGGACGGGCCGGAACCTCGGTGTTCAGCGCGGATTTTATCGGATGGCTTGAAAAAAAAGGCAACTTCGACGGACTTTCCATCCGGGCGATCCCGGAAGGCCGGGTGGTCCATCCCAACGTGCCGCTGGCGGTCGTTACCGGCCCGTTGGCCGCCGGTCAGCTTCTGGAAACCTCGCTGCTCAACCACCTCAACTACCAGACCCTGATCGCCACCAAGGCCGCGCGCGTCCGTGAGAGCGGCCGCGGCCAGCTGATCATCGAGTTCGGCGCCCGCCGCGGACACGGCAAGGGGGTCACCGCGGGCGCGCGCGCGGCCCTGATCGGCGGTGCGGATTTCAGCTCCAACGTGGGGATCTCCCATGCACTCGGACTGACGCCCAAGGGCACCCACGCCCACAGCATGGTGCAGGCGTTCCTGGCATTGGGAATGACGGAGCTGGATGCGTTCCGGGCTTTTGCCGAGACCTACCCGGATGACTGCATTCTGCTGGTGGACACCATCGATACGCTCGGCAGCGGCATTCCCAACGCCATTAAAGTCTTCGAGGAGCTGAAGCGCAAAGGGCATACACCCGTCGGCATCCGCCTGGACTCTGGCGATCTGGCCCATCTCAGCATCCGGGCGGCGCGGATGCTGGACGAGGCCGGCTTCCCCGATACCACGATCGTCCTGTCCAACGAGCTGGACGAGCTCAGCATCTGGCAGATCCTCACCCAAATCAGCCAGGAAGCGGCGCGCAACGGACTGGATGCGGATCGGCTCATCCGGCGGCTGGCCTACGGGGTCGGCACCCGTCTGGTGACCTCCGCCGGGGACTCGGCATTGAACGGCGTCTACAAGCTGGTGGCCCTGCGCCGGGACTCCCGCTGGGTGCCGGCCATGAAGCTTTCCGATTCGCCCTCGAAAATCCCCAACCCGGGCGACAAGCGCGCCTGGCGGTTGTATGACCGCCGCGGCAAGGCCACCGCAGATCTGCTGAGCGCCAAGGACGAAGTGCCCGCGGATCAGCCGAAGATCGTTCTCCGGCACATGACCGAAGCCAGCCTCCAGCGCACCCTCGCTCCGCGGGACCTGCTCGAGATCGAAGCGCTGCTCGTCGATGTCCTCCGGGAGGGGCGGAGGACCGCCGCAAGTCCGTCCATCGAGCAGATCCGCGCCCTGCGCCAGGCCGACATGGAGCGGTTGGATCCGGGGGTCAAGCGGCTGATGAACCCGCACATCTATCACGTGTCGCTGACCGAGAAAGTCTGGCAGGTCAAGCAGAAGCTGATCGCTTCCATGCGGGCCGGCCTGCCGGGCGCGGCGCGTGGATGAAGAAACGCCGGACATTCATTTGCGCTTGAACACCGACCGCCAGCCGCTGCATTCAGAGGAGAGCGGGGCGATCGTCCGGCACACGTCGCGCGCCATCTCCGTGATGTAGAAGGATTCGGGATCTTCTTCGTTGACGATGGATAGGATCCGGCTCAGGTCGCGGCGCCGGCAGGCGATGTAAAGCTCATCCACGGGGCCCCGCATGCCCTCGCCCTGAAACACCGTCACCGGCTGGCCCATGGCGCGCAGGCGTTCGGTCAACGTCCGGCCGGCGCTGCGGGTGAACACCCTCAGGATCATGAAGCCCAAAGCGATTTTGCGCTCCACGGCGATTCCGACCAGATTGCCGGTGGCGAAGCCCAGCGCGTAGAACAAAGCCAGGATCGGCTGCGACGCCACTTTCTGCACCACCGTGCTGATGACGGTGATCCAGATCAGGATTTCGAAGATGGCGAGGACGAACGCGAGCACTCCTCGGCCCTGGACGGTGATGATGGTTCGCACCGTGCCGAGCGAGACGTCGCAGATCCGGGCCAGGAAGATCAGGATCCCGGTTAAGAGAGTACCGCCGTCCAACATCGGTCATGCCCGGCGGCCTCTAATGAAGACATCCCGGCCGATTTTCGGTGTTTTGCCATTCAATGCCAGAACCATGGGAGTGCTCCCGGATCGAACCGATGAAATTGCACCCATCGCGTGACTCGCGAGGGCCAGGTATGTCAAAAAGGCAGGGCTCTGTCAAATGGCCCCATCCTCCAGCAGCGGAAACGGAATGTTGAACGGACGGCAACCGGACGGTCCGGGCCGGAGCGGCCCGCGCGAGGCAACGGATGTGCTGATCGTCGGCGGCGGGGTGATCGGCATGGCCTGTGCGCACTACCTGGCGCAAGCCGGCCGTACGGTGCGCCTGATCGAGCGGGAGCGGATCGGCGCCGGCGCCTCGCACGGCAACTGCGGGCTGGTGGTGGTCAGCTACCTGATGCCGATGTGCGCGCCGGGCGTCGTGCAAAAGGAACTCTTCGGCCTGCTGCGGCGGTCCTCGCCGCTCTACGTGAAGCCGGCGCTCGATGTGGGCCTGCTGATCTGGCTGCTGCGTTTCGCCGGGATGTGCCGTGAAGGACACCTGCGCCGCGCCATTCCCGCGCGGTTGGCGCTTCTGGGCAGTTCGGACCGGCTGTTTCAGGAGCTGTTCCGCGACCATGGGCTGGAAGCGGAGTATGAACGGCGGGGGGTCTTGATCGTTTGCCGGACCGAAGCGGCGATGCGGGCCTACGAGGCCAAAAACGAGCGCCTGCGCTCGTTCGGCCATGCCGCCGATCCGCTCGTCGGCAACGCGCTGCAAGCGGTCGAGCCGGCCTTGCGCGAGGATGTCTTCGGCGCCTGGCACCATCGCACCGACAGCCACTTGCGGCCGGATCGACTGCTTCAATCCTGGAAACACGTTTTGATCCGGTCGGGAGTGGCCATTGAAGAGGATTGCCGACTGGCCGGCTTTCGCCGGGAGGGGGATCGTGTCGCGGCGGCCGTCACGAACCGCGGCGAATTCGAAGCCCGCGAGATGGTGCTGGCCGCTGGGGCCTGGTCGGCGCCGGTGGCGGCTCAACTGAAGCTGCGCCTGCCGCTGCAGCCGGGCAAGGGTTACAGCATGACCATGACCCGTCCCGCCGTGTGCCCCCGCATTCCCTGCAGCTTTTCCGAGCGGCGGGTGGTCGCGACCCCCTGGCCGAGCGGCTACCGCCTCGGCGGGACCATGGAGTTCTCCGGGTTTGCCGCTCCGCCGGATCCCGGGCGCTTCGCCGCGTTGACCGCTGCGGCGGCCGACTACTTGCGGGAACCGGCCGGACGTCTTGTCGTCGAGGAGTGGACCGGACTGCGGCCCATGACCTTCGACGACCTGCCGCTGATCGGGCCGGCTCCCGGCGTCCGCAACCTGTGGGTTGCGACCGGCCACGGCATGCTGGGAATTACGGCGGCGCCGGCCACGGGCAAGCTGGTGCAGGAGCTGATCTGCGGGCAGACGCCCCACATCGACCCGTTGCCGTTTCGCATCGGGCGTCACCAACACTAGCCGTTGCGGGCTTTGGGAGTCATGGGATCATGCCGTTTGTTTCAGGGTTCAAGTCGGGTGCGGGACCGGCGCCGCGCGCGCTGTGGTTTGGATTCGATTCGGGCAAAATTCTCGTGAAGCAGGCCGACGGAACGCCGCGGGTTCCAGCCCAAGAGGACCTGGCCGGGCTCGGCATCGGTCCGGCCTGGCAGCACTACTTCGGCGACTGGAACGGGTGGGCCTGCTGGGCGGTCAGCTGCGCGCCGGATACGCCGGCGCCGCTGGGCTTCGCCTGGAAAGGGTTGAGAGAGCTGTTCGGCCGGATGGAGGAGGAACTCGTCTGGGTGGCCGGACGCGCCGCGCAGCTGGTGCACTGGCACCGCAACCATTGCTTCTGCGGCCGCTGCGGGGCCCGCACCGAGGATCACCCGTCGGAGCGGGCCAAGCTCTGCCCGAGCTGCGGTCTGATGAACCACCCGCGCGTGTCGCCGGCCATCATTGTCGCGGTCGTCAAGGAGCGGCAGCTGCTCCTGGCGCATGCGACCCGTTTTCCGACTAAATTCTACAGCGTGCTGGCCGGGTTCGTGGAGCCCGGCGAGACCCTGGAGGACTGCGTGCGGCGCGAGGTGTTCGAGGAAACCGGGGTGCACGTCCGGAACATCCGCTATTTCGGCAGCCAGCCCTGGCCGTTTCCGGATTCGCTCATGGTGGCGTTCACCGCGGAGCATGCGGCCGGGGACATCCGCGTCAACCCGGCGGAAATCGCCGACGCCGGCTGGTTCCGCGCGGACCGGCTGCCGGAAATCCCGCCGCCCATCAGCATCGCCCGCCGGCTCATCGACTGGTTCTGCGTCAATTTCCCCTGAGGCGGCTTCGGGCCGGGATCGAGAGGCCCGAAGCAGTCCCACAACCCCAAATCTCACCCGCGGGCAAGGCGCGAGCCGAATCGATGGCTTCGCAAAGAGGCCAAGTCCAAGGCGCGCGAACCTCGTGTCACGAGGCGTACTTCCCGTACGCCGCAGTGACAACGAGATGAAGCGCAACGCCGAAATTGGACTATTTACGAAGTCATCTTATTTTACTTTCTGGATGTCCTCCTCCCGGCCGATAATCACCAGCACATCGCTGTCCTTGATGATCGAGCTGGCGCGGGGCACCAGCTGCATGCTCTCCGAAAGCACGTCGCGGATGGCGATCACCTGCAGTTGATATTTCTTCCGCAGGTCGAGTTCGGCGAGGCTTTTCCCGACGAACGCCGTCGGCGGGGCCAGCTCGCAAATCGTGTAGTCCTCGGAAATCGGCAGGTACTCCAGAACGTTGGGAGAGATGATGCTCCGCGCGACTTTGTTGGCCATTTCGCGTTCGGGGATGATGGCTTCGCTGGCGCCCACCTTGAGCAGGATGCGCTTATAGTCCTCGTTCGGCACCTTGACGATGATTTCCTTGACCTTCATTTCCTTCAGGTAGAGCGTCAGCAGCGTGCTGGCGGAGAGATCCTCCCCGAAGGAGATGACCACCGTGTCGTCCGCATCGATCCCGATCGCATCGAGCACCTCCTTGTCGGTGGCGTCGGCCACCACCGCCTTGGTGCTGTGGTCTCGAATTTTCTGGACAACGTCCCGGTTTTTGTCGACCGCGATGACCTCCAGCCCCTTTTCGAAAAGCTGGCGGGCCAGTTGCGATCCGAAAATACCCAATCCGACCACCACGACGCGTTTCATGACGCGGCCTCCTTATCCAACCATGACCCCTTCTTCGGCGTAGGTGAAGCTTTTTTTCGCGGTCAGGCGCGCGAGCGAAAAAGCCAGCGTCAGCGGCCCGACGCGGCCGGCGAACATCATCAGGATGATGGCGATCTTCTGGGGCGTGTTCAAGCCGGGGGTCGTGTTCATGGAAAGCCCCACGGTCGCAAAGGCCGATACGGTTTCGAAAATATACTCCACGAAAAGATGGCGGCTTGCGGTTGCGCGGCCGCCGTCATCCGCCGACAGCATCAGGACCGCAATGATGAGGCAGATCGACAGCGTCGCGGCCAGGATGATGGAAATCGCGCGCTGCAGAAGCTCGCGGGGGATGGTGCGGCTGCCAATGTTGACGTCCTCGCGGCCTCTCAAGCGGCTCCACATGATCAGGAAAAGCAGGCTCGCGCTGGTGGTCTTGACGCCGCCGCCGGTGGAGCCCGGAGAAGCGCCGATGAACATCAGGCCGATCATCAGCAGAATGGTTTCGTTGGCCAGCAAGCCGATGTCCACGGTATTGAAGCCGGCCGTCCGCGGCGTGATCGCTTGAAACAAGGAGGTCAATATCCGGGTCGGCCACGGAAGGCCCTGCAGGATGCGATGGTTCTCGAACACGAAGAACAGCGCGGCGCCGCCGATGATCAGCACGGCGGTGGAGACCAGGACCAACTGGGTGTGAACCGAGAGCCGGCGCTGGTTTCCGAAAAACCGCAGGTGCAGTTCATAGTGGACGATGAAGCCGATGCCCCCGGAGACGATGAGGACCATCATCGTCAGGTTGACGATCCAGTCGCCCTGGTAGGACATCATGTTATCGCTAAAGAGCGAGAAGCCGGCGTTGTTGAATGCGGAAACGGCATGAAAGACGGCTTTGAACAGGGCCTCGCTCCAGGGGAAGTCCAGAGCGAAACGCGCCCACAGCAACAGGGTGCCGACGCCCTCGTAAAGAACGGTCGAAAGAAAGACAAATTTCAGGACGGGCGCCAGGTCGCGGCGCGGGGAATGCAGGAAGACCGACTGCATGATGTCGCGTTCCTTGGATGCCAGACCATGTCCCAGCATGGCAAAAAACACGGCTGAAAACGTCAGGATCCCCAAACCGCCCACCTGGAAGAGGCCGATCAGCACGACCTGCCCGCCGGTGCTGAGCCTCTGCCCCACATCGATCGTGGCCAGGCCGGTGACGCAAACCGCCGAGGCGGATTGGAAAAGCGCATCGATCCACGGAAGCCGAGCGCCGGCGGCCGAAAACGGCAGCCAGAGCAGCAAAGCGCCGGCCAGGATCACACCGGCGAAGCTGAGGATGAAAAGTCTTTCCGGCGACAGGCGGCGGGACAGCCAGAGCTTGAGGCGCCCCCACCGCCGGGAGAATCGATCGGGGGCCTTCGGGTGCAGTGATAAGATCGCTTTGCGCATTGCTTGGTTTCTTGAGTCAAACCCGCGTTGCGGGCGGCGCTAATGGTTTGTGCCCGCTGCCGTTGATGATCCATGCCATCGTCGAGCCGAGCCCCCACGCAGGCGCGATCCTCCTGCGGGGACGGTGAGTTAAAGACGGATTTGAGCCCCCAGTTCGACCACCCGGTTGGGGGGGATGCCGAAGAAGCCTGCCGGGTTGGCCGCGTTGCGGGACATGAACGCGAAAAGGGTTTTCCGCCACGGGCTCATCGGGGAGGTGCCGTTGGTCAGCAGAGTTTCACGCCCCAGATAATACGTGGTCTTGGTGGGTTCCAGCGGCAGGCCGAAGCAGGCTGCCAGGCGCATCGCCTTGGGTACGTTGGGCGTTTCCATGTAGCCATACCATGCGACCAATCGATAGAACCCGGACGGCAGGCGTTCGATCCGCAGCCGGTCTTCATCGGCAACCGTCGGCGTGTCAGCCGCGCGAATGGTCAGCAGCACCACGTGTTCGTGCAGCATATGATTGTGCTTGACATGATGGAGCAGGGTGGGGGGCGTGCCGTCGGCGGAAATCGTCATGAACACGGCCGTTCCGCGCACGCGCCCCAAGGAGTGGCGTTCGAGGTCCGCCAGGAATTCATTCAGCGGGAGCAGGCCGCTGTAAAGCTGCTTTCGCAGTTCTTCGCGCCCCCTGGTCCATGACGTAAAAATCGTTGCGACCAGAACGGCCACCGCCAGAGCGATCCAGCCGCCGTCTAGAAACTTGAAGAGATTGGCGCTGAAATAGCTCACATCGAAGCATAAAAAAAGCGCTACCGGAGGCAGAGCCTTCCATAACGGCCAATGCCAGATGCGCACCGCGGTCAGCAGCAGCAGCAGCGAGGTGATGTTCATGGTCGCGGTGACCGCCATGCCATAGGCCCCGGCCAGGCGGCTGGACTCTTTGAAAGACAAGACCAGTAGGAGACAGGCGATCAGAAGCGCGTAATTGATGCTGGGGATGTAGATTTGTCCTTTTACTTTCGCGGACGTGTGCACGATGTGAATGCGCGGGCTGAATCCGAGCTGGATGGCTTGCTGGGTCAGGGAGAAAGCGCCCGATATTAAGGCCTGGGATGCGATGATGGCGGCGATCGTGGAGAGCGCCACCATGGGGTAGAGCGTGGCGACGGGGACCAGCGCATAAAAGGGGTGGAAGCTGGCCGCGGGGTCCTCCAGCAGCAGGGCGCACTGGCCGAAATAGTTCAAGAGCAGGGCCGGACATGCCAGCCCCAGCCAGGTCATGCGGATGGCCCGCGCGCCGAAATGGCCCAGGTCCGCGTACAGCGCTTCGCTGCCGGTGATGCACAACACGACCGACCCGAGAACCACGAACCCGTGCAGGCGGTTGGCGCTGAAAAACTCCCAGGCGTGCCAGGGATTGACGGCGGCGAGGATGCGGGGTGATTGCAGGATGGCTCCGGTTCCGGCGGCGGCGATGGTCAAAAACCAGATGACCATGACCGGCCCGAAAATTTTGCCGATGCCGCTGGTCCCGCGCTTCTGGACAACGAAAAGTCCTACCAAGACGATGCAGGTCAGCGGCACGATGAACGGCTTGGCCGTCTCGGTGGCGACCTCCAGTCCTTCGATGGCGGAGAGCACCGATATGGACGGCGTGATGATCCCCTCTCCGTAAAGGAGCGATGCGCCGAAAATGGCCGCCACCAGAACGGCGGAACGCAGCTTGGGTTTGAGCGGCCTCCCGGATCCCAGGATCAGGCCCAACAACGCGAAAATGCCGCCCTCGCCCCGGTTGTCCGCCCGGATGATGAAACCCACATACTTCATGCTCACCACAATGGTGAGCGACCAGAAAATCAGCGATGCGACGCCCAATAGATTGACGGTGTTCAGCTCGACGGCATGCGGGCCGTTGAAGCATTCGCGGACGGCGTAGAGGGGACTGGTTCCGATGTCCCCGTAGACAACGCCGAGGGCTCCCAGGGCCAACGCGGAGGTTTTTTCGTCGGGCTTCCGATGGAGGGGCGAATCGGGCGGATGGGGTGCCGGGCATGCGTCCGAGCCGCTTTCATGCACATGGGGCATGGTGTGTCCTCCGGAAGTTGGATGCGGGAGAAACCCCCTCCGGTCTCCTCCGAAGGTTCTCCTCATCGATGCCGGCGAGGTTAGCTGAAGGGATAGGGCCGAAGAGGTTGCCCATCGCTGGTTCGCGATTCGCCCCGCGGTCACGGGTCCCCCGCTTCCGGCCGGTGGCCGGAATTAGGCGGGCGCTAAATTATCCCTGAATTCAGAGGGTGTCAAGCATTTCAGCAGGGAGATGGCCCAACGCCGGAGGCCGTCAGCTTTCAAGGGATGCCGACTTGGCTTTGCGGCGGGCGAGCTGGATGCGGATGAACTCGACCAGGCTGGGGATGCCCGGAATCAGCACGAGAGCGATGATCACCAGGCTGAAGTTCTTCTTGATGACGGGAATGTTGCCGAACCAGTATCCGGCCAGCACGAAGAGCAGCACCCAAAGCACCCCGCCGAAGACGTTGAAGAACAGGAAGCGCGGGTAGGTCATGCTGCCGATGCCGGCCACGAACGGCGCGAACGTGCGGATGATCGGCAGGAACCGGGCGATGATGATGGTCTTGCCCCCGTGTCTTTCGTAGAAGGCGTGCGTGCGGTGCAGGTACTCTTTGTTGAGGAAGCGGCCGTGCTCTTCATGGAAGACCTTGGGGCCGACCAAGTTGCCGACCGAATAG
The DNA here is from genome assembly GCA_964427375.1 of uncultured Desulfatibacillum sp. Classification (GTDB taxonomy): domain Bacteria; phylum Desulfobacterota; class Desulfobacteria; order Desulfobacterales; family SpSt-501; genus SpSt-501. The sequence goes on along the minus strand of CAYRUF010000042.1, from coordinate 7,969 downwards.
TTGACCGAATCGCCGAGGATGGCCGCGGCGACCAGGATCAGGATCACCCAGGTGACGTCCAGGGCGCCGATGGCGGCCATCGACCCCACCGCAAACAGGAGCGAGTCGCCCGGCAGGATCGGCGTTATCACCAATCCGGTTTCACAAAAGACGATGATGAAGAGAATCGCATATACCCAGAGGCCATAGTCGGCGCACAGCACCTGGAGATGCTGATCGATGTGCAGAACGAAGTCGATCAAGAAGGCGACAGCTTCCATTAAACGGTTCCCTGTGGTTCGAATCAAAAAACGACGTGCCCGAGATGCGGGCACGTTGGAAAAGCATACCATAGCCGCGCCGCAAAAGAAAGATGCCGGAGCCGATTGACCTTCGCTGGCAAGACGGGTATGGTCGCAGGAAGCCCAATGAGAGGAGCGTTCATGATTCACGTCATTGCCACGATCAAAGTCAAACCGGGGATGCGGGAGGCGTATCTCGGAATCTTGAAGGCCAATGTGCCTAACGTTCTGGCGGAAAAAGGCTGCATCGCCTATGCGCCGACGGTGGATGTGGAGTCCGGCATTCCGGTGCAGGTGGACTTGCGGCCGGACGTGGTGACCCTCGTCGAGGCCTGGGAGAGCCTTGCCGATCTGCAGGCCCATCTCAAGACACCGCACATGCTCGCTTACCGCGAAAAGGTCAAGGACATCGTCAAGAACATCAGCCTGCACGTGCTGACCCCGGCATGAGCCGATTCCCATGACGATCGATCCGCAGCCCTCACCGCCGCTGCCGCCGGCCGCCACGCTGATTCTGGTGCGGGAGCGCGCCGGGCAGCTGCAAACCTACCTGTTGCGCCGCAGCCCGAACAGCCGATTCATGCCCGGCCTCTTTGTTTTCCCCGGCGGGCTCGTGGAGCCCGCCGACGGCGATGAGGGTTTCTGGAACGACCGCGTGGATGTAAGGCCAGCCGCGCTCGGCACACGGCCGGGCGGAGATCTCGAGCGCTCCCTGGCGCTGCGATACGCCGTGGCCGCCATCCGCGAAACCTTTGAAGAGGCCGGGATCCTGTTCGCTGCCGCCGACGGCGCGGGGTCGACGGCCCTGAAACGGGCGGAGGAGCGCCGGCGCCGGGAGAGGCTCCCGCCGGATTGGCTGCGTCAGGGGGCGGCGGCCGAGGGCTGGACCCTGACGGTCTCGGCGCTGCGGCCCTGGGCGCACTGGATCACCCCCGTGGGCATGCCGCGTCGCTTCGACACGCGCTTCTTTATCGCGGTCCTGCCCGAGGGGCAGAACGGCCGGCCGGATCTGCGGGAGACCACCGAAGGCCTGTGGATCGGCGCGCGCCAGGCCCTGGCGCAGAACCTGGACGGCCGCACGCCGCTGAGCCCGCCGACGCTGGTGACGCTGCACGAACTGGCGGGCTATGCGTCGCTGGAGCATCTGGAAGAGGGGCTTCCGCAGCGGGGCTGGGGCGAACCGAACTTTCCACGGCTGGTCCCGCTGGACAGCGGCCGGGGCGCGCTCATCATCGAACCCTGGGATCCGATGTACGACCGGGCGGACCTGCGGATCGAGGCCGGCAAATTGGCCGAAAATCTGCTGCCGGCCGGTGCGCCGTTTTCGCGCCTGTGGAACGACGGGGGCGTCTGGAAGCCCGTTGGTCTAACATGACCGGCAGAGGGCAACGGGCAGAGAGCATCGAGTTAAAGACAGGAAACCGGCCTTTTTATGGTTTTAGGCCCTCTGCTCTATGCGATCCTAAAGCTGATCGCGTGCTCGCGCACGCCGTTGTTGCCGTAGCCGAGCGCGTTCCAATCCGCCTGCAGGGGCTGGCGCCGGCCGCGGTCGTCCGTTGCCCGGGCCATCAGCGTGTATTCTCCGGGGCCGGCATCCGTCCAGACCAACTGCCACTGGCGCCAGGCAAAAGGCTCATCCGGTCCGATGAATTGCGCCGCCCGCCAAGTCGCCCCGTTGTCCAGCGATACGTCCACGCATGCCAGCCGGTCTTCCCCGGCGTAGGCCGCCCCGAGTACGACGATCGTCCCGGCGGCCAGCGTTTCGCCCGCCAGCGGCTGGGTGATGATGGACTTGAGCTTCATGCCCGTGACGCGTTCGCCGGTCGCGGGCTCCTGGCCTTTCTGGAACACGCGGTAGACATTGTCCATAAAGAACCCGGCAAACGGCCGGTCCAGGACCGTGATGCGCTTCAGCCACTTGACGCAGTTGGCGCCGGTCCAGCCCAGGGCCAACGCGCGCAAGGGATAGCCGTGCTTGAGGGGCAGCGGCTCGCCGTTCATTTCATAGGCGAGCAGGGTGGTCGAAAGCGCTTTTTCGAGCGGGATGCTGCGGATGAATTTGACGCCGGCAGCGCCCAGCGGCCGGTCGAACCCCTCGAAGGCCACGTGCGCCGCAGCCGGCTTCAGGCCGGCCGGATTCAGCACATCCCTCAGCCAGACGCCTCCCCAGACCGCGTTGCCCACCCCGCCGATCGTCCAGGGGTTGCCGGCGGATTTTTCCGCCAGGAGGGAGCGGCCGTTGCCCGAACACTCCAGGGTATCGGCGGCGATGGCTTTGGGCATTCGGCGGATGTCCTCGAAAGAGAGCGCCAGCGGGGTTTCGATCTCGCCTTCCACCGAGAGCCGCCAGCGCGCCAGGGCAATGCGCCGCGGCGGGACGGCCCCCTGGTTGCGGTCGAAGAACAGCCGGTTGGGGGTGATCCAGGAGCGCAGGGCTGCTGCGGGGGTTTCGGCGTTGAGGGGTCTTTCCGCCATGACGCGCATTTCGTCTTTCATGGGGGCCTCCGTTGTTGGAAACGAATGAACGACGCCGGATTCGGCTCGGAGCATTCCAAAGACCGATCGAAAAGTCAAATCCTTGGCGAGGCGAGTCGCTTTTCGACGGCCTTCGCGGTCGGGGTGATCGCGAGTCCGCCCAGAGCCGTGCAGCGCAGCTCCATGGGCAGGCTCCGGCCAACGCGGCCCATGGCCTCGATCACCTCGTCCAGGGGGATGACGGCATCGTAGCCGGCCAGCGCCATGTTGGCGCAGGCCAGCGCATTGCTTGCGGCCAGCACGTTGCGGCCGAGGCAGGGCACCTCGACGCGGTTGGCCACCGGGTCGCAGATGAGTCCGAGCACATTCTGAACGGCCATGGCGGCGGCGTCCGCCGCCTGCTGCGCGCTGCCGCCGGCCAAGGTGACCAGGGCCGCCGCCGCCATGCCCGACCCCGCGCCGCATTCGGCGAGACAGCCGCCGAGCTCGGCCGCAAACGTGGCATGGGCCGCGATGAAGACGCCGATCATCCCGGCCGCCAGCATGGCCCGGACCATGTCGCGCTCCGGCCGGCCCAGGACGTCGGCCGCCCCCAGAACCGCCCCTGGAAGTCCTCCGCAGGAGCCGGCCGTGGGGGACGCCACGATGACTCCCATGGCGCTTTTGACCTCCATCAGGGCCGTTACGTAGAAAATCATGGCATTGAGCATCCCGGCATCGAGCAGGGCGCCGCTGCGCATGGCGGACTCGAAGCCGGCGGACTGAACCCCCAGGATGCGGTCCGCGAATCGGGTGCCCGCGATGCCCTGAGAAAGCGATCGGCGCAGAATGCCCACGATCCCCTGCATGCGCTCCTCCACCTCGGCTGCGGGAATGCCTGCGCGGGCGCTTTCGTAGGCCGTTGCCAGCGCGGCCAGGTCGAGACGGCGGCCGCGGTTCCACTCCATCATCTGCCGGCAGGTGGTGAACGGGACCTGCAGGTCCCGGCGCGAGAGGACCGGCAGCACCGGGGCGAGCGTTCGCACCCAGACCGCCTCCTTCAGGCCGGCGAGGTGCGCCGCAGCGTCCGCGGGCAGCGGTTCGCGCCTGCGGATCTCGATCAGGCTGCCGCCGCGGCCGGTATGCACCAGGATTTCCTCAACCGCCGCATTCCGTTTCAGGGCTTCGGGCAGTTCCGTTTCCATGGCCCGGACGGCGATGAGCGTTGCGAAATAATCGCCGGCAATGGACAGGGGGATGTCGTCGATCGCGACCACCTCGATCATGCCGCCGCCCGTCGACAGCGCGATCAGCCGGTGGGTTTCCCGGGAATTGGAGAGGGTCAACCGGTAGGTGTTGGGATGGGCGTCCTGGAAGTCGCCGATGTGGATGTCGACCCGGATGCCCGCCCGTTCCAGGGCCGCGGCCGAGTCGAGCAGGCGCTCATCCTGGGCGTCCCATCCGAGCAGGCCGCCGAACAAGCCCATGTCCGAGCCCTGGCTGGCGTGGGTGAATGCCAGGGAGCCGCGCGAATCGAACTCCATCTTCACCCGCTCGATCCGGCCGTCCATCAGATCGCGCGCCAGGCGGCCGATGCGCAAAGCGGCGGCGCAATGCGAGCTGGACGGCCCGCGCATCACCGGCCCGATGACGTCATTGAAGATGCTGGGAGGAGTCGCCATTGTATTTATTTATACATGGTGCAGGGGGTATTGCAACAATCTGTGCAATAGACGATCCATCTATTCGGCTTGCGCCGTGCGGCTGATGATCTCTTCCTGATGATAGCGGTCGAGGTCCACGAAGTAGTCGCTGTAGCCGGCGACCCGTACCAGCAGGTCGCGGTAGTCCTCCGGGGCGGCCTGGGCGCGGCGCAGGGTGTCCGTGTCCACCACATTGAACTGGATGTGGTGGCCGTTCATCCGGAAGTAGGTGCGGATGAGGTGCGCCAGCTTGTCGAGGTCTTGCTCCGACCGCAGCACGCTCGGCAGAAAGCGCATGTTGAGCAGGGTCCCGCCGGACTTCACCTGGTCCATCTTGGCGAGCGACTGGATCACGGCCGTGGGGCCGCTGCGGTCGGCCCCGTGGGAGGGCGAGGTGCCGTCGGATTCGGGGGCTCCCGACCGCCGGCCGTTGGGCGTTGCGCCCAGCATCTTGCCGAAATAGACATGGCAGGTGGTGGAGAGCATGTTGAGGTGGTAGACGCTGCCCTTGGTGTTCGGTCGGCCGTCGATGGCGGCGAAGAGCGAATCGTAGACGCGCCGCATGATGGCGTCGGCGCGGTCGTCGTCGTTGCCGAAGAAGGGGGTCTTGTTCTGGAGCTGGCGGCGCAGGAGCTCCTCGCCCTCGAAGTCGGCGGCCAGGGCCCTGAGCAGCCGCTCCATCCCGATGGTTTTATCGCGATACACATGGGTGTTTAGGGCCGACAAGCTGTCGGTGACCGTACCGATGCCGCAGCACTGGATGTAGTTCGTGTTGTAGCGCGGCCCGCCGTCGTAGTAGTCCCGGCCCTTGGCGATGCAGTCGCTGATCACCACCGACAGGAACGGGGCCGGCGCATCGACGGCATAGAGGCGTTCGATCTGGTTGTTGACCCGGATCTTGAGGCCGACGACCCACTTCAGCTGGGCCTCGAAGGCCGCATACAGCTGGTCGAACGTTGCGAAAGACAGCGGGTCGCCCGTCTGCGGCCCCACCTGCCGACCGGTCAAGGGATCCATGCCGTTGTTCAGGGCCAACTCGAGAACCTTGGGAACGTTGAGGTAGCCGGTCAGGACGTAGGCCTCCTTGCCGAAGGCGCCGGTTTCGATGCAGCCGCTGCAGCCGCCCTCGCGGGCGTCCTCGACGCGCTTGCCGACTCGGAGCATCTCCTGGACGCATTCGTCGGCGTTGAAGACGGACGGATAGCCGTAGCCCTTGCGGATGACCCGGCAGGCCGCTTTCAGGAAGCGGTCCGGCGTCATGGCGCTGATGTGGACGCTCGGCTGCGGCTGCAGGAGGTGCAGTTCGTCGGCGGCCTCCAGGATGAGGTAGCTGACCTCGCTCACCGCGCTCGCGCCGTCCCGGGTGAGGCCCCCCAGATTGACGTTGGTGAAGTCGTTGTAGGTGCCGCTCTCCTTGGCCGTGACGCCGACCTTGGGCGGCGCGGGGTGGTTGTTCACCTTGATCCAGAAGCAGCTGACGAGCTCCTTGGCCTGGTCGCGGGTGAGCGTGCCTGCGGCGATCCCCTTTTCATAGAAGGGCTGCAGGTGCTGGTCCAGATGACCGGGCGTCATGGCGTCCCAGCCGTTCAACTCGGTGATGATGCCCAAGTGCACGAACCAGTACATCTGCAGGGCTTCCCATAGGTCGCGGGGGGCATGGGCCGGGACCCGGCGGCAGACCTCCGCGATGCGCAGCAGTTCGGCCCGGCGGCCCGGGATTTTTTCGGCGGCGGCCCGCTGTTCGGCCAGCGCGGCGTGGCGCTCGGCAAAGAGCACGGCGGCGTCGCAGGCGATGTCCATGGCCTTCAGCTGCTCGGCGCGGTCGGCGGCCGCCGGGTCGTTCAGGTAGTCCAGGGACGCGAGCCGGTCGGCGATCTCCTGTTTGAAATCCAGCATGCCCTTGCGGTAAATAGTCCCGTCGAGGGCCGTATGGCCCGGGGCGCGCTGCTCCATGAACTCGGTGAACAGACCGGCTTCGTAGGCGTGCTTCCAGGGCTCGGGGATGCGGCTGAAGATCCGGTCGCGCATGCTGCGGCCCTGCCAGTAGGGGATGATCTCGCGCTCGTAGGTCCGGATGTCCGCTTCATCGACCCGGTAGCGGGTCATGGGCCGGGAGTCGAGGATGCGCAGGTCCTCCACCGAATGGCAGGTCAATTCCGGGAAGGTCGGCACGGCCTTCGGCGCCGGGCCGCGCTCGCCTACGATCAGCTCGTCGCGGCCGATATAGATGGTTTTGTGCCGGCAGAGGTGCTGGAAGTTCAGGGCTCGCAGCACGGGAGTGGAATGCTTGCCGGCGTTCTCGCGGTAGAATTCGGTCACCAGCCGGGCCCGCTCGATCGAAACCCGGGGTTCGGCGTTCAGGCTTTCCTGCCGCAGCCTCTGAATGCGTTCGTTCATGCGAATCAACCTCCTATGCGCACCTCTAGTCCGGCGCCTGTGAGTTGTCGGGCGACCTCGGCCACGCGCTCCAGGGGCAGCGGGGCGAGGCTTTCGCCGCGATAGTCGAGGCCGAGCTTGGCGTATTTCGCTTGAGCGGCCCGGTGAAACGGCAGCAGATCCACCGCATGCCGGCGTGGCAGTCCGGCGATGAATTCGCCGGCGCGGGCGACGCTTTCCGAATCGTCGTTGACCCCCGGAATCAGCGGAATGCGGACGATGACCGCCGCGTCCGACGCCGACAGCATTTGCAGGTTGGACAGGATGATAGGGTTGTCCACGCCCGTATGCGCCCGATGCTTTTGGGCATCGACGAGCTTGAGGTCGTATAAAAAAAGATCGGTAACCCGGGCCACGGCCGACAGCTGTTCCGGCGCGGCATAACCGGAAGTTTCTACGACCCGATGGATCTCAAGTTCCCGGCATCGCTGCAGCGCGGCGAGCAGAAAATCGGGCTGAGCGAGAGGCTCTCCGCCCGAGAAGGTGACGCCGCCGCCGGATTGGTCGAAAAAAGGAAGATCCCTGGAGATGGACCGGATGAGGTCGGCTACGCCGATCCGCCAGGAGGTACGTTCGCGCGCCTCGGCCGGACAAGCCTCTACGCAGCTGCCGCAATGTCGGCAGCGGGAATGATCGGTAGATACGGCATGAGGGCCGGCTGCGAGAGCCCCGGAAGGACAGACGGCGATACATCGCCCGCAGCCGATGCAGCGTTCGGGCCGGTAGATTTCGCTTGGCAGATGCTGCCAGTTTTCGGGGTTGTGGCACCACCAGCAGGAAAGCGGGCAGCCTTTCATGAAGACGGTCGTGCGGATCCCGGGACCGTCATGCGTCGAAAAGCGGATGATGCTGAAAATGGTTCCGAAAAGCGAACCGCCGTCCGCTGTTGCAGCGTATTCGACGGGTTTCAGTATTCCGACGGAGATTGATGCTGTCATCGTCTAAATTCGTTTGGAATTCGGTGAGTCTATTTTCAAAACCTGTCCATCCGGAATACGAGGGCTTCAGGTTAAATAGATCAGATGGTCTGACCTTCTGATGAATTTTATAGAATGATCCCGAATCAATGTCAACCCATAATACACTAATAACTAT
>CAYRUF010000041.1:0-41485 GCA_964427375.1 uncultured Desulfatibacillum sp. | reverse complement strand
CGAATTACGCCCCCTGGGCGCGCAACGACCACACCGGCTTCGAAGTCATGCTGGGGGATATGGCCACCTTCACCGCCCCTGAGGATACCGCTGCGCCGCCCGGCCCTTCTGGCGTCAACCGGGGTCAACTCCGTGAGGGGACCGGCAACGAGTCGAAACCATGGCCCAGTTTTTCTGCCCGAACTGTTTGACACGGGTCCCTTCCGCGAACGGGGATTGCCCCGCATGCGGCATGGACGGCCGTGAGTGGGTTGAAGACTGCTCGCGCAGGGTCCGCCGAGGTAGGCATAAAGCGGCAGGTCGGCCGACAGCGACGCCGCCCTCGCCACGGCCATGGAAACCCCCAGGATCGCGTTGGCGCCGAACCGGCTATTGGTGGGCGTGCCGTCCAGATCGATCATCAAACGGTCGATTTCCGCCTGGCGCGAAGGGTCCATGCCCGCCAGCTTGGGACCAATGTCGGAGTTCACATGCGCGACCGCTCCGAGCACCCCTTTGCCCCCATAGCGCTTGCGATCGCCGTCGCGCAGTTGGACCGCCTCGTTTTCACCGGTCGAGGCCCCTGAAGGAACCGACGCGGACACGCGAATGCCGTTGTTCAGGACGCAAAATATGCGTACGGTCGGATTCCCGCGGGAGTCGAGAATTTCCATGGCGGTCAGGGAGCTGATTTGGGATCTCATCAAATTGTTCACTTTCTCCCAGTTGGCCTCGAACGTGTTATCGTTCGGAGTGTAGATGACGTCATCATGGGTTTCTTTCATGGCAGCTTCCTCCTTTGGATTCAAGGGTCATAATGCCAACGTTGCCCTGTTGGGCAACCCGGCCGGGCTGAAATTTCGATTTGTTTTCGATGTCTGATGCAAAACAAAGCCAAATGGGGCTGGCAAGTGCTGGAAAGTTCAGGTCGATCTGAGAAAAAGGGGCTGGGAATGAACACGGCCATGGAATCCACCTCAAGCGCAGCATACGGCATGCTATCACCGAATGCGACAACCCCACCGCAAGAAATCTCAAGCAGTAGGAGTCATCAGCCCAAGCGGGCGGTTGTGAGGGGGACTCCATCCCCGTAGCTTTTGCTATTGGTTACAGAATCCCGCTACTGGAGTCAAGAGGAAGTGTTTTCAACAGGATCCAAAGAATATTAGCTCCGGCGGAATCGGACCCTCTGATCGTCGATTTCAAGCGTCGTCTCCGAATATATCAGCTTCCGGATGATCTTGCCGTCCTCGAAATGCAGCACGTCGACCCCGCGCCGCTTCTCGATCCTGCCCTCGCAGCCCTTTTGAATCGACGGCCACTCCAGCTGCCAGCGGTAGAGCACCTTCTGCTGGAGTTCGTCGATGAAAGTTTCCTCTTCGGTGAAGCGGAAGCCGCCGTGGTTGGCGAACCAGTCCGCCCATGCCCGGCGGAGGTTCTCCCGGCCTTCGGCCTTGCCGCCGGTCCAGTTCTCGAAAAAGACCTCCTCGTGGAACAGCGCCATCACGCCGTCGAGGTCGTGTTCCGCCCAAGCCTGGTGTCATTGGCGCAAAGCGGTCTCCATTTCTTTTCGTGAAAACATCCGCGGGTCCTCCCCCTTTGGGTTTTTAGACAGATTGGGTGGAGCTGCTCGGGTCTCAGGGCAAAGATAAAAGGGTTCAGGGTTCAGGTTTAAAAAAACCCCGTTGGGCGGGCGTCATGATTTTCGCGATCCTCCAACGTTGAATCGGCTTCATGGGACACATTGCGCATCGGGTGTTGCAGCGCGTCCGCCCGTAAGAGCCTTTACAGGCAATCGGATCACATTGCAAGCCGACCCTTGAAGGCGTCCGGTTTTCCGACTCTAAGCTGCGGCGGTGTTGACAAGCGGTGCCCGGCAAACAATTTTAATGTCCGGATAGATAGGCCTTGGTGAAGGCCGCTCCAAGAAAGAAACCCCTCGACATCGCCAATACAACGGGAGAAGACCAAATTCTTCAAGTACGAACCATTCGTGAAATACTCAAGAGCCAACCGACGATCGAGGGCGCCGGCGTCCATCTGCGGCGGGCCTTCGGTTTCGACGAAGTCCCGCTCTTGGACCCGTTTCTCATGCTGGACGATTTCCGCGGGGGCCAACCCGAGCAGTATGTCAAGGGCTTCCCCTGGCACCCGCACCGCGGCATCGAGACCATCACCTACATGCTGCACGGCGAAGTCGAGCACGGCGACAGCCTGGGAAACCAGGGGCTGATCCATCCCGGCGACGTGCAGTGGATGACGGCGGGAAGCGGCATCATCCACCAGGAGATGCCGCGAGGCGACGCGGGCGGCCGGATGGGGGGGCTTTCAGCTCTGGGCCAATCTGCCCGCGACCCGTAAGATGATGGCCCCGCGCTACCGGGATGTGAAGGCAGATCAAATACCGGTGGTCGCACTGAAAAACGGGGTTCAGGTCCGGGTCATCAGCGGCGAGGTCGCGGGCCTTAAAGGCCCTGTTCAGGACATCGTCATCGACCCGCAGTACCTGGACGTCTCCGTCCCGTCCGCATCCGAGTTCATTCAGGACATTCAGCGCGGGCACACGTCCTTTGCCTATGTTTTCGAGGGCAACGGCCAGTTCGATGGCCAGCAGAGCAAACCCGTGGCAAGTGAACACCTGATTCTGTTTTCAGACGGTGATCGGGTGAAGGTGAACACGGGAGAGAAACCGGTCCGGTTCCTGCTGATTTCGGGCAAGCCGATCGGAGAGCCGGTGGCCTGGCGCGGACCCATCGTGATGAACACCCAGGCCGAGTTGAAGGTCGCCTTCGAGGAATACAGCAAGGGGACATTCATCAAACACCGCAGAAGATTAATACCCTAATTTTGCACCAATTCGATAAAATCCGTGCAAGAAATTTTTTGCACGAACATTTAGCGCTCATAAAATCAACATGTTACAAAACATTAAAAAATCGCATGTCTGCGAAGGCCTGATTTTACTGGTATTCAGAAGGACCTTTTCAAACCGCTAATTGTCTGAATTTTTGGGTAGCCAAGAGAGTGCTGTTTTATCCATATGGTAAATCATGCACAATCGATAGATGGCCATAGATCCTTAATCCAAAGCAGTTTAGACGCTCTATATTCGTTTGCGCCGAATCTTGTGCAAGATTCAGGTAATACACTCGTTGAATATCATTCGCATCGACAGCTTTTTAAGAGAGAAGGTGGGGAACGGTCGGTTGTTGCGTTGTTGATATTCAAGAACGTGGCTACTCCGATGGCAGCCTGTCTTCAGTCCTTCGGGTGGTGGTGGTGAAGGTGGATAGAGAGGTCTTGATAGTTATTCTGAATTCTGATATTCTGAATTCTGAATATTTCAGCGGAGGATAGGTACGATGAAGACCATGACCGGTGAAATCAAGGCAAGGGGTCAATTAACGGTTCCGAAGAAAATACGGGACTCACTGAAATTCGAAGAAGGCCAAGCTGTTACGTTCCTTACGATTGGCGACTCCGTGATCATCTCCCCGAAGCGGTTAGACCTGGATGACGCGAGACGGCAGATCCGCAGAATCGTAAAAGAATCAGGCGTTACCGAAGAAGAAATTCTCTCGGATTTAAGGAATGAGAGAGAGGCGTTGTACCGGGAAAAGTATGGTAGAAAGAAAAACTAAGGTATTTCTCGACTCCAACGTTATCATCTCCGGAATTATTTCCGATAAGGCAGCCCCCAGGCTCATTCTGGATCTATTATGCTATGAACTGCCTTTTCTGCAGGGCGCCACCGGTCAATGTAATCTCGAAGAAATCGTACGAACGATCACAAAAAAACTCCCTGCCGCGTGCCCCGTTCTCAACGATTTCATGTCCCGATTGAAACTTGAGATTATCCCCTTCCCCGAGGGGGAAAAACTGAAAAAATATCGAGGCGTGATAGCGGACGAAGACCTTCCGGTCATAGTTTCGGCTATCGAGTGCGGAGCGGACTGTTTGGTGACCGGCGACAAGAAGCATTTTGGAAGGCTCAGAGATAGAAAGGATATTCCGTTGAAGATTTGCTCGCCTTCTGAGTTTGTTGAGACGCTGGCCGCCGGTATAAGGAACCTTGAATAGCGGTCGGCCGTGCAATGCATTTTAAACCTGTAATATCCAGTCTATCACGGCCAACGATTCTCTCTCCTCCTCATGAAGTCGTCAAGATTGTTACCAAAGCCGGATGTACTTCTTGCCGTCCCGTAGCTCGCCGCGGACCTTTTCCATGTGCCGCAGGGCGGCGATCTCCCGTTCAAGGTCCATGGGCGAGAGGTTCAACCGCTCCACCAGGTGCTCGGGCGGCGCGCCGCCGGTTTCCTGCAGGATCTCAAGTATCTTTTTCTGCAGCGCGGTCAGATCGAACCTGCCGCCCAGCTCCTTGCCCAGAGTCTTGGCGCTGTGCACCGCCCAGGGGTCGCAGGTTTTCGCCGGTGACAGCGCATCCATGTAGCAGTCCTCGCAGAGCGTCCGTCCGAGGTGATCCCGCGCTTCTCCTTCCGGAATGAATGCTTCACAACGCTCACATTTCATGATTTTTCCCCACGGCTTGAGGTTGATGAACTCGAAAAAGGTCATCAAGGTTTGATATGCCGTTCGCTCCGATAGGTGGCGATAATACCGGCTGAACACGTGAGCACGGCTCCAACCAGCGTCAGCCCGTCCATCGTTTCGCCCCAAAAGACCCAGCCGATGATGGCGGAAAAGACCACGTTCCCGTAGTTGAACGGCCCCACCTGTCCCGCCGGCGCCAGGCTGTAGCCCTTGGTCAGACACATCTGGGCCATGATCGCCAGTATCCCCATCCCGCACAGCGCCCCGAGCATGTGGCTTTGGGGGCTTTGCCAGGTCCAGGCGAGCGGTACGGCGGAAACCAGCGTGCCGAACACGGTGAAGTAGAAAACGACGCGCACGACCGGCTCGGTGACGGTCATGCGGCGGATGCCCACGATGGCGAGCGCGGCCAGCAGCCCGCTCGCCAGGCCCACCAGACCGGCTGCCTGAAAAAGGCCGAAGCCCGGCTTGAGCACCAGGGCGATGCCGATGAATCCGACGGCCACCGCGGCTTTGGTTTGGCGGCTGACCGGCTCCTTCAACCAGAACCATTCGATGATCGGGATGAAGATCGGCAGCGTGTAGCAGAGCAGCATGGCATCGGCGAGCCGCAGGAGCTTCAACGCGATGAAAAAGCAGTACATGGCCCCCAGGCCGGCGGCGGCCCGCAGCAGGTGCAGGTGCGGGCAGCGGGTCTGGAGGCTCAGGCCCCGATGGCGGAGATGCAGCCAGGGCAGCAGAAACGCCATGGCCACCGCATTGCGGAAAAAGACGATGACCTCGGTCGGCAGGTCTACCGATGCGGCTTTCACGATGGCTCCGACCCCGGAGAACAGCAGGGCCGATGCGAGCACCAGCAGCCCGCCCGCAACAGGCCGGCTGCGGCGGGGAGTCTGTAAAGTCAACGGCTGCACGGATGGTGATTTCGAAAAATCCTCATTGCCAGAGGAAATATCTCAAAGCCGAGTTTCTTGTGGGAGAGGCTTCCAGCCTCGATAACATCGCGGCAAGATGCCGCTCCCACCAAAAATCAAACAGTTCATAGCGGGCGGCGCCACTATCCGGCCAGCGTGCCGAGGTATACCGGCTTGACCGGTATACGCACGGATGGTGGGGGAACGTGTGCAAGCGGTTTGCCGGTGAGCGCCGCCAGCAGGTCGAGCAGCATGGTCTTGCAGGTGCTGCCCTGGCAGATCCCCATGCCGCAGCGGGTGGCCTTCTTGACCGCCGCCGGCGTGTCGAAACCCTCGGCAACGGCCCGGCGGATGGCGCCCAAGTTGACGGCTTCGCAGCGGCAGACGGGCACATCGTCGGGCAGGCTGCCCATCCATTCGGCCATATAACCCGGCGCAAAGCCGCATTGGGCGTTGAAGAAGCGTGCAAAGGCCATCTGCCTCCGGCGGGCCTGCTTGAGGGCCGTGATCTCGCGCCTCATGTTATTGGATTTGACTCGCCCCATGCGCTGCAGGATCGCGAAGCCGGCAAGGCGCCCCTCGATCAGAGACTTGGCGGCTCCGCCGATGGCCGTGATCTCTCCGGCGGCAAAAATCCCCTCGACGCCGGTTTCGAGGTCCTCGTTCACTTTCACGACCCAGCCGCCCATCCCCGAGTTGAATGCCAGCCCGCAGCCGGCCAGCTGAGCCAGCTCCACATTGGCCGTAAAGCCGAATCCGATGCCGAGGCCGTCGGCGCGATAGGTCGTTTCGCTGCCGGGAATCACCCGTCCCGAACGGTCGACGCGCGCCGCCGCCACCTCGCGCAGGCCGTCGCCTCCCCGGGCCTCGATGATGCGGGTGGCGCTGCGGATGTCGGTCCCGGCCAGCCGCAGCCGGGCGAGCATGGCGCCGCCCTGGGCGAACTTGACGAGCTGCTGCGCCAAAAGCCCGGACGCCGGCATCCGTCTGGAAAACGGCGCCTCGTCCAGCACGGCGGGCACCCGGCCGCCGCTCTTTTGAATGTCCCGGGCAACGGCGGTCAAAAAAAGTCCGGCGCCGGCCACCAGCGTCTCGCCCGCCGGAAGGATGCCGGACTGCTTGATCAGGATCTGGATGGCGCCGGTCGCCAGCACTCCGGGAAGCGTCCAGCCTTTAAACGGAACGAACCGTTCCCTCGCGCCGGTCGCCAGCAAAACATGATCGCAGCCCACGGCGGAGATCCCGCCGTTTTCGTCCGCGACCAGAAGCTCAAAACCGGATTCGACGCCGAGCACTTCCGTACGTTGGGCGATCCGAACCGAGGATCGGGACAACCGCTCGATCAGGCTCAATCCCCGATGCCTCACCGGGTCGATCCAGGACCGCCCCGCCGGCCGTCCGCCGCGCAGGTACTGGCCGCCCGGACGCCGGTTGTCGTCCAGCACCAGCACCTTCACGCCAAAGCGGCCCAGCACGTCGGCGGCGGCCATGCCGGCGAGCCCGCCCCCGACAATCGCGACATCGACGCGCTTAGCGGCCATCGGTGACGACCTCCATGCCCTCGCGCACCTCGGTCATGCACGCGCGCCGGTCCGGCCAGCCGTCCACGGTCACCCGGCATTCCTGGCAGACCCCCATCCCGCAGAGGCCGCCGCGGGCGGTTTTGGCAGGGTCGTTGAGCGACGGCCGCAGCGTCCGGATGCCGGCGGCCAGCAACGCCGCGAAAAGCGTTTCGCCGGTGTAGGCCGTCACCGGGGCTCCGTTTACCCGGATCGTCACCCGCTTTCCGCGCGGCCGGCCCGCGATCCTCAAACCGCTCATGCCGCACCCTCCTGAAAACGCTCCAATCGGAAAGCGTCCAGCGGAAACCGGGTCCGGCCGAAGGCGATCAGGTCGGCGATGAGCTCGCCGGTGATGGCCGAAAGCGCGATGCCGTCGCCCTCGTGGCCGGCCGCCATGATGAAGCCTTCCAGCCCCGCCACTTTCCCCAAAATCGGCAGGCCGTCCGGCGTATATGGCCGCAGACCGCCGAAGGTGCGAATCACCGGCACGCGCTGCAGGGCCGGAATGACCGGGGCGATGCGGCCGGCGATCGTGCGGATGCCGGCGAAGGTGGTGCGGCGGTCGAAGCCTACGAACTCGCGGGTCGAGCCGATCAGGATGTTGCCGTGGTCGGCCTGCTCGAGCGAAAAGCCCATCCCGCCCTTCTCGGCGAGCTCCGGCTTGAACTTGGCCGCCACATATTGGGCGGAAATCAGGCAGTGCCGGATCAAAGGCGGGACCGCCGCCGTGACCAGGATCTGCCCGCGCCGCGGCGTGATGGGGACCTCCAGGCCGGCCATCCGGCCGACATCGGCCGCCAGAGCCCCGGCGGCGTTGACGACCACGGGAGCGCTGATCCGGCCGTTGTCGGTGATAACCCCGGTGGTTTTACCCGCAGCCCTCTCGATCCCCGTGACCGCTTCGCCCGTCAAAATCCGCGCCCCCGCGGATGCTGCTGCGCGCAGGTACGCGAAGGTGAGCGCGTAGGGGTTCACCTGGGAGTCCAGCCCCGAATAGGTCGCCGCGATCACCTTTTCCGAGAGGCACGGTTCGCGGCGCCGGGCTTCCTCGCCTTGGATCAGCTCCACCTCGAGGCCGGACCGGCGCTGCTCTTCGACGAAAAGGCGCATGGCGGCCAGTTCGGCCTCGCTTTCGATCAGGCACATGCCTCCCGGGTTCTTGAATTCGATCCGGCTGCCGAGCTGATCGAGCAGCCCGTCGAAGCGTTTACGGCTTTCCAAGGCCAACCGGAGGTGCAGGCCGGGCTTCTTGGACTGAAGGAACACGAGCCCGTCGCAGGCCCCGGAGCTGCCGGCCGCCGGGTGGTGCTTTTCGATCAGCAGCGGCTTGATTCCATGGCGGGTGAGATGGAACGCGACGGAGGCGCCGATGACACCGGCGCCGATGATGAGGGCATCAGCCGTTTCAGGACCCACGGGCAAGAGCCTCCCTCAGGCGGGCGGGCCGCCAGCAGGCGCCGCCGACCGGGCCTGCTGGTAGGACCATACCCAGGTTCCCAGGCCGGCAACGATCCCCGTGATCAGATGGACCTGTTCGGCGAACACCAGCAGGCAGGCCGCGCCGACGAGCAGGATTCGCTGGACCGGCTGGAGGGGGGCAAAAAGCTGTCCGATCACCCCGGCCGACAGGCAGATCACTCCGAACACCGTCGTCAGAAGCGTCAACGCAATCTGCCCGAAGCTGCCATTCAGAAGCAGCTCCGGCTGGAAGACGAAAGCAAACGGCACCAGGAATCCGGCGATTCCCAGCTTGAAAGCCTCGAAGCCCGTGGCCATGGGCTCGGCGCCGGCGATGTTGGCGGCGGCGAAAGCGGTGACCGCATCCGGTGGGGTCATGTCGGCCAGCACGGCATAGTAGAAAACGAAGAAATGGGCGGCCAGGGGCGGAACGCCGAATTTGCTGAGAGCATAGGCGCCGACCGTGACCGCGATGATGTAGGAGGCGGTCGTGGGGATCCCGGTTCCGATGATGCTCACAACCATAAAGACCAGGAGCAATACGATCAGCAGCGAATTCAACGAAAACGAGACCAGGATCGATCCGAACGCCAGGGCCACGCCGGTGCGGGTCAAGACGCCGACCACCATGCCGGAGCCGGCCAGGACGGCGGCGATCAGCGCGCAGTTCACGAGCGCCCCGAAGAAGAGGTCCAGCAGCTTGCGCGGCGTCAGCCAGGTCCTGCGGTCCAATAGACTGAGCAGCAGGATGAACCAAATGGTGTGAAACGCCGCTTTGGCCGGCGAGTAGCCGTAGGCCAGCAGCCCCACCACCGCCAGAAACGGGAGGAAAAAATAGCTGTGCCGCAACAGGCTGCGGAACGCCGGCCGCTCCGCACGATCGATGCGCTGGATCCCCCGTTTGAGGGCGATGAAGTGCACCATGCAAAAAACGCCCAAGTAATAAAGAAACGCCGGAATGACCGCCACCTTTATGATGGTGAAATAAGGGACCCCCGTAATCTCCGACATGATGAAGGAGCCGGCGCCCATGATGGGCGGCATGAGCTGGCCGCCGATGCCCGAGACGGTCTCAACGGCCGCGGATTGCTTGGCGGTGTAACCGCTTTTTTTCATGAGCGGGATGGTGAAGGAGCCGGTGGCGTAGACGTTGGCCACCGAAGAACCCGAAACGGAGCCGTAGAGCCCCGATGATATGACGGCGATTTTGGCGGAGCCGCCCCGTGCCCAGCCGGCGGCCCAGCCCGCGAAGTTGATCAGGAAGTCGCCGGCCCCGGTTTGGAGCAACACCGCCGCAAACAGGATGTAAATGTATAGGATTTCGGCGGAGATCCCCATGAGAAAACCGAACATGCCCTCGTCGGTCGGCAGGTAAAGGATCTCCACGGCCCGGTCGAGCGTGAAGGCCTTGTAATGGAACAGCCCCGGCCAGTACTGGCAGGTCATCAGATAGATCAAGACGACGGCAACGGTGCCGGCGAACCACTTCGAAATGGACCGGCGGCAGGCCTCGATCACGGCCAGCGCCAGCAGCGCCCCCAGCACCACCTCCTCCGCCAGCACCGGGTGGAAGCCGACAAACCGATGGTTCAGGCGATCGGCATAAAAGACGGTATAGAGGGATGCGACGAGGCACAAGGCCGCCGCCGACAGGTCGATCACGCTCGGCCGATGGCGGGGCGACTTCTTCCAGGCGGGGTAAAGCAGGTAGACGAACGGCAGGAGCATGGACAGGTGCAAGCCGCGAAAGGTGCGGGGCTCGGGCGAGCCGAACCCCGCGCAGTAATAATGGAAAAGGCCGGCGATCACTGCGACCGCCAGGATCGGCGCCTTCCAAGGGAGGCTCAGTTCCCGCATCGTCTCGATAAGCTCCTGTCGGTTACCGCCACGGAATCATGCCGCGCGAAACATCGGGGAGGTCTTCTATTTCAATACGCCTTTTTCCTTGTAGTACTTGATGGCGCCCGGGTGCAGCGGCAGGCCGCAGCCGGTCGGCCCGTCCTTGATTTCGTAGGTCTCCATGCTGGAGTGGACCTTGCGGGCCTTTTCATAGTTGTCGTTGAAGGCCTTGGTCAGACGATAGGCCAGCTCGTCGCTCATGTCCTTGTGGACGGTGATGACGCTTCCCGCCACCGCAGTGACGACGTCTTTCGTGTTGGCCGCCTTCTCATAGGTTCCGGTCGGGATCTTGCCTTTGGTGATCCCGAACTGCTCCAGGTGCTTGAGGGCGCTCTCCGAGAAGTCGATCAATTTCAGCTTGCGGCCCACCGACGCCTCGGTCACCGCGGCGCCGGGGATGGCGAGAAAGGTGAAGACGCCGTCGGCATTCTGGTCCTTGAACTGGTTCGCCTGGAAGGCATAGTTGCCGCGCAGGAAGGTGAAGCCGGCCTTCTCGAGATCGGGGATGCTGGTCTTGTAGGAATCGAGCACGCGCTCCAGCACCCAGGTGTCCGAGCTGCCGGCCTGGGAGATGGCCAGGCGCACCTTCTTCTTCTGGCCGAAGATTTCATCCATGCTGCTGAGCGGGGATTCCGCGTCCACATAGAAATGGAAATAGTTCATGCTCATGCCGCCGGCCAGCGCCCGGAGCTCCTCGAGCGGCTTGTCAAACGGCGCCATGCCCTTGTAGGCCGCCGCATTCAGGAACGGCAGGCCCCAGCCGATTTCAGCCCCCTTGCTGGCGACCACCGCCGGGTTCTGCAGCCCGCCGCCGGGAATGACCTTGATCACGATGTCCGGATCGGCCTCTTTGATGATGGTGGCGATGCCGCCGGCGATGCTGTACCATCCCCCGCCGGCCCCGCCGGCGGTCCATGTGAGGGTGACCTGCTGCGCCTGCAGCGGCAGCGCGGCGAAGACCAGGAACGAACAAACAGCGGCGAAAAATCCGAAACTCCTTTTCATTCGACACCTCCCGAATTGGTTGGAAAACCGTCTCTGCGGCCGGTTTGAGATTAAACTGAGAGCAAATAGCAGCGCCGCACAAAAACTGTCAAGCGATTCTTGATGACCCATTTGCGAGCGTATAGAATTTGACATTGCCGTCGCAGCGTTTAAAATCGTTCCAAAAAGCACTGAACCGGAGCGCCATGCAAGACCGCATCCTGCCTCTTCTCAAAGAACTGGTCGCCATCAATTCCATCAACGCGACGCTGTCGGGCGGTCCGGGCGAGAAGAATATCGCCGAATTTATCCGTGACTATTTGAAGCGGCTTGGATTCGAGGTAGAGCTTCAACAGGTTGGGGGGGGACGTGCCAACGTCGTTGCATGCGTTCGCGGAAAATCGCCCGGCCCCTCCGTCCTGCTGAACGGGCACCTCGACACGGTCGGCGTCGAGGGCATGCCGTCCCCGTTCGCCCTGCGCCAGGAGGGCGATCGCCTGCACGGCCGAGGGGTTTACGACATGAAGGGCAGCGTGGCGGTCATGCTGGCCCTGGCCGAGCATTGGGTTCGGCGGCCGCCGGATCGGGATGTGTGGCTCACCTTCTCCTGCGATGAGGAGGACCGCAGCCTGGGTACGGAGTTCCTGGTCGAGGAGTGGCTGCCGACGCTGCCGCTCCGGCCCGCTGCCGCTGTTTTCCTCGAACCGACCGAGGAGGACATCGGCGTGGCCCACAAGGGCTTTGCCTGGTACGAGATCGAGGTTTTCGGAAAAGCGGCCCACGGCAGCCGCCCGGAGCAGGGCGTCGATGCCATCCTGCCGCTGGGGGCGGCATTAGCCGAACTCGATCGCATCGGCAGCGAACTGCGCACCCGACCGCCCGATGCCCTTCTGGGGCATGCCTCGCTGCATGGCGGGAAAATCGAAGGGGGCACCGAGTTGAGCGTCGTGCCGGCCTATGCCCGGCTGCAATGGGAGCGGCGCACCCTGCCGGAAGAAAAACCGGAGGCGGTGGACGGGGAGTCCGAGCGTGTCGCCCGGGCGGTCGCGGGGCTGACCGGGGGACATACGGCGAAGACGAGAAAAATCTTTATGCGGCCGCCGTATCGCACGCCGGCCGGATCCGACATGGTCAGCCGGATCCGCGCAGCCTCTCCGGGGTCGAAGCCGGTGGGGCTTTCCTTTTGGGCCGACTCGGCCCTCGTGGGATTGGCCGGAATCCCGTCCGTGCTGTATGGACCGATCGGCCACGGTGCGCATGCGGTCGATGAATGGGTGAGCCTGAACAGCCTCGTAAAAATCTACGAGACCCTTCTGGCGGTCTTGACAACAGCAGAATGAGGTGACGTCTTTACCCCCCTCGGGCGAATGCGGGAGGTTGAGGATCTCTCCTGTTCGGCGTGGCGCCTTGGAAATCGAAACCTTCCGTTGCAATCTTTATTGCGTTTGGCTATAAAACAAAATGCAGGCAGTCTCATTGAGGGCGAGTCCCGTTTAGTGTTTCTGGGGAATCCAAGGGCATGATAGCCGGAAGGTTATCGCCACCATGGCAAGTTTTCGGGCCTCAACAACAGTAGTCGTGCACCCCCTTTTCAGAAGCTTTTGTATTTGCCCAATCTGTATGACAGACTGACCACTCCATTCTTTCAGGGCAAAGATGCTGACCAACACCTTTCAGCATATAAGGGGCATCGGCAAAAAGACAGAGCATGCCCTATGGCAGCAGGGAGTGCTGTCCTGGGATGACTATGTTCGCAAGCACAACCAACAGCTCGCTTTGTTTGATGATCCCAGCACAGATTTCCTCCGGCGTTCGATGGACGCTTATAAGAGAGGTGATACGGACTTCTTTGCGGCATGCCTGCCAGGTTTCGAATATTACAGAATTTCTCTTTCTTATCCGGAAGAGACTGTCTTTTTGGATATAGAGACGACCGGTCTCAGTTTGTACTACGATCAGATCACAATGGTCGGCTGGTCAGCAGGGGAAAAGTATGGTCTTTTTGTGAGAGGCGGGGATCCCTCAGAACTCCTTCAGGCGCTCCAATCGGCAAAGGTGATCGTTACTTTCAACGGAACCTTGTTTGACCTCAAATTTCTTGCCAAGCGTTTTCCTGATGCGCGTATACCATCTGCCCACATTGACTTGAGGTTTCTGGCCAAAAGGATCGGTTTGTCCGGGGGGCAGAAGATCATCGAAACGAAAATAGGTTTCAAAAGACCTCTCTCGGTGATGGGGATGGAGGGAGAATCAGCGCCTATCCTGTGGTACAAGTATCGGCGGGGAGACCTTAAGGCTCTTAAGCGTCTCATCCGATACAACCACTCCGACATTGAAGGCATGAAATTCATCCTCGACCATGCGATAAGCAGGATATATGAGCAGGACAAAATTCCAAAATTACTACAGTCCAAGCCGGTCTTTTCGAAATTCAAAAGCAAACTGAAATGGGCAAAGACGCAGGATAGCGCTAACCCATACGCGATCCACCTGACTGAATACAAGGAAGAACTGAAGCCGCTTATTCTTTATGAACAATTAAACGACATCGTCCCCCTATCAGAAAAGGTGATTATCGGGATCGACCTTGTCTCATCGGAAGAGCGCGAATCCGGCTACTGTATCCTCAGGGGCAACAAGGCCGAAACATTTCGAATAAAAACCGATGAGGAGATGATCCGGGTTGCGCTGGATGCAAAAGCGCACCTGGTGTCGATCGACTCGCCCCTTTCCCTGCCAAAGGGAAGAACGTCTTTCTTCGATGACGACCCGGGCAGAGATCAGTTTGGAATCATGCGGGAATGCGAGAGGATTCTTAAGAAACGAGGTATCAACGTCTATCCATGCCTCATTCCCAGCATGCAGAAACTGACAAGAAGAGGTATTGACCTTGCCGGAAAATTTCGCCGAATAGGGATTCCGGTTATCGAGAGCTACCCTGGCGCTGCCCAGGATATCATAGGGATCCCCCGGAAACGGGCGGGAATGGAATACCTCGCAGATGCGCTGCAGGAATTTGGTATTATCTGTGATTTCTCAACCAGAAAGATCAGCCACGATGAGCTGGACGCGATCACCTCTGCTATTGTCGGAATTTTCTTCTGGACAGGGAAGTTCGAGGCTATCGGCAATCCCGATGAAGAATATCTCATCATTCCAGACCTCAATGCAAAAACAGATACATGGAATGGAAGGAAGGTGCTTGGAATAAGCGGCTCAAACCCGAAAATGAAACAGATTGTTCGGAGCCGCTTATCCGGCGTATATTCTTACTGCCAGATACCAGTTCATAAACCGGTGCATCAGCATGCTAAAACTAAGTTAAAAGCTCTTTCACCTTTTCCGGAGAAAGGCCCCTGCACCGTCGGAAGAAGAGATGTCATTATCAAAGTCATCAGGGAACTATCCAAGAAGACCAATATCCTGATCGAAGGACTACAGTTCCCTGAGGACCATGCATTGTTGGTCGAGATGTTCGGTCCAAGATTCAGGCACCTTCATATTGAAACTGACTCTCAGCCGTCTCCCCTATTTAGCACGGTAAAGGAGCCGGAACCAAATTTGGTGAGCACGTATGAAAAGGTCTGCATTAAATCTGATCCCAAGCGGATCAAGTTTCTTGCGGACCACGTCTTATTCTATCAAGGGCAAAGTTCAGATCTCATGTCTCAACTCGACACAGCCTTGAAAGGCACTGGAGCATAAATGCCTGTCACCGTAGTCGTCGGGGGGCAATACGGCTCTGAAGGGAAAGGAAAGGTCGCCCACTTCCTTGCCAAAGAAATGAACGCCTCTGTTGCCATTCGATGCGGTGGATCCAATTCAGGCCACACCGTCATTGATCCGCAAGGCAATCCTCTCATTTTCCGCCAGCTGCCCACTGCATCCATACTTCCTGATGTCGTTTGCGTGTTGTGTGCCGGTTCTTACCTCGATCCGGAAGTGCTTGTGCCGGAGATAAAAATAGCCGGCCTGGACAAATCCCGCCTATTCATTGATCCGCATGCCGTTATCATAACCCCTGAAATTCGGGAGACCGAGCGAAAGGGAAACCTGGTCGAATCCATTGGATCCACGGGTAGCGGAACAGGTGAAGCAATTATAAGGCGAATAAAGAGATCACCTGGCTTGCTTTTCGCCAAGGACCTGCCGGAGTTGGCTCCATATGTAAAGGATACCAAAGGATTCTTGCGAAAGATGCTATCAAAGGGGGAAAGGGTGATCCTTGAGGGAACTCAAGGATATGGTCTCTCACTGCTACACTCACCGCATTACCCTTATGTCACAAGCCGAGATACAACGGCTGCTGCGTTCGTTTCTGAGGCAGGCCTGAGCACTTTTGACGTTGACGATGTGGTGCTGACAATCCGTGCTTTTCCGATTAGAGTCGGAGGCAGATCCGGGCCTCTAAAAAACGAAATAAGCTGGGAAACTATAACTCTAGAGTCAGGTGCTAATTTTCCCTTATGTGAGCATACAACTGTCACCAAAAGAATTAGAAGAGTTGGACGTTTCGACTCGGAAATCGTTAAACGTTCCATCGAAGTGAATCAGCCGATTCATATTGCAATGAATCATTTGGATTATATCGATGCTTCGAGGGATTTTACAGCCTCTCCAACTATTAATAAATTTATTAATGGTGTGGAATTATCGATCTTGAGAAAAATCGACTTCCTCGGTTTTGGGCCTGGAGTATTACATGAAACTGCAATAGATGGCGTTACGAGAATTTTACATAAATATAACCAAACGTCTTAATAGAACCTAAATTGAGCGATTCTTTTTGAGATTGAAGCGGTCTTTACTTTTTTTGCCAGCGCACATCGGTAATTTACTCCGCAGGGAGTTTGAGATCAGCGAAAAAGGATGAATTGAGAGCGAAATCTGCGCTGATGCAAATTTTACTGAAACTCGGGCAAACCGAAAACATGGCTCAACCTTGCAGACCAGGCTGCGCCGTTTTGAGGTTTGTCGATGCGGGGCGGTTATTAACCCGCAGCCCCGCTGTTTTGCCACAACAGATGAAAGTGCAACTGCTCATACACCGCCCGGGGCAGTTTCAAGATGATCCGGCCGGCATGCCGGACAATCTTCTGGTCGATCAGCCGCCGTCGCAGACTGCTCGCATAGGCACGGGTGTCAATCACCGGGCAACAGACCTTCTGCTTAAAAAGCTCAAAGAGCACAAAGGAGAGCATCATCACGTAGTAAAAAGCCGCATTGGCCACAAAGCGCTGAAACGGCAACTGCTCAAAGCCAAAATCCTTAAACGCCCGATGCACCAGCTCGTCGCTGCCGCGTTCATGGTAAGTTGCAATGATACCGGTTGCCGACAGCCACCGGGGCTCAAGCGCTTCATCCAGCCGGCTGCCCATCCCCAGGTTGGTGTAGATCAGGTTGTCCGGCCGGGCGAAGTCCAACAGCATCTGACGGTTTTCGTAAAGCGGCCGGGAATAGATTGCGCGCCGAAACCGCTTCCAATTCCCGCGTCGGTCGGCCCACTCGACGTACTGCCACGTCTGCCCGGGACGCTTCAACCGGCTCCAGCCAGCGAGTTCAAAGCCGGCGGCCACCGTCTTGATGTCCTCATACAGCTTGCCCCCGCAGATGTAGCCCACCTGCTCGGCCTCGCACCAGTCAAAGATCTTCTGATCCATAAAACCGGCGTCCATCCGCACAAGGATCGGTACATCGGCCCGATAGAAGCCGCGGATGGCTTTTACCGCCCGCTGAATCATCAAAAGTGCATCCTCTCCGTGATTGCTGTGACAAGAGCCGGAGCGAAACAGCACATCCACCACCTGACGCCCCCAGGACAGCTGCAGCGGCTCAAAGCCCTTGACCTTGCGGTAGGTGGGATGCACTCCCTCGCGTTTGAGCGCCTCATCGTTGTCCAACACCACGCTGTCCAGCCCCAAAACCACCACCTCCGGCTGCTCCACGCGCAGCTGCGTGATAAACCAACTGCGCAACAGGGCCCGGAACTTCGGCAAATGGTGCTGGCGGAAGGCCATGAAAAACCGCTTCACGGCATGCGAGGAAAGCATCTGCTCGGGCGTGCTCTCGATCACGGCCGCATGCCCGGCATCCTGCTTCAGATGATCAAAATGCACCAGATGTCGCCGGCTGCCATCAAAGAAAAAGCAGATCAGCTGCTTGAACACCTCGGTCACCGGCTGCCCCTTGCGGCTTTTACGCAGGCCCGTGAAGCCGGCGGCAATCTGCTCCAGCCAGCCCCCGTGCCGCAAAAACCGAGAAACCAGGCTCAATCCAGCACGGCCGCTCAAGGTGTCCTCCGTGGGCTCAACCGTATCGATAATCGTCTTGCTTTTAACTCTGGCTGTGGTATCTTGGCTCATCTTCACTCCCACCCGCTGGGTTTGGATTGTGCTTGGGTAGTAATTGGCGTTGCTGCCCTTAAATACCACAATCCCCGCACTTCGGGTGGGATTTTTTTATGAAAATCGCTCAGCTTAGGTAGAACTAAACGGCAACCGCATACTTTCTTTAATTGTTCAATTGATTCTTTAAGTTGCTCCTTTGCCAACAGCTTAAAACTCCAGACTTTTGCCTGGATTGTTGCAGCCCGAAGGGTTGAATAAAATTTGTGCTTCTAATCCAAAGATCCCCCATCCTCCGACGGTGTGAGGGTAACCTTGATGATTGCAGGAGCATACATGATTAGTAAAGAACCAAAATTAAGAGCGGAGGCTGGACCTTGTCCAAAAGATGATTCTC
Source organism: uncultured Desulfatibacillum sp. (assembly GCA_964427375.1). Lineage (GTDB taxonomy): Bacteria > Desulfobacterota > Desulfobacteria > Desulfobacterales > SpSt-501 > SpSt-501. The sequence goes on along the minus strand of CAYRUF010000041.1, from coordinate 23,397 downwards.
ATCACGCACTCCCAGGGGCGGTTCTTTTGAGTGATGAGATTGAATACTTCGCCACGGAGTACAATATGGTCGATCCTTTCAATAGAGATAACCTAAAGGCAGCAGGTATACATTTATGCTTAGGCTCAGAGTATTCTCTCCGTGGAAAAATTCATGATCTTTATGACAAACCAGGAAAAAATGAACTTACAATCCCACCTTTTGAAGTTGCTATTATAACTACTGCGGAGACAATTAATCTGCCGAGATTTATTATTGCCAGGTGGAATCTTCGCGTTAAAAATGTCTACAAAGGACTATTATGGACTGGAGCATTACAAGTTGATCCTGGATGGAGCGGAAAGTTACCTTGTCCTATCTACAATTTATCGAACGAGGACGTAACACTCAGATTAGGTGAGCCAATCGTCCTAATGGATTTTGTGAAGACCACCTCATTCGTCGAGGGCAAAAGCAAAGAATTTAACAAGAAAGGCAAATCGCTAAGAGATTACGGATACAAGTTGCGAAGCGCACTTGCAACCGAGGCTGGTGAACGTATCAAGAAAGCGGAGGATAGAATTAACAGAATAGAAACATTGACGGGTGTTTTGTTTGCGACAATCGCCATTCTCTTTGCCGCACTTTCTGTTCTTGTCTCGACCGGAAATGTGAGAACTTCTGAACCGCAGGGTCTTCATTGGTCTTTAATCGTTTGGCCAGTAGTGAGTATGAGCCTTTCAATTGTAGCGCTATTCTTTTCTTTGCTCAAATGGCAGGTTAGGAAAGTTTGGCAACAGGTAGTCCTATCCTTTATTTATATCGGATTTGCTGTGCTTTTCGTTTATTTGCTATACCCAATTTTGAAAATGATTTACTCGTCCTTGTTAGGCGTTTAGTGCACTCACAATTTTGGGAAATAATTTCGTTTTAAACTCTTCTGTGGTGATGATTGAAGGAAAAAATTCTAAGACGAGAGAGTGTACATGCAGAGTCCTTGTCAACGTATCGAAATATGTGGAGGCATAGCCGCTGGAAAAACAACCCTCGCTTCCTTGATGAAAAGCTATAATTTTGAAGTTATATTCGAGAGCTTCAAGCAAAACCCTTTCTGGGAGTCTTTTTATATAAATCCTGGTAAATGGATTTTTGAGGCGGAGATTACTTTTACGCTACTCCATTATCACCAGATAAAGATGTGTGTTGAGATGGCAAGCAACATCGTTGTTTGTGATTTTTCCTTGAATCTTGACTGCGCCTACGCGAAGATCGGGCTTAGTGGATCACAACTGGAGGCCTTCGAAAGGGTTTACTTAGAGGTTCATAAAGAACTGGGATTGCCGATTTTGCTGGTTCATCTGAGGTGCGATGCTGCGACTGAACTGGCCCGGATAAGAGCGCGGGGGCGATCTGAGGAAAGCTCGATCAATGTAGACTTCTTGGACAGCTTGAACAAGGCAGTGGAAATGGAGGTTTCAGCAATCCAGGCGGAGTGTCCAGTGATCACGATCGACAGCGCGATCAAGGATTTTGCTAACGACGAAAACATCAAGAAAGAAATGGTGAACTTGATTCAGGGTCAAATTCAAGAAATCCAAAAGATGCAGGTATCCGTGTCATAGCTCCTCTGCTACAAATAGCTACCAATGGTTTTTGAGGACCCTTTCCTTCTCTGCACGATCCAACACTTTTCGACACGACTCCCAGTCAATTTTTTCGACCTTCGCATACCGAATTTCAAATGGATGGCTATCAGGAATGGAAGCAATGATTTTTTGAGCCTGTTCCTTCTCGCCCAAGGCTACCGCGATCCAGGCGTCCTCCAAAACATCCGGCACCTGCCCGAACAGATTATAGATGCCCTGCAACCGGCCGGAGAGCAGTTCATGTACGCGGTCTTCGACCGAATCCTTGTACCTCATGTTGTAGATCTGGATCGTATCGTGAATCTGCCCGATTCGCTGTATTCGCCCTTTTCTTTGTTCCAGCCTCGTAGGATTCCAGGGAAGATCCAGGTTGATCAATCGTGCCATGCGCTGCAGGTTCAAGCCTTCTGAGGCTGCATCCGTTCCCAGCATCAATCGCAGGCGGCCCTGCAAGACCATCTTTTTCAATTCTTCGCGAGATTTATTCGACCAGTTTCCCTTTTGCATGATTCCGGACGCAGCCGGCCCGGAATAGACTGCAATCGGCTCATCGGGCAAATCATCCGTCAACTGCGCTGCAAGCCACTGAATTGAATCACGGTATTGACTGAAAACGATGCAACCCGTGTTCAGCCATCCACGGGTAATAAGGCACTGCCTTACAACTTCATATTTGGGATCGCGCTCCTGGTTCGCCTCCAAAGCTGCCACCAAACGCGCCAATAGGTTCCGCTCCTCAGCGGTCAGAGATTTAGACGGCTCCAAGGTTTTTTGTTCTGTTTCTGCTTCACCCGGTGCATCCTCGACATCATCCTCTTCGTAATCCGCTGTCTCCCAGGATTCCAGCATCCGTTGGGCGGTGAGGAGACCGGCATGAATGGAACTGCCCATTCTTCTCAACAGAAGCGTCTTTAGAAAACCCGAGGATTTCAACCTCTGCCCGAGGATCCGGCAAAACTCCCCGGCAAGGTCATAGGCTTCGCGAAGGTATGGAGTAAGCCGAATGGCTTCCTGCTCACTCTCTCCTAAAAGCTCAACGCGAATTGGCTGCAGCAGGGGTTCATTGGTTTCCGGATCGATCTGGTTTTCAAGGTATTCTCGGGTCCTGCGGACGATTCTACGGATGAAAGGATTGCTCTCCTGGATGAAGCGCGCAAAACGGCCCTTGAGCCTGTCGCGGTCCGGCGGCCTCAACAGGGTGAAAGCGTCTCCCGGAATAACCGCCTGGCTGTCCGGCGCATTGAGCCGCCTCCGCAGGATTTCAAAGTCGATATGCTCTGATTTGGGGGGCATGGGATTGCGGATCCATTCCCACCTCATATTTTCATTATCTGGGAATCCTTCCTTTTTTCCCATGACAAGGGAGATTGCCTCCGGGGCGCGCCGCCAGAGGCTGAATGCATTGCCCAGGACCGAATCATCGTTCCGGCTAAGCACGTCGAGAAGGTCCCAGGCTTCGATAGGGTGAAGCTGGACTGGCGTGGCGGTTGCAAGAAGAAGGCTGCGGGTCCGTTCAGCGATCCGATACATGAAATCGAGAAGGTTATTCGGATCGGGCGACTCGCCGGTGCGGTTTTCACCTAAATTGCGGCGACGGGCTCTATGGGCCTCGTCGAGAATCACGCAGTCATATTGAAGGCCGAGCAGGTGTTGCATGGCCTCCGACCGACGGGTGATCAAGCCTGAAGAAACAATGCCTACTCGCCGTGGGCACTTTCGGATGCCTTCGTGTCCTGCCGATGGATACTCAACCCCTCGCTCGTCAACCCACTGCTTGCCGTCCCAGACCGCGGAAGGCATATCCAGCAAGTCGCGCATTTCTCCCTGCCACTGCCACAAAAGGGTTTTGGGGCAGATCACCAAAACGGGCCTATCGCCCGTCAAGGCAATGAGCAGCGCCGACATGGCCAACTGGATCGTCTTCCCGAGTCCAACCTGATCGGCCAAGACGAAACGGGCTTTGCCTGTTGGGCCCCGGTGGGCATCGAAAGCGAGTTTTACGAAATATTTCTGATGCTCCCATAGGCCGACATGTTCCCGGTAAACCGGTGCCTCAATCACAACCGGGGCAACATCCGGTTCAGTTTTCTCGCCGGGTTCCTCCAACCAGGCATCGACCTTTTGAATCACCCGGCGATCTGCGAGACGGTCAAGATCCCGGATAACAAAATCGCCCAACGGTACCGCATATGGCGATCCCCACAGGGCATCGAACTCCTCCTGGACCCACGACACCCCATCTGTTGAACAATCTTCCCAGACAAGTTCGTAATTCATCTGCCAGGCGGATTTGGATTCGTTCGCGCTCCCTATAAAGGACACCTTTGATCCATCGGAGAGGCTGATCACGCCGGCTTTGCCGTGGATGAGCCCGAAGGCCGACTCGGGCAGCACGCGGACTTGCAACTTAGAGCTTCGCAGCAATTCAAAAAGTCGTTTGAACCGCTCGCGGGCCTTTTGCTCTCCAGATCCTTCAAGCAATTCCTCGGGCCTTGAAGCGCACCAGGATCGCCGCACAGCCATTTGGGCGGATCTTGCGGTCCTGACATCGGCTGGAACGAGGTCTGAATTGCATACCATACGGATCTGCCCCTGGATCGACTCCAATTCCTCTCCGGCCACCTCCAGCAAAGAGGAACAAAAATAGCCGGCGATGCGATCATAGGATAAGGCGCCTTTTAGCCTTTGGGTGAGAAATGAGTGGTCTAATCGCCGGCGGCGGGAAGAATAACGGCGGATGGGCGAATTGGCATCCTGGTCATTCATGGGCATTGCATACTACACGTGATCATTGCGAACAGCGCCACACAAGAGGGAAGCCGCCTCTGCATCTTTTTTCCACTGAGGCATTGTGGATACCCTCCCCAATGAGGCGATGAACTCGAGGAGGTTAATAATTTTTTCTTTGAGCTGCCAGTAATCCGGCAGTTCCGTTTTGAGCCAATTCAGCCCGTCTCGCGTCTCTTCACTCTTAACGATTTGGTGGACGGCAAAGAGCAGTTGCCGAACCAGTGATCGAGGGAACCCGTCTCCCGACAGCATCCTTCGTCCAATTTCCAGAGCTGTTTTGAGCCTTGTCTGGTTTGCCTCGGTACTTGCAAGGAGCGCCGAATAGTCCGCCGCACCATAGCCGCGTGCAAGCTCCTGGTAAACCCCGCTTCTGTACTCGCCGTGACTTTCCACCTCCAACCCTTTGAGAAAAAACCTTTCGATCGCAGAGAGACTTTTCCAGATATCGGCCTCGATCCCTCGAGGGACCAAATGATCGCAGGCGATTTTGACTGCGTTGCGGATCAGCTTTTCAACAGGGTTGGCTTCTTCCGGCCTTCTTTGTCGCAATATTTCTTTGGCAGGGTCAATCTCTTCAATAGGCTTTTCCGTCAGAACTCGAAGGGCGGCTGCGTAAGCAGCCAGTTGGAAATCGGCGTCACCGAAATTCGGATCGCTTTCATCCTCCAAAGCCATCATCGAATCCATCTGTCTTTTTACCTCTGATTCCACTTTGGGAATCATCTCGTCCAGGAAGGTAGAATCCTCGTCCGTTCTTTTTCGGAGAACCAATAACACAGTACCCTGAACATAATTTCCTTGCTTTAGCGCCGACTCAGTTTCCGTGGCAATGCACCAGGCACTGGTTACTCTCAACCCCGCTGCCCAGAGAATCAGGGTCAGGTCCGCCCATACCGAAGCGTCCTGATGAGTGAACATCACTACTTGAAGCCCGTTCTCAGGCATGTGCTCAGCCATTCGCCTGTAAGACTCCACCATGGACTGACGGAAAGTGCCGTCGCTACCCTTTATGGCGATAGCTCGCTTTGAGTCTACATGCCAATCCGGAAAGATTTTCGGTAAGTGTTTCTCGTACCAGGAAAGAAAAAACTCCGAAAGCTCGTGGTAATTTATCGCGTCTGCGTAAGGTGGATCAGTGATCCAAACATCAGCGGCCTTTTGAATTTGTCTTGCATCCAGGGCCGCGATTTCTCTCTCCCCTGTATGATTGCTTGAAGGGAAATCCGTAAACCAGGTCGTTTTAAGTGATGAAAGGCTTCGAGATGCATAGCTGCTCAAGGTATTCAAAGCTTGGTTGCTAAAAGTTTGCTCGGTTTTTTCATTTGCGCCATGAGGATGCCAACGGCAGAGTTTGGAGTTCCAATCAACATATCGGCCAATGGTCAGCAATTTGCCTGTGGCTCTTAAATCGTGCGGTGAACTCTTCCAACCAAAAGAACTAATTAACCCTCCTAACAGCAACTGCCTGGGCGTGAACAGATGGTGCCAATGAGTCCAACCTCGAGTGCGTATGGGCTCATCTGTTTTATCACCTGGCTCAATTTTACGGCTCGGGATATAGCCGTTGGACTGCCATTCTTTAAACCTTTCTCTAAGAAGATCCTGTACCTCCTGCTCCCGCGCCAGATCTTTTTCCGTTGGTTCACAATAATGACGACGCTTCTTCTCCTTGAGTTTCCCGCTTTCCAATAGTTCATTAAAGTCGGCGAGCGATTCCGCCTGGCATTTGCTCAGTTCGGCGGTTTCACCATCCTGGTCCATCTCGTAGTAGGTTTCCACCCATTGGATACAGTAAAGGCGCTCCTTAAAAACGTCATCGGGTCGCGGCACGATATCTTCGTTTTCCCACATCCGAAGATTTCGTCGGATAATCTCTATGGGCGTGGAAGGACCTCCGTCCGGCGGGATCAAACGGGAATTCTTCACAGTTCCAGATTCTTTTGCAGCTTTCATCTCTTCATGGGACACACCTTCATGGATCTCTATCCTATAGCGTTTGCGATTTATATCCGGAACCAACTTTGCCACTGTGCATGTCTTCTCTCCGATCACCCAGGACGGCGCCAAGGGGACCATCCAGCCTGATTCCGGGTCGCGAACCTCGACGCAGTATAGAAAGGCATCGGCCCTCCAGCCTAGTTCGTTATGTTCAATGCCCCATTCAGTTATTTGCTTGTCCACAGCGTCGAAGATTTTTTCTTGGGCTTTTCTTACCCGCCGGGCTACTTTGTCGCCACCTCCGACAATGTTCAGCGCGGCCCAGGTAAGAAGGGCGGCTACGGGGCTGAGGTCAGAGCCGTATGCATCGCACCCTAAACGAGCTGCTTCGAAAGGCACTGAGCCTGCTCCGCAGAAAGAGTCGCCTACGCGGGGGCGGCGCCCGAAACGCCTGATTCCCAGCTCCTCCACCAATTCCTGTAGACTCAAGGCACTGGTTCCCAGATGGGCGTTGATTTCCCGCCAAGCCTCAGGCGATGGGCCGTCGATCTGCTCGGGACGGCAACAAAATTTCAGTTTTTCCGAGTAGGGCATGCCCTGGAACACCAAACGCTGAAGCTCAAGCTTGTCATCACGCGAGAGATTCGATCGAAGTTTCGGCTTATTGGGCGGTGTTTCAGGGTCAAGAAACCGGTTGCGGATGCTCTCAGGCATCTGGATCAATTCATCAATAAGCCTATTCCGGGGGATGGTTTTGTCTTTGCGGCGCCAAAGACCCTCCTCATCCATTGTCATGAGTTTTAGAAAAGTCTCACGATCTTTAACAGGGTTATCAGACGCCGGCATCAGGAGGCCAAGGAGCGTTGCCCGGATCAAGACCAGGGGTTTTCGCCCCCACCATTTGCCAAGGCCAGTCAGAGTTTGGCTGTAGTTCGCCTTTCGTTCCTTGTAGCTTTCCATGGAGACTTTGGCCACTGGGAATTGGCTTTCAATAAAACACGGCGCCCATGCCAAGGGTTTTTCCGTATCTGAAATTTTTGCTGCTTCAGTTTCTCTTCGCACGTCTCTTTCGCTCACTCGGCTTTACTGGGTTGGTCTCCTCGAAAAGGGCGCGCTGCTTGGCCATCTGGAAAAATTCCGGTACAAGGGGTTCGTTTGCCGGTTTTTCAGTCACGGGGTTTTCCGTAAGCGCGAACCGCACCGCCTTGCGCCACCCTTTGCTCCGGTCTTGGACCCAATGGCCCGTGGCTGCGGCGGTCTGGGTGTATAGCCACCAACGCTCCTCGGGATAGAGGCCCTTCCAATTGGCGATAGCACGAGGGATGAGGCCAGGATCTGCATCTTCTATGGCCCAGACCAGAAGAACCAGCTCTTTGCCCAGTTCACGCCGAACCAGATTCTGCCCCGCCTGCCATGAGCCTGCTTTTCTGCCCATCCTGCGAAGTCGTTGATTGAGCTCTGCGCGCACCTCGTCGGCGACCGCATCCCATTTTGAGCGCGCAAGGATGCAGCGGATCTGACCTTCAACCCTGTTCCCGAGCGATTGGGGGCTCGGCCCGGCGGCTTCGTCCCACGTGAAGTGTTCGCTGATCTTTATCTCCTGGGTCGAACCGCGAGGGATGTCCACCAGGAAGTGATGCCGGCTCTCTTCAGGGTCGAATCCAAAAGAACGCGACAAGAGAGTGTCTGTTATGGTCTTTGCTCTTGCCATAATGTCACTGTTTGATCTCACCGGCCCGCAATTCCGTTCTGACCTCCTCGACCCAGTTGAGCAGGTCTTGCCCGGTTTCGAAAGAAAGCGCCCTTGTCTCTATCTTTACCTGACCCTCTGTCTGAATCTTTCGCAAAGACTCCAAGCAGGCCTCGATGAGTTCGGGCTCTATCTGTTTATCTTCAAAAGCCCTCAATTCGATCCACTCTCGCACGCCTCCTTCGCCGCCGATGGTGATCGACAAACCGACGGCCTTCGATCGATGCTTTTTAAGAAGCTCAAGAAATTCATAGGACGCTTTTGTGCTTTCTGTTTCCTGCCTCCTGCGCCATATCGCTGGAAGGGTCGGATCAACCTTGATTTCTTCCTCTGTTCCCCAGTTAATCGGGATGTGTTCCACCTGGGATTCAACGCCCCCACGTTCCGCATATGCAAGCACCAGCGGCGCCTTCTTCGGAATGGTAAAGGGGCCTTCATAGGTTGCGCCGGCCACCTTCGGATCAGAGCCGTCGGAGGTATAATGAATTGTAGCGGAGGGAGCCGCCTTCAACTCCATCTGCTTATCCGGGCCGCTCTGGTAGATCCGGTATTTCAGGGTGATTCGGTTATGCCAGAGAACCGGTTCTCCCGGTTCGTGAACGCCTGTTGAATCGACGGCGAGAAAGGAAATTTCCAACTCCCTCGTCTTTTGTGTGGGCCCGTTCATTTTGGCTGAAGCCCTGGTTGCCGCCGCCCCTACTTCCCAATAGACGGTGTCGCCATGTATGGGCGTGACGCGCAAGGCCACCTCACCGGTAGCATCATCGCGGCTCTGTTCCTGTATCAAAACGTTGGTCTTGGGCTGGGGAAAGGGGCCTTTATCTACAAAGCCTCCCTCTTCTCGCCATACGTCTTTGTGAAGACACTCCTCCTTCAAAAGGTCGAGCGCATCGGGGCGATGCCATTGCCACTTGGGATTTGTGGCGGCTCTACGTTTAATCTCATTCCATGGCATCGATTGTTGGGTAAAAAGGCGCTGTTCGCACTTTTTACGGAAGATGTCGCCGGAAACATCTTCAGTAAATTTCATCTTTTCCTTGAGAACACCAATGATCTGCTGCTCTCCGCTGTACTTATTCCCTTCGAATTTCATTAAAAAATCAGCACTTGCAAGGCCTGATTCGGTCGGGTACCAGAGGGTGGTGAATGTTTCACGAACCGCTGAGTGAAAGTTCTGGCCGATCCGATCCTGGAGATCTTTCGCCTGAATCATCTGGGGGTCGTTGTCGGAACTCTTATCGGCATGCAGTTCATCGAGGATATGTTGAATGGCCTTGAGCCGTTTTCCCACCTCAATCAACATGTCGTAGGTATTTTTGCTGCCGGTCAGAAAGGCGATGCGGTTTTTCCATGTGGCCTGGGAATAATATTCCCTCAACTCCGGGCGGAGACTTGCTCCTGAATATGGTTCCGTGGTCACAAGGGTGACCCTGTCTTGTTCAAGCTCGATCTCATCCAAAGCGGGAAGGACTTGGACCTTTTGGTAACACCATGTATTTACTGGTTGAAACAGTGTTCTAAGGCGCTCCCGCAGTTCTTTCACAGCCTGCTCCGGTGCATAGGTCCGTACCAGGGATTCAAGTTTTGCATTCAGGTTTTGAACATTCTTAAAGAAGAGCTTGCCGTCCCTATTGCTGTGCAGGTACCATGCGGCAGTTGCCAGTTTCTCCAAAACATCACCTTTGAGGCGGGACAAATCCCTTCCGGGCTCGCAGAGATACGCAATCAGTTCAGGAATTGATAGGCCGAGCACGGCGTTTGGGACGTTGGCCAGAGAAGACATGAGGAGGAGTTTACAGGCATCCGAGGCATCGGTAGAAGAAAGGTTGGCATCCATCACCTCTGCGACCGCGGATCCTTCCGAGGCAACATCATGGGCAATGGCATTTTCAAGGGTGCTGTTGATCTGGCTCAGCTCGGCCCTGGTCTCCTGATCATTCAGGTCAAGGTCATGGGCTGAAATGAGATATCGCTTCTCGCCCATGCTGGTTTTCCAAAGCCTCCCTGTTACGATCCGCATAAGCCGTATGAGGCCTCGGGTCTGCTGGAAGCCGGGGTTTTCCCTGAAACGGGCATAGAGGTCGCGGATCCCGGGGTGGAATGGGTACGATGAGACAATCCTTCGGGCGAATTCTTCCGGTGATTCGCTCGTTATGGCCATCTGTTTAGCGGCGCGAATTGCTTGTGCGTATCCCTGCGCAACTTCGTTGATTTCATTTTCCTTGGGGAGTTGTTCAAAAATCCTTTTTCTCAGGATGTGATAAAGCTCGTCCGAATTAAGTCTCACCGGCTCTAATGTCATTGCGGCACGGTGGGTTTCATGTTCAAAATCGGAAAGAACAGATGAAATTTGGGCGCTGCCTCTAACATAAGCTGCGGCCAGATCCGTAATGACCAGACAAACCCGGGCACAGCTTTCTTTTCCAATGGCTATAAGGAGGTTGGAGAGGGCTGTTGCCGTGACCTGGGCAAGATCTGAATTGCCGATTTGTCGAGAGCGGGCATTTTCAAAATAGGGTGGGAGCTCATCAAGCAAAATTAGCAGGGTTTCACCGGAAAGCAGGTTTTCCCATGCTTTCTGACCTGGAGCCTGAAGAGGCGTATAGCAATCCTTGAAGAGTGCCTTCTTTCCCAGCTGCTCGGCGAGAACTCCCCATATACCCAGAGGGGCATCGGATTCCCGCCCCGAAAAGGCGATCACCCTGACGGCGCCAAGGCCTGGGTCCGACCTGTAGAAATTTCCCATCACCCGTTCACGATACTCGGGGTGTCGAGCAAGCAGGCCGAGCGCTAAAAGATTGTGGGTCTTGCCCCCTCCCATGGCCTGCTTCAATTTGAAAATTTCCTGATCGCTTTTTCCTTCCAGGCGCCTGAAGGCATGCTCCAACAATACTTTCATGCCCTCTGTGATATAGTTTTCCTCGAAAAAGGTCTTTGGTTTGATACGATTTTCAATCAGATCGCCAAGATCCAGGACTGTGTCTCGCCTCTGGGGATCGAAGATACTTTCGCGGGGGGTGCAAAGTTCCGTCAGGCGTCTCATCAGCGGCTCCCTTTGCTGTTCGCTCATGTATGAGAAGAGATCTTAGAAATTGACCTCTAAAAATTTTGCCTTATTTGGCGTGGGCCTTGCGGGGATCCCCTGTTGGGACAGGCTCACTGGACGACTGGTTTTACTCTCTGATTTGTGCTACTCCTATAGAAAATTGGTTGAAAACACAAGGGGTTTCACGCGGCACTGAGGTCTTAATGCAAACACATCGAACCGATTTGCGCAATCTAGCCATCATCGCCCACGTCGACCACGGCAAGACGACCCTGGTGGACGCCATGCTCTGGCAGAGCGGGGTTTTCCGCGCGAACGAGCAGGTCGCCGAGCGGGTGATGGACAGCCTCGATCTCGAGCGGGAGAAGGGCATCACCATCATGGCCAAGAACACGGCCATCGTCTACAAGGGCACGAAGATCAACATCGTGGACACGCCCGGGCATGCGGATTTCGGCGGCGAGGTCGAGCGCACCCTCAACATGGTGGACGGGGTCATGCTGCTGGTGGACGCCACCGAGGGCCCCCTGCCGCAGACGCGCTTCGTGCTCGGCAAGGCCCTCGCGCACGGCCTGCCGCCGATCGTGGTGATCAACAAGATCGACCGGCCCGACCGCCGCATCCAGGAGGTGTTGGACGAGGTCTACGACCTTTTCATCGACCTGGACGCCACCGAGGAGCAGCTGGACTTTCCGGTGCTCTACACCAACGCGAAGGCGGGCATCGCCCTGAACGAGCCCGATGGCCAGGGCCGCGATCTGGTGCCGCTCTTCGAGGCGATCCTCGCCGCGATCCCCGCTCCCGCCTACGATCCGGGCGCACCGCTGCAGTTTCTGGTCACCAACCTGCAGCACAGCGACTACGTCGGCCGGATCGCGGTGGGCAAGGTCGTCAACGGCTCGTTGCAGAAAGGGCCGGGCGTGGCTCTTCTCAAGCCGGACGGCACCATCCGGGAAACCGCTTTAAGCGTGGTCTACACGTATGAAGGCCTCAACCGCGTCGAGCAGGAGGCCGTCCCCGCCGGCGACATCGCGGCCGTGGCGGGCGTGGAGGACATCTTCATCGGCGACACGCTGGGCGACCCGGCCGATCCGCGGCCGCTGCCGGCCATCACCGTGGAGGAGCCGACCATCTCGATGGTGTTCTCCGTGAACTCATCGCCCTTGGCCGGCCGGGAGGGCCGGTTTCTCACCTCCCGGCACATCAAGGACCGCCTGGACAAGGAGCTGCTCTACAACGTGAGCATGCGGGTCGAGCCGGCCGAAAACCGCGACTCGTTCCGGGTGAGCGCCCGGGGCGAGCTGCAGCTCGCCGTGCTGGTGGAGACCATGCGGCGCGAAGGCTTCGAGCTGTCGCTCTCCAAGCCCAAGGTCATCACGCGCAGCGTGGACGGAAAAACCGTGGAGCCCAAGGAACTGGCCGTGATCGACATTCCGGAGAAGTTCATCGGGATCGTCACCGAGATGATGAGCGGCCGGCGCGGACGGATGACCAAGATGGTCAACAACGGCTTCGGCCGGGTGCGGCTGGAGTTCGAAGTGCCTTCGCGCGGGCTGATCGGATTCCGCAGCCAGTTTCTGACCGACACCCACGGCACCGGGATCCTGAACACCCTGGTCGTCGGCCACACGCCCTACGCCGGCGAGATCAGCGGCCGGCCCAACGGGGTGCTGGTCTCCGACCGCGACGGCAAGGCCGTGACCTACGCCATCTTCCACCTGCAGCCGCGCGGCACCATTTTCGTGAACCCCAACGACCCGGTCTACCCGGGCATGATCGTGGGCGAGAACTCGCGGCCCCAGGATCTGTGGGTCAACATGTGCAAGGAGAAAAAGCTCACCAACATCCGCGCCTCCGGCGCCGACGAGGCCCTGCGCCTGATCCCGCCGCGGCAGTTCACCCTCGAGCAGGCCATGGAGTACATCAGCGACGACGAGCTGGTCGAGGTGACCCCGAAGTCGATCCGGCTGCGGAAGATGAAGACCCGCTGAAAGAGCGCCGTGCGAGGGCCTGGCCCGCCCTCCACCCGTCTGAATTAATTCGGCCCGCGCCGGGGAGCGCGGTCGGCGGAAGGAGAAACCGGAGGGACCGGTCCCGACAGACTGATGACAAATGATATATCCGGTGCAAATTATCACCCAGGAATTGATTCATCCTCCATTGCGCTGCGTTTTGCCGAAGAGGCGGACACCGAGATCATCCTCGGGCTGATCCGGGGGCTGGCCGACTACGAGCGGCTCTCCCATGAGGTGACCGCCGATGCCGAGACCCTGCGGCGGTCGCTGTTCGACGGCCGCCGGGCGGCCGAGGTGGTTCTGGCCGAAAGCGCCGGCACTCCGATCGGCTTTGCCCTCTTCTTTCACAACTTCTCTACTTTTTTGGGGCGGCCCGGCATCTACATCGAGGACCTCTATGTCGAACCGGCGTGGCGCGGGAAGGGGGTCGGGCGGGAGCTCTTGCGGTTCATCGCCCGCCAGGCCAAGGCACGCGGCTGCGGCCGGCTGGAGTGGTCGGTTCTGGACTGGAATGCATCGGCCATCGCCTTTTACCGCAAACTCGGCGGCCGCATGCTCGATGACTGGCGGATTTTCCGAGTGGCGGGCGAAGCCCTGGACGAGTTGGGCCGATCCTGAGCGGCGCCGGCCCCCCGTTGCCTTCAATCGCGCTCCAAGCGGAACCACACCTGGGCGTCGAAGGGGATCTTGCCGGGGCGCTCGGGGCCTTCCCGTTGCGGCACATTTTCGAACCCGCCGACCAGGACCTTTTCCACCGACGCGCCGGTGATTCGATAGCCGGGTCGGCGCAGAGGCGCCTCGATTTCGCGGACGATCTCCGGGGAAGACAGGACATCCGCCACGTAGCGGTTGACCTGGACGCCATGCGGTTTTCCGGCGGCGGCGTCCCATTGCGGGTCCTGCGCCGCGCGCAACGCCAGGAACCGGACGAGCCAGGGGTAGTCGATGAGGCGGCCGAGGGCGAGCGAGGTGAAATCACGGGAGGCGAGGATGGGATGGGGCTCCGCGAACGCCTGGGTCAGGGCCTCCACCACGGCGGCCTTGTCGATGAAGCAGGGTCGATAATTCGGGTGGCCGGCGCGCAGCCGCAGCGTCGGCCGGTTTTCGGCCGCCTCCAGGCTCAAGGTGCATTCGCCTGCGGAAACCGATGCGATGACGGATTCGCCGGCGGTTGCGTGAACGCTGGTCCCCAAAATCAGGACCAACGCCGGCAGAAATCGAAAAGCCACCGTCCACCCATTATGACTCCGGCAATAAAACATGTTCGATACGGTCATATCACTCATCGGCGAGGCGGATTATCCTTCGGCGATCACCGCGGCCAGCCGTTCGACCCCTTCCAGGAGATCCGGCGTATCGTAGTAAGCGAAGCTGAGGCGCAGGAAGTTCTTCAACCCCCGGCGGCTGGAGAACTTTATTCCTGGCATGAATTCCACGTTCCGTTCGACGGCCTTGGCCAGGAGCCCGCCGGCGTCCATGCCTTCGGCCAGCGCCAGCCAGATGAAGAATCCGCCGGCCGGCTCGGCGAATCGCACCGACGCCGGCAGCCGCCGGCGCAGGGCGGCGCACATGGCCTGCATCCGGCGGGAATAGGTATCTTTCAGCAGGGCGAGGTTTTCGTCGAGCAACCCCAGCTCCATCGCGCTGCGCACCACCCCCGACGTGAACGGGTTCACGCCGCCGCCGCTGTCGAGAAGCCCGCATTGGACGATGCGGCCGATCACCTCGGGTGCGGCCTGCAGCCATCCCAGGCGCAGCCCCGGGGCCAGGATCTTGGAAAAGGAGCCGAGCGAAATGATCTTCGCCGACGTGCAGAACCGCGCCAGGGGAGACGGCGGGACCGACGTGTAGGCGAGCGGGTGGTAGACCTCGTCGGCCACCACCGTTAAATCGTAGCGGCGGCTCAACTCCGCCAGCTGCTCGCGGCGGCCGGCGGAAAGGCAGGCGCTGGTCGGATTGTGGTAAGTCGGGATGGTGTAAAGGAACGCGGGCCGTGAGCGTCCGAGTTCCGCTTCCACGGCGTCGACGATCAGCCCGTCCGCATCCATCGGCAAAGCGATCGGCTTCAGCCGATGGTCGGCGAAGATCTTGCGGGCTAGAAAATAGGTCGGCTCTTCAACCAAAATCGTGTCGCCCTCCCGGCTGAACAGCGTGCAGATCAGATCGATGGCCTGGGAGGCGCCGTTGGTGACCAGCAAGCCGGCCGGGTCGACCGGCATGGCATAGATTTCTCCGAGGAATCCGGACAGAGCCGCCCGAAACGACGGGTCGCCCTGCTCGATTCCATAGGATAGCAGCATGCGCTCAGGGTGGCTGCTGCAGTGGGCCGCAGCCCGGGCCATGGCCTCGGCCGGCAGCAGCCCGGGCGATGGCTGGCCGATGCCGAGATCGATCATGCCCGCGGGGATCATTTTTTGGGAGGAGGAAACGGCGTTCATACGCTGGAGCATATTCCAGCCGGCTGGATTTGTGAACCGAAAATTTTCGGCCGAAGTTTTCGCTTGACATGATTTCGGCCTTTTGCCATATTCGCGCCAACTCCGCATCCGGGTTAAATGCCGAATGAATACCATCGCCTGCAAAAACATCCGCCGCCGTAACCGTCGCCGTACCCGCCGGCTGGGGCCGGGTGTTTTCTGCGTTGGAGATGCGTGACGCGACCACTTCTTAAGACGCAAAAAACCCCGGCTGAGGCCGGGGTTTTTTTTTGCAGAAAAAATGAGCCGGTTGGTTTAACCATCCAATTAGCCGCAAGGGAGAAATGAACGATGGCGAAGGAAAAGGCGAAGAAAGTAGTGCTGTCTTACAGCGGGGGGCTGGACACGTCGGTGATCGTGCCCTGGCTCAAGAACAACTACGGCGGCTGCGAGGTGATCTGCTTCACGGCCGACCTGGGCCAGAACGAGGATTTGAGCGGCCTGGACAAAAAGGCCGTGGCCTCCGGCGCGAGCAAACTCATCGTTGCCGACCTGCGCGAGGAATTCCTGCAGGACTATGTCTTCCCCACCATGCAGGCGGGTGCGGTTTACGAGCGCGACTATCTGCTCGGCACCTCCATGGCCCGGCCGCTGATCGCCAAGAAGCTGGTCGAGGTCGCCGAGGCCGAGGGTGCGGATGCGGTCTCCCACGGTTGCACCGGCAAGGGCAACGACCAGGTGCGCTTCGAACTCACCGTGATGGCCCTGAACCCCAAGCTGAAGGTCATCGCCCCCTGGCGGGAGTGGGAGATCCGCAGCCGCGAAGACGCCATCCACTATGCCCAGAAATACAACGTGCCCATCTCCCAGACCGAGAAGGACATCTACAGCCGGGACAGCAATATCTTTCATCTTTCCCACGAAGGGGGGATCCTGGAAAATCCCTGGAACGAGCCCGAGGAGAAGATGTACCAGCTTTCGGTCAGCCCCGAGAAGGCGCCGGACACGGGGGAGTACATAGAGATCGATTTCGAAAAGGGCAACCCGGTCGGCCTGAACGGCGGGAAGCTCTCCGGCGTGGAGATTTTCACCCGCCTGAACGCCGTCGGCGGCAAGCACGGCATCGGCCGGGCCGACATCGTCGAGAACCGGCTGGTGGGCATGAAGAGCCGCGGCGTCTACGAGACCCCGGCCGGCACGATCCTCCGCAAGGCGCACCAGGCCTTGGAGAGCATCTGCCTGGACAAGTACACCATGCGCTACAAGGACTTCATCGCCGTCAAGTACGCCGAGCTGGTCTACAACGGTCTGTGGTTCTGCCAGCTGCGGGAGGCCTTGGACGCCTTCGTGGCGGTCACCCAGCGCAACGTCACCGGGACCGTGCGCCTGAAGCTCTACAAGGGCAACATCATCATGGCCGGCCGCAAGAGCCCGCTCAGCCTCTACCGCGAGGACTACGCCTCCTTCGGCGAGGAAGACGTCTACAACCAAAAGGACGCCCACGGCTTCATCCAGCTTTTCGGCCTGCCGCTCAAGGTGGAAGCGCTGCTCGCCATTGACGGCGGCGGGGAGAGCCGGTACCGTAAGCCGGATTACGACCGGTTTAAGAGGGACTAGCGGCTGTTCAGGTCTCAGGTCTCAGGGTTCGGGGTTCAGGGTTCAGGAAATGCGTAAAGACAGGTGCATTATTTCCCGGCCTCCTCCGACGCGAACGAAGCGGAGCGGCGGCGAGCATGTCCCAACTGCTTTGCCCTGAACCCCGAACCCTGAACCCTATCTACTTGATTGGCTGCGAGGACTGAGAGGAAAAAAAGGAAAACAACATGCAGGCTCGTTTGATACTTTCGGACGGCACCCATTACGAGGGCCTGTCCTTCGGCAAGTCCGGGACGGCCGTCGGGGAGGTGGTCTTTCACACCGCCATGTGCGGCTACCAGGAGATTCTGACGGACCCGTCCTACCATTTCCAGCTGGTGACGATGACGTACCCGCAGATCGGCAACTACGGGGTGAACCCCAAGGACTTCGAGTCCCGGCGCATTTACGCCGCCGGCTTCATCATCCGCGAGTACAGCCCGATCGTGAGCCACTGGCAGGCCAACCGGTCGCTCGACGACTACCTCAAGTTCCACGGGGTGGTCGGCATCAGCGACATCGACACCCGCGCCCTCACCCGGCACCTGCGCGACCATGGGGCGCAGATGGGCTTGATCACCACCTCGGACGAGCCGCTGCCGATCCTGGTCGAGAAGCTGCGCCGCGGGGAAAAACTGGTGGGCCGCGACATCGTACGGGAGGTGACCACCGATCAGACCTACGCCTGGCCCATCGGAGAAGAAACCGCGCCGGCGCCGGCCCCAAAATACCGGGTGGCGGTCTATGACTTTGGAGTGAAATTCTCCATCCTGCGGTCGCTCTACAAATCGGGCTGCGAACTGGAGGTCTTCCCGGCGCGGACCCCGCCCGAAAAAATTCTGGACTGGAAGCCGGACGGGATCTTCCTGTCGAACGGCCCGGGCGACCCCGAGCCGGTGGATTATGCGGTCGCGTCGGTGCGCCGGCTTCTCGGCAAGAAGCCGATCTTCGGCATCTGTTTGGGCCACCAGATCCTGGGCCTGGCCCTGGGCGGCCGCACGACCAAGCTCAAGTTCGGCCACCACGGCGCCAACCACCCGGTCAAGCACCTGCCCACCGGCGCGATCGAGATCACGTCCCAGAACCACGGCTTCATCGTCGACATCGAGAGCCTCCCCAAGGACCTGGTCGAGATCACCCACATCAATCTGAACGACCACACCCTGGAGGGCTTCCGGCACAGGCAGCTGTCGGCCTTCTCGGTCCAGTACCACCCCGAGTCGGCCCCCGGCCCGCACGACAGCCAGTACCTCTTCGACCACTTCATCAAGGAAATGAAAGAGTTCAATGCCTAAGCGCAAGGACATCAAACGCATCCTGGTGATCGGCTCCGGGCCGATTGTGATCGGGCAGGCCTGCGAATTCGACTATTCGGGTACCCAGGCCTGCAAGGCCCTCCGGGAGGAGGGCTTCATCGTCATCCTGGTGAACAGCAACCCGGCGACCATCATGACGGACCCGGAATTCTCGGACCGGACCTACGTCGAGCCGCTGCAGGCCGAGGCCGTCGCCAAAATCATCGCAAAGGAGCGGCCCGACGCCCTGCTGCCGACGCTCGGCGGGCAGACCAGCCTGAACCTGGCCGTGGAGCTCGCCAAGAGCGGGGTCCTGGAGGAGTACGGGGTCGAGTTGATCGGCGCCAGGCTGGAGACCATCCAGCTGGCCGAGGACCGCGAGCTCTTCCGCAACGCCATGCGCGAGATCGGCCTCCAGGTGCCGGACGGCGGCATCGTGCGCAGCGTGGAGGCCGCCATCGCGATCTCCGAGAAGATCGGCTTTCCGCTCATCATCCGGCCCTCCTACACCCTGGGCGGGATCGGCGGCAGCGTGGTCTACAACCGCGAGGAATTCCCGGCGGCCGCGCGCTGGGGCCTTTCCGCGAGCCCCGTGCGCGAAGTGCTGATCGAACAGTCGGTGCTCGGCTGGAAGGAGTACGAACTCGAGGTCATGCGCGACCAGGCGGACAACTTCGTGATCGTCTGCTCGATCGAGAACTTCGACCCCATGGGCATCCACACCGGGGACAGCATCACGGTCGCGCCCGCGCAGACCCTGACCGACGTGGAATACCAGAATATGCGCGACGCCGCCAAGAAGATCGTGGCGCGCATCGGAGTCGAAACCGGCGGGGCCAACATCCAGTTCGCGCTCAACCGCGAGACGGGCGAGATGGTGGTGATCGAGATGAACCCGCGCGTGTCGCGCAGCTCGGCCCTCGCCTCCAAGGCCACCGGCTTCCCCATCGCCAAGATCGCGGCCAAGCTCGCCGTCGGCTATCACCTGGACGAGATCCCCAACGACATCACCCGCAAGACCCCGGCCTCCTTCGAACCGGCCATCGACTACGTCGTGGTCAAGGTGCCGCGCTGGGACTTCGAGAAGTTTCCGGGCAACGACCACCGCCTGACCTCGCAGATGAAATCCGTTGGCGAGGCCATGGGCATCGGCCGCACCTTCAAGGAGGCGCTCAACAAGACCCTGCGCTCGCTCGAGAACGGCTGGTCCGGCTTCCACGCGCGGGACAACGCCGCCATCGGCAAGATCACCCGGCCGGCGCTGATGGACGACCTGCGCTCGGGCACCCCGGAGCGCATCCTCAAGATTTGGCAGGCCCTCCACCTGGGCATGACCCCCGAGGAGATCTGCCGGCTGACCGGAATCGACATCTGGTTCCTCGAAAACCTGCGGCAGCTGGTGGAGTTCGAAGGCATCATCGCCCGCGAGTATGCCGAGCGCAGCACCCTGCGGGCCGAAACCCTGCGCAAAGCCAAGCGCATGGGGTTCTCCGACAAGCACATCGGGCTTCTGACCGGCAAGAGCGAAAAGGAGATCCGCAGCATCCGCAAGGCGGCCGGCGTCGTGCCGTCCTACAAGATCGTCGACACCTGCGCGGCGGAGTTCGAATCCTTCACGCCTTACTACTATTCGACCTACGACCCGCAGAACGAATCGGTGCCGTCCGGCCGGAGGAAGGTGATCATCCTGGGCGGCGGCCCCAACCGCATCGGCCAGGGCATCGAGTTCGACTACTGCTGCGTGCACGGAATCATGGCCCTTCGGCAGCTCGGCATCGAGGCCATTATGATCAACTGCAACCCGGAAACCGTCAGCACCGACTACGATGTGGCCGACAAGCTGTATTTCGAGCCCCTGACTTATGAAGACGTGCTCAATGTGATCGAGCTGGAGAAGCCCGAAGGGGTCATCATGCAGTTCGGCGGCCAGACGCCGCTCAAGCTGGCGCTGCCCCTGGAGAAGGCCGGGGTCTCGATCTGGGGGACTTCGCCGGACTCGATCGATCTGGCCGAAGACCGCGACCGCTTCGGCGCGCTGCTCGACTCGCTCGACATCGCGCATCCGCAGTACGCCACGGCCACCTCGGTGGCGGAGGCCCTGGAGGTCGCCAACAAGATCGGCTTTCCGCTCATGGTGCGGCCCTCCTACGTGCTCGGCGGTCGAGCCATGGAGATCGTCTACGACATGGGCTCGCTCGAAAACTACATGCACCGCGCCGTCAAGGCGTCCGAGGAGCATCCCGTGCTGCTCGACCGCTTCCTGGAGGACGCCTACGAGTTCGACGTGGACGCCATCTCGGACGGCGAGCACACCGAGATCTGCGGCCTCATGCAGCACATCGAAGAGGCCGGCGTGCACTCCGGGGACAGCATGGCGGTGCTGCCGCCGTATCTCCTCAGCCGCGAACAGCGCGACGACATCATCGACACCACTCGGACCATCGCCCGGCATCTCAAGGTCAAGGGCATCATCAACATCCAGTTTGCGATCCTCTACGACACGCTCTACATCCTGGAAGTGAACCCGCGCGCCTCGCGAACGGTGCCCTTCGTCAGCAAGGCCACCGGCATCCCGGTGGCCAAATTGGCCGTTCAGGTCATGTCCGGCAAAAAGCTGGACGAACTGGGGGTGCGCTTCGTGGCGGATCTGCCCTATGTGGCGGTCAAAGAGTCGGTCTTCCCCTTTGATCGCTTCGACAAGGCCGATGTCTTCCTGCGGCCGGAGATGCGCTCGACGGGCGAAGTGATGGGCATCTCGCCGGTTTTCGGCAACGCCGTCATGAAGGCCTTCGAGGCCACCGGTGTCTCGGTCCCAAGGACCGGCAAGGTGTTCCTGAGCGTCAACGACAACGACAAGGCGCGCATCCTGCCCATCGCCGAGAACTTGCACAAGCTCGGCTACCAGCTGGTTGCGACCCACGGGACCGCGGAGTTCATCGGCGGCCGGGGCATTCCGGTCAAGCCGGTGCTGAAGGTCAGCGAGGGGCGGCCCAACGTGGTGGACGACATCAAGAACGGAACCATCAGCCTGATCATCAACACGCCGCTCGGCCATCGGGCGCGGCAGGACGAGTACGCCATCGGCTGGACCGCCATCAAGTACCGCGTGCCGTTCATCACCACCCTCTCGGCGGCCGAGGCCATCGTGCGCGGCCTGCGGGCCGACCACAAGGGGCCGCAGGAATACAAGTGTCTGCAGGAGTATTACAATTAGAGGTTTCGCCATGGCCAACAACTATATCGATCCGCCGCCGGAGGAAGTCCCGGATGATCAGCGGCCCAAGGTCGCCTATCCTGACGAATTGAACGGGCACGAAGAAATCTATCTGCCGATCCGCAAGGCACGCATCTCGGATGTAGAGGCCCTGCTCGAGCTGGTAAACGGGTTTGCCGCCCAAAACCTGATGCTGCCGCGCGGCCCCCAGTATCTTTTCGAAAACATCCGCGACTATGCGGTCATTGTCGACGAGGCGGCCGGCGGGAAAATCGTCGCCTGCGGCAGCCTGCACGTGCTCTGGGACGACATGGCCGAAATCCGCTCCATGGCGATCCACCCGGACTATCAGAAGCGGGGGCTCGGCCGGCGCCTGGTGGACTTTTTAAAGCAGGAGGCCGGCCAGCTCGGGATCAAGCGGCTTTTCACGTTCACGCTGTCCGAGGATTTTTTCGCCCGGCTCGGCTTCACGCGCAAGCTGCGCGACGAGCTTCCGCCCAAGGTCTGGGGCGAGTGCAGCCGGTGCCCGAAATATTTCAAATGCGACGAAGTGGGGATGGTGCTGGAGATTTGAAGGAGCGGATGCGGGATACTGGATGCGGGATGCTCGATAAACTAATTGTGGGAGCGGCTTTCCAGCCGCGATGCATTCTAAGAACCCGACCGCAGCAGGCAAGCTCCGGTTGAAAGGAGGGCTCCATGGACAAGATCAAGATCGAACCCAATGATGCGTTCCTCTATCCCATGCCGATGACGATCATCGGTGCGGTGGTGGACGGCAGGCCCAACTTCATGGCAGCGGCCTGGGTGTCCCGCGTCAACTTCAAGCCGGCGATGATGATGGTGGCCCTGGGGGCTCATCACACCAACCACGGCATCGACGCCAACGGCGCCTTCAGCATCAACCTGCCGGACGTCGCGTTGATCGAAAAAACCGACTACTGCGGGATCGTCTCGGGCAAAAAGGTCGACAAATCCAAACTGTTCGACGTCTTCTACGGCAGCCTGTCCGGCGCCCCGCTGATTCGCGAGTGTCCGGTCAGCATGGCCTGCCGTCTGAACCAGGCGGTCAAGCTGCCCTTCGACACCCTCTACATCGGCGACGTCGTCGAGGTGCACACGGAAGAGCGCTTCCTGACGGACGGCAAGCTCGACATCCAGAAAATAAACCCCTTCACGCTGACCATGCCGGATAACCGGTATTGGAGTGTGGGCCAGGTGGTAGGTAAAGCCTGGAGCGACGGGAAAAAGCTGAAGCCTTAAACCGCCTGCTGCCTGCAAATCCACTGGAAATAAGTTTTAATTTCCACGGAACTGCCGGTTTCTGACGCGTTTAACTGCCCGTATTCCTACTAGCATTTCCAGGTCGCTTTTTCATCCGCCTATCGTCTGCAGCACAATAGGGGGCATGCAAGGAGCTAGACTGTCAGTACCACCCAAATGAAGGGGATGATTTTTCGTTGGATATTATCCGAAGACACAATCGGTCCAAGTGCGCCCCTAATCAAGATCATATCCACACTTTTTTGGCGTACGATTTCTTTGCGATTACCTGATCAATACCAGCAAAAATGTAGAAATCCCCCGAAGATTATATTAATCGCCGTATACGTAACCTCAAGTAGGCACATTACTCCCAGACTCATTCACGATTTGCGAGCAAGCAGCCTTT
>CAYRUF010000040.1:0-42201 GCA_964427375.1 uncultured Desulfatibacillum sp. | reverse complement strand
ATTTTCGCCCTGCCGGCCGCCGGTCGCTCCAAAAGAAGCTCCCAGCCTTTCGGGCACGGCCCCGTCAAAGTGGAAGTGGCAGACCGATAAGCCGAAGGACGTTTTCTCCCATGCGGGAGCAAGCTCGCAGAGCCGGAGCGATGTAGCGAGCGCCGGCCAAGCGCAGCAGCGAGATGGCGAGGTTGCGCAACGAGGCCATCACGCGGGCCCCTGCCCCTTTTCGAATACGGCAGCGATCTTCATCAAAGGTGACATCGCGAACCCAGTGCAGGCGGTTTTCAATGGTCCAGTGGCCGCGGCTGAGCTGCAGGACTCGGGGCGGCTCGGCTTTCTGAGCAGAAAGACTGGTGATGCCGTAGACGGTTTCGCTGCGCTGTTTGTTGCTGAGCAGGTGGGTGGTGCTGCGTTTGATGCAGAAGACCTGGCCGAGATAGGGGAAATTCAGATAGTCGTTGAGTTCGGTGCTGATCCAGATGTTCCGGACTTCCAGTCGTCCGTGGGCCTTATCGATGGTGGTGTGCTGAGGGGGGAAAAGCGCTCAGATTGAGCGTTTCGATGTCCTTTCGCAGGCTTGCTTGGTTGTCTTTGACGATAAACAGGTAGTCGGCTTGTTTGCTCTCCACGAGGTAGCGCGCGGTGTCGTGTTGGGTGTGCAGGGCATCGGCGGTGACCACGGCCCCTTGAATCGGTAGCGGGTCGAGCAACTCGGGCAGTTTGGGGATTTCGTTGGTTTTTGCGTCCACCGCGACCTGCCCCAGTACGATCGCTTCCTGGTGCAGGATCGCGCTGAGCAGGTGCGGAGCGGGCTGATGGGTATCGTGGCCACCGCGCAGGGTCTTGCCGTCGACCGAAAGCCCGCAGCCGGCTAACGGGCGCTGCGCGAGCAGCCATGCGCCGATCTGCCCATCCAGTCGGTCAGCATCCAAGCGCTGGAGCACCCGGCGGATGGTGGGCTCCGAGGGCGGGGTGGGCCGCTTAGAGCCGAGCTTGCGTAAGGCCTCGCGGCTCAGTGCTTGCGCCCATTCGGCGATGGCACAAAAGCTGCGTGCCCCGCTGAGCGCGGCACAGACCGCAATGGCCACGATGGTCACCACCGGGTGACGCACGCCGCGGGGTTTGCGCGGATCAACGATAGTCTTAAGCAGATCCATCAAACCACCCTGTCCTTCCAGAGGCAGGCAGTTGACATCCATCATCCAGGGGTTCTCCTTTCGGCTTGAATTGAGGGGGGGTGAAAACGGTGCGACTAAGCAGGAAACGGCATTGGCCACGATAGGACGTACCAGCACCAGCTTGGGCTGGTCATGTCGCCAATACCGGCGATTGCATTTGGCAAAACCGCGCGTGGTGCCCACCAGCTGCCAGCCGGCTGCCTGGTAGCAGGTGCCCCGAAAGCGGCTGCCGTCTACAAAGGTCTCGGCCAGCAGCACGGGATGGCCGAAATACTGCTGCCAGTCCGAACTTAAGCGTTTCAGGTTCAAGGCCAACAGCCGCGAGGCGAGGTTGGGTTCATGGCAGCCGGGCAGGATGAGAAACCGCACATTGTTGGCGATCAGCTGCAGCCGCTTAAATTGCAGCGCCCGGTCCCAGCCAATCCACTGGTCCCGGGCAGCACACTTCAGAGCGGCCGAGCCCCAGCCGAGCAGCGCAACCCACTGCGGGCCACGGCTGGCGACATAACACAGTGCTTCGCCCACGATGCGTTCAAAGCCCAAATAGTGGTGCTCGCGCATCAACTCTCGCCACCGGGTAGACTCCTCCCGGCGGATGGGACGCACAATCAGCGGTGGCTGTTGAGGTCGCTGAAAAGACAAGGCGGTGCCTGACATATGCACCGCTTAGCATGCTTCAATGAAAAAAGCCAGCGCTTTTTCACTTGCCTTTATTATCGGAGAGTTGAAAAACTTTGACGGAGCCCTGGCCTTTCGGGCCTTAAGTCTTGACAAACCATAGCGTCTTTGTTTTATGGGATCAACTTTTTCAGACCGGCAACGGGAGGTGCGTTGTTTGCGCATCGCGCCAATGGGCACGGAAGGTTTCCCGATGCGAACCGGCTACAAACCACAACCAATGCAGGCATACGCCTTGCTCGTACGGGAAGATCCGCATGATGCTCCGTTTTAGTTTTTGCCTGGCAATTGGCCTGGTCGTGCTGGCTGCGTGCACCACCCCGCCGACCCATCGCTCATCTTCGGCGGCACCGGCGCCCCCCGCAACGGCTGAGGAAGCCAAACCCGCGCCGGCAAGCCCCGGTCAGCCGCCGGCACCGGCCATGGGCGCTCTCGCAGCCAAACCGGCTTCCGGCGCCGTTCCACCCCAACCGGCTCCGGCCCAGAAAAATTCGCCGCCCGCCGCGGCAACGCACCTGGCCGCGTCCGCTCCTTCGAACGAAAACGGCGAGGAATGCATCATCGAAGATGAGGAGGAGGAAACCCCGGGCCAGCCGCCTCAGGGAAAAACGATATCCATCAACCGCGCGCTGGCCCTCTGCCGGGCCGCTCAAAACTATTGGAAGCGTGGCGAGATCGACCTGGCCATCGACACCCTGGATCAGGCCTATGGCGTGGTTCTGAGCGTGGATCCCGGAAACGACCCCGAGCTGTTGCAGGAGATGGAGGATCTGCGGATCACCATTTCCAGACGGGTTCTTGAAATCTATTCATCCCGCCATGTGCTGGTCAACGGGAAGCGCAACGAAATCCCGGTCACCATCAACCGGCACGTGCAGGACGAAATCGATTCCTTCACAACCGGCCGCGAGAGGGATTTTTTTCTGGAGGCCTACCGCCGCTCGGGGCGCTACCGGGCCAAAATTGAAGCGGCGTTGGTCGAAGCCGGCCTGCCGGCTGAGTTGGCCTGGCTGCCGCTCATCGAAAGCGGATTCAAGGTGACCGCGCTTTCCCCCGCGCGAGCGCTGGGACTGTGGCAGTTTATTCCCTCCACCGGCTACCGTTACGGACTGAACCGCGACACTTATATCGATGAGCGGTTAGATCCGGATAAAGCCACCCGCGGCGCCATCGACTATTTGAAGGAGCTGCACGGCATGTTCGGCGACTGGACCACGGTGCTGGCGGCATACAATTGCGGCGAGAATCGGGTGCTGCGGACCATTCAGAGTCAGAACATCAACTACCTCGACAACTTTTGGGATTTGTACGAGCGCCTGCCGCGAGAAACGGCGCGTTATGTGCCTCGGTTCCTGGCCACGCTGCATATCGTCCGGTCACCCCAGACCTACGGCTTGCAGGATGTGGCCGTCGATCCCCCTCGGGAGAGCGAGATCGTCGCCATCCCGCGGCAGACATCCCTTTCCGCTATTGCGCGCGCCACCGGGATCGACGAGGAAATGCTGCGCCTGCTCAATGCGGAGCTGCGGCAGGGGGTGCTTCCGGAGGAGGGTTATGACTTGCGCGTGCCCGCCGGCGAGAAAAGCCTGGTGCTGGCGAAGCTGGACGACATCCCCTCCTACCAGCCGCGCAAGGCGCAGCGAACGGTCGTGGTAAGCCACAAGGTGCGCCCGGGCGAAACGATCCAATCCATTTCCAGGAAATATGGCACGGATGCGAAGAGCATCCTGCTGGCGAACCATTTCCGCCGTCCCGGGGCGCTGAAGGTCGGAACGACGCTGCGGATCCCCGCCGAATGTGCGCCAGAGCGGTCACCGGCGCAACCGGGGCCGAAGGTTCCGCCCGCCCGTCATGAAACGATCGAGCACGTGGTCCGCCACGGCGACTCGCTTTACAATCTGGCCAAGCGCTATGGCACCTCCACCGAGGAGATCCAGCGCCTGAACCGCGTGACCGCCTCCAGCCTGGCCATCGGGCAGGTCCTCAAAATCGCGCCTTCGGCCGCTCCCACCAGAAGCGATCCGCCGAAGGCCAAACCGCCGGTTTATGTGGTGCGCAACGGGGATACGCTGAACTCGATCGCCAAGCGGCATCAAATGGCGCTCGAACGGCTGCTGGCCCTCAACCGACTGAACGCCCACGACAAGCTGCAGCCCGGCCAAAAACTCATCGTCGAGAACTAGAGCCTGCGGTAGATGATGTTGAGCCGCTTGGCCTCCTCCACCCGGAAGCAGCCTTTGACGTCGAAAAACAACGGCGGTGCGGAGCGGCACAGTCCGGCCAGTTGGGAGAGCCCCAGCTGCAAATAGGCGCGGTGCTGAACGGCAAGAATGACCGCATCCACCCCGGAGGCGGCCTCCAGGGGCGCCAGCTCGATTCCGTAATGGGCCCTTGCCTCTTCGGGATCCGCCAGCGCATCGCTCACCACCACCTCGGTCCCGAAATCCTTCAATTCCCGGACGATGTCCACCACCTTGGTGTTGCGCAAGTCCGGCACGTCCTCTTTAAAGGTGATCCCCAATATGGCGATTCGCGCCCCGAGCACCGGTTTACCCGCCGCGATCATCATTTTTACGGTTCGCTCGGCCACGTATTTCCCCATACCGTCGTTGATGCGCCGTCCGGCCAAGATGATTTCCGGATGGTACCCCAAGGACTCGGCCTTTGCAGTCAGGTAATACGGATCCACGCCGATGCAGTGCCCTCCCACCAGCCCCGGCCGAAACGGCAGGAAGTTCCATTTCGTTCCGGCCGCCTGAAGGACCTCCAGCGTATCGATGCCGAGACGCTCGAAAATCATGGACAGCTCGTTCATCAAGGCGATGTTGAGATCCCGCTGGGTGTTTTCGATCACCTTGGCGGCCTCCGCCACCTTGATCGAGGAAGCGCGGTGGATGCCGGCCGACACGACCTTGCCGTAAAGTCGAGCCAGCAGGTCGCACGTTTCGGCATCCGAGCCCGACACCACTTTCACCACCCGGTCGAGCGTATGAATCTTGTCGCCCGGATTGATGCGTTCGGGCGAATAGCCCACCGTAAAGTCTTTCCCCAAACGGAATCCGGATTCACGCTCTAGAATTGGAACGCACACCTCTTCGGTAACGCCGGGATAAACCGTGGATTCAAACACGACGCAACTGCCTTTGGGCATGTATTGGCCGACGGTGACCGACGCGCTTTCCACCGGCGTCAGGTCCGGAATTCGGTAGGCGTCGATGGGGGTGGGCACGGCCACGATGATCACCCGACAGTGCGAAAGGTCGCGGGGGTTGTCGCTGAAATGAACCTGCGCGGCCCGCAGCGTGTCGCCGGAAACCTCAAGCGTGCGGTCGACTCCCGCTTTCAGTTCGTCGATGCGCGCCCGCTTTTGATCGTAGCCGACCACATCGAAGTGCTCCGCCAAATGGACCAGCAGGGGCAGCCCCACATACCCGAGCCCCACCACCGCCACTTTCTCGCGTCGCGCCAGCAACGCCTCGAATGGAATCATACCCGGATCCCCCCATTTTTCATTCGCCGGCCTTCTGGAGCATAGCCCCAACCGCACCGTCTCACGGCCGAGCGATTGTCCACCCAGAGAAATTCGACTATAAAGGTTGCGGACCGATGAGAGCAGAATGCGGTCTCAACTTGGAACATATCATAAAAACCCGGGGAAAGCCCACTCCAACGCATGGCCGACGCCGCCCGACCCGCCATCCGCCGAACGCGCTGGTGCGTGATCACCGGGGCGCCGTGTTCCGGGAAAACCTCCGTGATCACGGAGCTCTCGCTGCGGGGTCATCGGGTGGTTCCCGAAACGGCGCGCGCCTACATCGACGCTGAATTGAAAAAAGGGCGGCTGCTGAGCGCGATCAAGGCGGACCCCCGCCGTTTCGAAGGCCGGATTTTTCGAGCCAAGCTCCGGGTCGAAGCCGGCCTGCCGGCAGGCGCGATCCTGTTTCTCGATCGCGCCCTGCCCGACAGCATTGCCTACTATGCCCTGGAAGGCCTGGACCCGTCCGAGCCACGGCGGCAGAGCCTTCGGATTCGATACCGGCGGGTATTTCTTTTTGAACGGCTGGAATTCACGAAGGATCCGGTCCGCTCGGAAAATTCGCAAACAGCGGATCGAATCGAAGGTTTGATTGAAGCGGCGTATAGCGGCTTGGGCTACGACATCATTCGGGTACCCGTCATGCCGGTCTCCGAACGGGCTGAATTCGTCTTGAGCCGCTGCCGCTCCCGCCGCTTAGGATAGAAGCGCCTGCACTTCCGCCTCGGTCAAATAGCGCCACTCGCCTTCCGGCAGGCGACCCAGCCGGATATGGGACACTCGAATCCGTCTCAGCTCCAGCACGTGGTTGCCGAGCCGGCTCACCATGCGCCGAATCTGGCGGTTGCGACCCTCTTTGAGCACGATCCGAAACTGTCGGTCGCCGGTTCGGTGCACCACCGCCGGCCGGGTGCGGGTGTTCAGGATCGGCATCCCTTCCGCCATGCGCCGCAGGGCGCCGTCTGAAATCGGGCGCTCGACGACCACCTCGTATTCCTTTTCATGGTCGAAGGAAGGGTGCGAGAGCTTCAAGTGCAGCCGGCCATCGTTGGTTAGCAGCAGGAGGCCGGTGGATTCCTGGTCCAGCCGCCCCACGGGATAGACCCGCTCCGGCACATCCACCAAGTCGAGCACAATTTTTTTTCCGGCATGCCGACAACTGCAGACATACCCCCGGGGCTTGTTCAGGGCGATGTAGACCAGCTGCTCAGCCGGACGGACGGCCTGTCCGTCCACCGAAACCCGGTCGGTTTGAGGGTCGGCCTTGGCTCCCAGTGCAACCACCACCTGGCCGTTGACCCGCACGCGTCCCGACCGGATGAGGTCCTCGGCCTTGCGGCGCGAGCACACTCCCGCGGCGGACAGAAATTTTTGGAGGCGCATGCGAGCCATGGAGCTTACCGAAACAGGGCGCGGGGGCAGCAGGTTCAGTCGGAGCGCGCAATAAGCCGGGGTTAGCTGCGGTAATCGGCGTTAATTTTGACGTAGTCGATCGACAGGTCACAGGTGTAAACCGAGGCCCGGCCCGTACCGAGATGCAAGTCGACCGTAATGCTGAATTCATCGGTCTTCAGCACACCGGTGGCGGCGGCCTCGGCGGCTTGGCCGCAGCCGATCCCATTGGAAACCATCTGAACCGGCCCGATGTAAATATCCACCCGGCCCGGATCGAGTGCGGCCCCGGAGCGCCCGGCCGCCGCCAAAATTCTACCCCAGTTGGCATCTTCGCCGAACAGGGCGGTCTTGACCAGCGGGGAGTGCGCGATCGTATCGGCCATGGCGCGCGCCTCGGCATCGGCCGCTGCACCGACGACTCGAATTTCCACCAGCTTGTTCGAGCCCTCGGCGTCCTTCACCACCCATTTGGCCAGAGCCAGCATCACCTCGTCCAGCATCGTTTGAAACGCCTCGCGTGCGGCGGCCGGTTCCAGGTCGACATTCGAGCGCCCGTTGGCCAATATCAGGATCGTGTCGTTCGTGCTCGTGTCGCCGTCCACGGTGACCCGGTTGAAGGAGCGCTCAGCCCCGGTGGATAGCATGTCCTTCAGCGGCTCCGCCGATGCCCGGCCGTCGGTCATGAGAAAACAGAGCATGGTGGCCACGTCCGGCCGGATCATGCCGGCGCCCTTCGCCACGCCGGTGAGAGTGACGGAGCGCCCGTCGATTTCCATCTGCCGGGAGACGACCTTCGGAACCCGGTCGGTGGTCATGATCGCTTCGGCGAAATCCGCCACCCCTTCGGAAGACAGTGCCTCAAGCAGGGACGGCAAAGCCCGTTCAATCCGTTCGACCGGCAGCGGTTCGCCGATCACCCCCGTGGAGGCCACCAGCACCTGCTCTTCGGAAACGCCCAATCCGATGGCGGCCGCGCGTGCCATGCGCACGGCGTTTTGATAGCCGTCGGCACCGGTGCAGCAATTGGCATTGCCGCTGTTGACGATCACCGCCCGGCAGACCCCGTTGCCGACCCGCTCGCGATCCAGAATCACCGGTGCCGCCTGCACCCGGTTGCGCGTAAATAAACCCGCCACGCTGGCCGGACCGTCGCAGGCGATCAGTCCAAGGTCCTTGCGGCCGTTTTTCTTGATGCCGGCGACCACGCCGGCCGCCCTGAATCCGGGACAAGGGATCATAGACATGCTGCATCTCCTGTGGATGCGGCTCCGTCGCAGCCTTCTGCCGAAGCCTGTTGATAAGCCTTTGGATATGGATGCCGCTGGTTTGACAGAATCGCCGTTGCTTGTCAATCGGCCCGTCGCTGCCGGCCGCCGGGGCGGTTTGACACCCACCCTGCCTTTCAGGTATGGTGGCACCCCCGTATGAAAGCAACCGCTTGGATCGGAGAGCCGCCATTAAACGCCCACCGGATACCGGTTTGAATTGTCCACAGTGCAACGGCCGGATCGAACTCCGGCGCACCTGAACCGCTGTGCACTTGCGCTGCCGGGATTGCGGCGCCCAGTTCCCCCTGTCGGGATACCGCGACGGGCTGGACGACATCCTCGAAGAGTTATTGGCCGATACCCGTTGCGACCGCCTGTGATGGCCATGGTCATAGACAACCTTTTTCCCGTCTTTGCTCTGATCGCCCTCGGCAAGGCTCTGCGCCGCTGGACCTTCACCACCCAAGAGTTTTTGAGGGTTTCCGACCGGCTGGTCTATTTCATCTTCTTTCCGGCGATGCTGTTTTGGAAGATCGGCTCCGCCCCGCCCGACCTCCTCGGCGAGGCCCGGTTGTATCTGTCGGTGATCCTCTCCGTTCTGGCCGTCCATGCGCTGAGCACGGGCTTCATTCAGCTGGCCGGCGTCGGGGCGCGGCAGGCCGGGTCGTTTTCGCAGAGTTGCTATCGGTTCAACACGTATGTGGGGGTGGCGGTGGTGATGAGCGCCTTCGGCGAGAACGGGGTGCGGCGCTTCGGAGTTCTGATCGCCTTGACCATCCCCGTCATCAATGTGCTGGCCGTTGGCACCCTGACGTGGTTCAGCGGTGAAGCCGCGCCCTTGCGCCGACGCGTTGCACAAACCCTGAAGGCTCTCGCAGCCAACCCTTTGGTATTGGGCTGTATTGCCGGTCTGGCCTACGGACAGAGCATTAACCGTTTCCCGCTCTTCTTGGACAACGCCTTGCGATTGGCTTCTTACGTGACCTTGCCGCTGGCGCTGCTCTCGATCGGAGGGGCGCTTTCCCTCGACGGCCTCCGGGATCATGTCCGCCTGTCCATGGTGGCCTGCGTTTTCAAACTCGTCGTTTTGCCGGCCTGCGGCTGGTGCCTGATGAGGGCGTTCGGCGTATCGGGCGAATCCTTCAAAATGGGCCTGCTGTTCCTCTGCCTGCCGACCTCGACCGCCCTGTACGTTCTTTCGTCTCAACTGAACAGCGACACCGATCTGGCCTCGGCCGCCATCGCGTTGTCCACCCTGATGTCCGTGTTCTCCCTATCGGCCGCTCTGCTCGTCTGAACACCGAGGCCGACAGCCCCATGACCAATTTCAAACTCACCATCGAATACGACGGATCGGCTTACAACGGCTGGCAGCGGCAAGCGGAGGCGCCGACCGTCCAGGCGGAGATCGAGCGCGCCCTCGGAAGCATGACCCGCTCGACCGTCACGTTGATCGGCGCCGGCCGCACCGACGCGGGCGTCCACGCCCTGGGCCAAGTGGCCAGCTTTCGCTGTGAAACCCGCCTCTTGCCCGAAGAGATCCTAAAGGGGCTGAACGGCCTGCTGCCTCGCGACATCGCCATCCGCGACTGCTGTCAGGTGCCGGATGACTTTCATGCCCGTTTCTCAGCCAAAAGCAAGTGCTATCATTACCGCATCCTGAACCGCGCCACTCGGGCGGCGGTCGGCCGCGACTACGCCTGGTTCATCCATCAGCCGCTGGATGTCGGCGTCATGAGGCTGGCCGCCGAACGCCTCATCGGGCTCAAGGATTTCAAGGCGTTCGAAAGCGCCGGCAGCCCGCGGGCGCACACCCGGCGGCACGTCCTGCAAGCGGTCTGGGTGGAGGGGGCCGAGGACCACCATCTCACCTTCCGGATCGAGGCGGACGGGTTTTTGCGCGGCATGGTGCGCAACATCGTCGGCACGCTCGTAGCAGTGGGGCTGGGCAAGCTAGACCCACCGGCCATCGAAGCGATCTTGGCCAGCCGGGACCGCCGCCGCGCCGGCGTCACGGCTCCCGCCCGGGGGCTTTTCCTGGTCGAAGTGAAATACTGACCGGACCGAAGGCCGGGTGCGGATCCCGGGAAGAAGTTCCCGCTTGAAGATCGCCATGACCGATGTTATAGGCTGGCAGCATTATTTCAAGATCGTTGAAAGGACGGCGGCACCATGAATACCTCAACCCCAATCGATCCCCGCCAATTGGCGCGACGCCGGGAGGAGCTCCTCGAACGCTACCGGGAATTCCAACGGCAGCCGATCCAGCTGGATATGACCCGCGGCAAGCCCTGTCCGGACCAGCTGGAGCTGTCCGGTGGCTTGCTGGACTGCCTGAGCCGCAGGGATTTCAAGGCCATGGACGGCTCCGACTGCCGCAATTACGGGGGTCTCGACGGCATCCCGGAAGCCAAAGCGCTTTTTGCCGAATACATGGGGGTGCAACCCGACGAGATCCTGATCGGCGGCAACTCCAGCCTCAGCCTGATGCATGACGCCATGACCTGGGCGTGGGTGTTCGGGGCTGCTCCGGGGTCCACGCCCTGGTCCCGCCAGACTCCCGCCAAGTTCCTGTGCCCCAGTCCGGGATACGACCGCCACTTCGCCATCTGCGAGCACCTGGGCATCGAAATGATCCCGGTCGACTTCCGCGGAAACGGACCGGACATGGATGTCGTTGAGACCCTTGCAGCGGCGGATGCCGGGATCAAGGGCATCTGGTGCGTCCCCAAATACAGCAACCCCACCGGCGAGGTCTATTCGGACGACGTCGTGGAGCGCCTGGCGTGCATGCCCACCCAGGCTGCGGATTTCCGAATTTTTTGGGACAACGCCTACGCCTACCACCACTTGGGAAGCGGACCGGCGCGGCTGGCCGACATCCTGCAGGCCTGCCGGAGGGCCGGAAACCCGGACCGGGTGCTGCTTTTCGGATCCACGTCCAAGATTTCCTTTGCCGGCGGCGGACTGGCATTCATGGCGGGCAGTCCGGCCAACATGGCCTGGGCCCGGCGGCACCTCGCGTTTCAGACCATCGGCCCGGACAAACTCAACCAGTTGAGGCACCTGCTCTTCTTCAAAAACATGACCGGCATCGAGAGCCACATGCAGCGGCACGCGGCGATTCTGAAACCGAAATTTGACGCGGTTCAGGAGGTGCTCGAACGGGAGTTGGGAGGCCGCGGGATCGTCGAATGGACCCGCCCCGCCGGCGGCTATTTCATCAGCATCAATACCCCCACCGGATGCGCGCGCCGCGTCGTACAGCTGGCCGCCGAGGCCGGCGTCAAGCTGACTCCGGCGGGTTCCACCTATCCGTACCAAAAAGACCCCTGCGACCGCAACATCCGCATCGCCCCGTCCTTCCCATCCGTGACCGACATCCGCAAGGCGATGGATGTGCTGGCGATCAGCCTGGAACTGGCTTTCCTGGAAAAACAGCCATAAAAAAGCCCCGCCCGAAGCCGGGCGGGGCGGGTGCACGGATGATCGAATGTTATTTGCCGGCCGAACGCTTGGAGGCCTTGAGCGGGTTGATCTTCTGTTTGGTCTCGGAGGTCGATACCGTAGCCGAAACGTGGGTGGCCAGGTTGCAGATGCCGTTGCGCCACTTGGAAGACGGTTCGGGGCAAGCGGTGCAATACCAGCCCGAACTGTATTGGCCTTGTCGGCCGCAGCCGCTGCATGGTTCAATGATTTGTTGGCAAATTCCGCCCTTATAGCCGCATCCCTTGGCCGTCATAAAGGCGCATTCGACTCCCGGTTTAACGCTGGTGCATCGCATGGAAACCATCCCCTTTCAAATAAGATAGTCGATTGATGAAGCCTATGGTTCACATCGCATCAAAAAAAAGCCGGATCCACTGGCATCCGGTTAAAAAAATTAAAAAATGATGATAATCAAGATGAAATAACTTGTCAATATTTTTTTTTGACGCTATCCTCATTCGGTTCAACTCAACGACAGAGGTGTCTCCATGCCTTTCGAATCACCCAACACCTTCATCACGACCCTCGGCGACTGCCGCATCCCCAGCCCGGTCAGCAAGCGCGGGCAGGGCACTCACAGCATCAGTTATGTATCCGACGAAGACCGCATCCTGATTGATGTCAACGTCAACCGCGCCTGTCAGCAACTGGCTGGAGGGCCGACGCCCCCTTCCTACGAGCTGGCCGGGCCCCGCCAGCAAATCTTTTTTGACCCGAGCAAACTCAAGTGCGCCCTGGTGATGTGCGGCGGGCTGTGTCCGGGATTGAACGACCTGATCCGCTCCATCGTCTTGGAGCTTCATTATGGATATGGGGTCCGCAACATATTCGGCGTGCGCTACGGCCTGCGCGGATTTATCCCGCGCTATGGCTACGACTTTATGGAACTCACACCGAACGTCGTGCTCAACATCCATGAACGGGGCGGTACGGTCATCGGCTCCAGCCGCGGCCCGCAGGACATCGACGAAATCGTCGACACGCTGGAGCGCATGAGCATCGGAATCCTTTTCATGATCGGCGGCGACGGCACCCTGCAAGCGGCCACCTCCATCGCGGATGCCGTGCTGAAACGCGGCTTGAAAATCAGCGTGGTGGGCCTGCCCAAAACCATCGACAACGACATCTACATGGTGTCACGGTCTTTTGGCTTCGACACCGCCGTGGACGTCTCAACCCGCGCGATCGTCAGCGCCAGCAATGAAGCCGAGGGCTATCCCAACGGCATCGGCCTCATCAAGCTGATGGGCCGCCACTCGGGGTTCATTGCCGCGACGGCCACCCTGGCTCAGCAGGACGTCAACTATGTGCTGATCCCCGAGGTGGATTTCGACCTGGACGGTGCCAACGGCCTTCTCCACACTCTGGAAAAGCGATTGACCGAGAGAGGACACGCCGTCATCGTCGTAGCGGAGGGCGCCGGTCAGAAGTTCTTCGAACACGAGGAAAAGGAGCGGGACCTCTCGGGCAATGTCAAACTGAAGGACATCGGGATGTTCCTCAAGCAAAGAATCCTGTCCTATTTCGAGGAACGCCAGATCCCGATCTCCATCAAATACATTGATCCGAGTTATATGATCCGCAGCCTGCCGGCCAATGCCAACGACCGGGTTTTCTGCAATTTCTTAGGCCGCAACGCCGTGCATGCCGGCATGGCCGGAAAGACGGATCTGCTGATCGGAAATTGGAACAACCACTTCGTGCACGTTCCCATGAAGCTGCTGGCCGGAAAACGCAAGCATGTCGATCCCCGCGGAATGCTCTGGCGGAGCGCCCTGGAGGCCACCGGCCAGGGCTCTCTGAAAAACGAAACGAGCTAGCCGGCGGCACCGTTGCGGCACGAGGCCCCCCGGCCGACGCCTGCCGAACTACCTTAGCTCGACGAACCGCTGGCCTCTTACCTCCAGAATGCGCAGCTCCTTATGGCAATCGCCGTTCGGCAGGAATCGGGTAAAGCCGGTGGCCCCGGGAAAACCGTCGGAGGCGTGCAGCACGGCGGCCACATCGCTGCGAAACCGCACCCCGGGCCGGCTGACCACGTCGGAGAGGATCTTGGCCGTATCGTAGGCCACCGCTTCGATGGAACCCGGCTTTCCCTGGTAGGCTTGCTCGAAGGCATTCACAAATCGCCCGGCCGCCGGCTCGGTGCTCTCGGCCAGAAAGGCATCCGGCATGATGGCTCCCTGGACGTAGGGTCCGGCATGCTGAATCAACGTCTCCGAGTGCCAAAGGTTGGTGCCCAGCAGGTGGACGCCTTTGACATCGTGGTAAGCCAGCTGCGGCACCAGCATGCCGGCTTTTCCGGCCTCATCCGGTATGAAGACCGCCTGGAAATCGAAGACCAGATGGTAGTCCTTTTCGTCGATCCGGCTGCGTCGGCTCACGCTCCGAGGGTCACGGTCGCCATGTGGCTCCTTGGGGATTTTCTGCGAAAACCGCAGCAATTTTTTGATGGGCGCTGAAAAATCGGTCGCCGACGGGCTGTAGGCCACGGCGGCAAGAACCTCCCCACCCCGCGCCTGGAATTCATCGCGGAAGAGTCCCATGAACGTCCGGCCATAGGGTTCATCCGGATATAGGATGACCGCCTGGCTGACGCCTAGCCGAGTCATGGCATGAGCGACCAGAGACCGCACCTGCGCCGCCGGCGTGATGAAATTGCGAAAAACATGGTCGCCGACCCCGGCCACGCCCTCCTTCTGCGTGATGGCGATGATGGGCATCCCGAGGGCCTGGGCCTCGCGAACCACCGCTTCCGCATGCACCATGGGACCGATGACGGCGGACACGCCCAACTGGGCCAATTCCCTCAGCGCCTGAAGCGTGGCTTCAGCTTCCGAGGCCGTATCCTTGACGATGACTTGCACCGGCGTCTCCGGATTCGCCGAATTGTGCAGGCTGACGGCCAGTTCGATTCCGCGCAACGCGCGTTGGCCGATGGCCTGATAGGAGCCGCTCAACGGCAACAGACACCCCAGCACCCGGTTCTCTGGGCGCGGAGCCCGGTCCATTTCGCCCAGCGCCTTCTGCGCCCGCCCGAGATGTTCATGCTCCGGATAGCGCTGGAGAAAGGACCGCAATAGAATCGCCGCCTCCGCCCCCCGGCCCTCCCGGCCCATGACCATGCCGGCCTGAAACAGGAGGTAGTCCATCGGAATGTCGTCCTCGGGCCTACCCGCCAGGGTGGTTACGTCCTGGATGTTCAACCGCAAGATCGCAGCCCGCAGCTTCGGCACGATCAGGTCCTGCTCGCTCGGCGCCGCCAGCCGCAGGGCTCGGACATACGCTTCCACCGATTTCAGATGGGCACCAAGAGCCGCCTGCGCGTCGCCGGCTAGCGTGAACGCCCGGGCTTGTTGGGACGCCGCACCAAGGATTTTCAGGGCTTCGGCGCTCTGGGAAACAACGTCCGCGTACCTCCCCTCACGCAGCAGCATGCTGAGAAGCTCCAGCTCGGCTTCCGGCCGTTGAGGGCTGGACGGATAATCGGAAACCAATTGGGAATAGGCCCGGCGCGCTTGCGCTACGTTCCCCTGCTGGGCATGGATACCGCCGATTCGCAGGAGGGCCGCCGCGGCCAGCGGTTCATCCGGGTAGCGGGAGAGATAATCCGAATACAGGGCCAATGCCTCGGGAAATGCGCTCGCCTGGTATTTCTGTTCAGCCTGCTGAAACAGCTGATCCGCCACGGCTCGGGTCCTGGGAATCGGCGTCAGGCCGGGTTTGGGCCGCGAAACACAGGCGGCACAGAGCACGGCCACCATCAGGCTGGCCAGCAGATAACGGCATAGCCGGTTGTTCATTCACCCCTCATTTCAGCATTTCGAGTTCGACCATCAGCAACCGCAACGGCCGTTGCTGCATTCGGCAATTTACACGAGTATTCGTGTTTGTCAAAATATTCCGGCGGGCGCAGGCAGAATCCTGGATCCGATCCTCCGAATGGAAACGCTAAAGTTTTATTTCAAACGGCGGATAGCATCGTAGGATGCGTATCCCCGAAAAAATGGGAGGAGACGAGCATGAAATGGACGGTCTTCTGGGTTCTGCTTATGAGCCTCGCGGTGGCGACGCCGGCATCGGCGCAGTTTTACAAGTATTTGGATCAACAAGGCAACATCCGATTTACGGACGATATCAACCAGGTCCCGGAGAATCAGAGGAGCCAGGTTCGCAGTTACGCGGCTGCATCGTCCGATGCCGCGGAAGCAACCGCCTCCGAGGGCGACGCCCCCCCCCAAGCGGTCGGACGCCCTGCCGCCGACGAAGCCTCGGCCGATGCGGCGCAGACGGCCTCCGCCGAAGAGGATCCGCTCGATCGCACCCGGACTCGCCTGGAAGCGATGAAAAAGCAGATCGATGCCGATTACCAGGCGCTCGCCAGCGAGAAGGAGGCATTGAGCAAAGAAAAAGAGGTGCCCAAGACTCGGGACCAAGTCGCCGACTACAACAAACGGGTGGCAGCATTCAATCAAAAGGCCGGCGACTACGAGGCGCGCAGCAACGAGCTGCGCCAACAGGTCGAAGCTTATAATGCGCGCGTCATCGAGGAGAACGCCAAAATGGCCCAATCGGCCAAGAAGTAGCACCCCCCCCGTGCACCGGGCGGGGCACCTCCCGCTCCGCCCGGAATGACCCAGCCCAAGACCTTTTTTCGACCCGACATCGTCTTGTATTTACCGCTGAAACCGTTTAAAATGAAGTGATGATGAATTGATTTGCTCCCGGACGACTCTTCGACCACGCGGTACCGAATGCCGATCCATGACGAATACAGCTTGGTTCGCTATGACCCCCGCCAAGAGCTGTTCAACCGCCAGGTGGAGGGGCGCATGCGGCCGGCGCCGGGTCGTACGCCCGGGCCAGCCTATCCTCAGGAGAAGGCCGCTCCCGCAACGATGGCCGCAGGCTCCCTCCGGCAAAGCCGGCCGCATCCAGTCTATTCGCTGAGACGGACCCTCGAGGCCTCTGCAGCTGGCGCCACCGGGCAGATAGTTGACATTTTTGTGTGATCCTCAACCATTAAAGGAGGTCCCCTCATGCCTGCTACCAAGAAACAGCTCCCGAAGGGTTTCAAGAAGGCCCTGGCCGTCGGCCGGCCGCCGAACATCACCCAATTGTTCCCCCATTCTCAAGCCCTCATCGTCAGCGGCAAATACATTGACCGCGCCATGCTCATGAAGGGCCAGGCCATCGCCATCGCCGCCAACGGCCGCAACACGTTCGTCATCCGAGGCGCCCTGCGCGCGGCCCAAAAAGCCAATGCGGCGCTGATCATCGAAATCGCCAAGTCCGAGGGCGGCTCCAACGCCTACTGCGCGGTGAACTTCTGGAACATGGCGCAGTGGGTCGACGCCTTCTGCAACGAAATGGGCATTACCGTTCCGGTCGCCGTTCACGCCGACCATTACGGCATAAAAGGCCCCAGGGATATTGAAGCGGCCAAGACCGAGATCCCCTCCATGTTCGACGCCGGCATCACCTCCATCGCGATTGATGCCTCCCATCTTCCGGATGACCAGAACCTTCTGGCAAGCATCGAGCTGAGTCCCTATGTGCCGAAATGGGCCGGCCTGGAAACGGAAGTCGGCGAGATCAAGGGCAAAGAGGGCTTATCCACGCCGGAGGAGGCGGCCTTTCTGATCCAGGGTCTGAACGCCCACGGCATCTTCCCGGATTGGATTGCTCTCAACAACGGCACGACGCACGGGATCGAAGCCAGCGACTCCGGGATCCAAGTGGACCTCACCCGGCGGATCCACGATACGATCGCCAAATACAAGGTTTCCGGAGCCCAGCACGGCACCTCCGGCAACAGCTCCGAACGGCTGAGGGACATTGCGGCCAGGACCCGCACGACCAAGGCCAACGTTGCCACGGCGCTGCAGATGATCTCCTGGGGTTTGGAAGTGAACGACTACGGCAATGCCTTTCTCGACGCTCAGGGACAATTCGTCAAGCGGCCGGACTGCGGCGTCACCGACGCGTTGTGGGCGGAAATGGCGGCCTACGCCCAGGCGCGCGGCATCAAGGGCGGTGACTACAAGAAGCTCAACCTGCCCTTCGAAAACAAGCTGCTCGGTCAACCGCGGGAGGTGCGGCAGCGCATGGTCCAGGCCGTGGAGGACTTCGCCTATCACATGATGGTCGACGTCTTCAATGCCCGGGACACCGCGCCGCTGGCCATCGAGGCGATCCTGAAAGCCGACTCTTATACTCCGGGCTCAAAGGCCCGGCGCATCGAAAAAGCCGCCGATTGGACGCCTGAAAAAATCAGGGAGCGGGCGGCCGCCCTGCAGCCGAACCAGGGGCCTCCAGGGAACTTCGACGACTGACGCTGGGCGGCTCCGCCGACGTTCAACCCGCCGCCGGGCGACCGTGCCTCCCTCCGGAGAAAGCGGCCTTTCAGGTTGCCCGGCCCCCCCGTTCGTTTCAACGCCCCCTCCGGATCCGCATTTTTCGCTAAAGTATAGGGACCGGCCGGCCGATAAAGCCCACAGGAGGGCTCCATCATGCAGGTCACCCGCTATCAAATGCATAACGTGCTGGAGTGCTACAGCAGGAAGTTGAGCCGAGCCCGCGGAAGTGAAACCCTCGCCGGCGGGTTTTCAAAGAAATCGGCGGACGGAC
This sequence comes from uncultured Desulfatibacillum sp., assembly GCA_964427375.1. Classification (GTDB taxonomy): domain Bacteria; phylum Desulfobacterota; class Desulfobacteria; order Desulfobacterales; family SpSt-501; genus SpSt-501. The sequence goes on along the minus strand of CAYRUF010000040.1, from coordinate 24,034 downwards.
TGGCGCTTCCGTCGGATACCAGCCGCGTCGCCGCGATGAACAAGATCTCGCGGCAGGTCTTGGACAAAGTCATGGATGTGGTGGCGCTTTCGAGCGCCGGCAAAACCGGCCGGCATCCCATGCCGTTGGCCGAAGCCGGTGCCGAGGGTGCGGGGGAGACGCTTCCGATGGAATTCACCTACCGCGTGGCGGATTCCGTCGGCGTGAAAACCGGCATCCATTCGGCCCTGGGTGATCCCGAAGAATAAGGAGGACGCCATGTTTGACATCATCGGAGAAACCGCTGTTCAGCAGATGCCCCGGCTGGGCCTGCCCGCCGGCGGAGCGGAAAGGGACGCCAGTGTCCAGAAAGCCGAGGCCCTGAGGGAAGCTCGGCCGGTGGAAAAGGCCAGCGAAAGCGATAAGTCGCGCTCGGAAGCCGGCGCCGAGGAAAGCACGACGACTCGCAACCGGCTGGAGGAAGGCAAGGTCATCGTCGAGAAATACGATGAGGACGGACGCTTGGTGCGACGGACGCCGCCGGGGTTCCTGCCGTTTGGGGAAATGGCCTGAGATCGGTGGTCAGCGGCAGGGGCGCACGGCGATGCCGCACTGCTTCAAATAGGACTTGATGTCGGCGATGGTGTGGCTTCCGTAGTGGACCATGGAGGCGATCAAGGCGGCATCCGCCCGGCCGACCGTGAGGACGTCCCGCAGATGCTCCGGCCGACCGGCCCCCCCCGAGGCGATTACCGGAATCCCGGCCTGGCTGGAAACCCGTGCGGTCAGGTTCAACTCATACCCTTCCTGCGTTCCGTCGGCATCAATGGAATTCAGGCAAATCTCCCCGGCCCCCAGTTTCTCGGCGCGCTGCGCCCATTCGAGCGCGTCGATTCCCGTGTACGTCCGGCCGCCGTTGATCACCACCTCGTAGCCGCTGGGGACGCCGGCGCTCCGATTTACCTGCTTAACGTCCATGCCCAGCACGATACACTGACGGCCGAAGGCCTCCGCGCCCCGCGCAATGATGTCCGGGTTGCGTACCGCCGCCGAATTGACGCTGACTTTTTCGGCCCCCGCCAGCAGCACCGCGCGCATATCCTCCAGCGTCCGCACGCCGCCGCCGACCGAAAAGGGAATAAAGATGGTCTCAGCCACCCGCCGGACGACGTCGATCATGATGCCGCGCCGCTCGTGGGACGCCGTGATGTCGTAAAAGACGATCTCGTCGGCCCCGGCCTCGTAGTAAAACCGGGCCATCGCCACGGGGTCGCCGATATCCACATTGTCTTTGAACCGAATCCCCTTGGTGGTGCGCCCGTCGCGGACATCCAGGCAGGGGATGATGCGCTTGCTCAACATGGCCATTCCTAATCGGAGGGGTTCCAGGTGCAGAAGTTGCTCAGCATCCGGAGGCCGGGCCGGCCGCTTTTTTCAAGATGAAACTGGGTGGCCACCAGGTGGCCCTGGCCGACCACCGAGGCGAAGCTCAGGCCGTAGTCGGAGGTGGCCAAGACCGCTCGCGGATCGTCGGGCACCGGATAAAAACCGTGCACGAAGTAAAATTCATCCTCCGGACCGATCCCGGCCAAAAAAGGGTGATCCGACCGGATCCGAATCCGGTTCCACCCCATGTGGGGGATCTTGAGGGGTCGGCCGTCTTCATCCGCAAGCCCGGCCGGAAACGCCGCCGTCCGGCCGGGAACCAGGCCCAGGCAGGGGGTGTCGTTCTCTTCGCTGTGATTCATGATCACCTGGCAGCCGATGCAAATCCCGAGGATGGGTTTGCCCGCCGCCGCCTGTTCGGTCAGAACCTCGTCCAGTCCGAGCTGCTTCAGGCTGTTCATGGCGGCGCCGGCGGCGCCGACGCCCGGAAAAATAATGCGTTGCGCCCGACGGATCGCACCAAGGTCGTGGGTGACGGCGCACGGGAATCCCAAATGGTTCACGGCGCGGGCAACGCTGGTGAGGTTGCCGGCCTGGTAGTCGATGATCGCAATCACAATTGGCGCTCTTCGGATTTGACGGCTTCCCAAATCCGGTCTTTTTCGGTCTGCGGCAGGGACGCCAGGTCCCGGCCGCTGTCGGCGACGATGGCCTCCATCCGGCGGAAGCGACGCTCGAACTTCTGGACGGCCGCTCCCAATGCCGTTTCCGGATGGACCCCGCCGAATCGGGCCAGGTTCACCATCGTAAAAAGGATATCACCGAATTCCAGCGCGGCCTGGGCCGTATCGTTGCGCTCGGCCGCGGCGGTGAATTCCGCCAATTCCTCCTGCAGCTTGGCGAGCACGCCCGGCAGGCCTTCCCAGTCGAATCGCACCCGCGCCGCCCGCTCCGAAACCGCGTAGGCCCGCATCAGACCGGGCAGCCCGGCCGGCACGGCATCCAATGCCGATCCCGGGCTGCCGGCGTCCTTTTCCCCGCGCTTGATTTCCTGCCAGTTGCGCACGACCTCCGCGCTGTCCGTCACGCGCACCGCACCGAACACGTGCGGATGGCGGCGCTTCATCTTCGCGCCGATCTCCCGGCAGACCTGTTCCAGGTCAAACTGCCCCTTTTCGGAGTGCATCTGGGTGATGAATAGGATATGGAACAGCACGTCTCCGAGTTCTTCGCGAATGTGCTCGACATGGCCGGATGCAATCGCGTCCGCCAGCTCATAGGCTTCTTCAATCAGAAAGCGCACCATGGAGGGCGCGGATTGTTCGCGGTCCCAGGGACATCCGCTCGGCCCCCGCAAGCGCTCAATGATATGGACCAATTCCTCGATCGCCGCGGTAGCCCGGCTCATGGCAAAAGCTTCCATGCTTTTTTCAGTTCATCCAGTTTGGCGGCGAATTCACGCTTGATGTCGCTGGGGACGATGGTGGCCAGCCGCTCGGAGACGACGGCCACATAGGGCGCTGTCAGGGATTCCTTGATCAGGGGGGTCCCCTTCGGCAGAAACGCCGTCAGCGCCAAAAAAAGGACGGCGACGATCAACGCCGCCTTGATCAAACCGAAAACCACCCCGCCCAACCGATCCAGCCAGCCCAGGAAAACGATCTTCAGCAGATACTGGATGACGATCGCCAGCACGTTCACTAAAACGACCACCGCGCAGAAGATGATCAGAAACGCCAGGAGATTGCGGTAGGCCGGGCTCGACACCACTCCGGACAGATAGCCGCCGACCGTTCCGTAAAACGAATAGGCGGCCAGGAAAGCGCCCAACACCCCGATGATCGAGGCGACCTCTTTGACCAAGCCGCGGAAAATCCCCCGCACCAGTCCGTAAATCAATATGACGCCAACGAAGATGTCTAACGCGTTCATGCGGCACTCGACGGTGTGCGGTTTCCGCCACGTCTCCGGCAGACTCGATGCCCGGAGCATCCGATGACCTAACAAAGCCGTCCCGGGTCCGTCAAGGCAAAATTGACGATTTGCATTTCCGAAGACAGGTGTGGTAATTAATTGCGCTTAAAAACCGGAATATTCCATGAGCCACCCGCATACCGCTACCGTTTCTTTTGCCGACAATGAGTTCGCCCGCCAACTCTTCGGGGAGCACAACGCTCATTTGCAGCGCCTGGCGGAAATGCTCGACGTGCGCATCACCACCCGCGGCACCGCGGTCTTCATCGAAGGCGAGCGGGTGCTGGCGGCCCTGGCCGAGAATCTTCTGAACCAGCTTTACGGACTGCTGAAAGCGGGCTACCCCCTGCACCCGAACGACATCGAGTACGCGGCGCGCATGTTGAGCGGCAACGACCGCCTCAACCTGAAAGACGTCTTTTTGGACACGGTCTATGTCACCGCCAAGAAAAGCATGATCACCCCGAAGAGTCCGGCTCAAAAGGCCTACATCGACGCGATCCGCACCCATGACATTGTCTTCGGCATCGGGCCGGCCGGCACCGGCAAGACCTATCTCGCCATGGCCATGGCCGTGGCGGCCTTCACCAAGGCCCAGGTCAGTCGGATCATCCTGACCCGCCCGGCGGTGGAGGCCGGCGAGACCCTGGGGTTCCTGCCGGGGGACCTGGCCGAAAAGGTGGACCCCTACCTGCGGCCGCTCTATGACGCCCTGCACGACATGATGCGCTTCGAAAAATATTCGACGCTGATGGAAAAAGGGGTGATCGAAGTCGCCCCGATCGCCTTCATGCGCGGCCGGACCTTGAACGACTCGTTTATCATCCTGGACGAAGCCCAGAACACCACCTCCGAGCAGATGAAGATGTTTCTGACCCGCATCGGGTTCAATTCCAAGGCGGTGATCACGGGCGATATCACGCAGATCGACCTGCCGCGGGAGCGCACCTCGGGCCTGATCGAAACCAAGAACATTCTGCAGGGCATCGAAGGGATTAAATTCGTCTTTTTCTCCAAACAGGATGTGGTGCGGCACCGTTTGGTCCAGGAGATCATCCGGGCCTACGAGGAGCTGGACGCCCGCAAGCGGGGAACGCCGACCGATCTCCATGCGGACGGCGCTCGGAAGGAGCCGACATGACCTTCGACAAGCGTTTTTCCCTGCCGCCCCTGCTGCATGAATGGCCGCTCGGGCTTCGGTTGCTGCTGCTGGCCGCGGTTCTGATCGCCTTTACCCTGATCCTATACCCCCGGATCATGGTGCCCCGGCTGCAATACGCCGTCGGCGATGTCGCTGAAAAGGATGTTAAGGCCCCCCGGGAATTGCTCGTAAAAGATCAAGCGGCGACCGAGATCAAACGCCAGCAGGCGGTTCAGGAAGTGCTCACGGTCTATGACCAGGACAACGAGCTGTCCGCCCGACTCGCCCGCATGGTGGATGAGGCGTTTGCCGACCTGCGGGCCATGCGCCGGGCCGCATTTGAAAACGGGGCCTCCGGGCCGCCTGCGGCGGTGGATGGGCCGACGCCGAACGACAAGGCCCGCAAAGCCTTTGAAGACAAAATGGCCATCCGGGTCAGCAGCGGCGCGTTCGCCGCCCTGGAGGCGGAGGGGTTTTCCAAGCGCATCGCGGACGCCATCGTGGAGATCATCCAGAAAATCATCGACAACGGGGTCGTCGCCACCAAGGAAAACCTGCTCAAAGACCTGGAGCGAGGCGTCCTGCTGCGGGATGTCCGCACCCATGAAGAGCGGATCGTCTACGACTTCAAGCAGTTCTACAGCCTGGACCAGGCCCGTTCGCTGGTCCGCAGTCAGGGCCAACCCGTGCTGCGGGATCTGGATTACGCCATCGCCAACCTGGTCGTCGATTTCGGCCAACGCTTGATCCAGCCCAACATCACCCTCAACCGCAGCGAAACCGAACAGCGCAAAATACGGGCGGCCGCCGACGTCAAACCGGTCCTTTACAGGATCAAGCAGGGCGAGATGCTCCTGCGCGAGGGCGAACGGGTGAGCGAACTGCACCTGCTCAAGCTCCAGGCCCTCGAATCCGAAGGCCGGCCCGAGGCCTCCTTCCTGGCGCTTTTGGGAGCGGCCGCCCTGATCGGCGCCCTCATCGCGGCGAGCCACATCCTTTTTTTCAGGCGCAGTCTGGCCCTGAACGAAAACCCCACGCGGGCCGCCGTTTTGATGGCGTGCGTCTTCATCGTTTTCCAGCTTGCGGCCCAAATCATGATCACCTTGCTGGCCGGGGCGATCCGCACCTCGCATTACGCCATTCCCGGAACCTCCGCCGGTTTCCTGGTCCCGCTGGCGGCCGCTCCGATGATTATCTGCGTTTTTCTGAAGCTGCCGGCGGCCGTGTCCTTTGCGATCGTGACGGCGATCGGAGCGGCGGTCCTGTTTGAAAACAATCTGGCCATGTGCATCTTTTTCATGATCACCGGATGCATGGGAGCCTATTGGATTCGCACATGCCGGGAACGCAAGGTCTTCGTCACGGCGGGTGCCAAGGTCGGCCTGCTCGGGGCCGCATTGGCCGTGGCGGTCGATGTCTTCAACGGACACTTGCTGTGGACCGGCTGGGCCTGGAGCGGCGCCTTCGCGTTTCTGGGCGGCATGGGTGCCGGGGTGGTCGCCGCCGGGGTGGTGCCGCTGGCGGAGATCGCCTTCGGCTACACCACGGATATCAGCCTGCTCGAGCTCGCCAATCTGGACCGGCCGATCCTGCGACAGCTCATGATCGAGGCGCCGGGCAGCTACCATCACTCGGTCATCCTGGGTTCCATGGCGGAGGCCGCCGCCGCGGAGATCGGCGCCAACCCGCTGCTGGCCAAGGTGACCGGCTATTATCACGACATCGGCAAAATCAAGAAGGCGCAGTACTTCATCGAAAACCAGCGCAACGGCAAGAACAAGCACGATCGGCTGGCGCCGTCGATGTCCAGCCTGATCCTCATCTCGCATATCAAGGAGGGGGTCGAAATCGCCCGAGAGCACAAGTTGTGCCCGGTGATCATCGACGGCATCCGGCAGCACCACGGAACCAGCCTCATCCGCTACTTTTATGAAAAGGCTCGGCAGCTGAAGAGCGGCGATCAAGTCAAGGAAGCCGATTTTCGCTACCCCGGCCCCAAGCCGCAGACTCGTGAAGCGGCGTTGGTGATGCTGGCCGACGTGGTTGAGGCGGCGTCCCGGACGCTCGAGAACCCGACCCCGGCGCGCATCAAGGGCATGGTTCAGAGCCTGTTCAATCGCATCCTCTCCGACGGCCAGCTTGAGGAATGCGATCTGACGCTGAAAGACCTCAACAAAATCGCCGGCTGCTTCAACACCATTCTGAACGGGATTCATCATCATCGCATCGAATACTTCGACCCGCATTCCTTCGCCGCCGAGAACGGCAAGAGCAAACTCAAAAATGGACATCCAGATCGCCAACCGCCAAAGACGCTACCGGATCTCTCTGAGTCGGATGCGGCGGAATTCCCGGATCCTCCTAAAGTCCTTAGGGCATCCTGATGCCGAGCTGTCCATCCTGCTGGTGGACGACCCCCGGATCGCCGCCTTGAACCGGGCGCATCTGAGCCGGGAGGGCCCCACCAACGTCTTGGCCTTTCCGATGCAGGAGGGGCCGTTCGCCCACCTCAGCCCCCATCTGCTGGGGGATGTGGTAATCTCGGTGGACACCGCCTGCCGGGAAGCCCAAGCGGCCGGTCTGGATCTGGAGGAGCGGCTCAATCAGCTGGTCGTGCACGGGCTGCTGCACCTCTGCGGGTATGACCACGAGCAGAATGCCGCGGACGCCCGGCGGATGGCCGCCAAGAGCCGGCAGCTGCTGAAGACGCTGAAAGCCGCCGGCTCATCCGAGCCGGCCGGAGCGGATGGTCGCACGGGCCCCCGTCGGCGCGGCGGCCCGAGGAGGTGATGGCATGGTTGTGCTGACATCAGCCGAGATGCAAACGCTGGACCGCCTGACCATCGAGCAATTCGGGCTACCGGGCCGCCTGCTGATGGAAAACGCCGGACGCGAGGCCGCGCGCGTCTTCCTCTCCTGCTTCGGCGACCTCGCGCGCCAAGGGGTCGGGGTCATCGCCGGACGCGGCAACAACGGCGGCGACGGTTACGTCATGGCCCGGTGCCTGGCCCAGAAAGGCTATCCCGTCCGCGTTTACCGGTTGTCGCCCCTCGACCGAATCCAGGGCGATGCCGCCGCCAACCTCCAGCTCCTGCCGGCGGCCGGCGTTCCGGTGATCGACGCGGCGGACGAAGCCTCCTTCAGCCGCTCCCAGCGGGACATGCGCGCCGAGGCGGTCTGGGTGGACGCCATTTTCGGCACGGGCCTGCGCTCCGAGGTCCGCGGTCTTTTCCGCCACGCGATCGAGTTCATCAACCAGCTGAACCGCCCGGTGCTGTCGGTCGATATTCCGTCCGGTCTCAGCGCGGATACCGGCCAGCCGGGCGGCGCCTGCATCCGGGCCCGCATGACGGTCACCTTCGCTTACCCCAAGATCGGCCAGGTGATCTTCCCCGGCGTGGATTACACCGGCCGGCTGGAAGTGGTCGACATCGGGATTCCGCCGGCCCTGACCGAGCGCATCCGGCCGCGCCATTTCATGCTGTCCGCCGAAGCCGTCCGGGGCTATGTGGCCCCGCGGACGGCCGACACCCACAAGGGCCGCACCGGCCATCTGCTCGTCGTCGCCGGCTCCCCCGGCAAAACCGGCGCCGCCGCCATGACCGCCACCGCCGCGCTGAGAATCGGGGCCGGGCTGGTAACCCTGGCGGCGCCCGCCAGCCTGCATGCCATCCTGGAAACGCTGACGCTCGAGGCCATGACCGCGCCGCTGCCCGAATCTGCCGCCGGAACGCTGGGCCGGAGCGCCCAGGAAACCATCCTGGGGCTGGCGCAGACCAAATCCTGCCTGGCCCTGGGCCCCGGCTTGGGCCCGGCTCCCGAAACCGGTGAGTTGGTCCGCGAGCTGGCCCGATCGAGCCCGATCCCGACGGTGATTGACGCCGACGGCTTGAATCATCTGGCCGGCGCATTGGAAGTGCTTAAAAACCGGCCGGCCGATACGGTTCTCACCCCGCATCCGGGCGAGATGGCGCGCCTGCTCGGAACAACGGCCCCTGCCGTGCAGCGCGACCGCATCGGCTGCGCCCGCGACCTCGCCACCGCCCTGGGCCTGCATGTGGTGCTCAAGGGCGCCCGCACCGTGATTGCCCACCCGGACGGGACCGTCTACATCAACCCCACCGGCAACTCCGGCATGGCCTCCGGCGGCATGGGCGACGTGCTGACCGGCGCCCTGGCGGGGTTGATCGCGCAGGGCATCCGGCCGGATCGGGCCGCCCGGGCGGCGGCCTATCTGCAAGGTGCGGCGGCCGACCATCTGGCCGTCAGCGTCGGACCCTGGGGCTATCTGGCCGGCGAGGTCATGAACGCCCTGCCCCGACAGCTGGCGGTCCTGTTCACGGAGACCTGAATGGCGGAAGCGCCCTCCCCGACCGCGAGGCTGACCATCACGACCCTCGGCGCCGAAGACACCCGGGAGCTGGGCTGGCGCTGCGGTCGGATGCTCGCGACCCCGCTGGCCATCTTTCTGCTGGGCGATCTCGGCAGCGGCAAGACGATATTCGTCCAGGGCTTGGCGCGCGGGCTCGACGTCCCCCCCGAACATTACGTGACCAGTCCGAGCTACACGCTCATCAACGAGTACCCGGCGCGGCGGCCGCTGGCCCACATCGATCTGTACCGCCTGAATGCCGGCTTCGACCCGGATGACCTGGGTCTGGACGAACTGCTGCACGGCGACGGCGTCGCGGCGGTGGAATGGGCCGACCGCCTGCCGCCGGAGGCGGCGGCGGAGCGGTTGGAAATCCGCTTTAAGATCGGCGAGGGCGATCAGCGCACGTTGCAGTTCCTGGCATATGGACAAGCGGCAGCGAGTCTGCTAAAGGCGTTGGATCGCTTGACCGGCTCGCCGCCGGCGGATCCGGATCAGCGCTGACGACCCGGCCCGGCGCGGCGGCCGCGATGCTCGCCGCCGAGGATGGCGGGCCCGTAACTCGGAGGGAATGAATGGGATTGATCGTCCAAAAATACGGCGGCACCTCGGTGGCCGACCTGGAGCGCATCCGGAACGTGGCCCAGCGAGTGGTCCGCACCCATCAGCAGGGCCACGACGTCGTGGTCATCGTCTCGGCCATGGCGGGCGTCACCGATGGGCTCATCCACCTGGCCCAGCAGGTCGACGAAACCCCGGACAAGCGCGAGCTGGATGCGCTGCTGGCGACCGGCGAGCAGACCACCGCCGCGCTGCTCGCCATGATGCTCCGGTCCATGGGGGTCCCGGCCCTTTCCCTGATGGGATTTCAGGTGGAGGTCCGCACCGACTTCTGCTACGGCAACGCCCGTATCCAGGACATCCGGGTCGATCGCGTGCGCCGCCTGCTCGCCGACCGCACCATCGTGGTCGTCGCCGGCTTTCAGGGCTGCGATCCGGACGGCAACATCACCACCCTGGGCCGCGGCGGGTCGGATACCTCGGCGGTCGCCATTGCCGCCGCGCTGAAGGCGGATTGCTGCGAAATTTACACGGACGTGACCGGCGTCTTCACGGCCGATCCGAACGTGGTGCCCAAGGCCCGCAAGCTCGACCGGATCTCCTACGAGGAGATGCTGGAGATGGCCAGCATCGGCGCCAAGGTGCTGCAGATCCGTTCGGTCGAATTCGCCATGAAGTACAACGTGCCGGTGCACGTCCGATCGTCTTTTTCGGAAGAGGAGGGAACCATGGTCGTCAATGAAGACAACGGCATGGAACGGGTGGTGGTCTCGGCGGTGACCATGAACAAGAACGATGCACGCATCACGCTGCGCAAGGTGCCCGACATGCCCGGAATCGCCGCCCAGATCTTCAGCCCGATCGCCGCGGCGGGCATCTCCGTCGATATGATCATTCAGAACACCCGGGCGAGCGGCAAGACGGACCTGACCTTCACCGTCCCCAAAGCCGATTTCAAGGCTGCTCTGGAGATTGAAAAAAAGGTGGCCCAAGATATCGCCGCCGAGGACGTGTTCGGCGACGAGAACATCGCCAAAGTCTCGGTCACCGGCGTGGGCATGCGCAGCCACCCCGGGGTGGCGGCGCGGATGTTTACCACGCTCGCCCGGGAGGGGATCAACATCATGATGATCAGCACCTCCGAAATCCGAATCTCCTGCCTGATCGAACAGAAGTACGCCGAGCTGGCGGTTCAGGCGCTGCACACGGAGTTTGGGCTGGATGCGGCGTAATGGGCTTCCGGCAAGGGAGTAGAATCGCTCCGCGGCGATGGCCGTCATAACGGATCCCATCCCATGCCCCGGTTCACACCCGAACAGCTCGCCTGGATCCTCGGGCTGGCCCTGATTCTTCTGGGGCTGGCCTTCTACCGCCTGTTTTTTCTCCTCTGAGATCAGGCCGGCGGTCGCCTTGACACCGCCATCGGTTGCAGTTAGAAATGCCGGGTCGGCCACCCGCCGATCCGGGGAGGATGGAATGGATTACAAACAAACGCTCAACCTGCCGAGCACGGCCTTTCCCATGAAGGCCAACCTGGCGCAACGCGAGCCGGAGCAGCTGAAGCAATGGGAGGAGCGCGGACTCTACGAAGCGATCCGCGCCGCTTCGGCGGGCCGCACGCCCTTCATTCTGCACGACGGACCGCCTTACGCCAACGGCCACATCCACATCGGAACCGCACTGAACAAAATCCTCAAGGACATCATCGTGCGCTCCAAGCAGATGTCGGGATTCGATGCGGTCTATGTGCCGGGATGGGACTGCCACGGCCTGCCGATCGAGCATAACGTCGACAAGGAACTGGGTGAGAAGAAAAAGAGCCTCACCCGCTCACAGGTGCGCCAGCTCTGCCGGGCCTACGCCGAGCGCTTCATCGACATTCAGCGCAGCGAGTTCAAGCGCCTGGGGGTCATGGGGGATTGGGCCAACCCCTATCTCACCATGAACTACGAGTACGAGGCGATCATCGCCCGCGAGTGCATGCAGTTCGGCCTGTCCGGCGACCTGACCCGCAGCAAGAAGCCGATCCACTGGTGCTTCACCTGCCAGACCGCTCTGGCCGAAGCCGAAATCGAATATCAGGACGAATCCACCGATTCGATCTTCGTCAAATTCGCCCTGGTCGATGACCTGACCGCGGAATATCCCGCGCTGGCCGGCAAAACGGTCTACCTCGTCATCTGGACGACCACTCCCTGGACCCTCCCGGCCAATCTGGCCGTTGCGCTCCACCCCGATTTCGAATACGTCGCCGTGGACGCGGGGCGGGACGAGGTGTATGTGCTGGCCCGCGGCCTGGTGGAGTCCTGTATGGCGACGTTCGGACGCCCGGCCCATTCCATCCTCGCCCGCATCGACCCGCGGCGGCTCGAGCGCAAGACCTGCCGCCACCCCTTCTATGACCGGCCGTCGATCATCGTGCTCGGCCGGCACGTGACGCTCGAAGCCGGCACCGGGTGCGTGCACACCGCCCCGGGCCACGGCCGCGAGGACCATGACGTCGGCCGGGAATACGGGCTCGAGGCCTACTCGCCGGTGGACGACCGCGGCCGGTTCACGCCGGAGGTCGGGTTTTTCGGCGGACAGTTCGTTTTCGACGCCAACCCGATGATCGCCGCCAAGCTCCGCGAAACCGGCGCCCTGGTCCAGGCCGGGAAGTTCACGCATTCCTATCCGCACTGCTGGCGCTGCAAGCAGCCGGTCATCTTCCGGGCGACGCCGCAGTGGTTCATCTCCATGGACAAGACCGGGCTGCGGCGCAAATCCCTCGAAGCGATCGACCGCGTGCAGTGGATCCCCGCCTGGGGCCGCGAGCGCATCTACGGCATGATCGAGAACCGGCCGGACTGGTGCGTCTCCCGCCAGCGCGCCTGGGGCGTGCCGATCACGGTCTGCTACTGCGCCCAGTGCGAGGCCCTGCTCCTCAACCCGGAGATCATCGACCGGGTGGTGCGGATGTTCAGCGAGCACGGGGCGGATGTCTGGTTCGAACGCGACATCGCCCAAATCCTGCCGCCCGGCGCACGCTGTCCTCAATGCGGGCACGACGGCTTCGTCAAGGAAACCGACATCCTGGATGTGTGGTTCGACTCCGGCGTCAGCCATGCGGCGGTACTCGAGATGCGCAGGGACCTGCGCTGGCCGGCCGACCTCTATCTCGAGGGCAGCGACCAGCACCGCGGCTGGTTCCACAGCTCCCTGCTGACGGCGGTCGGCAACCGCGGCCGCGCGCCTTACGATGCCGTTCTGACGCACGGCTTCGTGGTCGACGCCGAGGGCCGCAAGATGTCCAAGTCGCTCGGCAACGTGATTGCGCCCAAAGAGGTCATCGACCGCTACGGCGCCGAGATCCTCCGGCTGTGGGTGTCCGCCTCCGACTACCGCGAGGACATCCGCATCTCGGACACCATCCTATCCCAGTTGAGCGACGCCTATCGACGGATCCGCAACACACACCGTTTCATGCTGGGCAACCTTTACGACTTTGCTCCGGAAGCGGATGCGGTGCCGGCGGAGCAGATGCCCGAGATCGACCGTTTCACCTTGCACCGGCTGCAGCTGCTGGTGGAACGGGCGCGCCGCGCTTACGATCTGTACGAATATCACACCATCTTCCATGCCTTGCACCATTTCTGCGCCGTGGATCTTTCAGCGTTTTACCTCGATATTCTAAAAGACCGTCTTTACACCTCGCCGGCCAAATCCCGGAAACGGCGCAGCGCCCAGACCGTGCTGTACACCTTGACCGATACGCTCTGCCGCCTGATGGCCCCGATCCTGCCCTTCACCGCCGAAGAGATCTGGCAGCACCTGGCGGCCGCACCGGGCCGGGTGTCCAGCGTCCACCTGGCCCAGCTGCCCGCGCCTCAACCCGAGCGGCTGGATGCGGCGCTCGCCGAACGCTGGGAGCAGCTGCTGGCGGTGCGCGGCGAGGTGACCAAGGCGCTCGAGTCGGCCCGCGCCCAAAAGCGCATCGGTCACGCCCTGGATGCGGCCGTGACGCTCTCGGTCGACGGCGGGCTTTACGAGCGGCTCGCGCGCTATGCCGAGGATCTGAGATACCTTTTCATCGTCTCGGCCGCCGAACTGGTGACAGACCGGCCGCTGGAAGGGGCCTTTGAGAGCACCGAAATCAAGGGGCTAACGATCCGGGTGCAGCCGGCCGCCGGCAAAAAGTGCGAACGCTGCTGGATCCACGAAACCTCGGTGGGCCAGAACCCGGAGCATCCGACGATCTGCACGCGTTGCGCGCAGGCGCTGGCCGTTTAGGCCGGCGTCGTTGCAGGATGGCTTCATGATCCCGGCCGTTCGAGGGCATGCGCGGTGAAGCGATGAGGTCCCCCAAAATCACATTGATCGGCATCGTCGCCGGCGCCGTGTTGATCCTCGATCAAGCGACGAAGGCCTGGGTACTGGCGAACGTGCCCCTCGGCGGCAGCATCCCGGTCATACCCGGCTTTTTCGACATCACCCATGTCCACAACCCGGGCGGCGCATTCGGTTTTCTGGCCGGCCTGAGCGCCGAAGTCCGCAGCCTGCTGTTCGTGGCGGTGTCCCTGCTGGCCACCGGTCTGATCCTGTATTTTTACTGGCAGACCCCCATCCGCCAGCGTTTTTTGGCTGTCGGCATCTCGCTGCTTTTCGGCGGCGCGGTGGGCAATTTGGTGGATCGGTTGCGCTTCGGCATCGTCGTCGACTTTCTGGATTTCTATGCCGGCAGCCTGCATTGGCCCGCCTTTAACGTGGCGGACAGTGCCATTACCATCGGCGTCGTTATTTTTGCCTATCACATCCTGTTTCGCAAAATTCGGCTGGATTCATGAAGGGGCCACCGACCGGCATCGACTCCATCCGATCGGGTGTCCGTCCATGGGCGAAATCAGTTATCAAGACCTCAACGCCTATTTAAAGCAGATCGAGGCGCCATCCGACTCCCGTCCGGCTGCCGTCCACCTCATTTACGGCGAGGATTTCCTGGTCCGGACGGCTTTCGAGGAAATCCTTCAGCGCCTCCTGCCGGACGCTTCGCGCAGCCTGAATTACGAGCCGCTCGACGGCGCCGCCGCCCCGATCGGCGACGTTGTGGCCAGCATCAACACCTACTCGCTGCTGGGCGGCGCCAAAGTGGTGGCGTTCAAGGATGCGCGCCTGTTCCACGCCCGGGAAACCGCCGCCAAGCTGCTCGACAGCGCCCGTTCCGCCCAACTCGACGGCGATCTGCCGCGCGCGGCCAAGCACTTGCTGGCCGCTTCGGCCCAGATGAACCTTTCCCTGGAAGACCTGCGCACATCGAACCGATCGACCCGGTTCCCCGACGGCTACGATGCCGGCGAAGACGACGCCTGGATCGACGCCATTCTCGACCATTGCGCCAGCGCCCGGCTGAGCGTCCCGGCCGCCGCGGACAGTGTCGGCATTCTCGAACGGGCGATCGAGAACGGTTTTCCGAACGGCCATCACCTCATCATCACCACCGATCTGATCGACCGCCGGCGCAGCCTCTATAAGCTCATCAGCGAGAAGGGGGTCGTCATCGACTGTGCGGTGCCGAAAGGCGATCGCCGCGCCGACAAGGAGGCGCAGCTGACGGCGCTGACCCGCCATATGCAATCCATTCTGGGGCCGTCCGGCAAAACCATGGGCCGCGAGGCGTTCCGGTCCTTGTGCGAGATGACGGGCTTCGATCTCGGCACGTTCGCCAACAACCTTCAGATCCTGATCGATTATGCCGGCCCGCGCCCGGCGATCACCCTCGAAGACGTGGAAGCCGCTCTCACGCGCACCAAAAAAGACCCGTTGTACGAGCTGACCAACGCCGTGACGGACCGCAGCTGGGACCGCTCCCTGTTTTTCCTGGACGCCTTGCTGGCCGGTGAAATCCACGGGCTCCAGGCGCTCGCCGCCGTCGCCAATCAAATCCGCAAACTGCTGGTGGCCAAGGATTTCATCGAGAGCCCGGGCGGTGCGGCCTGGCGTCCGGCCGCGACCTACCCCCAGTTTCAACAAAGCGTCTTGCCGGCCGTGGTCGCGTTCGACCGCGAGCTGATCGGGCAGGTCGGCGCCTGGGAGGCGACCCTGGCCGGCGACCCGGCCGAAGATCAAAAAAAGAAGAAATCGGACAAGGCCGGGACCGACCTGCAGCTGGCCCGCAGCCCGGGCAATCCGTTTCCGGTCTATCAGACGCTGAAGAAGGCCGATCGCTTCAGCCGCGCCGAGTTGCTCCGCGCGCTGGAGGCGCTGGCCGAGGCCGACGTCCGGCTCAAGTCCTCCGCCCTAAACCCGCGGCTGATCCTGGAGCGGGTCGTGTGGCAGATATGCTCGCCCAGCACCTGAGAACGATATGGGATTCATCCGACAACAGGAAGAAAAGCTGGCCGTGCGGTTTTTGCGCTGGCAATATGAAAAGCAGAAGCTGCCGGCTCCGGCGGAAAGCGACCTGAAGCGCCTGGCGGCCGGCATGGTGGATGAGGCCCACCGCATTGGACGGGAGCGCGGCGGCAACCTGATCGACATCATCAAAGAGCTGGTGCAGGATTTCATGAAGAAAAAATAAAAAGCGCGCGGCGGCCGGAAGAACGGAACGCCCCCGCCCCAATTGAAAGAGGAGCCTGATGACGACGAGCTGGAAAGAAAAACTGTCCTGCGCGACGGAATGCCGCCGCTGCCATCAAAAACTGGGGCCGAAGG
The DNA here is from genome assembly GCA_964427375.1 of uncultured Desulfatibacillum sp. GTDB lineage: Bacteria > Desulfobacterota > Desulfobacteria > Desulfobacterales > SpSt-501 > SpSt-501. The sequence goes on along the minus strand of CAYRUF010000040.1, from coordinate 7,934 downwards.
ACCCGCGCATCCTTTCGGTCTACGACCATGAACCGATCTGCATGCCGTGCAAACGCGAGGAAGAGAAGCGGCCCGACTACGAACCGGTGTCGAAAGAAGCGATCGGCACCTGCCTGGCGGATGTCGAGCTGGCCTACGGCGACCCCGGCGGGTACTGCTACCACCACTTCTATCCGTTCACCTGTTGAGGGCGGACGCGGTGCTGGGCGCCGCGGATCTCCTCTCGGAGACCCCCTCGCCCGCCGCCATCTAAAAGCTCCACTGCACTGGGTTGTCGTCGAGCGCGTCCGTCACGGTGCGGCCGATGGCATCCATCTCGGCTCGATCGGCCGCCGAGAGGGGCAGCGCAGCGGCTCGGGCGTTTTCAGCGGCCTGCCCGGCGCTGCGGGCGCCGGCGATGGCGCAGACGCCCGGATGGGCAATCACCCACGCCAGGGCCAGCTGCCCCAGCGTCACGCGGTTGCGGTCGGCGATCGGTTTCAGCCGTTCCAGCGCCGCCTGCACCCGGGGGTAGATGTCCGGCCGGAAAAGGCGGTGTCCCTGGCGGTGGTCCTCCTTGGCAAAAACCGGCTGAGCGCCGAATCGTCCGGCCAGAATGCCCTGGGCCATGGGCGAATAGGCCAGCACCGTGATGCCGTTGGCCGCGCAGAAAGGCATGGCGTCGTTTTCCACATGCCGCCAGAAAAGGGAATACGGCGGCTGCAGGCTGTCGATGGTCCCGAAACGGGAGGCCTCCTCGATCTGGGCGCCCGAAAAATTGGAAACGCCGATGGCCCGGATCTTCCCCTGGGACTTGAGGTCGTTCAGCGCCCGCATGGTCTCCTCGATCGGCACCGGCCGGCTGCCCCACGTGCCGGAAGGCCAGTGGATCTGATACAGATCGATGGTGTCGGTTTTTAGGTTCTTGAGCGAGCGGTGGCAGGCCGCGATGACCTGCTCGTATTTGAGGTGATTGGAAAAGACTTTGGCCATATAGACCACTTGGCTGCGGATGTCGGCGGTCGCCGCCGCCAGCATGCGTTCCGAATGGCCCCGGCCGTACATCTCCGCCGTGTCGAATGCGTTGATGCCGGCCTCGAACGCCGCCCGCAGGGCCCGGTGGGTTTCGCGGTCGTCGATCCCCGCCCACATCTCCCTGCCGGCCTGCCACATGCCCATGATGATCGCAGAAATGCGGATGCCCGATTTTCCCAGCTGCCGTCTTGCCTCCATTCCAGACTCCTTTGGCTCAATCATGGTTGCCGGTGCACACATTAGCGGGGGTCACAGCAAAACTCAAGGGGCCGCCGGCGGCCCGGCCGGACCGATTGACAGGCGCCCGGGCGGGGCCTATATCTGGTTGGAAGTTGGCAACCGAACCAAGGACGTCATCGGTGTATCTTGCACGCAAACGCTGCGGCGGCAAAACGCATTACACCATCCGGGAATCCTACCGGGACGCGGATTCCTATCTCTGCCGCGATCTCTTCGAACTGGGGGTCGAGCCGGAACGGTTCATCGTCTATCCGGGCGGCAATGCCTTTTACATCGATTCGGCCGTGGAAGACGGAATCCGGGCGCTCGGTTCGGAGCCCGCACCCGAGGACATGGAAAATCTCTTTTGGCCCTTCCTGAACGCGGACATCCGCCGGAAGCTCGAGCCGTTCCGCCGCCGGGAACGCCAGTCGCGCAGCCGCCGGCCGCCGGGGGCGCCGGAAAGCTTCGATGCGCACATTTTCGATAAACGCCGCATCCACTTTCTCAAGACCGGCCAGACGGATCCGCGGGTGCTGGGACGCATCCCCGCGGCGCTGCTCCGCCTCTTCCGCAACAAGTCTCGGGACGAAATCGAACAGGGTTTCATGGAGATGGAGTCCATTCTGCGGCCGCGGGACTTCAAAACTTACACCTATGCGATTTTCGACCTGCAGCACTTCTTCCACCAGCGTTTCGCCCGGAACCACCCGGAATTCCTCGATCCGGATAAAGTCGACGGCTGCTTTGTCGAAGAAATATGCCGCCTGCAGCGCGACGAATCGTTTTGGGCGGGCATGGACGCCGGCGACCGTTTGAGCGATTACCTGGTGCGCTATGCCGTCATGTACTTCGACCACGAGTATGCCTCGCAATCCCTGGCGGAAGAATATCTGCAGGACTTCATCAACCGACACCGGCACTACCGGCCGCCGCCTTCGGTCGCGGTCCGCATGGAGGAGATGGCCGCCATATTCGGCAAAAGCCGGGAAGCGCTGAAAAAGATGAACCGGCGCGACCTCGGGCGCCTTTACCGCCGCAAAGCCCAGGAGCTGCACCCCGACAAGGGCGGCGACCACGAGCGCTTCGTCAAGCTCAACGAAGCCTACCAGCGGCTGCTGCGCACCAAGCACTGATGGAGTTTCAAGCGATGAACCCTAGCGACCTTCAGTTCGAACAGGGGCCGATCCGGCCGCCCAACGAAGCCCAGAGCCTGCTGCTGCGCTTCACCCGCAACTGCCCCTGGAACCAATGCGAATTCTGCCCGGTCTACAAGGGCCGAAAATTTTCTCTGAGGAGCGTCGCTGAAATCAAGGACGACATCCGCACCGCGCGGGCCATCGCCGACGAGGTCACGGCCGCTTCCTGGAGGATCGGCTGCGGCGGGCAGGTGACCGATGCCGTCGTCAGCCACGTTTTCAGCGCCGGCTCCCAGGCGAGCAGCTACCGGAGCGTGGCGGCGTGGATGTACTACGGGACCGGCGCCTGCTTTCTGCAGGATGCCGACAACCTGATCATGCGCACCGACGACCTGGTGGAGGTGCTGGCCTACCTGCGGCAGACGTTTCCGGAAATTCAGCGGGTCACCACCTACTCGCGCTCGCGCACCGTGACCCGGAAATCGCTCGAATCCCTGAAGCGCATCCGCGCCGCCGGCCTGGACCGGGTGCACATCGGGCTCGAGACCGGCTACGATCCGCTGCTGAAGCTGGTGAAAAAGGGCGTGACCGGGGCCCAGCACGTGGAGGCCGGACGCAAGCTGGTGGAAGCCGGCATGCAGGTTTCCGAATACGTCATGCCGGGCCTGGGGGGCCGTGAGATGTGGCGGGAGCATGCCGTGGAAACCGCACGGGTGCTCAATCAGATCAATCCGCATTTCATCCGTCTGCGCAGCCTGAGAATCCCCAGCCGGGTGCCGCTGCATGCCCGGCTGAAAGACGGCTCCTTCCACATGCTGACGGACGACGAACTGGCCGAGGAGATCCGCGTGTTCATCGAACACCTGGACGGAGTCACCAGCACCGTGACGAGCGACCACATCATGAACCTGCTGGAGGAGGTCGGCGGAAAGCTGCCCGAGGACAAGCCCAAGATGCTCGCGGTGATCCAGGCCTACCAGGACCTGCCGGACGAAGAACGGCTGATCTATCGCGTCGGCCGCCGCGGCGGCGCCTTCCGCTCGACCCGCGACCTCGACCGCGACCCCGCCTCCTGCCGCAAGATCCGGCGGATGATCGCCGAACTGCAGCAGAAGGAAGGTCCGGATGCGGTCGAGCGCATGATCACCGACCTGGTGGACCAATATATCTGACCAGCCGGCGCCTTGCCGCCGGCAAGGTCATATGCGGGTAGATTTTAGGCTATGCAGCCGCTTGCGATTCGCTGAAGAACACCCTCAAGTTCGGGGGAACACGGAGGAGAGAGTTTAATCGCCGATATACATTTTGAGTCAGCCATGCCAAGGATGGTACGCTTCAGGGCCATAGAACCGCTTTGTATCACCGTTATAACCGTGCGTGGCACTAACGAATGGGACATGTTGATCGCATGCGCTGGTCACTTCTCATTGAATTATTGCTCATATTTTTCCTTTTGCCATCAGCCATGCTGGTCATTCCGTTCAAAATTTCCAAAATACCAATTCTGCTTGCAGCTGCACTAATCTGCGGTTGGTTACTTTGGCGGGACCACCACCTATTCGACAAGTCGCGTTTTCGCCTACCGAACCCTCTGAAACCTTTTCTAATAAGGGTGGTTTTTAAAGCTGTGGTTGTCGCTATCTTGCTCAGTATGGGGCTTTTGGTTTTTGCTCCGGAGAAGATTTTCAACTTCCCGCGTAACAAAACCGGCCTTTGGCTGATAGTCATGATGATCTATCCATTCTTTTCTGCTCTCCCGCAGGAACTGATTTACCGAGCATTTTTCTTCCATCGCTACCGGCCAATTTTTCTTGGTGAAGGTCAAATGACACTGGCTAGTGTCACGGCCTTTGCTTTTATGCACATCATTTTTGGGAATGCTATTGCTCCCTTGTTGACTATCCCGGGTGGCTATCTGTTTTGTCGCACCTATGCCCGCACCGGGTCACTTCCAGCAGCAGCGATTGAACACGCAGCTTATGGCGACATCGTTTTCACTGTCGGTTTGGGGGTCTATTTTTACAATGGATGATGGCTTCGAGTTGGAGCATGACATAGCTCTGATCGGCAGAGCCCATCTGCCTGGTATTGGCCGTCCCCCATCAAATTGTTCTGCGGGGAGGCTTTTCAAGCGGTGACCCCATCCATCTATCGACCGTGTCGCGTGAAATGAAGGCAAGCGCAGCGAACAGAACACATCCAATCGACACGATCGTAAAAAGCGTATAGTCTCGGCTGAAAATGGCAGCGCCCTGCATGCTAAATGCAATCGTGGTCGGCATGCGGGCAGCGGCCGACAGCAGAATGAATGTGCGAATTGGGATGGTTGTCAGCCCTAGCAATATGCACAAAATATCTTTTGGAGAGCCGGGTACTAAGAACAGCAGGAATATCAAAAAAATCCTTTTTCCCTGGGCGAGCCTGCTGTATTTCGCATAGGTCCTCGTGCTGGCGATTCGCCGCACGACGCGATTTCCTACCAGGCGTCCAAAATAGAAATTGAGCACCGAGCCGAGCGTCATACCGAGAGTGGAGAGCAGGAACCCATTGATGGTACCGAATAGGTACCCACCCAAGATGCTGAAGGCATCACCAGGTATGGGGGCGAACAATACTTGTGCAACGTGCAAGGCGATTAATATCAGAGGGCCGGCCCAACCGCTGGCCGACACCAAACCCAGAACGCGTTCGCGGTCAGTTAATAGGTCGTAGAAAGCTATCAGCTTAAACCATAGACCGTGGCAGACAGGAGAGCGGGGGATCGCGAAAAAGCCAATCAACAACACTATGAGGACAAGAACAGTAAGCCATCGGAGCCGAGGGTTATTCGCCATGACCCATCAACCCGGCGAGCATTTCAATCTCTATGTTGACCGTATGCTTCTAACGAACCGTTTCATCCCAATATTTGCTTGATCTGGTTTTCGACCATCGCATCCGAAATGAATATGGGCTTGGTATATTTAACCTCAACCACGTTCTTGGTGATGGTAAACGCACCTTTCACTCCCAAATGAGAGAATGTCCCCGATCGGCCATTGTGCTGAAATCGGACGCCATGGCGTTTAGCCAATCCCTCGGCACGCTTCAAAACAACCGCCGCTTTTCCATTCAATTTCATAGAATAGGTTCGCATTACGGGGCACCTCCGCGTTTTATTGCAGGATGCCAACATCCGGTTATTGATTAATTAAAATGATGTGAGAATACGGCTAGATACTATCCTTCCAATTAGGTAAAATAATGATTGAATTTAGATCCTTAAACGAATTAAGCTTTGAAAAATAGACATCGATCGCTAAGACAGGGGAGGTGAAAAATGGAGTTGCTCAAAGGCGGAGATTCTAACCTGATTCCTGGAGTGACGAACTCAATAGCCTCTATGGGAGTTTTCGGCGCTGTTGCCGGGGGCACCATTGCGGCCGTAAGCAACTCGGTTCGTGTCGCCCGAGGTGAGCTCTCGGGACCCGAAGCTGTTTCCAATGTTGCCAAAGAAACGGTCGGAACAGGACTCTGCACCGCTGCCGGCATGGCAGCCATGCGTGCGTTCGGTTCTGGAGGTATCTTAGGCTTTATCGCCTTTTTTGCAGTCGCCGGCATCGTCAAGAGCATCTGGGATTCGGTGGCTTCAAGCTCCAAAACAACATCGGTGAAGGCTGAATCTGCTGATTGAGATCCGGAAATGAAGAGCCGTGATGATGGTTATCAGCTTGATTAATCAAAAAGGCGGGGTCGGCAAAACAACAGCAGCCATAAACCTGGCAAGTTGCCTGTCCTTAATGGGGCAAAACACCCTCCTGGTTGATGCTGATCCTCAGGGCAGTGCTACCCAATGGCAAGCAACGTCTGAAAACCAGGAATTCAACGTCATGCAGTTGCCGCTGCCCGATTTGCACAATCAGATCAAAAAGCATCGACACCAATTCGACCACATCGTTGTCGACTCTCCTCCCGCCCTGACCCAGGTCACCCAGGCGATTGCCGCCGCCTCAGATTTGGCCATTATTCCGCTTGCTCCCAGCCCCCTGGACATTTTCTCCAGTCGCGAGACCATCCAGTTGGTGAAAGATACACGCCGATACCATCGGGGGCTTGCGGCCAAGTTGCTCGTTTACCGAAAAATTCCGGGGACACGTCTCGCCGCGGAAGCCCGCGATGCGATTAACGCCTACGGGCTGGAGGTTTTCGATACTGAGATCTCGCAGCGGATTGCATACGTAGAAGCCATCATCTCCGGCGTTTCGGTCCTGACGTATGCCCCTCACAGCGTTGCCGCCGAGGAAATACGAAGCCTCTGCAATGAGATTACCGGAAAAAGAGAGTGATGCCATGCGTAAGAAGCGATCGCTGAAAGATGTCGCCGCAGCCCCATTGGTTAAAAAAACGGCGGTCCTCATTCCCAAGGCTGGCGCGTTGGAGAAAAGAGCAGCGAGGGTTCCAGCGCTCCGCAAGACTTCTCGGCCGAAGCCAAGCGCGTCACAGGAAAGGTCCGCCGACCGGCTGGGGGAAGCCGTCCCGACCGCTGCGGCCAAGCGCAGCATTTACGGATCTCTGGCGCGCATAGCGGCATCGATCCTGATCGGGTTTGTCGGGGGCTATTTCTTTGGCCGCTTCATCAAGATTATCTGAGCTCTCCTCATGCCGACAGGACACACTTTGCCTTAATTATCTGTGAACCGGGAAGAAAAGTCTGCGAGACAATCGGAAGCAGGCGTCTTGCCATCCTGCCACGATTGCACCTCGCGGTAATCATTCAAACTCATTTTGCTTGGCGGGGCGCTAAATCGACCCTGCCGGCGCCGGTCTCAGACGCTGTTTAATGCCAGAGAAAAAGCATCGAAATTCCTTAATTTCACTGAGGGGTCGATGCGTTGACAGGGACGATTGAGCAGCATCGGCACCCGCTGTTCGGTAATACCGCCATGCGAACGCAACGGTGTTTTCAGTTGTTCCAGATCGTGATGTTCCGGGCGCGTGCCCAAGGTTTGATCAGCCGTTGAGATCACGATGAGATCACCCTCACGGTCCGGCGGCAGGCCGAAGCGGGCGCAGCCTGCCTCGCGCGGTAGCACTTCCAGGATTCCCTCGGTTCTGGCCAGGCGCTCCACGATCCGGTCAGCATCCTGATCAGAGGCGAGATAGATCAGGGCGAAACTCCCCAATGCTCCGTGGTGGACCACATAGGGGTCGGTGATGGGCAGAATGACCTTGGCCTTGCCCTCTCCCAGCCACTCGTCCAACAGCCGCTGCAGGTAAATCACGTTCGGCCTGCCTTGCGCATCGTGTTTCGATTTCATGCCGTGGTCTGCAGTTATCGCCAGGGTGACCCCCAAGGCATCCAGTTGTGAAAGGTAACTATCCAGCATAGCATAGAAAGAATTGGCGGCAGGGGTTCCAGGAGCGGATTTGTGTTGGATATAGTCGGTGGAAGATAGATACATCAAATCCCAATGATCGCTTTTCATGAGTTGGACGCCGGCTGCGAAGACGAATTCGGACAATTCGGCGGAATAGACCGGCGGCAACGGCCTACCGACCAAAGCGAGGATTTCTTCAATACCA
>CAYRUF010000039.1:0-44921 GCA_964427375.1 uncultured Desulfatibacillum sp. | reverse complement strand
ATTTGGTATTGACACGTTAAACCTTCATCCAACATCAACGTTGGGACAGTAGTGACAATCGCTACAATTTCGGGGCGCCGAGTTTGCGGATCTGAGGCTTTAGGAAACCGTAGGGCAGCAGGAAGGGGACCTGCCTCTGGTAGGCACGGTAGCGGTCGCCGAAGAGGGCGAGCATCCGCCGCTCTTCCTGCCTGGCCGCAGACATCACGAAGCCGGTAATCAGACAATTGTAGAATAGGGTGAGCAGGAAAGGCTTGCTGATGAGCAGCCCCCAGGCTGCTGCCAGCCAGGCGGCATACATGGGGTGGCGGCAGAACGTGTAGGCGCCGGTGAAGACGAACAGCTTCGGAAACTCCTCGAAGCCGAAAAACTGCGGCAGGCGCCGGGCCCTCACGATCTGGCCCAGGGCCATGCCGGCGAGCCAGATGGAGAACACGGCAGGCAGGATGGCGGGCACGCCCAATAGAGGGGAGAACAGCTGAGCGGTCAGATGCGCATCCTGAAAAAGCAGGAACAACGAGACAATCAGCAGCAACAGCGAAACCGCTGCGCGGGCCGCTGCGTAGGACGCATGGGACAGGCTGGTTTTTCGGCGGGCCCAGGTCCTGAATCCGTCTCTGGCGGTAAGGCTATGGAAGGCAGCGAATGCTGCTACAACAATTAAGACCCTGACGAAGGGGAGCATCGGCACGCCAGTGTTCGGGTTTGATTTCCATGAAGTCGATTCCCGGATCCTTGAAGAACGGGAACCGCTGGGGCCGGGGCATATCGGGAAAAAGTTCCCCGGCCCTTGACGGCTAACCCCTGCAGCGCCTCGTCAGGCCGGGACCTCCGGATGGTGCTTGCCGTACCAGGCGCGGTATAGAACGATGTAGGCGACGTATCCGACGATGGCGCCGACGAACCAGGTCCACTGGGCCAGCGCGGCGCTCAGCTTGGACAGCACCAGCGACCCCACCACCCCTGAAAAAAGGGCCAGCACCCCGCAGAAGTTCACGCCTTTGGTCTTGCTGACGTAGAAGTAAATTCCGGCGATCAGGCCCAGCACGAGGATGAGCGTGGTCAGGATCGACGGCCAGGTCTTGGGATCGCCCAGGATGGCGCCGCTGAAGTAGAGCGCGACGGTGGCCGCGACCAAGACGAGGGCGTAGACCACTGCGATCGGGTTCACCCGGTTGTCGTGGAAGTTGTAGTAGCCTTCCTTTATATAGATGTCGTGCAGCTTGAGGGCCTGCTTGCGGATGATCCAGTAGTCGGCGATGATGACCCCGGCGATGCCGCCGGTAAAAGCGCCATAGCCGAGCAGCCAGGTCCAGACGTACTTGTTGGGGTCGGCCAGGAAGCGCCACGGTTCCATCAGGATGCCGAGCAGGGCGATCAGGATGGTGGTGCGCTGCCAGTTGAGCACCTTGGGCGCCAGGTTCATGAAGTCGTTGATGGGCGAGACCATGTTGGCGGTGATGTTGGTGGTCAGGGTCGCGAGGATGATGAAGATCAGTCCCACGAAGATGAAGAAGGGGCTGCCGGTCTTGATCGAGAGCTCCACCGGGTCCCAGATGGCCTGGCCGTAGATCACCACGCTGGCCGAGGTGACGGCCAGCCCGATGAAGGAGTAGGCCGTCATGGTGGGCGGCAGCCCGATGGCCTGGCCCAGGTACTGCACCTTCTGGTTCTTCGCGAAGCGGGTCAGGTCGGGGATGTTGATGGCGAGCGTCGACCAGTAGGCCACCATGGCGGTCAGAAAGGCCGGCCACTGCGACCAGGAGGCCGTCCGGGGCTGATCCAGGACCGGGCCCCACCCGCCGGCCTTGTCCACCGCCCACCACAGGAGCCCGACGCCGATCAGGATCAGAATCGGCGAGGCCAGGTCGTTCAACCACTTGATGCCCGGCGAGGCCTTGTGAGGCGGGGAAACGTAGCAGATGATCACGGTCATCACCCAGGACATCATGAACGACCAGACGACGTGCGCCTTCAGCTGAAAAAAGGGCACGATGGAGTCCAGCGTCGCGTAGGAGGGGAAGAGGGCCACCAGGATGCCGTCGATGGCGAAGGCCATGATCATGGTCTGGATCCCGAACCAGCCGATCGCAATGATGCCGCGGATCAGGGCCGGGATGTTGGCGCCGAAGACGCCGAAGCTCGACCGTAAAAAGACCGGAAAGGGGATGCCGTACTTGGTGCCGGCAAAAGAGTCCAGAATCATGGGAATGAGCACGATGAAATTGCCGAGGAAGATGGTGAAGACGCTGGTCAGCCAGTCGAAGCCGGCGGCGATCATGCTCGCGGCGAGCATCCAGGTGGGAACGCACACACTCATGCCCACCCACATCGCGAAGTATTCGTAATAGCCCCAGGTGCGCTTCTCCAGCTTCACTGGAGCCAGATCCTTATTATAAAACTGGCTGCGGGGGAGTTCTTCCGTCAACTCGAACATGCCGTTTACTTCACGAACAATTCCCATGCGTCGTTCTCCTTTTGTCTCGGAATGGTCAAGATTGAAACCCCCCGCGGCCAGCTCCGGGGAGTTTCACGAACACTATTTCTCCATGGCCGCTTTCAGCAGGCAGTGCAGCAATACATTGCAGCCGGCTTCGCAGTCTTCCCAGCGGGTGTTCTCAACCTCGACATGGCTGCGGCCGCCGATGCTCGGTACGAAGATCATCGCGGTGGGGCAGACCTGGTTGGCATAGCTGGCGTCGTGGCCGGCGCCGCTGACCCAGAGCATGTTGGAGTAGCCGAGTTCATCGGCGACATCTATTACGCGCTGGACGAGCTTTTCGTCGAAGGGGGAGTGGTTGACGCGCCAAGTCTCTTCGATCCGGATCGGGCAGCCGTGGCGGCCGGCGATCGCCTCGAGGTCCCTGCGCAACAGGTCCCAGGATTTCAGGGCCAGGTCGTCGTCCCAGGAACGAATGTCCACCGTGAAATGCACGCGGTCGGGGATGATGTTGCGGGAGTTGGGGTAATTCTGAATCTCGCCGACCGTGGCGACCATGTTTCCTCCCATGCGGCCGGGCAGCTCTCGGACTTTGAGAATCATTTCGGCCGCAGCGACCAGGGCGTCATGGCGGCCGTCCATCGGGGTCGGGCCGACCTGGTTGGCTTCACCGGTGAGGTAGATGTCGTACCAGTGCAGGCAGAGGATGCCCTTGGGCGCGCCGATGCGCTTATTTTGCCGCTCCAGCATCGGGCCCTGTTCGATGTGGAACTCGTAGTAGCAATGCACGGGGAATTTCCGACAGGGGGCCTCGCCCTTGTAGCCGATGCGGATCAGTTCCTCCTCGAACCGTTTGCCGGTGATGTCCCGGCGGTCGTAGACCCAGTCGCGCTGGAGGGCGCCGGCCCACACCCCCGAGCCCACCATGGCCGGGGCAAAGCGCGAGCCCTCTTCGTTGGTCCAGTCCACGATGACCATGGGCCGCTCCGTCTGCACCTTATTTTCATGCAACGTCCGCATCACCTCGAGCGCCCCCATGACGCCCAGGATGCCGTCGAAGCGGCCGCCCTTGGGCTGAGAGTCGATGTGCGAGCCGCTCATGACCGGCGGCAGGGCATTGTCTTTTCCGGGTCGGCGACCGAAAATATTTCCCATCTCATCGACGGTGACCTCGCAGTCGATTTCCTTGAGCCACTTGACGAAGAGGTCACGAGCTTGCCGGTCTTCGTCGGTCAGGGTCAGCCGCTGAACGCCGCCGCCGGCCGTACCGCCGATTTTGGCCATCTCCTCCAGGGTGGATTGCAGCCGGCGGCCGCTCACGCGCAATTGGTTCAGGTCCATTTTATCCTCCGATCGATTGATAGGTTGCGCAACAGGTCCTGGCGTTACGACTCGGGAACCCATACAATAAATAAGTCCCGGAGTAAAATACTCAGATGGAGGATATTCTTCCGGTCATGACGTTCACCTTAAGCCCTCCGTGGATAAACCGATGTGCCCGAACCTGCGACCCGAGGTTCGGCCGGCTCCGGCCCGCCGGGGCCATCAGGATAAATTTCCAGCCGCGGTAATGGGTCTGCAGCCGCGCGATGACGGCGTCGGTCAGATCGCGGCTCTCGGCGGTGCTGCCGATGCGGCGGCCGTAGGGCGGATTCAGCGCAACCAGACCCGGGCGGTCCGTGACCTCGCGGGGGTCCAGCTCGAAAAAATCACGGCACGCGACGGAAGCCGCATCGGTCAAAGAGCAGCGCTGCAGGCATTCTTCCAGCTGCCGGCAGGCCTCCGGATCGATGTCCGATGCAAAAATGATGGGGCGACCCAGTTCACGGATGCCCTCGGCCGATTGGCGCCGCAGGAAGTTCCAGCGCGTCGCCCGGAAACTCGGCCAGCCCATAAATGCAAAACGGCGGAACCAGCCCGGCGGGATCTTTTTCGCCATCAAGGCCGCTTCGAGCGAAAACGTGCCGGCTCCGCACATCGGGTCCAGCAGCGGCTGGCCGCCGGAGAAGCCGGCGACCATGAGGGCGGCTGCCGCCATGGTCTCCCTCAAAGGCGCTTTTCCAGAGTGGGTCTTGATTCCGCGCCGGTAGAGGTTCGGCCCGGTGCTGTCCATCGAGATGACGAAGCGGTCGTCCGTGCCGCGGACGAACACCTGCTGATCGGGCTCCGCCGGTGCCGGTGCCGCGGCCGGCGCAGCGGTTTGTTGCAGTCGTTCGCGAATGAACCCGGCCAACCGGTCCGCTATCGCTTCGGTATGATGCAGGCGGCAGTGGTGGGTCGTGACGTGCATTCGGAGAGTCGTTCCGGCGGGTATGAAAAGCTCCCAGGGAAATTGGGTGACCGCTTTCTCGAATGACCGAAAGGCGCTCGCGCGGAAGGAATGAATCCGCATCAGGATCCGGCTGGCGGTTCGCAGATTCAGATTGGCGAGATAGGCGTCGTGCAGGCGGGCATCGAACTCCACGCCGCCGAACACCGTCCGACCGCTCAGCCCCAACCCCGCCAGCTCCTGGGCGCAGAGCGCTTCAAAGCCCGGAGCCGTGATAGCGAAGAACTCATGAGGCTTTCCGATCACATGACGTTTGATGCGTTTTTCGAGCGTCTGAATCATGGCGGCGCCGGGTTGCGTTGCCGTTGGGTGCGTTTCGCGCGAAAGATGGCGGGTGCCATTGCGTCGTGCTCCGGTTTGACCTGGAGCAGGACAATCGAACTGATCACCAGCCCCCCGCCCAGGATCTGGAGCGGCTCCATCACCTCGCCCAGAAAAATGAAAGACAGCACACCGGCCATGATCGGCTCGAGCGTGGAGGTAATGCTGGCGCGGGTGGCGCGGATGCGGCTGATACCTTCGTAGTAGAGGCCGAAGGGCAGAATGGCTCCGACCAGCGCCACGAAAACGATCCATCCCCAGGTGGCCGGGGAGTAGGCGTGGATGAACGCTTCGAGCGGCGGGTGCAGGAGGTTCCATTCGACGGCCGCCACCAACAGGGCGTAAAAAAGAACCGTCCATGGGTTGTAGCGGCGCATCCCGTATTCACCGTGGACCGACCACCAGGCGAAAGCCCCGGCAGCACCCAGCCCGCTCAATATGCCGGCAACGTTCAATTGGAGAAGATTCAAGTTGTAGGCGCCGACTACCAGGTAGCAGCCGGTTACGGCAGCGGCGATGGCGGCGATCGTCCATTTATTCAGACGTTGGCGTTGAAAAAGCACGGTGTAGAGAGCGATCAGCACCGGTGCGAGGTATTCCAGAATCAGCGCGGCGGCCACATTGAGCTTGCTGATCGCGTAAAGATAGGTAATGTTGATGGCGGCCATGCCGAAGGTGCCGAGCAGCAGAAAATAAACCAGATCCCTGCGGTCGATTCTGAGCAACGCGCGCCGGCGGCAGAGCAGCCACAGGAAAAGGAGGGCGACGGCGGCGGTGATGCGCAGTTGCACCAGTTGAAACGGAGTGATGCCGCTGTTGAACAGAAACTTTGATGCCGAAGCGCCGGACGCCCAACAGGTGGCGGCCAGGACGACGAAAAGATAGCCCAGGCGGTTGAACGCCTTTAACGAGTCGGTTTCCACGATTCGATCTTCCAGCCCGCCCGACGGTGTCGGCTGCCTTGGGGTTCGGCTCGCGCTGCATGCCTCCGGCAAATCGCCAGCTACCTTAACGGAAAAGTGTTACGGGATCAAGGCGACGGACGAGAAGACAGCGGAAGGTATGGACATGGACACGGTTATTTTTCATCCGGCTGAATATGAATACATGGCCTTGAGGGCGACGGTCTCAGGATTGCTGGCTCGTATCGGGTCGCTCAGCATCGAGCCCGGATCAACGGTTCTCATCAAACCGAATTTTCTGGCTCCGGCCAAACCCGAGCGGGCGATGACCACCCATCCTCTGATTGTGCGGGCCGTGGTGGAATATGTTCTCCAGCAGGGTGCTCTGCCCCTGGTGGCGGACAGCCCCGGGATGGGAACCTTCGAGCGCCTGTTGCGCGAGGGCGGCTATGCGGAGGCGCTCCAGGGGCTGGATGTCGAGCTGCGTCCCTTCAGGGATTCGGTCCTAGTGGACATCGGCGAGCCGTTTGGAAAGATCGCCATCGCCCGGGAGGCCCTGGAAGCGGATGCGGTCATCAACCTGCCCAAATTGAAGACGCATGCCATGATGCTGCTGACGCTCGGGGTGAAAAACCTCTTCGGCTGCATCGTCGGCCTCGCCAAGGTGCAGTGGCACCTGCGCAGCGGGGTCAATCGGCATCTGTTCGCGCGGCTGCTCGCTCAGATTTATAGGACGATCAACCCCGCTGCCACTCTGATGGACGGAGTTCTGGGGATGGAGGGCCAGGGTCCCGGCAGAAGAGGTATCCCGCGGCGGCTGGGGCTGCTGATCGCCGGCGCCAGCGCTCCGGCCGTCGACATGGCGGTTTGCCGTTTGCTTCGGGTTTCACCCGATGCGCTGCCGACCTACCGGGCGGCAGCGGAGCTGAATCTGGCCCCCCGCGACGTTGCCATCAGCGGGGATTTTCAGCCGGTGAGAGGCTTCCGTCTGCCGGTTTTAGGCCCGCTGACGTTCGGGCCCCGGAGGTTTGAGCCTCTCATTCGCCGGCACCTCATCCAGCGGCCGGCGGTCGATACCGGCAAATGCCGGATGTGCGGCGAGTGCCGGCGCCACTGCCCGGCCAAGGCCATCGCGCCCCGCGCCCGCGGGATCGAATTTGACTACGATCGCTGCATTCGCTGCTTTTGCTGTGTCGAGATGTGCCCTCATGGGGCGCTGGCTTCGGTCGAGACCGGTCCGGCCCAGGCGCTTCGGCGCCTGTCCGCTTTGCGCGACCGGATCGTCCAGCGCGTGGGGCGGAGCAGGGAGCACCACCGAAGCAGCCGCCGGATTGACTTTGAGGAGTGATTTGGGTATGCGGTGGTTCGGTGTTTTCGGGTACTTGGTTGTTTCGAGCAAGATCGAACGATTTGCATACCCAGACAGCACATCACATTCGGAGGTGACCACCATGGCGGGTATCAACAAAGTAATCATTGTCGGAAACCTTGGAGGCGACCCGGAGGTCCGTTACACGCCCAGTGGGTCGGCGGTCGCCAATTTCAATGTCGCCACCTCTGAATCGTGGAAGGACAAGAATACGGGCGAAAAGAAAGAACGCACCGAATGGCATCGTATCGTCGTATGGGGAAAGCTCGGTGAGCTCTGCGGTGAATACCTGTCCAAGGGCCGCCAGGTTTATGTTGAAGGCCGGCTTCAGACCCGATCATACGACGACAAAGACGGCGTGAAGCGCTACATGACGGAGATCATCGCTACGGATGTCCAATTCCTGGGTTCGAAAGATTCAGGCGGCGGCCGCAGCGCTAGCGGCGCGCCTCCACGCGAATCGTTTGGAGGCCAGGGGCCGCCTCCATCTGACGACGATATTCCGTTTTGAGGCGACGGGATCTGCTTTCGCAAAACCGGTGCTCATCTATCGCGGCCTGATCAGCCTACCTTTTTCTCCGTTCAGATCGAGCACGGCAGGAGCCTGAGCTTCTTTCAAGTCCGGGTTGGCCCCTGCATGCCGCACGCTCGCCTTTATCCGGCCTGCAACGGTATCCGCAAGGCCCTGGATCCCCCCATCGAGCGCATGGTTGTTTGCACGGCAGCCGCAATCCATTCCAGCGCCGTGAGGCAGGGACATTCTCCGGGCTCCTTATCGATGCTCTTTACATCCCAGATCTCCAACTTAACTTTAATCCCGGCGACAGTCGGATCAAAATCCAACGCCTTGACGGGAGGATGACCGCCTTGCAAAAACGCACGCTCGGCAGCTCCGGGATTGAGGTTTATCCGCTGGCCTTTGGCGGCAACGTGTTCGGCTGGACGGTGGATGAACCCATGTCCTTCAGGTTGCTGGATGCTTTTGTAGAATCGGGATTCAGCCTCGTCGATACGGCGGATGTCTATTCCCGGTGGGTCCCGGGTCATGCCGGCGGCGAATCCGAAACCATCATCGGCAAGTGGCTGAAGCGCAGCGGCAAGCGCGAGAAAGTCGTTATCGCCACCAAGGTCGGAAAAGAGATGGGAGCGAGCCGGGCGGGGCTTTCGAAAAACTATATTCTCCGCGCGGTGGAGGATTCGCTTGAGCGTCTGCAGACCGACCGCATCGATCTGTACCAGTCCCACGCCGACGACCTCGAGGCCCCCTTGGACGAACGGTTTGAGGCCTATGCTCAGCTGATCCGGGACGGAAAAATCAGAGCCATCGGCGCGTCGAACTACACGCCGCAACGGCTGGCTCAGGCGCTGCAATTAAGCGAAAGCCGAGGGTATCCAGCCTACCAATGCCTGCAGCCGCTTTACAATCTTTACGACCGTGCCGACTATGAAAAAGAACTCGAACCCCTCTGCCGCCAAAAAGGCTTGGGGGTGATCAGTTACTTTTCGCTCGCCAGCGGCTTTCTAACCGGCAAGTATCGGACCGAGGACGATTTGGCCCGTAGCGCGCGCCGCGACATGGTCAAGAAATATCTGAATGCGCGCGGGCTGCGGATTCTAGAAGCCCTCGACCGGGTCGCCCGGAGCCATGCGGCGACGCCTGCCAGGGTGGCGCTTGCCTGGCTGATGCATCGCCCGGGCATCACGGCTCCTATAGCGAGCGCAACCGACCTGGACCAATTGGACGAACTGATCGCGGCAACACGGCTGGAATTGAGCCCGTCCGCAATCGAACTGCTGAACCAGGCCAGCGCCTGATCCAAACCCGGCACCATCCTCAAACCTGGATGGCCGGCGGCGCCTTCAAGGCCGGCGGTCCATTTCGGCGCTCAAACTTTTTTCCAGCCGCAGCAGAAATGGTGCATGGCAACGGAGCCAATCAAGGGCCGCAGAATACGGGATTCACCCCATTGGTTCGAGTGAGGGGAGGAGTTAGTTTTGGGTGAAAACCTTCACGTGGTGGGAGGTGGTGCCTTCCGCGTGTGATATGAGGAGGTGAAACATGAGCGCCGAATTCGCGATCAAGGCCAAACGTTGCTGTTCGATTGAACACGATCGGTTGATGGGCGAGATGGAAAACTGCGACAAGTTCGCTCACAACCCCTCGAAATGGCATCGGTGCGCACGCGTCGCGTCGCGTAAGAGCTCGGCCCGCGCAAAGGCATGCATACTGCGCAAATAACCCCAAACGTTAAGGAGGCCCGCCATGTCCGAAATCATCTGGGAAAAATCGTTTCAGAGCGCCTTGAAATCAGCCGAGAAAAGCCGCAGACTGATTTTCCAGGATTTTTGGTTCGATGGCTGACTGGGATGCAAGGCGATGGATACGGGTCCGTATTCGGAGGAAAAGGTCCGGCATTACATCGAGGCCGAATTCGTTCCGGTAAAAAGTCAGTGCTTTTGGGACAAGCGCACGGATGCCATGAAGCAGTTCGACATCGTGTGGACACCGACGCTGATTGTGCACGACGCGACCGGAAAGGAGCATCACCGAGTGGTTGGTTTCGTCCCCACCGATGATTTTCTGGCGCACTTGAAACTGGGCAAGGGGAAAATGTATTTTAACCGCTTCCGCTTCGATGATGCCATCAAGGAGCTAGCGGCGGTTACGGAGCAGCACCCCGCTGCGGGGCCGACCGCCGAGGCTGTTTTCTACCTGGGTGTTGCCAAATATTGGAAGAGCCATGACCCGAAAGGGCTGCGCTGGGCCTATGATACGTTGGCCTCCCGCTTCCCCAACAGCGAATGGGCTCGAAGAGCTGAACCCTACAAGCAGATCCCTTCATAGAGCCTCTGAAGAGGCTGATGGATTCAACCGGGTTGTCAAATGCTTTGATGAGCCGGCCGATTTCCGGGTTCAATCACGGAGTCGTTTCTACGATCGAAAGCTCGTCGTGGATGTTGATGCAGCCGATCACGCTTTGAGCCGCCGGGCATTTCACCAGATAGGAGGAAAAAACTTCCTGCGCTTCTGCGGATTTGCCCGGCGGAACTTTCAAATGATATTTCACCCGGATATCCGTTATCTTCAAAACGCCGTTCACCTCCCGGATATCCCCTTCCACTTCGGCCCGGTAGCGTTCCTCGGGCGTCGGGATTTTCTTTCCTGACAGCGCCGCTGCCAGCGTGCCCATCATTCATCCGGCGGTTGCGGCCACGATATGATCCAGCGTCGCGGCATGCTCCTGCTCCGGCTCGACTTTGTAGAAACTCTTGATCCCGCCGTGGACGCCGTAATAGACCGGCTCGTCGAATCCTTCGATCACGGCCCGACGGGTGGGACCTTTTTCACGTACGATCTTGATTTTAGAGGTGTGAACGACCGCTCCCATGGTTTTCCTCTTTTTTGGTTTTTCGTTATCGGTTCCAGTCTTCAAATGCTAGGAGGCGTGCTCGTAAGCGCGGGTTTGAAGCGGCGGAAGGCCGGCTTCGATTTCTTCCCGGATGCGCTCATATCGGGCCGGAAGCATCAGGGTACGGCCGAGATGCTCCAGCGGCTCGTCTATTTCAAAGCCCGGCGAATCGGTTGCAATTTCAAACAGAATGCCGCCGGGCTCATGGAAATAGATCGATTTGAAATACTTGCGGTCGCGAACCTCGGTCACGTCAAACCCTGCTGCTTCGAGGTTCGCCTGCCAGGCCAGCTGCTCCCGGTCCGCCCCGACACGAAAGGCGATATGATGGACGCTCCCGGTGCCGAGGCGCCCTTTCGGACTAGCGGGGTCGACCACCACGTCGAGATACCGCCCCGGGCAGGGAGATCCGCCGTCCATCCTGAACCGATAGCGGTTCTTCTCGCTGGCGTGCAATACCATCCCCATGGATGCGGTGAGGAGGGCCTGGGTGGCCTCCAGGCGGTTTTCCAGTGCAGTGGCCGAGTGAAATCCCCTGACGGCGTATCGCTCTTCGATCGGGCTTGCATCCCAGTGCAACCCAGAGGGCGGCTCCTCCTCGCCAATGAGCTCAATCGGAAGGCCGTGAGGGTCGTTAAACTCCAAAAGCGGCTCGCCGAAACGGAAGGATGGGCGAACGTCTATGCCGATTTCATGCAGACGCCTTTCCCAATAAGAAAGGGCGGCCTTGGGGACTGCAAAGGCAGCCGAAACGATCATCCCGGCGCCCGCCCGGCCCTCTGGCATATGCTCCCACGGGAAAAAGGTGAGGACGGTTCCAGGCGTACCCGCTCGGTCGCCGTAATAGAGGTGATAGGTGTGCGGGTCGTCGAAATTGACGGTTTGCTTAACCAAGCGCAACCCCAAGACCTGCTGGTAGAAACCCACGTTCTCGTCAGGCGATGACGAAATCGCAGTAATATGATGAATTCCGGGGGGATTCGGTCTTCTCGCAATCATCTCCAGGCCTGCCTCTGCGGTACTTTCTCACGCATTTATGGAAATGGTTTCGGCGCTGATGGGATGAACGACCATCGGCTTCACATTCGTAGAACCGGTAGTTGCATTCGTTGGCGCTGCGACATAGAAGCGGAGCCGCATGGAAGCGGCCATACCACATCAGCGCACAGATGTTGGTCCTTTTCTCTCCGCTGTCAAGAGGCCAAGGCTGAGACGGCGTCGGATATTCAGACCGTCCGCGCCTGAAACCGCTGTGATGGCAGCGGACCGGTATGAAGTTTCATCCGGCGATTGCATTCATGAGGGATCGCCGATATAGGGAAGCATGCCCGAAAAGGACGCCGAATGGTCTCTTTACATGGTGAGATGCCGCGATGGGAAGCTGTACACGGGAATCGCCACCGACGTAGAACGCCGCATCTCCGAGCATCAAGCCGGCAAGGGGGCGAAGTACCTGCGCGGCAGGGCGCCCTTAAAGCTCGCATTCAAGAAAAGGATCGGTTCGCGGTCTCTGGCTCTCCAGGTTGAGCAAGCGATCAAGAAACTGCCTAAGTGCAAGAAGGAAAGACTCATTGAGGCCGGCATGGACGTCAGCCGGTGGATAGACCGACAAGCCGGAGAAAGAGCTCGTTTTAGTCTGAAAAAAACCAGCGCGGATATTTGAATCCGCGCTGGTTATATGGATCACGCCCAAAAAGCGTTGCTGCGCGTTCTCCGCCGCGCTCAGCTCTTTTTGTCTTCCTCTATTTTGGGGGTCCCCTTCTTGTCTTTTTCATCTTCCTCGGCGGCGCCCTTGAAGTTCTTGATGGCCTTGCCGATTCCGGATCCGATTTCCGGAAGCTTTCCGGCGCCGAAAATGATGAGGATGATCACGAGAATGATGATAAGCTCGGGCATGCCGATTCCAAACATACGGCCTCCTATGGTTCAGGGCTGGACTGCTTGAATTCCTGCAGCAGCCTTAAAAATTCCTTGGATTTGACGTAGCGGTCGACGCTGCCTTGGTAGTCGATCCATTTCCTCCAGCAGTCGAGCCAGGCGTCGTTGTGCCAGTAGCAATCCGCGTCGCCGCGCCCCTGGAGCCGCTCGATGTAGTCCACGTATTCGTCTTCACAGGCTTCGCAAAACTGGTAAGGCAGCTTCAATCCACGTTCGGCCGCGTCGGTCTTGGGCTCGATTTGAGTTCCGCATTTTTCGCATTTAAACGAGCAGTTCGTGCATTGAACCACCCGGCGCACCGACACGGCTTTTTGCCTGCGGCGCAGAGATGCTTTTTTCTCCCGGGATGTTTCCAGCTTATCGTCCAGGGAAATGATGTCGCCCACGGAGCACCTCGATTGAAGATGTGGGGATTATCCGGCACCGGCAGAAGCCCATCGAAGATTTCTATATAGCATCGGCCCGATGGGCTGTCAATTCGCGCCGATGCTTCGTTCGGCCGAAGATTGACACCTTGCGGCGATTCGACTATAGCAACTCAACCGCCCGGTGGAATGGCAAGGGAGAAAGGAGACCGCCATGCCCCTGCATATCGTGCGACATCCTTTGATCCGGCACAAGATCGCGCTGGCTCGGGAAAGCAATGTAACCACCAAGGATTTCCGGGAGCTTGCTTCGGAAATCGCAACCCTCCTGACCTACGAGGCGACAAAGGATCTGGAAACCGAAAAAGAAACCATCCAGGGGTGGGCCGGTCCCGTGGAGGTGGAAAAGATCAAGGGCAAGAAAATCACGGTGGTGCCGATCCTGCGGGCCGGGCTCGGCATGATGCCGGGGGTATTGAACCTTATCCCGTCGGCCAAGGTCAGCATCGTCGGGCTTTACCGCAACGAGGAGACCCTCGCGCCGGTGCGCTATTACGTCAAACTGGCCAAGTCCATGGAAATGCGGGTGGCGCTCATTCTGGACCCGATGCTGGCAACCGGAGGATCAACGGTGGCGGCCATCGATCTGCTCAAAGAGTCCGGCTGTCCGCAGATCAAGGGGATCTTCATGGTGGCCGCGCCCGAAGGCATCCGGCGCGTGGAAACCGCTCATCCGGATGTCGACCTGTATGTCGCCGCGGTGGACGAGAAACTGAATGACGTCGGTTATATTCTGCCGGGTCTGGGGGATGCCGGCGATAAGATTTTCGGAACCAAGTAACCCATGACGACGCCCCGCTTCGAGGGAAGCGGTCTGCCCTGTCTGATCGGCAGTCTGCCGCTCACCGATTACGCCCAGGCGGCCCGGCTGGTGTGGGAGCACACACCGGAGATCCCGCTCTGGGTGCAGCTGCCTCGGATGCCCGGCGAGAGCATGACCCGTCAGTTCGCCGCAGGCCTGCCGGGCTTGGCGGAAGAGGGCGGCCGCACCTTTGTCGACACGGCGGATTCCAATTTTGAAAAGAACCTGCTGGGATTTTACGAGGAGGCCCTGGCGCTTCAGGATGCCGCAGAGAATCTCGACTGTTCGCGCTTTGCCATGGCGCCTGCTGCGGCCGGCGGCTTTTTCGAGTTGATCGCCCAGGCGAAGGAGCGGAACCCCCCGCCGCTGGCGGTGAAAGGCCAGATCATCGGTCCCGTGAGCTTCGGCACCAGCCTGTTCGACCGGAACGGCAAGGCCATCTTCTACGACCCCCAGCTGCGCGATGCCTTCGTCCAGCTGCTGGCCTTGCGGGCCCGCTGGCAGGTGCGTCGGCTTTCGGTCCTCAAACGGCCGGTGCTGCTCTTCATCGACGATCCGGCCATCACCGGTTTCGGGTCGTCGATGTACATCGGACTGAACCGGGAGGACATCTGCCAGGGCCTTGGCGCCATGATTGATGCCGTCCATCGGGAAGGCGGTCTGGCCGGGGTGCACATCTGCGCCAACGCGGACTGGACGTTGGTGCTGGATTCGGCGGCCGATGTCCTCAGCTTCGACGCCTATGCTTTTTTCGATCAATTCGTGATTTACCGGGACCCGATCCGCCGATTTGTCGCGCGCGGAGGCCTTATCGCATGGGGCCTGGTGCCGACTCTCAGCCCGGAGGACCTCCAGCGCGAGACCGCCGATTCCCTGCTGGCGCAATGGAAATCGAAATCGGCTCAGGTCGCAGCCCTCGGGATCGACCCCAATCGGCTCCTGGCGCAGTCGCTGATTACGCCGGCCTGCGGGATGGGAAGCCTGAGCGTTGACCTCGCCATGAAGGCACTGCGGTTGACCCGCGAGCTTTCGAACCGAATCCGGTCCGAACACCAAGCATAGAGGAGCCATGTCCAATCAAGAACCCTCCAACCGCTTCACCGGGGCCTCACGTTATGTGCTGGACGATGAACTGGCCAAGATCGTCAACATCTCCATGGCGCTCGAAATGCCGCTGCTGCTCAAGGGCGAGCCGGGCACCGGCAAAACCATGCTGGCGCACGCTATCGCTGAAAACCTGGGCATGCCGCTGATCGTGCTCAACGTGAAATCGAGCATGAAGCTGGTGGAAGCCCTCTACCAGTACGACACCCTCACCCGGCTCAATGACAGCCGTTTCGGCGACTCCCAGCGGGATGTGAGCCGGATCGAGGACTACATCCGCATGGGCAAAATCGGCCAGGCGTTCACGGCCGGGACGCGCACGGTGCTGTTGATCGATGAAATCGACAAGGCCGACACCGACTTTCAGGACGACATGCTCGATGTGCTCGATCAGATGGAGTTCGACATCATCGAGATCGACAAGACGGTCAGCGCCCGGCACCGACCGGTGATCATCATTACGAGCAACGCCAAGAAGGATCTGTCCGACCCCTTCCTGGGCCGGTGCAATTTCCACCATATCGCCTTCCCGGATCCCGACATGATGCGGCGCATCCTGCGCGTGCATTTCCCCAGCCTTGACAAGGACTTGCTGGAGAATTGCATCGCCGCATTCTATCGCATGCGGCAGATCGACGGCGTCGAAAAACGGCCGGCCACGCGCGAACTGATCAACTGGATTCGTGCGCTGAAAGCCGACCCCGACTGCAAACCTGCGCACATCGGCAAGGGCGAGCCGCCCTACCTCGGGATCCTTTTCAAGAAAAGCCAGGACTACCAGCGCGCCCGGGAGGCTGCGGCCAGACGGCGCCTATAAGCAAAGGGCAGAGCGCATAGGGCATAGGGTTCGGGAGGAAACGATTTTTGGACTCTATGCTCTCTGCCCCATGCTCCATGCCTGCGAACGGAGTGAGCCGTTGTTCATCGACTTCTTCTACAAGCTCCGCGAGGTGGGCCTCCAGGTCAGCCCGACCGCCTTTCTGACCCTGCACCGGGCGCTGTCGATGGGGCTGGTCGGCTCCCTGGAGGATTTCTACACGGCGTCGCGGTCGATTCTGGTCAAGAGCGAGCGCTACTTCGATCTCTTCGACCAGGTCTTCGCGCACCACTTCCAGGGAGCGGACCTGCCCGACCTCAAGGGCATCGAACTGGATGAGCTGGCGCGCTCGATGCTTGAATTCTGGCTGCAGAAGCCGCAGGAGCTGTCGCGGCTGCTGGGGATGGACGAGCAGGCCCTGAAGAAGCTGACCCCCGAGCAGCTGCTGGAATACTTCAAAGAACGCCTGAAGGAGCAGACCGAAGCCCACCACGGCGGCGGCAAGTGGATCGGCACCGGCGGCTACTCGCCGGTGGGCCATTCCGGCTACCATCCGGGCGGCATGCGCGTGGGCGGGGTCTCCGGCAGCAAGTCGGCGGTCAAGGTGGCCCTGGAGCGCCGCTACCGGGACTACTCCCAGGAGGGGCCGCTGACCCAGGCTCTGGTGGGGGAGGCCTTGAAGCGGCTGCGGCACATGACGCCGGCCGGTCCCAAGGACCGGCTGAATGTCGATAAGACCATTTACCAGACCACCAAAAACGGCGGGGAGATCGAACTCGTTTTCGATCGGGATTTAAGGGACAAACTCAAGGTGATTCTCGCCATCGACAACGGCGGGTGGTCCATGGATCCCTTCATCCCCGTGGTTCAGACGGTGTTCGACTACGCCCGCGCCCAGTTCAAGGACCTCAAGACCTTCTTCTTCCACAACACCATCTACGACACTCTCTGGGGCGATCCCGCGCGCTACCGCAAGGCCCAGCGCATTGCGGAGTTCGCGCGGTTGGATCCCGAGACCCGGCTGGTCATCGTCGGGGACGCGAGCATGGCGCCCTACGAGCTCATGGCGACGGACGGCTCGATCTACGCCGAGGAACGGAGCGGCCGGCCAAGCATCGAATGTCTGGCGTTTCTGGCCCAGACCTTTCCGCGCAACGTCTGGCTCAATCCCAAGCCGGTCGAGACCTGGGCCTACACCCGCACGATCGCCGCCATCCGCCAGATCTTCCCCATGTTCGAGCTCACCATCGAGGGGCTGGAGCAGGCGGTGGGCCATCTCATGCAAAAATAAGTCGCCCCCGCGGTTCACGGCGGGGGCGACTTATTTTTTTTTGATTCGCATTTTTGGACGGGCTCGCAAAAACCCATCTGTTTTTCCGACTTCGCAATAAGGCCAAGATCAAGGCGCGCGAGTCTCGCGTCGTGAGGCGTACTTTTAGTGCGCCGCAGCGACCGCGAGATGAAGCGCAACGCCGAGATTGGCTTTATTAAGAAGTCGGCTTATTGGCGGCGATCCAGCGATCCATGATGGCGCGAACGCTTTTGGGCCGATCCGTCATGATGCCGTCGACGCCTCGATCCAATATTTCGAAAATATCCTTTTCGGAGGGCTCGCGCTCGTCGAGGGCGGGAAACAGGGGCCCGAATTCGGTCAGGAAAACGAACGTCGCGCCGCCCGCGTTTCGGACCTTCTCAACCACCTGCGGAGTGGTGAAAAAGCGACTGTGTACGGTCTCCAGCGCGCGGTTTTTCATCTTCATGCCGAGAAAGTGCAGAATGAGCTGCTCTTTCGTTGATAAGCCCGTCGGGTACCGCTCGCCGTTCTGCTTCCGGAATTCTTCAATATAGCCGTCGTTTGAACTCACCACCACCTTGACCCGGTTGCCCACGTCGGCATTGAGAATGTCCGAAAACTCCCGGATGTGGTCTTTCAAACCCTTTCGGTCATGGTCGTTGATGTGCCGATTGAAGGATTCCTTTATTTCGATATTGAGAGGGGCGTAAGAAAATTTCTTCAAGAAATCATCCAATAGCAGAAGGCTGCGATCCTCCTCTTTCGGAACATCGGACAGATCGACCTGGTTCACGTCCAGGCCTTTTACCGCCGGGTCGGCCACCCAGGCCCGGCCGTCCAGTTCGGCCCAGTCGTAATCGTAGATCCTGTTTCGCTCCCTCCTGGAAGGCCGGTCGTCAATTCCTTCAATGCGCACATTGTTGAGGTCCGGTCCATGCCAGACCACGAACCGGCCGTCCCGGGTCAATTGGACGTCCAGCTCCAGGACGTCGACGCGGGCGACCTCCAAGGCGTGGATGAATGCCTTCACCGTGCTTTCCGGGGCTTCCAGGACGCCGCCGCGATGGCCGAAGAGGAGGGGAGTCTTCAATTTAAAGATGGGTTCGATTCGTGAAGCTGCCTGGCTGCCGTTACCCATGGCGACCTCCTCTCAGCCGGAAATTTTCCTGGCTGAATTGGAATTAGTGGATAGCATGTCCTGCATTTTTTGATAGTTGACGGCGTTTTGAATGGCGATTCCGCCCTGCTCGGCCACGGCCATGGCGAAGTTGATGTCCGCGGCCGAGAAATAGCGGACTTCGGCGGTGAGCAGCCGCATCATGCCGATCGGTTCCTCCTGGACCGTGATCGGAACGGCCAGGATGCTTCCCACTCCCTCGGCCTTGGCCTCCTTGTGATAAATGGTGTGGATGTCCACAGTGGCGTCCGGGATCACCACCGGCTCGCCTTGCAGAATATAATGGGTGGCCAGTTCCTCGTCGAGCGCTCCCCGCTCCAGGTAGGCCCGGCTCAAACCGTAGGCAGCCTTCAACTGCAGGCGGCCCTCGGCCGATTCGATCAGGCGAATGGTGCAGGCCTTGAGATTCATCACCTCGGGCATGCGCCGGACGATCAGGTTCAGGATGGCGTCCAGCTCATGCGTGGAGTTGATCGCCTTGCCGATTTCGGCCAGGGCCTTGAAATAGCGGATCTGGCGATCCTGCTCCTGGTAGGCGCGAGCGTTTTGGATGGCGATGCCGCACTGCTCGGCCAGGGCGGCTACGAATTCCATCTCCTTGGGCTCGAAAACCCGCGGAGTCTTGGCGAGCAATCGCAGAATGCCGGACACCTGTCCGCGGATGGCGACCGGCGCAACCAGGATGCTCTTGATGCCCTCCTCGCGGGCGGCATCTTGGTAGCGGATGCGCGGGTCGCTCGCGGCGTCGAAGACCGCGATGGGGGTGCCGGCCAGGGCCTTGAGCACGCTTTCCTCCGCATCCACCGGGCCGCGGCTCAAATATCGGTCGCTGAGGCCTGAGGCCGCCTGCAAAACCAGCTTCTTCCCGGACGGATCCAGCAGCCGCAGGGTAGCCGCGTCGACGCCCACCACCTCCGGGACTTTGTGGACGATCAGCTCGAAAACTTCTTTGAGATTGAGGTTCGATGTGACCGCCTTGGTCACCTCAAGCAGCAACTGCAGATAGTTCTTCTCTCGATTCATACGTCAAATCCCTTCGAACAATTGTTTTTTTGAGTCATCCGGCGATCAGCTTCGCCTTCATCACCGTGACGGCCCGGCCGCGCAGGCGCACCCGGTCTCCCATCACCGTCACGCCGACCACGCCGCCGCGTCGCGAGGCCTGGCAGGCCCGCATGTCGATCTTGCCCAGCCGTTTGCTCCAGTAAGGCCCGAGGCAGCAGTGGGCCGATCCGGTTACCGGATCCTCGTCGATGCCGACGGCCGGACCGAAGAACCGCGATACAAAGTCGAAGCCCGCAGAGGCGGCGCGGCTGGTCACCATGATGCCGCGCACCGGCAGGGACTTCAGGCGGGTAAAATCGGGCCGCAGCCCTCGCACGACGGCTTCCGACTCAAGCTCGACCAGATGATCGAAGCGGCTGCTGCGGAAATTCACGACCCTGGCTCCCAGGATCTCGTCGAGGCCGTCCGGCGCCTCGGCCGGCTCGTCCGGCGTCGCTGGGAAGTCGAGTTCGATGCCGTCGCTGCGGCGTTCGGCCGTGAGCAGCCCGCTCAAGGTATGGAACCGCGCCGGTTCATGCGCGGCCAGCCGGCCGGTTTCCCAGAGGATGTGGGCCGCAGCGAGGGTCGCGTGGCCGCAGAGCTCGACCTCGACGGCCGGGGTGAACCAGCGCAGGCGAAAACCGTCGGCCTGCTCGAGCAGAAAGGCCGTCTCGGAGAGGTTCATCTCGGCCGCCACGTTCTGCATCCAGGCATCGTCTTTCGGGCCGGGCAGCACGCAAACGCCGGCGGGGTTGCCGGTGAAGGGTCTGTCGGCGAAGGCATCGACGTGGTAGATTTTCATGGGCAACCAAAAAGGCCAAAGGGTTCGGGGTTCAGGGTTCAGTCCAGC
Source organism: uncultured Desulfatibacillum sp. (assembly GCA_964427375.1). Lineage (GTDB taxonomy): Bacteria > Desulfobacterota > Desulfobacteria > Desulfobacterales > SpSt-501 > SpSt-501. Next base: position 24,699 of record CAYRUF010000039.1, on the reverse strand, counting down.
AAGGTTCGGGATTCGGGAACCGCTCCCTTCCTGAACCCCGAACCCTGAACCCTGCATTCTCAGAATAAAGCTCGGTCTCCCACAGATGGCATCAGAGACCTGCACGCCCGGATGCCCGGCGCTTCAAGGCCCGGAGCAGCTTGGCGGGGTCTTCGAACCGCGCGGCCAGCATGACGGCGGCGATGATGTAAGGCTTGAAGCCGGCCTGGATGTAGGTCGGGATGCGGTAGCGCTCGAATACGGAAGCTGCGACCTCGCCGGCCGCGCAGGAGACACCGGTGATGTCCGCCGGCAGGCAGTGCATGTAAAGCGCGCTGCCGCCCCGGGTGAGCTTCATCTTGGCTTCGCTGCACTCCCAATCCTTGAACCGGGCATTGTTGGCCAGACATTCCTTCTCGAGTTCCTTGAGGCCGGCCGTGTCGTTCTGGCGGAGAAGCTCGGTCCGCCTCTCCATGACATGGTAGGGCGCCCAGCTCTTAGGGTAAACCACGTCGGCGCCGGCAAAGGCCTCGTCCATGGAGGTCACGACCTTGAAGCTGCCGCCGTTTTCCCGCGCAAAGGCGTCCGCCTTCGCGACCACTTCCGGGATCAGCTGATAGCCCTCGGGGTGCGCCAGCACCACGTCCATGCCGAAGCGCGGCATCAGCCCGATCACCCCCTGGGGCACGGACAGGGGCTTGCCGTAGCTGGGAGAATAGGCCCAGGTCATCGCGATTTTCTTGCCGCGTAGGTTTTCGAGCGAGCCGAAATGGCTCTTGAGCTGCATCAGGTCGGCCATGCTCTGGGTGGGGTGGTCGATGTCGCTCTGCAGGTTGACGAGGCAGGGCCGCTGCTCCAGCACGCCGGCCCGGAACCCGTCCTCCACCGCGGCAGCCACTTCCTGCATGTAGGCGTGGCCGGCGCCCAGGAAGATGTCGTCGCGGATGCCGATGAACTCGGTGAAGAAGCCGATCATGTTGGCCGTCTCGCGCACGGTCTCGCCGTGGGCGATCTGGGAGCGGCCCTCGTCCAGGTCCTGGACGCCCAGGCCGAGGAGGTTGGCGGCCGAGAAATACGAAAAGCGCGTGCGGGTCGACTGGTCGCGGAAGATGCTCACCGCCAGGCCCGAGTCGAAGCACCGCGTGGAGATGTTTTCGCGGCGCAGCCAGCGCAGCGCATCGGCCACGGCCACGATCTTCTTCAGCTCGTCCACACTCTTCTCCCAGGTCAACAGAAAGTCCTTGCGGTAGAGATCGCCGTTAAGTGCGGCGATCTGCTTCAGAAGGCTTTGGATGTTACTCATAGTTTCTCCTCGCTATTGTAAAGGCAACCGGTGGACCCGTGTGCCCGTTGGCCCGTGGACCCGCAGAACGAAAACGGGCCAACGGGTAAACGGGCCAACGGGCCAACATTCTCTACACTGTACAGGCGTAATGCGCATAAAACGCCGCGGCGTTAACCAGGTCTTCGACCGGAGTCTTCTCGTCGGGGGCATGCGCCATGGCCTCGGCACCCGGCCCGAACCCGATCGCCGGAATCCCGTACATGCCGGAGATGGTGACGGCGTTGGTCGAGAAGGTCCATTTTCCGATCCGGGGCGGCCGGCCGAAAAGCGCCTGATAGGTCCGGGCGCCGGCCTGGACGGCCGGGTGGTCCTCCGGCCACTTCCAGGTCGGGTAGTATTTTTCCATGCCGTAGCGCCGGCCGGTGTAGGCGGTTTCCTCGTAGTTCAGGACGAACACCCTGGCATCCTCGCCCTTGACCAGCGCTTCGATTTCCCGGACGGCCGATTCTTTGGTTTCGCCCCAGGTCAGCCGGCGGTCCAGGTGGATGCGGGCGTAATCCGCCACGGCGCACAGCGACGGGCTGCCGGAAATGAATTGGCTGAGGGCGATGGAACCCTTGCCGAGGAAGTCGTCGGCCGGCAGCCGCTCGCTGAGCTGCTCGGCGGCCAGGCAGGCCCGCGAGGCCATATAGATCGCGTTCTTGCCGCGCTCCGGGGCCGAACCGTGGGAGGAAACCCCTTTGAATTCGACCTCGATCTCCATGCGGCCGCGCTGGCCGCGGTAGAGCCCGCCGTCGGTGGGCTCGGTGCTGACGACCACCTCCGGCCGGATCCCGTCCTCTTCGATGATGTACTTCCAGCACAGGCCGTCGCAGTCCTCCTCGATGACGCTGCCCACAAAGTACAGCGTGACGTTCCGCTCGAAGCCCAGTTCCTTGAGAATGCGGCCGGCGGTCACCATGGATGCGACCCCGCCCTTCTGGTCGGCGGCCCCGCGGCCCAGGACGAATCCGTCGCGGATCTCGCCGCAGAAGGGATCGAAACTCCAGTTGGCGGCGTTGCCGACCTCGACGGTGTCGATGTGGCCGTCGAAGGCCAGGATGCGCTGGCCGCTTCCGATGCGGCCGATCACGTTGCCGAGTCCGTCGATCTGGACCTCGTCGAAGCGGGCGGCTTGCATCTGCTCGGCCAGCTTGGCGGCGACTTCCTTCTCGCCCAGGCTCGGGGATTTGATCTTGACGAGCTCGGACAGGTTGGATGCGGTATCGTCTCGGTATTTCTGGGAAAGTTCAAGAATATGCTGGGAGTTCGGCATGCGTTGATTCCTCTATTTCGGATTTTTTTATATGGGAGCGGCATCCTGCCGCGACGATCGAGGCTGGAAGCCTCTCCCACACATGACTCCGATGACTTTCCATAATAATCGACGCCGCTCATGCGGCGTCGATCCGGTAGGCTTCGATCAGCCGGTCCACCTTCGCCACCTCGGCCTGCTGCGCCTCCCAATAGGCCTGGCCGCGCTGGGCGTTCAGCTCTTCGACGGTTTTGCCCTGCTGCTCGACCCAGGTGAAGTACTTGAGGTTGTGCCACTGGTTGCGGCTGCGGCAAGTGCCCTCTTCGATCCAGTCGAGCTTCTGGCGGTGGAAGATACTGACCAGGCGCACTTCGGCGGCGGTCGCATCCATCGGGCCGAAGCACTCGGTCAGGCCGGCCATGACCGAGCGGTAGCGGTCGATCGCATCGGTGCAGACGGTGACGATCAAGTCGTCTTTGCCCATGCCGTAGAATTTAGCCGCCTTAATGGCCCCGAGCACGTTGCAGACTCCGGAGATGCCAAAGATCTGCGAAAGTTTTTTCACTTGGTCTTCGGCTACCCCGTATTTGCGGGTAAGCACCTCCCAGCCGGGCTCCTCGGTCAGCATCTGCAGGCCGAGCTTGCTTTCGATTTCGTCGATGCACATGACCGCATCCAGGTTCATGACGTTGTGGATCCAGGTGACATGCTTGTCGCCGATCCCTTGGATGTCGTGCCCGCCGTAGCCGTTCCAGAAGAGCGTCGGGCACTGGATCGGCTCGAGGCCCACGATCCGAAGGCGACCGGGCCACTGTTGTCTGAGCCGGTCGCCGGCCGCGATCGTGCCGGCCGAACCCATCGCCGAAACATATGCCGAAACCACACCCTTGCCGACGCCCTGGGCCGCCAGCTCCCGCGCCAGCTCGATGATGGTGTTGCCCGTGACATAATAATGGAAGCGGTAGTTGGCGAATTCCTCGAACTGGTTCATGACGCGGATGCGATCGGGCGCCGCCTGCTGGAGCGCGTGGCACTTGTCGTAGACCTCCTTCACATTGCTCTCGCAGCCCGGCGTCAGCTCCAGCCGGGCGCCGTATCCGCGCACGATCTCGAAGCGCTCCTGGCTCATTTCTTCGGGCAGGATCACGACCGAGTCGAACTGCATGCGGCAGCCCACCCAGGCCCCGCCGATGCCGTAGTTGCCGGTGGACGGCCAGACGATGGTGTGGCGGCCCGGGTCGACGGCGCCGCTGATGGCCTTCTCGATCAGGACCGAGTAGGTGGCCCCCACCTTGTGGCTGCCGGTGGGGAAATCCTTGCCGTACAGAACCACGATAGGAGTTTCGACCCCCGTCAATCCGTGCGGCAGGACTTCGTGGTAGATCCGGCCGTAGCCGTCCTTCCAGGAGATATTGTAGAGGTTGATAGGATCGAGCGGATCGGTTGCCTTCGCGGCCAGGGCCCTCTCGCGCAGGTCTTTGCGGATCCGGGCGGGATCGAGCATCTCGGCGAAAGTCGGACCGGTGATGAGACGGGAATGCGTCATGGACACCTCACTCAAATGAAAAGACCGAAGGTGGATAGACTGAAGTAAAATCGCTATATGCCAAATTCCGAAGCTCTTCCCATATCATTCACCCTTTGACCGGTCAAACCCCGTGAAAAAAAGCCCCACCGCCTCGCCGGAAGCGATGGCACCGGATGCCTGCAGTTGGATCAACCCGGCCAAACCGGAAGCACCCGTCGGGCAGACGGGGATACCGGTGTAAAGATGGGCTTTCTCGTAGGCGTTGCGGATGGTTTGCTCGGATAGGATCTCAGCCGTACCGCCCGAGCGCAGCACGGCGCGCAGCAGGAAATACCAGTCGTAGGTGACGTCGTCGAGGATTCCGTGGGCCAAGCTGTGCGGCGCAGCGCCGTCCCAGGGCCACATGAAACGGCCGGGCCGGCTGGCCATATCGGCTAGGACAGACTGGACCAGGGGCGAATCAAAGCCTTGCTGAACAAAGGCAGCCGCCTTCTGGACCTGATCGGGGCGGCTGCGTGAAAATGCCGATGTCAGCTGCAGCTGTGCTGCAGGGTCTAGGTTGCGGTCGTAGGTGAGGTCAAAGGCTTGACCGCTGCGGCGGGCGATTTCGGACAGAGCCAGCAGGTAGGCTCGCACGAACGGAAAGCCGCCCTCGGGCTGGCAGACGTGGATGCGCGGCAGCGCCTTGATGAATCCCAGCTGGAGCGCCTCTTCGAAGGCCTGGGCGACCGAGCGCGCCAGGGCCCCGCCGCCCACCTGGATCACAATGCTGTCGATCCACTCCGACCGGTCGCCCAGCTGCATCAGCATCTCCCAGCCAAGGGTGGAGCCGCCCTCGATATTGGACCAGTTGTCGTTGCCGGCACAGGCAAACGGCAGCCAGCCGTTTTCGTTCATAGCTCGTTGGAAAGTGTGGTAGCAGGGGTCGCCCTCGCCGGTGCCCGCGCGGGGGATCTTTTCCACGAGTGCGCCCCGCTCCGCCAGCATGGCGGCCACCGTGCGGTCGACGTCCTCGGGCACAAAGGCGTGCAGTTCATAACCGCCGGCCCGGGCCACCGCGGCCGCCCCCAGGGCGGCGTTGCCGCAGCTGTAGATGGCCAGGATTTTCCTTGCCGTTTCGCTCCTGAGCTCCCGCAGCGCCTCCAGGTAGAGCAGGGTCGCCATCAAGTGCCGGCCTTTGTGGGATCCGGTCACATTGCCGGTTTCGTTTTTGACCCAGAGGCGGCCGGCCCGGCCGAGGGCCGACGCCAGGCGGGGCTCCGCGGTCAGAGGGGTCACATCGAAGCTCCGGCCCTCCATGCGCTGCAGGCGGTCCGAGATCGGGTCGAGGATCCGTCGGTAGCGGTCAGGGCCAAGCAGATGGCAGCCGGAAAGGAGGGGGCGCAGACGCTCAAAGGTGCGGGGTGATCCATCTTTCCAGGAGTTACGGATGTTCTCGGCCGGTTGGGCGTTTGAATCCAAGATCCGGTGAAGGGTGTGCTCTTCGCCCGGACGGCGTTCCGGACAGCTAAAGACGCCCGATTGGGCCGGGTAGGTGTTCCGGCAGGAGGGGCAACCAAGCAGATTGTTCGGCACCAGAGATCCTCTCGCAGACCAAAGATTATTGACTTTTATCAGGTATTCGCGCACAAGTAACAAATTTTCGTAGCGGGAATCAATCTTAAATACCCAGCTATGACTTCAGGAAGTCGATCTCAAAATCCCCTGCCCCCTTTGTCAAAGGGGGAAACGGAGGAAATGCGGCCAATCGATTTCCATACCGAGAGAATGGCGCCGAGCGCCATTGCCTGCTTCTGACGAGGTGAAGATAATGAGCAGCAAGGACATCGTCCGATTGGATGCCTTCGGCCGCCGGTTGAACTGGGTCGTCGAGCGCTTCTGCGCCGTGCTCATGGCGGCGCTGGTCATGGTGATCTGGTTCGAGGTCTTTCAGCGCTATGCATTGCGGCTGGGATTCACGTGGGGGGAGGAGCTGTCGCGCTACATCATGATCTGGGCCGCCCTCATGGCCGTTCCGGTCGGCGCTTATCGACGCGAGCACATCGGACTGGAGTTCGTCAGCAACGCGCTGCCGCCTGCTCATCGCCGGTACCTGCGGTTGGCTCTCGACATCATCGGGCTGGCGTTCTTCGTTTTTCTGACTGTCTACGGCATCGGCATGGCGGCGAGCGGCAAAACCCAATATGCCACCATCTTCGGGATGAACATGGTGGTGCCGTTCGCATCGGTTCCCCTATGCGGCGCGCTGACCTCCATCCAGCTTATCGTGACCATGCTGCGCGACTTCGCGCCGCAGGCGGAGGTGAGGATCTCATGACCGTCGTCGCCGTCATTTTTTTCGGCCTGATGCTGGTCGGACTGCCGATCGGCTATGTTTTAGGGGTGGCCGGCGTGGCCGGGCTGGTGCAGGTGGGCGGCCAGAATTTTCTGGCCATGGCGCCCAAGCGGTTCTTCGAGGGCCTGGACCTTTTCACCTTCATGGCCATGCCGTTTTTCATCATGGCCGGCGAAATCATGAACCGCACCGGCATCACGAACAAGATCGTGTACTTTGCGGATTCGCTGGTCGGCTACCTGCGGGGCGGCCTGGCCCACACCAACATGGTGGCTTCGGTGATCTTCGCCGGCATGACCGGCGCGGCCGTGTCCGACACCGCCGCCTTCGGCAACACCCTGGTCCCGGCCATGGTCAAGCAGGGCTACACGCGTTCCTTCTCGTGCGCCGTGACCGTGGCCGGCTCCATCATCGGCCCCACGATACCGCCCTCCAACCTGATGATCATCTACGGCTCGCTGATGGGGGTCTCGATCGCCGGCATGTTCGCGGCCGGGATTCTGCCGGGGCTCTTGATCTGCGCCGTCTGCATGATCTACATCGTGGCGGTCGGCAAGCGCAAGAACCTGCCGATCAGCGACCAGGGCTTCAGCCTGAAGCGGATGGCGGTGAGCTTCAAATCCAGCTTCCTGGCTCTGCTCATGCCGGCGATCATCCTGGGCGGGATCATTTTCGGCATCGTCACCCCCACCGAGGCCGCGGCGATTGCGGTCGCCTACGCCTTTTTCCTGGGGGTCTTCGTCTACCGCACGCTGACCCTCGACGCCATCGTGCAGACCCTGATCCGCACCTCCATCATCACCGGCGTCGTCTTCCTGATCATCGCCTCGGCTTCGATCCTGAGCTGGTGGATGACCTTCATGCAGATCCCGCAGATGATCGCCAAGCTATTTCTTTCGATCTCCCGCAATCCCCAGGTGGTGATCGCCCTGATCCTGTGCCTGCTGCTGATCATCGGCATGTTCATGGACATCAATGCGGCTCTGATCATCCTGGCGCCGGTCCTGGGGCCGCTCACCCAGACGATCGGGATGGACCCGGTGCATGCCGGCGTCATGATCGTGCTGGCGCTCAACATCTCTCTGATGACGCCGCCCGTCGGGGCGTGCCTGTTCGTGATCAGCTCCATCACCGGAGAACGGCTGGAAACCATCGCCAGGGAGCTTTGGCCGTTCATCCTGCTGGAGGCGGCCGTGCTCTTTCTGATCGCCTTCTGGCCGACGTTTACGCTGTTCATGCCGCGCCTGCTGCTGGGGAAGTGAGCTTACGTGGTTGTTGAAGCGGCTCGACAAAGGGCGGACGGCATTTATTTTGGATTTGAGTTTGAGATGCGGTGCTCTGCCAACCCTAAATCCATAGGAGGTGTCGAAATGAAATCTTCCAGATCGTTTTGCGCAGCAGCGGTTCTGATGGCGTTGGTATTTGCCGCCGCCCTGATCCCGGCCCCGGCCGACGCGGCCAAGGTCATCAAGCTGCACCACCTCAACAAGGACGACCCGTTCAACAACGCCACCGGCGCCATGGCGACCGTGTTCAAGAGTCTGGTGGAGGCCGGCACCAACGGCGGAATCGAAGTGCAGACCTTCCCGAACGGGCAGCTGGGCAAGGACAACGACGTCGTCACCCAGGTGAAGACCGGCGTCATCCAGTCCGGCATCCACTCGGTAGGCGGTTTCGCTTCGGTCTACCCCATGATGGGCGTGATCGATGTGCCCTTCGCCTTTCCGAACATCAGCACCACCTACGCGGTCTTCGACGGCCCCTTCGGCGCCAAGCTCGCGGCCGACATCGAACAGAAAACCGGGCTGACGGTGTTGGGCTTCGGGGATTCGGGCGGATTTTTCCACTTCACCAATTCCAAGAAGCCCATCACCAGCCCGGACGACATGAAGGGGCTGAAGATCCGCACGATGGGCCTCGACACCCACAAGGCCGTCGTCAGCGCCCTGGGCGGGCAGCCGGCGGTCATCGCCTGGACCGAGGTCTACACCGCGCTTCAGACCGGTGTCGCCGACGGGCAGATGAACCCGGTTCCGATCATCTCCTTTGCCAAGTTCAACGAGGTTCAGAAATACCTGACGCTCAGCGGGCACCTGTTCGCCCCCTACGTCTGGGTGATGAACAAGGATTTCTACAACGGCCTCAGCGCCGCGGAGAAAAGCGTGATCGCCAACGCCGTGAAGTCGGGGATCGTCGCCGGCCGCGGCGTCAGCCGGGCGATCGAGGCTTCCGACCAAGGTCTGGCGGGCCTCAGCAAGGACATGAAAGTCAACTCGCTCACCCCCGAGCAGCTGGCCAAGTTCCGCGAAGCCACCATGCCGGAGGTGAAGAAGATCATCGTCGAGAAGCACGGCGCCGAGGGCGAGGCCATGATGAAAGCCTTCCTGGAGGCGATCGAGGCGGCTTCGAAATAAAGGAAAGTGCATCATAGCCCCCCTCCGCCTGCCCTGCAAAGGGGCAGGTGAGGGGGGCTTTTTGATTTCCAGTAAGGTAAACTGGCCTTTTAGAGAATTGCTATTTTTTCGGAAAATATTTTACTTCCGAGATGTTAATAGAATCTGAATCCTGAGTCCAGAGAATAGAATTGACTTCTATTGCTTAGGAAAACCATCCGGACGCATCGACGATATTCATACCCTATCTGCCTCACGTTTGAATTCTGTATTGATGCCTTTCAGAAACCCGCGCAGTTCGTTAAGGTCCCGTTCCGGGATAAGCTCAATTCGCCCTTCATGTTCTACAACCTGCATTCTTTTACCGGGGCGAAGATTCAGGGCTTATAAAAGCCGTTGTCTTGTCAAGGCTTGATGACTTGCTCGGTCTGGGATCGCAACCAGAGGGCAAACACCGGATCGACGATATGCCAGAGGCCGGATCCCGGGTCTTTTTCGATGAGATCCTGCTCTTCGAGAACCCGAGCCGCGTGTTGAATGCTGCTCGCCGATCCGAGGTTGTAGCGTTGAAGGTAGGCGCCGGCGAGTATTTGAGCAGTCGGTTGCTGTGCCAGGGCTTGAAGCAGCATCCGTTGACCCGCAGCCAGTCCGAGAATGATGGCTTCAAAGACCGGGCTCTCGGAGGATAGAAGCTTAGCGATTCCCGCCTCTAAAGCATCTTCCGTTACCGTCAAACCGGGCTCAAACATCAGAAACGCCAATTTCTGAGTATAGTAGGGATGACATGAAAGAATGGCAGCCATCCTTTCGGCAGCGGGCTTGCTGCAGGCCGCGCCTCCAGCGCCAAATTGGTAAATCAAAAAACTCACCAAGTCATCTGCGGGAAGCGGATTCAGGGCATAGTTGATGGCGCTCTGAAAAAAAGGACGCTGCCGGTCATTGAACATGCCCAACAGCAGACGCCTGCGGCTGCCGACAAAAAAACAGCCCAGGTCACCTCGCTGGAGGTGCGACCGTGCAATCGCTTCCACCTGCGGGGCTTCTTTTAGCACGACGATTTCCTGGAATTCGTCAAATGCAACGTGGATGAGCTTTCCGGTGTCGCGGGCCAGACGCCCCAGATTCGAAAGAGTTTCCTCCAGCAGCGACAATCCCTTTATCCCGGTTGCCGGTTCCACGGTGAGCGTCACCCCACCTTCCGCATCTGGCTTCAACACCGGCCTGAAAGATGCCAGCGCTTTAAGTGTAGCTTTCCAGAGATTGCGCCGTCCATGGCTAAAGCCGAAGGCTGCCTTGGCCAGCCGCGCGGCGGCGTCCTCCACCGAAGCTAGGCCGAAGAAGTCCGCGTAGATGGTGACCGCGCCACCGGCGGTCAATCGATTCTGGACGCGTTTCAACAGAGAAGTCTTGCCGTAGCGGCGCGGTGAAAACAGCACGACATTCGCCTTGGATCGCGCGTAGGAAGACAAATCCTGCAATTCCCTCTCGCGGTCACAAAAGGGGGCATCGACCGGAACCTCGTGCAGATAGAATGGATTTTTCATATCAGGGTGTCGGCTCGTTTCATTATAATTTCACCGTTACGGTGATAGCATAATGACTTCGTCGCTGCAAGAGCGGCAGACGCACCGACCGTTTGACTTGTATGATACTTCAATGGATCCCGGCTAAAGGACCGCCGGAAGGAAAACTATGAAAGGATAAAGAGCTGGTCGATCTTCACTTAATCCCGGAGCGCATGAAGCTTTGGACGAACTGGCGCTGGAAGAGCAGGAAGGCGATCAGGAGCGGGGAGACGGCGAGCAGGGTGCCGGCCGAGATGACCGAGAAGTTGACTCCGGACTCGGGCGCGCCGAAGATGGAGAGCCCGACGGTGAGGGGCCGGGTGGTGGTGGAGTTGGTGATGACGACCGGCCACAGGAAGTTGTTCCAGTGGTAGCTCACCGAGACCAGGCCGTAGGCGAGATAGGTCGGCCGCGCGAGCGGCACATAGACCTTGAGCAGGATGGAGAGCCAGCCCGCACCCTCGACGCGCGCCGCATCCTCCAGCTCCTTGGGGACCTGCTTGAACGCCTGCCGCAGCAGGAAGATGCCGAAGGCCGAGCCCATGTAGGGCAGGCCGATGCCGAGGATCGTGTCCACCAGCCCGAGCCGGCTCGTCGTGAGGTAGTTCTGCACGATCAGCACGTCGGGCATGATCATGATCTGGACCAGCACGAGGATGAAGGCGAGGTTCTTGCCCGGAAACTCGAAGCGGGCAAAGGAATACGCCGCCAGCGTGCACAGGATCAGCTGCCCGGCGAGCGTCATGCAGACCAGCATGAACGTGTTCAGGAAATAGCGCGCGAAGGGCGCCACGTTCCAGGCCGCGCGGAAGTTGTCCAGGGAGAGCGGCGCCGTCAGATCGAACCGGCTCACGAAATCCATGGGGTGGAAGGCCGCCCAGGCGGCATAAAGCAGGGGCGCCGCCCACAGAAAGGCCAGAAACCAGGCCGCCGCCATTTCCAGGCGCTGTCCCCAGCCCACCCCGCGGATCATCGGTAATACACCCTTTTTTCGATGTAGGCGAACTGCGTGACGGCCAGCCCGCCCAAGATCATGAGGAGCACCACGGTCAATGTGGAGGCGTAGGCCGTGTCCCAGAAGCTGAAGGCGACTTCGTAAATGTAGTAGAGCAGCAGCGACGAGGCGTTGTCCGGGCCGCCCTTGGTCAGGATGAAGATGTGGTCGACCAGCTTGAAGGAGTTGATGGTGGCGTTGACCACGACGAAAAGCGTCGTCGGCATGAGCAGCGGCAGCGTCACCCGGCGGAAGAAATACCAGCGGCCGGCCCCCTCGATGACGGCGGCCTCTTCGAGCTCCGGGGATATCCCCTGCAGCGCGGCCAGATAGAAGATCATGAAGAAGCCGGCATCCTTCCAGACCGCCAGCACCATCAGGCAGGCCAGGGCCGTGCCGGGGTCGCCCAGCCAGCTGTGGCTGGCCAGTCCGAAGAGGCTGCGGATCTTGTCCAGCAGGCCGATCTGGGGCGTGTAGAAGAAGAGCCAGATGTTGGCCACGGCGATCATCGGCAGGATGGTCGGCGTGAAATAAGCGGTGCGGACCACGGCCCGGCCGAAAAGCCGGCCGTTGACCCACACCGCCATCAGCAGCGCCAGGCAGACGCTCAGGGGGATGGTGCCGAGAGCATAAAGAAAATTGTTCCCCAGCACCTGCCAGAACACTGGGTCATTCAGCATGTAGCCGTAGTTGTCCAGACCCACGAACTTGCTCGGCCGCCCCTGGCGGGCCGTTGAGAAGAAGCTTGCAAAGAAGCCGCCCACGATGGGAAAGTGGGTGAAGGCGACCATCAGCACCGCCGCCGGCATCAGCAGCAGCCACGCATTCACCCACCGGGCGGTTTTATGGTTGAGGCGCATCGTTTACTTTGGTTCGTATGAAATCGGCGCCAGCCGATTTAATCAGCGGTAGGGCTTGAGCACGCGCTCGGCCTGATGCTGGGCCGCGCCCAGGGCGTCCCTGGGGGGCTTGGCGCCGGTGAGCACGCTCTGGATGGCGTCGTCCAGGAATTTCTTCACGCGTGCGTTCTCGTGCACCGCGAGCTCGGCCACCGAATACTGGAACTGGTCGCGGGCCACGGCCGCAGCCGGAAAATCGGCGACATACTTTTCAAGCGTGGCCGTCTGGTAGGCGGCCGGGCTGGTGGCCACATAGCCGGTGGCCATGGACCAGCGGGCGCTCAACTCCGGCGAGGTCATGAATTTGATGAACTTCAGCGACGCCTGGCGCTCTTCGGCAGAGGTTTTCTTGAAGATGTAGAAGTTGCCGCCGCCGGTGGGCGAGCCGCGGCGCTTGCTGGCCGGCAGCATGCTCACGCCGAAGTCGAACTTGGCGCCCTCGCGCACCGCGGTGAGGTTGCCGGTAGTGTGCCACATGATCGCCGTGGCGCCCTCAAGGAATTTCTGGCGCAGCGTGCCCCAGTCGACGGTCCCCTCGGGCATGACCTTGTGCTTCGCCGCGAGATCCCGCCAGTACTGAAGGGCTTCGACGACCTCGGGCTTGTCGAAGTAGGTCTCATTCCCGTCCGGGTTCATGAGTTCCAGCCCGTTCTGGATGCAGAGGGCCTGGAACATCCAGTACGGGTAGCCGGTGGACGGGATCTGCACGCCCCAGCGCGTGACATTGCCGGACGCGTCTTTCTTGGTCAGCTTCTGGGCCATTTCGGCCATCTCCTGCCAGGTGGCCGGCGGCTTGTTGGGGTCGAGGCCGGCTTCCTTGAAGGCGTCCTTGTTATGGTACATGACGATGGTCGAACGCTGGAACGGGACCCCCCAGATCTTGCCCTTGGCCTTGGAGTTCTGCATCAGCGAAGGATAGAACGAGGACAGCCACTGCTTGTCCTCGGCCGAGGTCGCTACTTCGTCGAACGGCACGATGGCGTCCTGATCCATGAGCTCGAACAGGTCGATCGAAAACAGCACGCTCAGCTGCACCGGCTGGTTGGCCTTGACGGCGGCCAGGGCCTTGACGCGCGTGTCGTCGTAGTTGCCGGCATAAACGGCTTTGACCTTGATGCCCGGATTGGCCTTTTCGAACTCGGCGATCATGTCGTCGATGACCTTGGTGATCGGCCCGCCCACGGCGACCGGGTAGTACATGTTCAGTTCGACGGCGGCCTGGGCCGCGGTTCCGCCCAGGATGACGGCCAACGCGATCCCGCACCACACCCTGATCCACAACTGTTTCATGATGACCCTCCTCCGTTTGGTTCATGTCGACCCGACCCGGCCCTCGTCCGGCGCGGTTCGGGAGTCGTCCGGCTGTCAAATCTCCCGGCGTTTTCCGGTCTTGACCTCAAACCAATGGGTTTCAGCCGCCGGCCACCTCAGGTGGATGCGTGCCTCGGCGGATAGTTTGATTTTGCCGCTCTGGCGGACGATCCATTCATGATTTCCCACCCGGCAGGCGATGAGGCTGTCGGCCCCCAGGTATTCCAGACTGAGCACTTCTGCCGGGAGGCCTGAATCCGCCAGGCTGATCTTCTCCGGACGCACCCCCAGGACCAGCCCGTCGAGAGGCTCCTTCGCGGATCCGTTGACCGGGTGCGAGCGGACCCAGCGGGCCGCGTCCGAATCGTCCAGGGTCAGCAGGTTCATCGGCGGGGTCCCGATGAATCCGGCGGAGAAAAGAGTGGCCGGGCGGGCGTAGAGTTCGTCGGGCGGGGCGAACTGTTCGATGTGGCCGGCGTCGAGAAGCACGATTTTGTCGGCCATGGTCATGGCTTCGACCTGGTCGTGGGTGACGTAGACCATGGTGATTCCCAGGCGCTGCTGCAGCGTGCGGATCTCGCGCCGCATCTCGTGGCGCAGCTTGGCGTCCAGGTTGGACAGCGGCTCGTCCATCAGGCAGACCGGGGCCTCGCTGACGATGGCCCGGCCCAGGGCGACCCGCTGGCGCTGGCCGCCGGACAGCTCGGCCGGCTTGCGCTGCAGCAGCCCCTGCAGACCCAGCAGGTCCACGGCCCGGTCCAGCCGCCGCCGGCGTTCGGCCGGCTGGAGCCTGCGCACCTTGAGGCCGAAGACGATGTTTTCGGCTACGTTCAAATGGGGAAACAGGGCATAGGATTGGAAGACCATGGAGACGTTGCGGCCGGCCGGGGGCAGGTGGGTGACGTCCCGGCCGCCGATGCGGATCACGCCCTCGGTCACGGTTTCGAGGCCGGCGATCAGCCTTAAAATGGTTGACTTGCCGCACCCCGACGGGCCGAGCACCACCAGCAGCTCGCCTTCCTCCGCCGTGAAGCTCACGCCGTTCACGGCCCGCACATCACCCCAAGCCTTGACGATATTTTCAAGCTCGATCCGCACGCGCATTCCCTAACATTCGGATATCGAGGCGTCAAGCTGATCCGTATCGATGACCCCCCTGCAGCGGCCTGTGTCGGAGTGCAAAAATAACTGGTCATTATAGTTTGTCATCCTGACTTCCAGCAGCCATTCCAGGGGCGACGGGATAGTGGAACATCGGAATCAAGCCATGAGAAGTCATCAAGTTTTTAGGTCTTATGCCGATTAGGGAATCATGAGATTTGCGCTAGCCGTTTTCGCCATTATTTTGGCCTGGATCAATCCCCCGGTGGCGGCGTCCGCCGGAGGGGTGCCCATCCTGCTCTACCACCGCTTCGGTCCCGTGGTGGCCGACAGCATGACCATCACCACCCCGGTTTTCGAGTCCCATCTGAAATATCTCAGCGAAAACGGATACCGGGTCATCGCGCTGAGGGATCTCATGGGCATGTATTTCGGCCAGGGGATTCCACCGGATTCCCGCTGCGTGGTGCTGGTCGCCGACGACGCCCACATCTCCGTCTACACCACCGCCTTTCCTCTGCTGAAAAAATACAACGTCCCGATGACCTTGTTTGTCTACCCCTCCGCGGTTTCGAACGCCTCCTATGCCATGACCTGGGACCAGCTGCGCGAGCTGAAGTCCACCGGCCTGTTTGACTTTCAGTCCCACACCTACTGGCACCCCAATTTCAACAAGGAACGCGCCCGGCTGGCTCCGGCGGAATTCGAGAAGCTGGTCCACCTGCAGTTCGCCAAGTCCAGAGAAAAGCTGGAGAAAGAAATGGGAGTGACGGTCGATTTTCTGGCCTGGCCCTTCGGCATCTTCGACCCCTGGCTGATGGCCAAGGCGGCCGAAGCCGGATACGCCGCCGCCTTTACGATCGAGCGGCATGCGGTCACGCGGGACGACCCGCCCATGGCGCTGCCGCGATTTTTGATGACCGACAAGGACCGCGGCAAGGCCTTCGAAGCCATTTTGAACTCATCGCATTTTGTCGCCAAAAGGGAGGGCAAGAATGCTAAAGGCAGCGAGTAGATTGATTTGGATTGCTCTTTGGGCGTTGATATTTCCGGCAAGCGGCTGGCCGGATAACATCTGCATCGTAAGAGTCGTTGACGCCACTACCGGGCAGGCTGCCAGGGAGGCCACGCTGGTTTTGGACGGGAAGATGTTGTCTGCAGACGAGCAGGGGGTGTTCTCTTTCCCGGCCTCGGCGGGCGGCGGCCAACTGAGGGCCAAGGCGCCCGGCTACAACCGGGTCGAGCAGGATCTGGCCGATCCGCTGCCCGAAGGACCCATCGAAATCCGGCTGACGCCGTTGACGCCCCGGGCGCTTTACCTCTCCTTTTATGGAGTCGGGTCCAAGGCGTTGAGGGATCCGGCGCTGAAGATGATCGAGGAAACCGAACTGAACGCGCTGGTCATCGACGTCAAGGGCGACCGGGGCATGATCCCCTACCGCAGCGGCGTTCCCCTGGCGGCCGAGGTGGGCGGCCAGCGCATCATCACCGTGCGCGACATCGACGGCCTGCTGGCGTCCTTGAAGGCAAAGGGAATATACACCATCGCCCGCATCGTGGTCTTCAAGGACGATCTGCTGGCGGTCGCCCGGCCGGAACTGGCGGTCAAGACCCCTGGCGGGGACTTGTGGCGCGACCGCGAACGCCTGGCCTGGGTCGACCCGTTCCGCAAGGAAGTCTGGAACTACAACATCCAGATCGCCGAAGAAGCGGCGAAGCTCGGCTTCGACGAAATTCAATTCGATTACGTGCGCTTCCCGGATTCGCGCTCGCCGCGGTTTTCGCAGCCGAGTACGGAGGACGGCCGGGTGAAGGCCATCGCGGGCTTCCTGCAGGAGGCCCGGGCGCGTCTGGCGCCCTATAATGTGTTTGTGGCGGCGGATATCTTCGGCTATGTCTGCTGGAACCTGAACGACACCGACATCGGACAGAAGCTTGATCCGATCGCTTCCGCGGTCGACTACCTTTCGCCCATGCTGTATCCGTCAGGGTTCCAGTTCGGCATCCCCGGCTACCGCAACCCGGTCCAGAACCCGCATGAGATCGTCTATCTTTCGCTCAAGAAAGCTCAGGAGCGCACGAAGATCTCCCCGCTGCGCTTCCGTCCCTGGCTGCAGGCCTTCAAGGACTACGCCTTCGACCGCCGGCCGTTCAACGGCAAGGAACTGCGCGACCAGATCAGCGCCAGCGAAAAATTCGGCTCGCAGGGATGGATGCTCTGGAATCCGGTCAACCAATACACGGCGGCGGCCGATTCCCTCAAAAAGGAGATCCGGACCGCCAGCCTCGGCCCGATTGCCTCGAACCCCTGAAACGCGTAAGATGCCTTCGGCTCTCCGTTAGGTTGATTTTTTTCATGTGGGAGCGGCATCTTGCCGCGAACGTATCGTGGCTGGAAGCCACTCCCACAGCAGGGACGATGCATCGCCGGTCGGGTTGGCGTGGAACTCTGCCATCCATTTAGTGGGTTTGGAAACCAAGGCATGTGAAGAAAAAAGGGCGGCATCCAATCCATTTTCTGCTGGCGGCCGTGGCCGCCCTGCTGTGCGCTTCGACCGCCGCCGCGGATCTCCTGCCGGAGCCGCTCGCGGCCATCCCCGCGACGGTCGAAGAATCCATCCGTGCGGGTGAAACGCCCGGCGCCGTCGTCCTGGTCGGGCACCAGGGCCAGGTGGTCCTGCGCCAGGCTTTCGGCCACCGCCGCTTGGCGCCTCCCGAGCCCATGACACCGGAGGCTGTCTTCGACCTCGCTTCGCTCACCAAGGTCCTCGGCACCACCCCGGCCGTCCTGCAGCTCGTGGAGCAGGGCCGGATGCAGCTGGAAGCTCCGGTGAATCGCTACTGGCCGGCCTTCAAAGGCCACGGCAAGGACCGCATCACCGTCCGCCAGCTCCTGACGCACTACTCCGGTCTCAGGCCCGGCTTGCTGCCCAAACCCGCCTGGTCGGGGACCGACGCCGCCCTGAAGCAGATCGCCGCGGACACGCCGCCCCACCCGCCGGAGGCGCGGTTCATATACAGCGATCTCAATTTCATCATCCTGGGCGAGCTGGTCCGTCGCGTGACCGGGCAGCCGCTGGAGGATTACTGCCGTCAGCATATTTTCAATCCGCTTGGAATGCGGGACACGGGCTTCAGGCCGCCACGGTCGCTCTCCGAGCGGCTGGCGCCGACCATGGAAGGCAGCCAGGGAGCGGTGCACGATCCAACTACCCGGCGCATGGGCGGCGTTTCGGGCGCGGCCGGGCTCTTCGCGACCGCCGACGATCTGGCGCGCTTCGCCCAAGCCTTCTTGGACGAGGGACGCCATGCGGACGGCAGGATCCTGAACCCGGATACGGTCAAGGCCATGGTCCAGGCCAACTCTCCCGCCGGGAAACTGCCGTCCAGGGGCCTGGGCTGGGCCATCAGCTCCCCGTCGGGCAACTGGAGCGGGATGCTGCCGGCCGGATCGTTCGGTCATAAAGGATTCACGGGCACCCTGCTGTGGATCGACCCCGAAACCCGGACCTATCTGATCGTGCTGAGCAACCGGGTGTACCCCGACGGGGAGGCAAGGCCCGAGACCCTGCGCGACAAGGTGTTCGCGCTGGCGGTCCAGGCCACCGGCCGGCCCGCCCCCCAATTGCCCCTGGAGGCGGGCCCGGGATCCGTCCTGGCACGGCCAACGAACCGGGTCCAGGCGGGTGTGGATGTTCTGGCCGACCGCCGGTTCGCCCCGCTTTTTGGGAAGCGGGTCGGACTGATCACCAACCACACCGGCCTGGACGCCGCGGGAAGGCGCACGATCGATGTGCTGGCCCGGGCGCCCGGCGTTAAACTCAGGGCGATTTTCAGCCCGGAACACGGTCTTTCGGGCCAGGCGGATGTCAAGGTCGCCTCCGGCCGCGACACCCAGACGAACCTGCCGGTCTACAGCCTCTACGGCGAAACCCGGCGGCCGACATCCGACATGCTGAAGGACTTGGACGCCCTGGTCTTCGACGTGCAAGACGCCGGAGCGCGGTTTTACACCTATATGACCACGATGGGCTACGCGATGGAGGCGGCCGCCAAGAAGGGCATCGACTTCCTGGTGCTGGACCGGCCCAATCCGATAACCGCCTCGCGCGTGGAAGGGCCGGTCCTGGATGCCGGGCTTAAGGCCTTCACCGGCTATTTCCCGCTGCCGGTCCGCCACGGGATGACGCTGGGGGAGCTGGCATTGATGTTCAACGCCGAGCGTAGGATCGGAGCCCGGCTCACCGTGATCCCGATGCAGGGCTACCGCCGGGAGATGTGGTTCGACGAGACCGGGATCGCCTGGGTGAACCCATCGCCCAATCTGCGTTCCCTGACCCAGGCGATTTTCTATCCCGGAGTGGCCCTGGCCGAAGCGTCCAACGTGAGCGTGGGCCGGGGCACCGAATCCCCGTTCGAGCTGCTCGGCGCGCCCTGGATCGAGGCGGAGGCGCTGGCGGGGCATCTGCGCGGCCGGCAGCTGCCTGGCGTGGAATTCGAACCGGTCAGCTTCCGGCCGGCCTCCAGCCGCTTCAAGGGGGACGTCTGCCGCGGCGTGCGCATGATCCTGAAGGACCGCCAGCGCCTGGACGCCGTCCGGCTCGGGGTCGAAATCCTCTGCGCCCTGCAGCGCCTCCACCCGGGCCGCTTCGAGATCGACCAGGCGCTGGGCCTGCTGGGCTCGCGCGCGGCGCTGCAGGCGATCAAAGAAGGCCTGGAACCGGAAGCGATCGCCGCCTCCTGGCAGCCGCGGTTAGTGGAGTTTAAAAAACTCAGAGAGCCGTATCTTCTTTACTAGTCCGGAATCTGCTCCGCTCAGACTCCTCGGTATACACGCTTGCGGTGCCCGATTTTGACCACTACCACGACCAACGCATCATCGCGGATTTCATAGACGATGCGGTAGAACCCCTGACGGACCCTGTAGCGCTCCTGCCCCGAAAGCTTTTCGCATCCGCGGGCACGCGGCTCTATTGCCAGCGTGCGGAGTCGTTTCAGGATACCGGCAAAATCCCGCTTGGGTATGTCGCGAAGATCCTTCGCCACTGATTTCTTGAAAATGAGCTTATATCTTTCCATGCGCCCGGAGGTCTTTAAGGAGTTCTTCATAGGAAAGGGTCGGCTCGTCGGCGCGCTCGTCGAACGCGGCCAGATCCTCGGCATCCTCCCGCAGCGCCTCGCGAACGGCGTCATTGACAATATCTGACATCGAGCGTTTGGCATGAATGGCTTTTATACGAAGGGCGCGATGGAGTTCGGGCTCCAGATAGACCGTGGAACGTTTGGCTGTTTCAGTCATGGTCATCACCTCCGCCCCTTTCTTAACAGTTAAACGTTATAACGTCAAGACATTATAACGCTTCATGCCATCATGGTTGCAAAATTCTATAATGATATGATAGCCCTTGAAACCCGAAAAAACGGCCGGCGCCATATGCCAGCTCAATCGTTCGCCGGGCAAAACCTTCAAGGCCATATCAGAAAACAGGAGCCACCCCATGATGCCGTCATTGACCGCAGAAACGATCAAAAAGAACTTCGCCGACTCCGCCGTCATTTATGAGCGCGGACTCGCCATCTATCAAAACGGCGCGTTTGTCCTCAAAGAGTCGGACGCGAATCAGGGAACCTTCCTTTACGCGATCGACGGCAGCTACGGGGATTACAGCACCCGGGTGCGGCTTGCCGAGGACCGCATCGATGTCTCCTGCAGCTGCCCGTACCCCGGCAACGGGTGCAAGCATGCGGTGGCGGCCCTGCTGGACGTGCGGGACATCGTCCGGAGCTGGAAGTCGGCCGTCGAAAGCCGGCCGGTGGATGCCGATGGGAAGGAGGCCTGCCTGAGCGAAGACGAAATCCGGAGCCAGGCGCTGGAGGACCGTCAGAAACGCGCCCAGAACGAGACGTTCAAGGTGGTCGAAGGCGAGATGTTCAAAGGCCGACACCTGCTGCAAACCAACAGCGGCCGGCAATACGTGGTGACGCTGCACGATCCCGCGGAAGGCCGGGGGCATTGCAGCTGCCCGGATTATGCCGGCAACCGGCTGGGCACCTGCAAGCATCTCATCTATCTTTCAGCGCATCTGCGGCGCAAGCGCGACTTCCGCAAACGGCTGTCCAAGGAACGGTTCCCGTTTTTCGACATTTACTGGGATTCGATGCACGACCGGCCCCGGCTTTTCTGCGAGCGCCGCTCCGCCGACGGCAATGGGCTCGGCAAGCTGCTGGCGAAGCATTTCGATGAACAGGGTCTGTTCAAGAAAGCCACCCTGACCGCCTTCGTCCCGCTGTTGGACGAGCTCAAGGCGTTCAAGGCCGTGCGGGTGAGTTCGGTAGTCATGGGCCGGCTGGAGCTGCTGCTGCAGGACCAACAGCTGGAGG
The DNA here is from genome assembly GCA_964427375.1 of uncultured Desulfatibacillum sp. Taxonomy (GTDB): domain Bacteria; phylum Desulfobacterota; class Desulfobacteria; order Desulfobacterales; family SpSt-501; genus SpSt-501. The sequence goes on along the minus strand of CAYRUF010000039.1, from coordinate 3,634 downwards.
ACCTGGCGCGCGAAATTCCGCCGCCGCCGATCCAATTGAAAGCGCGTCTGTACCCCTATCAGACCGAGGGCGTCCGTTTCGGCCTCTTCAAACGCGCCGCGCTGATCGGGGACGAAATGGGGCTCGGCAAGACGCTGCAGGCCATCGCCCTGGCCGTCGCGAAGAAGGAAGTTTTCGGCTTCGAGAAGGTCCTGGTGATCACGCCGGCCTCATTGAAGGAGCAGTGGAAGCGCGAGATCGAGCGCTTCTCCGACGAGACGGCCGAAATCGTCGAGGGCGGGCCGATGCAGCGGCGGGCCATTTACCACGGCAACGGCAGCTACTTCAAGATCACCAATTACGAGGCCGTGCTGCGCGACGTCATGCTGCTCGCCCGGTTCAAGCCGGACCTGGTGGTTCTGGACGAAGCCCAGCGCATCAAGAATTTTTCCACCAAGACGGCCGAGGCGGTCAAATCCATCCCGCGGCGTCACTCAGTGGTGCTGACCGGCACCCCGCTGGAGAACCGGCTGGAGGACGTCTATTCGATTGTTCAATTTCTGGATCCGCACCTGCTGTCCCCGCTGTGGCGCTTTGCGGCCGGGCATTTCATGCTCAGCCGTTCCAAGAAGGGCAAGATCCTCGGTTACCGCAATCTCGACCGGCTGCACATGCAGCTCAAGCCCCTCGTGATCCGCCGCCGCAAGGAAGAGGTGCTGCGGGACCTGCCGCAGGAGGTGGTCAACAACTACTACCTGGATCTGCACCACCAACAGCAGAAGATCCACAGCGGCTATCTGCAATCCTTGATCCCGATCCTGAACAAAAAGTACCTGACGCCCATCGATCTGCGGCGCATCCAGGAGCTGCTCGTGCGCATGCGCATGGTGTGCGACTCCGTCTACCTGATCGACCGCAAGACCCATATCTCTCCCAAGCTCCAGGAGCTCGAAGGGATCATCGACGAACTCGTGGTGCAGAGCGGCCGCAAGATGGTGATCTTCAGCGAGTGGACCACCATGACCTATCTGATCGGGCGCTACCTGTCCGAGGCTGGGATCGGGTTCGTGGAGCTGTCCGGAAAGATCGAAGTCAAAAAGCGGCAGGCCCTGATTGACGAATTCACCGGCAATCCCAAGTGCCGGGTGTTCCTGTCGACCGATGCCGGCGGCACGGGGCTCAACCTGCAGGCGGCGGACTGCGTGGTCAACTTCGAGCTGCCCTGGAACCCGGCCAAGGTGCGGCAGCGCGTCGGCCGCGTGAACCGGATCGGCCAGAAGAGCCGCTGCATCAACGTGGTCAACCTGATCACCAAGAACAGCATCGAGGAGAAGATTCTGGCCGGATTGCAGCTCAAGACCGACCTGTTCACGGGCGTTTTCGACGGCGGGATCGACACGGTCGAGTTCACGCGTGAAAAACGCACGGAGCTGCTGAACCAGCTGCGCGGCATGCTGGCCATGGAGCCCCTGCCGCCGCCTCCGGCCGAAGTGCCCTCCGAAGAGCTTCCCGAGGACACCCCTCATTTCATGAACCCCGAAGCGCTGAAGGCGGCGGATGAACGGGTCATCGACGTCACCGCCGAGGAGGGCGCGGTCGCGGCCCTGCCGGAGCTGCCGGAAAACGCCCCTGTGGCTGCGGCTCAGCCGGCGGTTGGTCCGGAGAAGATGGAGGAGGTGCTGAATTCAGGCATGGCGTTCATCGGCGGGCTGCTGGAGATGGCGACCGGCCGGAAATTGGAGGCCTCCGCCCCGGACGGCCGCATGCTGCACGTCGACCCGGCCTCCGGCGAGGTGACTCTGAAATTCAAGCTGCCGGGGTTTGGGAGCGGGATCTCGGGAGGAAATTAGGGGCGTTCCCATTCTTCTCTGGAAGAAAGTCAAGACTATTTTTTAATGCGTCAGGTCGTCGGCGAAGACGGCGCCGGCGTTTTTCAGGGTTTTGCCTCCGCCGGCAACTCCGAACACCGACAGCACCCGGCCGGCCGGAACGCGCGTCGAAATGACCATCGGAACGCCCTTGCCGATGGCATACCTGATCGCTTCGAACATGGGGATGTTCCCGTTGCCCCGGCCGAGGACCTGGACGACGATGCCTTTTTCATCCGACCGACGTTGAGCGCGATCGCTCTGGATCTGGTAAGGGGCGGCTCGATGGAAGCAAGCCTTAATGGCTCAAGAGCGCCGAACCGGATGCCTCACGGCTCTCACGCGAATCAAAGCTCGACAACTTGACGCTCTCGTAGAGAGGGTATTCGCCGCGACCCTGGCATTCGGAGCAGGTCGATTCTCTGCCTCTTTCGATCACATAACCTTTTCCGTTGCAGACAGCGCAAACCATTATGTGCCCCCACGGTTGAACGTTCAATGAAACCGGCAACTCGGACAGCTGTCGTTCGGCGGTTCTTAAAGCAGCAGTTTCCGAGAAAATCAAGGCTTTTAATTTTGCCGCCCTTGTCTTGCATTCAGCAAATTTTATTCCAGGCTCAATGAAAGGCGATATTTTTAATAAAAACAATTTGTTGAAAGGTTATCACCCGGCGACCTCCATGCCCCTCTGGGGTGAGCGCCGGGTAAAACTATAACGAAAACTTCATATCCCTCGCTTGCGCCGGCAGAGATGGGGGCGGGCGGTTCCGAGAGCGGCTCGTTCGGAACCACCGGACCGGATCCGGCGACCGGCTCGGGGCGAGGATGCAAAAGCGGCTTGTCATTGCGGCAATTATGTGTATCTTTGCCTGCATACACCCCCGCGGCCCTGCGGGTGAGTCCAACGAGGCCGTCCATGAAACGGGCAGCACTCTACAGCAGCTCCAGCCGATCGCGAAAGGGATTCGCACCGAACCCCGCCGAATCTCCGTACCCGGCCAACGGCCGCAAGGAGCGCCGGAACGCCCCCCCGGCCGCCAGCGCCCGGCTCTTCCGCCTGCGTGAATTCTGCATCCGCCGGAAGGCGGTCATATGGGCGGCGGCCGGCGGCATTTTGGTGCTGCTGCTGGCGGCGCTGCATGCGGCAATGGTCGCGCCGCCCCGTCCGATCACCCAGCATGACATCGATGCCGCCGTGCTTCACACTTTGAAGACCAAGCGCCTGCTGTCACCCGCCGCCAGGGCGTACGACGTCATCCGACCGTCGGTGGTCCAGGTGCGCGGGCTGGAACTCGACCCGGACGGGGACGAAGAGACCGAAAGAAGCGTCGGCACCGGTGTGGTCGTCGTCGACCGGGGCGTCATCCTCACCAACCTTCACGTCGTCGCCGGTGTCCAGCTGGTGAAGGTGGTCTTCGCCGACGGACTGCAATCCGACGCCGCCATCGTATCCGTCCAGCCGGAGAACGACCTGGCCGTGCTTCAGGCCAAGACCGTTCCGGACGACCTGGCGCCGGCCACTCTGAAATCTACGGCAGACCTGGCGCTGGGAGACCCGGTGGCGGCCGTCGGGTTTCCATTCGGCATCGGTCCATCGGTTTCATCCGGGGTCGTCTCCGGTCTGGGGCGTGAATACATTTCGCCGCAGGGAAAAAGCCTCTTGACCAATCTGATTCAGTTCGATGCAGCGGCCAACCCCGGCAACTCCGGGGGGCCGCTGGTGACCGAGGATGGGGAAGTGGTCGGGATCGTAACGGCCATCCTGAATCCGAGCGAGCAGCGCGTGT
>CAYRUF010000038.1:0-45088 GCA_964427375.1 uncultured Desulfatibacillum sp. | reverse complement strand
ACAATGCCCTTTTAGGGCCAGTCAAACCACCGGCTGCGCCGGTGGTACTGATTTTGAGCTGAAAGACGATTTGCGACTTCGCCATATTTGCCTCCTTTTTCGATTTATTTCGCATCCAACCGCGAGCTCAAAATCGCGTCGATCCGCTTGCGGATGTAGCGGCCCAGCTCCTCGGCGCTTTCCCTCGTGATGGTTGGTACGCCGGTCGCCAGGGATTCGACCCGGTCTTCGTCGATGTCGGTCATCTTGTTGACGAGAAAGGCGTCGATCTCGCTGTCCTCGAAGCGCATGCCGCAGGCGCCGACGGCGCCGACGAATTCGCCGCCGACGAAGATCGGCACCACCAGCTTGATCATGCCGGCGTCGCACTCCTCGATCACCGTCTCCCCGGCGCGCGCGGCCTGCGCGGCGATGTTCATGTGCGCGGGCGCGCAGATGAAGCTCTGGCCCTTGTCGGTGTCTTTGATGGCCGGGCAAAGCGCGTTGGCCCAATGCTTCTGGGGCGAAATGCGGTACCCCTTGGTGTCGAAGACGTTCGCGTCCATGCCCGAGCGGGCGTTGATGTCGTTCTCCAGCTCCATCCAGCGCTCCAGCGGAGCGATCTCCGTTAACTTCATTGACCGATGTTTCCTTTCTTTTGGGGGTTCAGCCACGCTTCCAGCCGGCGCAGGCCCTCGGCGGTGGTCACCTTCGGTGCGTATCCCAAATCGCGGCGCGCGGCGCCGATGTCGAACCAGTGCGCTTTGGCCAGGGCATCGGCCACAAAACGCGTCATCGGCGGCTCCCCGGACAGGCTCAGCCACGCATAGATCTTCTCGAACACCAGCCCCAACGTCCAGGCCAGGCGGTGAGGAACATGTCCCCTGACGGGTCCAAGGCCGGCCGCCTTGAGAATGGCGTCGATCATGTCCCAGGCCGGGATCGGGTCGCCCTGGCTGATGAAGTAAACCCGGCCCGAGAGATCCGGGTTGGCTTTGAGCGCGTCGGCCGCCAGCAGGTGGGCCTCGGCGGCGTTGTCGATGTAGGTCGTGTCGACCCGGTTGCGGCCGTTGCCGATGCGCCGCAGCCGGCCCGCCCGGGCGATGATCCGCGGGGCGAAGTGCGGATCCCCGGGCCCCCAGATTTCATGCGGCCTCAGGACGATGGTCTGCAGCCGGTCGTCTGCGGCTCGGATGACGGCCTGTTCGGCCAGTGCCTTGGTCTCGGCATAGGCGGCGGTGTGACGCGCCGGGTAGGGGACCGATTCGTCCACGCCCTCGAGATCATGGCCGTCGAAGATCACGCTGGGCGTGCTGGTGTGGATCAGGCGCGGGACCCCCTGTCTGCGGCAGGCCGTAATCACGTTTTGGGTGCCCAGCACATTGGTGCGGTGGTAGTCGGCGGCGCGCCCCCACGGCGGCGGCTTGGCCGCCGTGTGGAAGACCGCTTCCATGCCGGCGCAGGCACGCTCCAGCGCCGGCAGGTCGGCGATGTCCCCGCCGATCTGCTCGATCCCCAGGGCCTGCAGGTCAGCGTGGGGGCTGCGCGAGTAGCTGCGCACGCGGTCCCCGCGGGCCGCCAAGGCGCGCACGATGGCCAGGCCGAGAAAACCGCCGCCGCCCGTGACCAGCACGGATTCGGGCGCATGTCCGGGGCCGGTCATCTGTATTCAGCCGGCCGGCGCCGGCCGGGGAGGGGCGCCGCCTTCACCCGCCGAGCCGCCCAGACCGCCAGGCGCTCGCGGAAGATCTTGGCGTTGTGGCGGATGTCCACCGGAAACGAATCGTGGAAGAGAATGGTCCGGATGCCGCGCGTCATATCGTTCCGAGCGGCCAGCTCCAGCAGTTCCGCCCGGACGGTCCGGCGATGGATGCGGCCTTTTCCTTTCTTGAGTTCGATGCAGACCACCGGCACCTGATGGTGGGGGGGTCCGATTCCCACCAGCGCGCTGCGGCGGACCAGCGGATGCGTGTTGAAAATCGATTCGCAGGGAATGGTGTAGAGCGTTTCCCGGGAGGTGACCACCCGGTGGCTTTTGCGACCGCAAAACCAGATGCGCCCCTTCCGGTCCATCCAGCCCAGGTCGCCCATGCGGTGCCAGAATCCGCCGTTGTCCGGAATCTTGGCCAGCGAGTCGGCCAGCGGGTTATCAAAGTAGCCTCGACTGACGAGGCCGCCCTTGACGACGATCTCGCCGATCTCCCCCGGCGGGACGACCAATCCATCCTTCCAGCGGCGGATGGGGTCGTCGCTGATCGCGATGATCCGCACCGGGATGTCGTTGATCGGACGCCCCACGCAGATTCCATACCCTTTGTCCGTGAACGGCCGGGTCTCGGACAGGAGCTCGCTGCCGCGGATCGAGGCGACCGGCACGGCCTCGGTGGCGCCATAGGGAGTGTGGATGTCGGCCCCTTCCGGCAGCAGGCCCGCGAAGAGCTCGATGGTGGGGGCCGGCACCGGTGCGCCGGCCGAAATGACGCGCTTGAGCGAAGCCAGCACGATGCCGCGCGTGCGGCCATAGGACCCGACGCGTTCCAGGAGGGCCGGCGAGGCGAACATGTTGGTGACTCCCTGGTCCGTGATCGCTTCGATGATGCGCTCCGGGTTGGCTTGGGCCGGCCGGGTCGGATCCATGTCCGGGACCACGGCGGTTATTCCGAGGGCCGGATAGAAGAGCGCGAAGAGCGGAAAGGTCGACAGGTCGATCTCATCCGGCCCGAAATCGAGATGGGCTCCGATCTGCCGCAGCTGGGCGTCGAAGTTGCCGTGCGTGTAAACCGCCCCTTTGGCCGGGCCGGTACTGCCAGTCGTGAACAGAATGGCCGCCATGTCGTCCCGGGCGGTCCGGGCGGCCTCGAACGGCTTCCAGGCCGGCCGGCGCAGCTTCTTCAGGGTGTGCCCGCCCCAGAACCAGCGCCGGCCGACCGTGACCCAGACTTTTACGGTTTTGAAATAGTTGGGGAAGAGGGTGCGCACGGCCTGGGCCAGCGGGACGCCGATCAGGGCCTGCGGCCGGGTCGAACGGAAGCATGTCAGCATGCGGCGAACGCCCATGCCGGGGTCAACGACCACCGGGACGGCGCCGACCTTGAAAATGGCGAAAATCAATTCGAAGAATTCGATGCCGGGGCGGACCATCAGGATCGTGCGCACGCCGCGGCCGATGCCGGCGCACTGCAGCCCGTGCGCGATCCGATCCGATTCGCGATCGAGCTGCTGGAAGGTGATCTGGGAATAGACCACCCGGCCGCTGCGGTCGCGGCCGGCCGGGCAAACGACCGCGCGTTTGAAGGGCCGGGATTGCGCGGCACGCCGCAGATGCGACGCTACGTTTACATGGACCGAATCATTCTCGGCCGGATCCGACATGCGGCGGTTCTCCTCGACGGTGTGCGAAAAACCTACCTCAATCCCCGCTGATTTTCAATCCAGGAGCGGATGGCGTTTGAGAAAGGCCGCCAGCAATTGCAGGATGCGGTCGGGGGCGTCTTCGAGCACATAATGGCCGGCATCGGGGAAACGATGGACCTCGGCCAGAGGGAAACGGCGGCGCCACTCGGCCAGATAATCGCGGTCGAAGACGAAATCGCGCTCTCCCCAGCAGATCAGAACCGGCTTGGTTTGGAGCCTCTGGAGGCCGCGATCGACCTGCTCCAAGAGGGCGTAGCTTGGGTCTTTCGGCGACAGGGGGATGTCCTGGACGAACCTCAGGGTGGCCAGGCGGTTGCGCCAGCTGTTGTAGGGGGCGAGAAGCCCGGTGCGCACGCCAGGGCTAAGACCTCGGGCGGATGCGGTCCAGGCAGCCCCGCGGGCAAACAGATTCAGTCCCAGCACGGCCGGCGTCGCCAGGAGCGGAACGCCGCGGACCAGTCTGAGCGCCAGGGGCAGGGGCTTGCCCTTGGGCTTCAGGAAGGCCGCCGTGTTCAACAGGACCAGGCGGGCGATGCGGTCGGGCTGACGGAGAGCCAGCGCCATCCCGATGGCGCCGCCCCAGTCATGCATCACCAGGGTCAGGTTGCGGTCGAGGCCCAAATGGCTGCAGAGCGCGGCGAGATCGTCGACCCGGTTTTGGAGCCGGAAACCGTATTCGGCGGCGGTCGGCCGGGCGGACCGGCCGCAGCCGATGTGGTCCGGAGCGATCGTCCGGTAATCGCTGGAAAGCCCGCGGATCAGCTTCCGGAAATAAAAGGACCAGGTGGGGTTGCCGTGCACCATCAGGATCGGCTCGCCGCTGCCTTCGTCCACATAGTGCATCGACCAGCCGTTCACCTCCGCGGTCCGGGAGGCAAACGGGTAGAGATGGCGAAACGGCGTAATGTCTATGCGCCGGTGGTCCATTTCACCACTCGACTCCCAGCATCAGGCAATTCAAGCCGCTGCCGATGCCCAGGAAGCCCACCATGTCGCCGGCCTTCAGAAACCCGCGTTCCGCGGCGATGGCGGCGGTGATCGGCAGCGAAACCGTGCCGATGTTCCCCAAGTGGCGGAACGTCGTGAAATCCCGTTCGGGCGGCAGGCCGAGCGAGTTCAGAATCGTGCGCTGGTGAGTCGCGCCCACCTGGTGGCAGATGATCTTGTCGGGCTGGCCGTCGGCCAGCGAAAGCGCCCGGCGGAACTGCCGAAAGGTGTCGATGCCGAGGGCCACGCCGTGCTGCAGCACCTGGACCGAATCGGTTTCGGCCATGTGGTGGGTGCCGCCGGGAAGTCCGGTGTCCGGCCCCCACACGCACAAACGGTGATGTTCGGGTGCGCTGCGCGCCGTCCCTCCCAGCAGGCGATGCCCGTCGGGGGTTAAATCGGCGTCGGTTAGAAGAACCGCCACGGCTCCGGATCCGCCGGTCAGGGTGGCCACGGTCTTGCGCAGGACATCCATGTTTTTCTCGCGGTTCAGCCGCTCGATCGTGAGGTCCACGATCTCCCGGGCGGATTCGCAGGCCACCACGAGGCCGGCCTGGATCTGGCGCAGCTCGATGGCGTTGGCCACATTGACCATGCCGTTCAGCACGCCCAGGCAGGCATTGGACACATCGTAGATCTGGCATTCGGGCGGCAGGCCCAACGCGTGCGCCACGGCGCAGGCCGATGCCGGCTCCAGGTTCTCCCGGCACACGGCGCCGTAGATCAGCAGGCCGATGCGGTCCGGCGCCAGCGCTGCGGCTTCGATGGCCTTGCGGCCGGCTTGCGCCGCTCCCCGGCTCAACTGAAAATCGGCATCCCAATAACGGCGCTCGCGAATGCCGGTGATGGCCTCGAGCTGGCCCTTCTGGATCTTGAGCGCTGCGTACAGCGGCTCCAGACGGTGTTCGAGGTCCCCGGAGCTGACCACGTTCGGCGGCAGCTCGTAGCCAAAGGATGCGATGCGGACCCGGGTATAGTTCATGGATTGATGGAAACCTTTCCTGATTCCTTGTCGTTTTCCGGCAGCAGCCGAATCCCGAAATCCTCCATCCGATAAATCGGAAGCTCATCGACCATGAGGTACCCTTCGGCCCACAGGGTCGGGCGAGGTGCTTCAACGACTTCGGTGATCGAGGCCGCTACGGTGACGCGGTGGTTGGTGGGCAGGATCTGGCCCCGGTAGGTCCAACGGTGGGCCCGGTCGACGGCCGGCGCGAAGCGGTGCGAAGCAGCCAGCTGCGGCCAGCGCTGCCGGGCGGCATACTTCAGGAGCTGCAGGAAGGATTCCAGCCCCAGGGAGCCGGGCCAGACCGGGTCTTGGAAAAAATGGGCCTGGAAAAACCAATCCGCCGGGTTGACCTCCTTGGATCCCCGAATGAAGCCCATCCGCCGGGAACCGCCCTCCGGCAGGAAAAGATCGATGCGGTCGATCATGCGCAGGGCGGAGGCCGGATCGGCCATGCCCCCGGCCGGGCTGCGGTTGCGGTCGTCGGGCGTCAGGGGCGGCACGTGCGGAAAGGCCGGACCGTCCGGGGCCATGGTCGCAGGCTGGTCGGCAAAACCCTGCGGCCGGGCATCGCGGATGCCCTCCTGGCGCTCCAGTGCGGCCGGCGTAAAGAAGCCGAAATAGGTGGCGCCGCTGAAGACGATTTCCCGGACCGAGCGGATTTCGAATTCGAAGTGCTCGATGATCATGTCGGCCACCTCCGAGACATGGGTCATGCGGATGCGGGCGCGCAGGGTTCCGACGTCGGCGGGCACCGCGGCATGCAGCGTGGCGCTGCCGCCGAGGTTGCGGAAATGCAGCGGTTTGGTGCTCTTGAGCGCCGAGCCCATATAGGCCGCCAGCCAGCCGCAGGGCTGCAGTGCGGCTTCCAGAAGCACGCAATAAGGCACGGCGGCGCTGCGCTCGGCCGCGACGTACCAGGCGTCCGGCGGCACATCCAGCTCGGATTCGACCCAGCCGCCGGGCCGCACCACCCAGGGGTCGGGCTCGACCCGGGTGATCCGGTCGATGAAGAGGTAGGGCGGCGAGGGCAGCCGGGCGATGAAGCGGCCGGAGTCATACGGCGCATACGGCTCGCCGAAGGCCAGCGACGGCCGGCCGCGAGCAAACTCCTCCAGGTGGGCGCGGCTGAAGCCGCTGGCCGCGCGCCCGGCGGGAGCAGCGGCCGTCGGGACGTTGAGCCGTTGCTCCCAAAAGGCTTCGATCTCCGTGCGGGTGACTCCCGTCAGCTGCAGCGACATGTCGTGGAAGCGGACGATGTGGCGGCCGTCGGCGACCATGTTGGCGTCGGCGATGACGAACGGCTGCGGACCGTAGCCGAGCTCTTTGATGTCGACTTCGTATACCACGCGTCGAGTGGCGGGAGTGACCGGTCCGCGGCATTTGAGCGCGGCCTTGACGCCCGGCACGGGTTCGTAGCGGGCCTGGGGCCGGTCGCTGATCCAGCCGATGCGCTGGACCATCACCCGCAGGGCGTGCGCGCAGCACTCGTACATCAGGGTGCCGGGCATGACCATGTCGTCCACGAAATGACAGGTCAGAAACCAGTCGTCCGGATGGATGTCGGCCTCGGCCCGGATGCGGCCCAGACCGTAGCGTCCGCCGTCGGGCTCCAGCGCGAGGATCCGGTCGATCAGGCGCATGCGGCCGCCCGGCAGCCGCAGGGATTCGGACAGACCGACGCCCTCGAAAAGTTTCCCGAAGCAGCCTGCCAGGTCGCCGGCCCGCAGGGCGTCCAGGGACCGGTCGTCGTAAGTCTCGCATGCCATGGGAACCGGATGCTTCCAGTCGGCCGGCGTTCGGCCCGCGGCCGGCTGCAGGTCCGCATCGGTCTGGATGATCCCGCCGGAGTGGAGGACCTCCTCGGGCGTGAAAAAACCGGCGCAGCCGTTGGTCATGGTGATCAACGGAGCTCCGGCGACGGTTCCCTTGAAGCGAAACAGGAAAAGGTAGGTTTCGCCCTGGCGCAGGAATTTCTCGATTTCGATCGAGTAGCGGATGGTTTCGCCGGGCCGCGGAAGCTCGCGGTGAAACTCTACGGTAGCATCCAGCAGCCGGTAGGTGCGCCGGCCGCGCACGGCGAGATCGATGCCGAGATAGGCGCAGAGAAAGAGATCGGCCTGTCCGGCCTCCACCGAAATGCACACCGGCGCGCGGCCGCCGTCGAGGTACCAGGCATCGGGGCGCACATCGTGTTCGGTGACGATCCGGCCGCCGCCGAGCGAGGCTTTGACGCCGTGGACCTCCAGGATGCGGTCGACCAGCATGAGCGGTTCGTCCGGAAGCCGCACCCGGGCCGCGAATGTATCCACTTCAGCAAACTCCGGGCCGAGCACCCGGGCTGCCGAACCGCGCGCGAATTCGATGCATTGCTCGCGGCTGAAAGCCGGAGGGGGGATCGGCTCGGGCGGCCGCGTGCGGTCGGCTGCCGGGATACCGGCGGTTTCAAGCAGCCGGCTTTGAAGCTGGACGGACTCGGCAAACGCGCGGGTCATTTCGCTGGTTTTTTCGAGAAATGACCGGTGCACCCGGGCCGTGGTTTCAGAAACGGCTGCCAGCCGCTGCATGCACTCCACGGCCAGACCCTGGTCGCCGGGCGGTTTAACCGGGAAGTCGGTCGGTGGAGAGGGAGGGGCAGCTGCCGGCGGGAGCGGAGCCGGCGGCAGGACCAATTTTTTTCCAGCGACACGGATAGGGGTCCCCCTACTCGATCCTACGGCAGGCGTTTCGGCGAGGCGTTTTTCGGCGGACGCCCTTTGTGTGTTTATGCTATTTTTTTTCAGAGAGTTGAGTCCAGCTTCTTCAAGCAATACGTGGGCGCAGTTGCCGTCGATGGTCGCTATGCCGATGACAGCCTGGCGTTGGCCGTTGCCCTCGGATGCCCAGGGCTGCACCCGGCTGGGAATGGTTGCTCCGCCCGATTGCCAGCGCGACAACTGGCGCGGGTTCATGGGCGGCGGAGGCGGAAGGGTTTCGTGGTGCAGGCACAGCGCCGATTTGACCACTGCCGCCAGGCCCTGGACGGCGCCGGTCTTGCCGGCCAGGGCGGTCGTTGAGCCGATAACCGCCTGAACATGGTCCGATGGCAGCGAATCGGCTGGGGCCGGCATGTCGAGGGCATTTTCAGGGTCCGAACCGTCCCCCTGGACCTCGATCAGCATGGATGATGCCCGGTTGGGGCCAGCCATGGCTAAAGCCTGCGACAGGGACCGCGAGCGGATTTCAGCCGGCGGAACCCGGGCGTCCACCCCGCCCCCGCCGGCCGCACCGATGCCGCGGATCACGGCATAGATCCGGTCGCCGTCAACCCGGGCGTCCTCCATGCGCTTGAGCACCAGGGCCGTCGCGCCCTCGCCCGGCGGGAATCCCTCCGGAGACGGAGCGGGGGCTTGAAGCTCCGCCAGGGCCGCAACGGAGCGCAGGTCGCCGCAAAGATCCACCGCACCGACCAGCACCGCATCGAGTTCACCGGCTTGGAGGGCCCGCGTGCCGATTTCAAGCGCCCGCAGCCCGGAGGCCTGCTCGGCGGAGACGACAAAGCTCGTGCCGCCCAACCGAAACTCGCGGGCGATGCGGCTGGCAACCATGCTGCCCAGGGCGCCCAATGTGCGGGTGGCGGTCAGGGGAGGCCCGCAGGCATCCTTGAGCGCCTTCCGCCAATCCTCAGCCTGGGCATCCGAAAGCTGCGATAGGTGCTCCCGTCGCCATTGCGGGAAGATGCCGTCCAGATACCAGCGCAGATGGAAGTTGGTGGCCTCGAAGTCGAAATCGATGCCGATCAGGGCTCCCATGCGAGGCCGTTCGGCGGACAACTCCAGGTTCGCATCGGCCATGGCGGCCGCCGCCACTTGGAGCATCAGCAAATGCTGAGGCAGGATATCGGGAATTTCGAGGGGCGGGATGCGGAATTCGCCCGCTGCGAGCACGATCTCCTCCATGAAGCTTCCGTGCGGATGCATGCCGTCGGGCAGCACTGCGTCGCAGCCCTTCCAGCGGTCGGCCGGCCGCTGCCGGTAGATCGGCGCGCCGCTGAACACGGCTTGGCGGAAATCCTCCAGGGTGGCGGCCGGGCCGATGGCCGCCGCCATGCCGACGATCGCGATTTCGGAAGGCGGAGGGCGGAAGGGGGAGGGCGGAAGGGGAAAGAGGGAAGAAGAAAAGTCCGAAGGGGGACGGGGGAAGTTGGAAGAGGCGGCGCCGGCCGGGTTGGCGCTGATCCTAGTCGACTCGTCTTGCAAAGCGCCGAACAGGGGCAACTGGCCGCTCCTCTTGTTGTCTTTTTCCGCCTTCCGCCTTCCGCCTTCCGCCCTCGAATATCCGCCTTCCGCCTTCCATTCCTCCAACAGAAGGTGGGCGTTGATGCCGCCGAAGCCGAACGCGCTGACGGCCGCGCGCCGAGGCCGGTCCGGCGCACGGCGGTGCCAGGCGTCGCATTCGGTCTGGACGCGAAAGGGACCGTCGTTCAGGGGGCTTCCGGGGGGCGCCTGCTGGAAATGCAGCGTTGGAGGAAGGACCCCGTGGTGCATGGCCAGCAGCGCCTTGATGATTCCGGCTGCGCCGGCCGCGGTCAGAAGATGCCCGATCATGGATTTGACCGAGCCGATGGCGCACTGGCCCGGCTGCCAGCCGGACTCGCCCCACAGCCGGCGGAGGCTCGCCAGCTCGGTCCCGTCGCCCACCGGAGTTCCGGCGCCGTGGCATTCGATCAGATCCACGTCTGACGGCGACCAGCCGGCGCTGCGGTAGGCGGCGTGCATGGCGCGGAGCTGGCCTTCGGAGTCCGGGGCGAGCAGGTTCCCGCGCAGGTCGTTGGAAAGGCCGACCCCGCGGATGAGGCCCCGGATCCGGTCGCCGTCCCGCAGCGCGTCGGACAGGCGCTTGAGCACCAAGATCCCCGCGCCCTCCCCGACGACCAGGCCGTCGGCCTCGCGGTCGAACGGCGCGCACCGGCCGCTGGGAGAGAGCGCCCTCAGCTGGCTGAAGCCGATTTGGGTGAAGAGGCAGTCCGGCCGGGCCACCCCGCCGGCCAGCATGGCATCGGCGCGCCCGGCACGCAGCTCGTCGCAGGCCAGCTTGACGGAATACAGGGACGACGCGCAGGCGGCATCCAGGGTGTAGCCTCCGAGGCCCAGTCCAAACGCACCGGCAACGATGGCGGCCGGCAGGCCGGCCACCCGGCTTCTGAAATAGCGGGCCGGATCAGGTTTTCGCGGCCGGGGCCGTGCAAACGATCCGCCGTAAACGCCGCGCTCCAGGATCGGTTCGAAAATCTCCCGCGTGAAAGCCGAGGCGGCGTCGGTCGGCAGCACCAGGGCGGCCAGAATGACGCCGGTGCGCAGACGGTTCAAGATCGGCGCCTCGCGGCCCAAAATCGCCTCGCGCGCGGTTTGCAGAGCGGCCAGGTGAAGCGGATCCAGGCATGCGAGCAGGTCGGCCGGCAGGTTCAGGCCGTCGGGATTCAGGTCAAAATCGGGCAGCAGACAACAACGGCTGGAGTAGGCCCGGTCGGGCTGCAGTCCGCTGCTGACCATGACGCTGGCAGGAGCGATCCAGCGCCCCCCGCGGACCTCGGCGGCGGCATCGACCTTGGCGCAGATGTTCGACCAAAAGGCGGCAATGTCCAGTGCCCCTGGAAAAAGGCCGGCCATGCCGACCACCGCAATCGGATCACCCAAAGCCATTATGCAGCCATTTCTTCTTCACTCGAACGCCGGGGGTGATTCCGGGGGCCGGAGGCGCCGGCGGCCCGGGCGAGGATGGTCTTGGCCGGGATCAGGCCGGTGGCAGCCGCCGAAACGATGTTGCCGGCAACACCGGGGCCGTCTCCGGCAACAAAAAGGCCGGGGATGGAGGTTTCGAGCACATTGCTGGTTTCGATTTGGGTGGCGAAGAACTTGATCTCCGGGGCGTAGAGCAGGGTTTCGTCGTTGGATACCCCCGGAATCACCTGGTTCAGCTTGTCCAGGCCCTCGATGAGGTTGGTGAGGATGCGCTCCGGCAAAGCCATGGCGATGTCGCCGCAGACCACGTTGGTGAGGGTCGGCCGGATGTAGCCCTTGTGGATGCGGTTCCAGGTGCTGCGTCGGCCGCGTTTGAGATCGCCGAAACGCTGCAGGATGGGTTTCCCGCCGCCGATCAGCGTCGCCAGGCTGCCGATCGCCTCTCCGTAGGACTGGTTGTCGGTCACCGGTTCGGTCAACACCACCTTGGATAGGAAGGCGAAGTTGGTGTTCTCCGATTTGCGGTCGCGAAAGGCATGGCCGTTCACGCAGACGAAGTCGCTGTAGTTCTCGAGCGAGACAAAACCGCCCCGGTTGGTGCAGAACGTGCGCGTGAGGTCGTCGTATTTGGCGGTCTGGACGAAAAACGCCGGATCGTAGATCACGTCGCAGAGATCCTGCATGATGTCGTTGTGGACTTCGACCCGCACGCCGACCTCGATGCCGCGCTGCTTGAGGCCCAGGCCGAACTTCTGGGCGATGGCCCCCATCCAGTCGGCGCCGACCCGGCCGGGCGCCACAATCACCTGCCGGGCTGAATACGCCCCGCGGCGGGTAACCACCCCGGCTGCCCGGCCCTGGTCCACGAGAATATCCTTCACGTCTTCCGAGGTCCGGATCGCAACTCCCTTGGCGTGCAGATGATCGGCGATCGCGGCGATGCGCTCGGGGAGCCGGTCGCTGCCGATATGCTTCTGGCGGATGATGAGCAGGTCGATGCCGAAACGCTTGGCGTGCTTGCGCAGGTCCCGCGCCCGGCCCATATCGGTGGGAAATACCGGGCCGTCCATCCCGAACCGGTTGAAAACCGTCTCGGTTTCGGCGATGAGGGCCTCGGCATCCGGGACGGGCATGAACTGCGAGAGGTCGGTCTTGCCGAGCTTGTGAATGAAGTTCAGTTTGCCGTCCGAAAAAAGCCCGGCGCCGCCGACCCCGCTCAGAATGTCGCAGGGCTTGCACTTGAAACATTCGCGGTAGTCGTTGATCCGGCAATGGCGTTTGAGGGGGGGCTTGCCCTTTTCGATGACCAGTACCCGTAGGTTGGAGTTTTCGCACAGGTGATAAGCCGCAAAAAGACCGGCCGGACCGGCGCCCACTACAATGACGTCGTAATCATTTCTGCGCGGCGCCATCTTCTCCTCCTCGAATGGCCGCGGGCGATTCGTCGCGGCCGGAACCGTGCGGAGTTCTAGCGGGATACGGCGGAATCGACCCATCTGCCGGCCTGAGATGAACCATGGGACGGTTCCCCGAAGGCTCAGGCACCGCCCTTGTTGAGGGAGGCGGATTTGAACTCGGGCGTCTGCTTTTTCTCCTGAGGCGGGGTTGCATCCTGCCTAAAAGCGAATCGCAGACGTTGCAGGGCGGTGAAGTTGGCAAACACGGCTACCATCCAGATGGTGATCTTGAGCGCGATCGGATGGATGAGTGCGCCGGCCCCCAGGAAAACGATGCGCTCCGGCCGCTGCATGACGCCGACCTTGGCGGCCAGACCGAGGCTTTCGGCCCGGGCCCGGGTGTAGCTCACCATGAACGATCCGCACAGCGCCAAAAACGTCACCGCCGCACTCACGTAGTCATCCACCATGAGGAAGTATCCGCCGATGCCGAAGAGCATGACGAATTCGGCATACCGATCCACCGATGAATCCAGGAGCGCCCCGAAGCGGGTGGCTTTGCCGGCATTGCGGGCCAGGGATCCGTCGATGGCGTCGCAAAGTCCGCCGAGCAGAATCAGGAATCCGCCGATTCGAGGGCTCTTGAGAAAAAAAGCGAGTGCGCCGACGGTGGTGATGACGACGCCGGCGATGGTGAGGGAATTCGGGCTCACCCCCAACCGCGTCAGCAGCCGCACCAGGGGTGCAAGCAGTGTCATGAATCCCCGTTGAAAACTCTCCGGGATCATCCTGCGGGAGGCGTTGGTCATGCATTCACTCGGCGCGCGCAGTCGGAAAAATAAATCGGTTGCACTCCTGAATTCAAAGGGTCATGGTAGCCAGGCGCCCGGAGGGCGGCAGCAGTGATCGTCCATCGTTCCATCCGACCCGCCAACTCTTATCCTTCCTTGGTTATCTTGTCAACGCCGGGAATCGGCCGATTCAAGAACCGTCACGCGCGTGCAACGTTCAGTGCCTCGGCTGGAAGATACCGTCCGGCCACATGCTCGGAGGACAGGCGAGCGGCATGGCGGCCAGCGGCCGCCGGCGTCCGGCGCAGATGGAGCCTTGCCGCCGTGTAGGCCGCGAAGAAGACGTCCCCGGCGCCGGTAGGATCGACCGGCTCGTCGACCGGCACGGGCGTATAGACCAGGCGCCGGCCGCCGCGGAGGTGGATGCAGCCGCCCTTCGAAGCCGAGGTCACCACCCATTCGGCGATGTCGAATCGTTCCATGACCGCATCGACTCCGGCGCCGTACGCATCGAGGACCAGGTCCAGTTCGTTCAGGTCGGATTTCACGAGGTCAGCCGCCTGCAGCGCGGCCGCCAAATGGTCCGACACGGCCGGGACGATGCGGGTGCGGTCGCATCCCCGGACTAGGCCCTGAATGTCGAGCGCCACCGGGGCGTCCGCCCGATCGAGACGGGAAAAAACCTCCGGGGCGATATCGCCGGGGTGCAACGGCCCCAGGTGGATGAGGCCGACCTGTTTCAGCGCCGCCGCGACCAGCCGGCTGCGGATGGGGCTGGCGATCGATGGCATTTCCTGGGCTCTCCGGATCCCGTCGATGCGGTTCACAAAACGGGTGGTGGTCGGGGTCCGTCCGTTTTGCACCTGAATGCCCGCCTTCCGCAGAGGCGCCAAAATCGCAGCATCCGCTGGCGCCACATTGCAGGCGATTCGGGTCGGTAATCCGTGGAGACGGTAGGTGAGCCCGGCGTAAGTCGCGACGCCGCCGATTTTAAAAAAAGTTCGGTCGGCGCACACGTTGCGATCGATGGCGACCGACCCGATCACCAGCATGGCCTTCAGAGCCTGGATGGGGTATCGGGTCGGCATAAGGCATACGGAATGGCCGGGCCGTTTCTCAGGTCCGCGGCCGGGCGGGCGAGTCTTTTTGCCCATCCAGGACACGGCGCAGGTGGTCGCGCTCGGCCCGCACCGATCTCAGCCGCGCCTGAAGGTGTTCGCGCTGGTCGAACGGAGTCTCCTCCAGCTCTCTTTCCAATTGTTCGACTGCCTGCTGCAGCCGATAGAGGTCTTTGGCCAACAGACGGATGGACATGGCGGCCCTCTTTCGGTCTTGAAGTGTTGCATGCAGAACGATTATAGTACAAACGCATCCGGCCGGAAAGCCGCCCGACCCACATGACTCCCATCGACTCGACATCCAGCAGCCTTGCGATGCTTGGCCCTCTGCTGAATCGGCCGCTGAACATCGGGGGAAGGGTTCTGGCCAAACGGCTGGTGTTTGCGCCCATGACCTTTCTCGGGCATGTCGCCTTCCGGGAGCTGCTCGGCGGATTCGGAGGCTATGGCCTGTTGTTTTCCGAAATGTGCAGCGCCAAGACCGTTCCCGGCGAAAATCGATTCGTATCCAGATATTTCCGCTGGCGGGACGAGGAGCTGCCATTGCTCGCCTGCCAGGTCGTTGGACGTGAACCCGAGCGCATGGCGGAAGCGGCCCAGCGCATCGAAGCCGAGGGCTTCTTCGGCGTGGATGTCAACTTCGGCTGCTCGACCGGGGCGATCTGCCGCCAGAGCTGCGGCGCGGCGGTGTTGCGGGATCCGGACCTGGCCGAGCGGATCGTCCATCGCATCCGCCGCGCGGTTCGGGTCCCGCTGACCGTCAAATTCCGCATCGGCTGGCAGGACGATCCCGCGGCTGCGGTCGCCATGGGCCGGCGGTTCGAGGATGCCGGCGCCGACGCCGTAACGTTTCACCCGCGCGTGGCGCCGGACCGGAGGGCGCGGGCGCCCAAATGGGAATACATCGGACGACTCAAACAGGCCCTGCGCATTCCGGTGTTCGGAAACGGGAACGTCTTCGACGCGGACGGATGTCTGCGCATGCTTCGGCAGACCGGATGCGACGGGGTGGCGCTGGGGCGGATCGCCATCGCCAGGCCCTGGACATTTGCGGAATGGTGCGACGGCGTTAAACCGGGGCCGGGCATATTCGAGAGCACGGCGAAACGGCTTTTGGATCTGACGGCACGCCACTTCGACGAGAAGGCCGCCGTGCGGCGTTTCCAGAAATTCGTCTTTTACTTTGCGGCGAATTTCCGGTTCGGCCATACCCTGTACGCCAGGGTTCAGAATTCATTCGGCCTGAACGAGATTCAGGAGGCCCTGGAAGTGTTCTTCAGAACCCCGCCCGAGCTGACCTCCGCTCCGAACATGAACTACTTCCAATAGCCGATCACCGGAATCCCCTCACCCCCAACTTGGAAATTTAATTATCATGTGTTAACATCGAGGCATAAAGTAGAAAATAAGGAAACATCGAGAAGAGAATTCCGGATGGTTCCGCCGTATTGCATTGGAGGGCGGCATGATTTTTGGCAACACCTTCTATGAAATTGCAGCCATCCTGGGACTTGCGGCAGTGCTCGGAGCCCTCGGACAAAAGCTGCGCCAGCCCTTGATCATCATGTTCCTGGCCACCGGCATCGTGGCCGGTCCAGCATGCCTGGGCGTCGTCCAGAGCCACGAGCAGATCGAGCTGCTGGCGCAGATCGGCATTGCGTTGCTGCTGTTCATTGTGGGTCTCCGCCTCGACCTGGACTTGATTCGCACCACCGGTGCCGTGGCGCTGGCGACCGGCCTCGGGCAGATTGTTTTCACCTCCGTTATCGGCTTCCTCATCGCGCTCGTCCTCGGGATGTCAGCGATCCATTCGGCCTACGTTGCGGTCGCCCTGACGTTTTCAAGCACCATCATCATCGTCAAGCTGCTGTCCGACAAAAAAGAAATCGACTCCCTGCATGGCCGCATCGCGGTCGGCTTTCTGATCGTCCAGGATATCGCGGCCATATTGGCGTTGGTGGGACTGACCACATTCGGCTCCCATCTGCCGGAGGGAGAATCCGCTCTCAAGGCCTCGGCCATGGTTGCCGCAAAGGGCGCAGCCATGCTGGCCAGTGTCGGGCTGGCCATGCGCTATGCACTGCCTCCGCTTCTTCGGAAACTTGCCAATTCCCAAGAGCTGCTGAATGTGTTTGCAATCGCCTGGGCCGTTTTCCTCGGAGCCGTCAGCGATTTTCTCGGCTTCAGCAAGGAAGTCGGCGCGTTTTTGGCCGGGGTCTCGCTGGCCTCCACGGATTACCGGGACGCCATCGGTGCCCGCCTGACCGGACTGCGCGACTTTCTGCTCTTGTTTTTCTTCATTGACCTCGGTGCGCGTCTGGATTGGAGCACGGTCGGCGCTCAGATCGGGGAATCGGCCCTGTTTTCTGTTTTTGTCCTGGTCGGCAATCCGATCATCGTGTTGATTATCATGGGGGCGATGGGGTACCGCCGCCGCACCGGTTTTATGGCAGGCCTCACCGTCGCCCAGATCAGCGAGTTTTCGCTGATCGTGGCCGCCCTGGGGCTGAGCCTCGGTCATATCACCCAAGAGGCCATGGGGCTGATCACGCTGGTCGGCGTTGTGACGATTTTCGCATCCACCTATATGATCCTTTACTCGGAACCGCTTTACCGGTTTTTTTCCGGTCCGCTCAAGATTTTCGAAAAAAAGAACCCCACCCGTGAGGCCAGCATCGATGTCCTCCAGTTTCAGCCCGTGGTCGATGTCATCCTGGTCGGCCTGGGAAATTACGGTAGCGGGCTTGCGGCGCATCTCTTGGAAAGGAAAAAGAGCCTGGTCGCCGTGGACTTCGATCCCCGTGCACTCGAAAAGTGGCGCTCTCGGGACGTTACCGTCCTCTACGGAGACATGGGCGATCCGGAGCTCCATGAGGAACTGCCGATAAACAAGGCCAAATGGGTGGTCAGCACCGTGCGCAGCAAGGAGCTCAACCTGGCGCTGCTGAATCTGCTGGCTCATCGGAAATATGCCGGTAAAGTAGCGCTTACGGCGGTCTCTCCGGAGGAATCGAAAATTTACCGCGAAGCCGGCGCGCATGTCGTGCTGCGGCCCTTCACCGATGCGGCCGAGCAGGCCGCTGATGCGCTGACCCATGCCCGAGGGGTCTTTCCGTCGAACATCGATTGGCCGATCGCATTCCAGGAAATACGGTTGAGGTCCGGCTCCGTTTTTTCCGGCAATAAGATCGAGGAGATCCCCTTGAGAAGCTCCACCGGAACCTCGATCCTGGCCGTCAACAGGGCCGGGCGCGTTTTTTACGACCCCGATCCGGGTTTTCGAGTCTACCCAGGCGATCGGCTGGTGGTCATGGGATCGCATGAAGAGCTGATCCATGCCGAAAATCTGCTCGGCCGACTGCAGGAAACCGAGCCCTCGCATTCCTCGGACCAATTTCTCGTAGATGAGGTGATGATCCCTTGTGACGCCAGTGTCGAGGGGAAAACGTTAGCTGATTTGAAATTTCGACAGAACTTTGCGGTAACCGTCGTGGGTATCCGTCGTGGCGCGGAGCGGATTTTGTCACCAGGTCCGCAAGAGCGGCTCATGGCAAATGACCGGTTAATCGTATTGGGTGAACGCAAAGCGGTGGAACGCATCAGGCAGGGGTGTCTGGCCGGAACTGCCGCAATACCGGAAGATGCCAATCCAGCTTGACGGCCTTGCCGCCCAATGCGGAGGTTGTCGTGTGGAATATTATTGCAGCCATCATCCCGATAGCCGACCCTACGAGGAACCTGCCTCCGCCGATCCAATGACTGGGATATCACCGTCATGAAATACAACCCCGTGTTGATCAGCTACTTCTTCAAGTGTGAGAGCACCAAGTACAATGTCCGCCAACTGCTCAAATTCCTGATCGTCCTCGCCGCCATGGTAGCCGTCTACAGCATTCTCTTTCATTTCAACATCAGCCGATTCGAAGAGCTGATCATCGCCGAGTTCCCCGCCATGGACACTCCGTTGATGGGAAAGACGGTGGGCGAGAGCAGATGGCGCGAGAACTTCGGGGTTAATGTCGTTGGAATATGGAAACGAGGCCACTTTGAAATACCCCACCCGGAAAGCCGGATCGAGCGCACCTCCGTGCTGGTGCTCGCCGGGTCCGCGCAAAACCTGGAGGCCTTCGAAGAGATCTATGCATTCTACCACATCTGCCAACTTGCGGTGGACCCGGTGCTTATTGTCGGAAGCGGGCGGGTTGGCGACACCATCGCCGAGCGCTTCAAAGAGCACGGGAGACCACTGGTTGATTAAAACAAGGAGAGCTGCCCGTTCGGTTCCGAACGTGGGGCTGCGGAAATGCAGCGCTGGGGGTCGAGGAGGCGGCCGGGGTCGTCCGAATAGGTCGCACGCAGGCAGTCGCGTTCGGCAGGGGATACCGCTTCGAGCAGGTCGATCAAGAGCTCGGTTTCCTGGCGCGTAACGACCGGGAAGCGATAGGGGCGGTTGATGTGTTTGATTTCCCGGCCGGCCGCCAGGCGCTGTTCGACAAAGGTGAGATGCTCGTCGATCCGCGAACGGATCCGCTGCTGAGCCTGGGCGGTCAGGCCGGCGAGGTCTGCGAAAACATCCTGGCGGAATTCCGGTTCGATTTCGTAGCCGATGCTGTTTCGGCCGGCGGCCACGGCGGCTCGCAAGGTGGTGCCGGTCCCCAGGAACGGATCGACCACCGTGTCGCCCTTGGCCGAGAACATGCTGATCAGGCGGTAGGCGAGCTCGAACGGGAAGGCGCCGCTGCGGCTCCGCGTTTCATTCTTGCCCAAATGCTGGCGCACGCCCTTCAACTCCATCCACACGTCCGAATACCAGGCATTGCGCTCCTCCCAGAAAATGGCGCTTTCGCGCCGCCGCCGCTTTTCCTCATCCGTCGTGAATTCACGCTTGCCGCACTTGCGCGCGATCAGGATGTACTCGTGCTCGAGGGTAACGTAGGCCCCGGCCGGATACATGCCGGAACCCATGAATTTGTTGGGCGCATTGGTCTGCTTGCGCCACAGGACGGCCGGCAGCGGCGTGAATCCGAGCTTCAGCAGGCAGGTGAGAATGCGCGCGTGGTTGGGGTAGAGCATGAAGTCGTCGCCGACGGTGCGGGCGGCGTCGCCGATGTTGATGCAGGCCAGTCCGCCGGGCTTCAAAATGCGATGGGCTTCCTTCCAGACCGAATCCAGGTCTCGGTGCATGAGTTCGAAGGCCGCGCGGCCGTTGCAGCGTTTCAGAGCTTCGCGAACGGCCGGGTTACGGGCGCTGAAGCCGTCGTCCCACATCTCGATCATGGGATAGGGCGGGGAGGTGACCACCAGCTCGACGCTCTGGGAGCCGATCGCCGGCATGGTGCGCGAGTCCTTGAAATAGGCGCGGTGGAGGGTTTGCATGGGTGGTTCTCATTTCACAAGCGCTCGAAGAAGTCAACGTCGCGTCCGCATGAGACTTGAATTTTGGAGGCATCCGGATAAAATGAAAGACAGTTCAATGACCCGCCAACTGCTTCCAAGGGAGGAATGCATGCAAAAGCTGACGATCGAAGACGTGGATGTCCGAGGCAAACGGGTATTAATGCGGGTGGACTTCAACGTTCCGCTGAAGGGCGGCAACGTCGCCGACGATACGCGCATCCGGGCGGCCTTGCCGACGATTCGAGCCATCCTGGGCAAAGGCGGCCGGCTGGTATTGATGTCGCACCTGGGCCGCCCGGACGGCCAGCGGGTGGAAGACCTGTCGATGCGGCCGTGCGCGGGCGTGCTGGCGAAGCTGCTCGGCTGCGAGGTTCGTTTTGCCGACGACTGCATCGGCGAGCGGGTCGAAAGCGCTGCGGCGCAGCTGGAAGACGGCGAAATCCTGCTGCTCGAAAATCTGCGATTTTACGGCGAAGAAGAGAAAAACGACCCGGGCTTCGCCCAAAAGCTGGCCCGGCTGGGCGATCTTTATGTGAACGATGCCTTCGGCACGGCCCACCGCGCCCATGCCTCCACCGAGGGGGTCACGCGCTTCTTCAAGCAGTCCGCTGCCGGCTACTTGATGATGAAGGAGCTGGATTACCTCGGCAAGGTCGTCAGCAACCCCCTAAAACCTTACGTGGCGGTTCTGGGCGGCGCTAAAATCTCGGGCAAGATCGACGTGATCACCAACCTGCTGCCAAGGGTGGACCGAATCGTCATCGGCGGCGGCATGGCCTTCACTTTTTTCAAAGCCCAGGGGCTCGAGGTCGGCAGTTCGCTGGTCGAAGCCGACAAAGTGGACTTCGCCGGCCGGCTGCTCGCCGAGGGCCGGGATAAAATCGCGCTGCCGGTCGATGTCGTGGTGTCCGACGCCCTGGATGTCAAAGCCCGCAAGGTGGGCGATCTCAGGGAGGTGCCGGCGGACGGGATCCCGGCGGGCTGGAAAGGAGTGGACATCGGCTCCAAGAGCGTCGAGGCCTTTCGCGCTTTGCTGAAAACGGCCAGGACCGTCGTCTGGAACGGACCGATGGGCGTGTTCGAAATCGACCGGACGGCGCAGGGAACGTTTGCCGTCGCCGGAATCATGGCCGAGATCACCGCTGCGGGTGCGACGACGGTGATCGGCGGGGGCGATTCGGCCGCGGCCATCGAAAAGGCCGGCATGGCCGAGAAGGTATCGCACGTGTCGACGGGCGGGGGCGCATCGCTGGAATTCATCGAAGGCAAGACCCTGCCGGGGGTTGCGGCGCTGACGGATAAATAACCCTGACATGCTCAAGGCCATCGTCTTCGACTACAACGGCACCCTGGTGGACGACCTCGACCTGGCGGTGGAATCCTACGTCCGCGCAGGCAACGAGAGAGGGTATCCACTGGATCGCGATCGGGTCCGGCGGCACATCTCCCAGCCGCCCTCGGCCAAAAGAAGCCTTTACTTCGGGGCCCTATCGGACGCCGAATGGGAGGCGATCATCGGCCGGCGCAAGCAGATCTATGCCGAACTCGCGCGATCCGATTTCAAGCTGTTTCCCCACACGGAAAAAACGCTGACCGAATTGTCGGCCCGCTGTCGGCTGGGGGTCCTGTCCAACACCTTTCGGTCGCTTTACGAGATGCTCTTCCCGCCGCATCTCGCCGGGCTTTTTCAGGCGAGCCTGTTTTTCGACGAGGTGCCGGACCCGAAGCCCTCGCCGGCGCCGATGCGGGCCATGCTGCAGGCGATGAACATCCGGCCCCGTGAATGCGGCTACGTGGGGGATGCGGTCGAAGATGTCCAGATGGCCCGGGCGGCGGGGGTCTGGTCGTACGGCCTCACGACCGGCGCCTGCAGCTCCAAAGAGCTGAGCGATGCCGGAGCGGACTGGGTCGGCCCGGATCTCGGCGCGCTGACCGCCCATATTCTGAATAGAGGCGGTTGAGCGGTTGAGAAAAAGCTTGACAGACCGTCCGGGTTTCGTTTAGGGGTGGTCTAATTTCAATGGGTGAGCATTCGATGACACTGGCGGCTGCAGGCAATTGTTGCTTCTGTTATTGGTACTATTACTTTAGCACCGATCTGCCTGCGGTGCGCTGAAAGATACTCACCAGAAAAAGCGCCAAGAAAGCCGGGGCGGATCGGAAGCGCCTGCGGCTTTTGCTTTAAACGGAACGGCCGCGGGAGCGAAAACACCCGCGGCCGTTCCGTTTAATCGCTGCGTGGGAGGAAAAGGATGCGGACGCATACCGATGATTTGAGGGTGAAGGGATACACCCGACTGATTTCCCCGAAGGAAATGAAGCAGGCCATACCCGTCAGTGAGGCCGCCGGCCGGACGGTGACGTCGGCCCGCGACGCCATTGCCCGAATTCTCCTTAAAGAGGACCGGCGTCTGCTGCTCGTGGCCGGGCCCTGCTCGATTCATGACGAAAAAGGCGCTCTGGAGTACGCCGAGCGGCTGCAGGCGCTGCAGCAAAAGGTCGCCGGCGTCATTTTCATCGTCATGCGGGTCTACTTCGAAAAGCCGCGGACCACGGTGGGGTGGAAGGGGTTCATCAACGACCCCGGCCTGGACGGGGCCTGCGACATCAACCAGGGGCTGCGCAAGGCGCGGCAGCTGCTGCGGCGCATCAACGAGATGGGGCTTCCGGCGGGAACCGAGATGGTCGAGATGGTGACGCCCCAGTACGTCGCGGATCTGGTCAGCTGGGGGGCGATCGGCGCGCGCACAACCGAATCCCAGGCCCACCGCGAACTGGCCAGCGGGCTGTCCATGCCCATCGGGTTCAAAAACAGCACCGACGGCAACCTTCAGACGGCCATCCATGCGATGGTCGCCGCGCGCACCCCCCAGACCTTTCTCGGGGTCGACCAGGAAGGCTACACCTGCATCGTTCAGACCACCGGCAACCCCATGGGCCACATCGTCATGCGCGGCGGGAAGCGGCCGAACTACGATCCCATCAGCATTGCCGAGGCGCGCCTGGGTTTGATCGAGCACCAACTGCCCGAGGCGATCATGGTGGACTGCTCGCACTCCAACTCATGGAAGAAATTCCAGGGGCAGGAGATGGCCTGGCGCAGCGTGGTCGACCAGCGGGTCGGCGGAAACGACGCGCTGGTCGGGCTGATGCTCGAAAGCAACCTCTTCGAGGGCAAGCAGAAATTCGGCAGCAACCCCGCCGGGCTGGCTTACGGGGTCTCCATCACGGACGAATGCATTTCCTGGGAGACCACCGAAAAGCTGGTGTCCTGGGCCGCCGACAAAATCGCCGGAGGCGTTTGACGCCCGGAGGGATGGGGGAAGGGGGTAGGCTCGGGTCATGCACGTGGTCGAGATTAATAGCGCTTCAGGGCGGTCATCGATTTTCATCGGGGAAGGGGTGGACCACTTGATGAACCATCTCCCGCCGGGCCGAGCCATCGTCATCACGGATGATCATTTGCTCCGGCTCTACCGCTCCGAGCTGCCGTCGCTGCCGGTGCTGAGCATCGGCTGCGGCGAGTCCGTCAAAAACCTGGAGACGGTCAAGAACCTCTACGAGACCCTGGCGGATCTCGAAGCCGACCGCAGCACCTTCCTCGTCGGGATCGGCGGCGGGGTGGTCTGCGATGTCGCCGGTTTCGTCGCCTCCACCTACCTGCGCGGGCTGCGCTTCGGTTTCGTGGCCACAAGCCTGCTGGCCCAGGTCGACGCCAGCGTCGGCGGGAAAAACGGGGTCAACCTGGGAGGCTACAAGAATCTCGTCGGATGCTTCAACCAGCCGGAATTCGTGCTCTGCGACCTGCAGCGGCTCGACACCCTGCCGGAGGGCGAAGTGGCCAACGGCATGGCCGAGATTGTCAAGCATGCCCTGATCGCCGATGCCGGGATGTTCGCTGTTCTGGAGGAACGCGCCGCGGAGGCCCTGGCGCTCGACCCGGCGACGATCGAACATTTGGTCGGCCGCTCAATCGCGATCAAGGCGGGAGTGGTCGAGCGCGACGAGCGGGAATCCGGCGAGCGGCGTATCCTCAATTTCGGCCACACGTTCGGGCATGCCCTCGAAAAGGTCGGCGGATGGTCCCACGGCGAAGCCGTCAGCATCGGCATGGTGCTGGCGGCGGGTTTATCGGTTAAGATGGGGCGGCTGTCCGACGCCGCGTATCAACGGATCACCGCATTGCTGCGACGCTTGCGGCTGCCGGTCGCGGCCGCGGCCGACCTCAAGCAGGTGCTGGCGGCCCTGCGCCGGGACAAGAAACGCGAAGACGCCGTGATCGGATTCGTGCTGCTGGATGACATCGGACAGGCCTCGCTCAAGGCGATCGAAATACGGGAGCTGGAACGGCAGGCCGGGGAGTTCCCGGAAATCCTGCGACAGGAAGCGCTTCCATGAAAAAAACGCCCCCATCGGATCCGCACGCGCCGAACCCGCCCGGCGACGAGGAAAACCAGCTCGAGGCCCAGCGCGGGATCATCGATCGTCTGGACCAGGAAATCCTGCGGCTGTTCAACGAACGGCTGACGGCCGCCGGCCGGATCGGTGAATTGAAGCGGCGCTTGGGGTTGCCCGTCCGCGACACCCGCCGCGAAGCCCAGGTGTTCCGACGGCTCATGGACATCAACCGGGGCGGTCTTCTGGCGAACCGCTACGTGGTCCGGGTGTTCGCGGCCCTCATGGCGGCGGCCCGCGACGTTCAGGGATCGCCGCCGCATGCCGCCGACGGTTTCGGGACCCCGGAGCTCTTCGCGGTTTTCGGCAATCCCGTGGTTCACAGCCTCAGCCCGGTGATGCACAACGCCGCCTTCGCCGCCACTGGATTCAACGGCGTTTACGCCGCCATCCGCACCAAGGACATTCGCCTGGCCGCCGCGGGGATGCGCTCGCTGGGGCTCCGCGGGGCGAGCGTCACAATGCCCCACAAGGAGGCCGTTATGGCCTGTCTGGACTATATCGATCCGACCGCCCGGCGCATCAAGGCCGTGAACACCATCGTCCAGGCGGACGGCGAGCTGAAAGGCTTCAACACCGACGCTGCCGGCGCGCTGCAGGCACTCGAGAAGGTGGTCTCCGTCGGCGGGCGCAGGGTCGGCGTGATCGGTGCCGGCGGGGCCGCTCGGGCGGTGGCCCATGGCGTTCTATCGGCCGGAGGGACGGTCTGCGTCTTCAACCGTTCGAAAGAAAAGGGGGAAGCGCTGGCCGTGGCGCTGGGCGCCGAGTTCAGACCCCTGGAGGAGTTTGCGGCCGACGGCATCGACGTCCTGGTCAACACCAGCCCGGTCGGAATGGCGCCGCTGGTGGAGCAGAGCCCCGTGCCCCGGGAAAAGCTGCGGCCGGGGATGGTGGTGATGGACATCGTCTACAATCCCCTGCGAACGAGGCTTTTATCCGAAGCCAGTGCCGCCGGGTGTGTGACGATCGACGGGCTGGCCATGTTTGTTTACCAGGGGGCGCAGCAGTTCGAGCTGTGGACCGGTCTGCCCGCGCCGGTCGACATCATGCGTATGGCGGTCGAGGCCGAATTGACATCCCGGCCATAGCCGCTCCCTAGCCAATTACTCGAGAAAGAGCGGTGTTATGCGCGTCATCCAAACGCTTTCCGCCCCCATTCGGGCGCAGGTATCCGTGCCGGGCTCCAAGAGCTACACCCACCGCATGCTCATCGCCGCTGCGCTGTCGAACGGACGTTGTGTGCTCCGGAACGCTCTCGACAGCGAGGACACCCGCCTGACGCTTCGGGCATTGAAGCAGTGGGGGGTTCGGATCGAAGCATCAATGCCCGATCTGGTGGTCCATGGGTGCGGGGGAAGGCTGGCGGCCGCCTCCGGGCCGATATTCCTGGGGAATTCCGGAACCTCCATGCGCCTGCTGACAGCCGTTGCCGCGCTGGCGAAGGGCCGCTCGGTGCTGACCGGCACCGAGCGGCTCCAGGCCCGCCCCATTCGGGATCTGCTCGATGGGCTCAATCAACTGGGCGTGGCCGCCCGGTCGCTGGCCGGAAATGGACGCCCCCCGGTCGAAGTTCCCGGAGACGGCCTGGCCGGCGGCAAGGCTTTTTTGAACTGCGCGCTCAGCAGTCAGTTTCTCTCGGCGCTGCTGCTGATCGGGCCCTGCAGCCGCCATGGCGTCGAGATCCAGGTGCAGCAGGGGCCGGTGTCGCGGCCATATATCGACATCACCCTGGACACCATGGCCCGGTTCGGGGTTCATACCGATCGGCGGTCGTATGAATGGTTCAGCGTCCCGGCCGGCCAGCGCTATCGGCCCGGGATGTACGATGTGGAGCCGGACTGCTCACAGGCCGGGTACTTCTGGGCGGCGGCTGCCGTTACCCGTTCGACCGTAGCGGTCAACGGAACCCGCCTGGATTCCCGACAGGGGGACACCCGGCTGGTTGAGATTCTGGCGCGCATGGGATGCAGGGTCAGCGCCGGTGCGAGCGGTGTCGCCGTCACGGGCGGCGAGCTGTCGGCAACCGAAACCGACATGAGCGACATCCCGGACGTGGTGCCCACGCTGGCGGTGGTGGCCGCGTTCGCCCGCGGCCGGACCATCATGCGCAACGTGGCGCACCTGAAGGAAAAGGAAAGCGATCGGCTGGCCGCCGTATGCTCCGAGCTGGGCAAAATGGGGATCGAGTGCGGATATGACGAAAATGGGCTCTGGGTGCAGGGTGGACGGCCCAACGGCGCGTCCATCGACTGCCACAACGATCATCGCATCGCCATGAGCTTTGCGGTGGCCGGGTTGAGGGCCGCCG
This sequence comes from uncultured Desulfatibacillum sp., assembly GCA_964427375.1. Taxonomy (GTDB): domain Bacteria; phylum Desulfobacterota; class Desulfobacteria; order Desulfobacterales; family SpSt-501; genus SpSt-501. Next base: position 18,516 of record CAYRUF010000038.1, on the reverse strand, counting down.
GGCTTAAAATTCTGGACGAAGCCTGCGTGCAAAAGTCCTTTCCCGCCTTTTGGGAGGTCTTCGAGGGGCTTTATGGGGAGGCCGGTCCGGCGGATCAGTTGGAGTAGTGATAGGATTTGACGAGCTGCGCGACGAAATCCGAGACTTCCTGCGGCGTGCCCGCCAGGAATAAATCCAATTTTGTTTTGCGCGAGGCGTTCGTTTCCGAACCGACGACATTGGCCCTGATTTGAACGTCGCGGTTGTCCAGATTGATGAATGACACCAAAACGCAATCCGGTACGGTGCTGCAGAAGACCTCGACGCATAAATCCGCGGGGCCGACTTCGGTGATCAGGCCGATGTAGAAATTCAGCGGATGGCCCTCGGCGTCGATAGCGATGCAGGACACGGGCACCGACAGGGATACCCGCTGGGGCCTCTTCTTGACGGGCGGGGGATCTGAGGCGGCGGGGGCGGCCTCCTGCCGATTTAAATTGGCTGGCCGGTTTTCCGATTCGGCTGTTGGTCCGCCACCGGCTGGCGGAAGCGCGATGAAAACGGCGCCGCACTTGGTGCATCGGACCTTCGAGCCATCCGGCTTCAGCTGTTTTTCGTCCAAGCTGAATTTGCGCGAGCAGCCGCTGCATTCAATGATCATCGCGGGCAGGCCCTCCTTGTTTAAACCATCTCAATGGCCTCGGTCGCCGACACGACCACAAAAATACGTTCGTTGTTCCCTTTCAGATCGGCCGGAACCATATAAAAGCCGGCCCGGTCCGGAGAATAGCCGGTAGTGAACCCCACGATCGTCTCGCCATCGCTGAACCTCACCTGGATCTTTCGGCCGCCGCCGGGCACTTTGTCCTCGTAGCTCTTCCGGTGGTGTTGGTCGCCTTCGTAGCTTTTTACGAAAAACAGCGCCTTCAGGTCCTCCAAGTGGATTTCCATCTGTTCGCCGTCGAACAGCTCCAGGTGAAAACTGGTTTTATTCGGAAAAAAATTATTGGTCTTGCCTTTGAGAATCGTGTTGTCCTTGAAGCGGACCACCACCTTGTTCGTCACCACGCCGCACGCTCCTGAGTGGCTGTAATTGTTTGGATAACGGTTATTATTTTAACACGATTCTTCTCGGATGGCTATTGGTTCCTCCGGCAAGGGAAGTCGGTGGGGCTATTTCGGCGTCTGCTTCAGGTAGCGGTAATAGCTGTCCAGGGTATAAACGGCGGCAAGCGGGTTGTGGCCGAAGACCCGGTCCTTGGCGGCCAGCACCGTGCAGAAGGCGTCGCTGTATTTGAAGACCAGGGAATCGTGCCCGACGCAAAGTCCCAGCAGAATGTTGAACTCCGTCTTGGCTGCATTCATCAGCATGGCCTGGGAAATGGGATTGCACATGGATTCGTGCCGGCCGATGGCGATCTTCTGGTCGTCGGCGATGCCGATGGTTTCCTTCGGAACCTGGCCGACCTTGCAGATGGCCGATACGAGCTCGAAGCCTCTGGAGCGAAAGAAATCCGCAACGAGCTTGCCTTCCCGGGCGAGCCCGGCGCAGAAGATGAGGCCGAGGCGCCGGTAGCTCATGCGGTCGGCGAATTCGGCGATTTCAAGGATGCGCGGCTTCAACGGCCTAACCTGGGCATAGCCGCGCTCACGCCCGGCATAGCCTTCCCCCTCCTGAACGGAGGCGGCATGCGCAAAGGCGCGGATCTCGGGCTTTGCATATTCCCGATGGGCTTGTGCGAACGTGTCGGTTTGATGGCGGGTCGGGCAGGTTTCGGGGTGCTTCCCATCCAGGTGCATGCAGAACCGGTCGGCGTTCTTGAAAGGGCAGGCGGCGCAATCGGATGATTCGGCCGGGTGACGATCCGTGGTCATGGGCTTCCTTTCGGGCTCTTCATTCTCCGCGAGAGGGCTGCAGGGCTTCCGCGGCCTCTGGAGCGGCGCAGGCGGTGGTACTCTTCGCGCACCAATTTACGATACAGGTGGTAAAAAAACAAACTCATAATTTCGGTGAATTTGCTGCCCTTTCCGTCCAGTTCACTGGAAGACAGGCCCTCCAGGTTGCGCTGGTAATAATCGCGGTGCGAACTGCGCACGAACCGACGGATGAAATCGGCGATGCGCTTCAATTCCTCGGGATCATAGCCGTCCTTGGGGCCGAAACCCAGCCGGTCCATGTCCACCATCAGACGCCCGATGATGAGATCGTCAGGCGAGTAGACCGGTTCGCCGTTCTTGGCGGACGCGCTGATGATCCCCCAGTCCTCCATGACCGCCAGCCATTTGCGGCCGATGCCGGTGGCTTGCCGAAAAGCGTCCCGGCCGACCACCTCGGTGGCCAGCAGCCGGTCGAGCGGGCGGAAATACTTGTTGTGAAGGTCCGCCACGGCCTGGTCCGATGGGGATTGCCGCCGATTCTGCTTGAGAATCTTCTTGATCTCGGGGATCGGCAGAAAAAAACTGTCCCGCAGCTCTTTGATCCGCAGGATGCGGTCGACGTGGGCGGCGGTATAATCGGCGGTATGCGTGCCGGACCGGCGCGGCTTTCGGATCAGGCCCTCCCGAAGGTAGAAGTGAATGGTCTCCTTGGGAACGCCGGTTCGTTTGACAAGCTCTCCGATGCGCATGCTGAATTCCGTTGCTCCGGGCCAAATCGGCGGTTGAGCGGCGGCCGATCGATGGGGCGCCGCGTGTGATCGCACCTCCGGTGGATCACACCGTTACGCGGGGGCGGCCGCAAAAGCCAATAAAAAAAATGTTGACAAAATTTTACGTTAATTGGATATGATAAATCATTTAACGTGTAACACGTTACACGTTTTTTAACAAGCGCCCAACGCATCGCTTCGCTCCGGTCCATCATCCGGCCCGCGGCGGCGCCGGTCATAAGGGCCGGCACCCGCGCCGGGGCAGAAACCATCTTCCAACCAGAGAGGATGCCGCAACATGAAAATGGATTACCAAACCGTCAAGGTCGAGGTCGCGGATGGGATCGCGGTCTTTCGGATGGACAACCCTCCGGTGAACCAGCTTTCGGAGCATTTCGTCCGGGAGTTGTCCGAGGCATTCGGAGAAGCGTTCACGGACGCAAGGGTCAAGGCCGTGGTGCTGACCGGAACCGGCCGGAATTTCGTCGCCGGCGCCGACATCACCCAGATCAAGGACATCCGCACGCGCGAACGCATCTTGGCCTTGCTGAAGGACAACAACCGCTTTCTCAATTCCATCGAGACCGCCCCCAAACCGGTGGTGGCCGCCATCAACGGGAACTGCCTGGGCGGCGGGCTGGAGCTTGCTATGGCCTGCCACTACCGGGTGGCGGTGCGGGGGGTGGACCTCGGCCAGGCCGAAGTCCAGATCGGGCTCATTCCGGGCGCCGGCGGAACCCAGCGCCTGCCGCGGCTGATCGGCTTGCCCAACGCGCTCGACATGATCACGACCGGTAAAGCGATCAAGGCCGAGAAAGCCCTGGAGCGCACTCTGGTGGACGAACTGGCGGATGCGCCGCAGTTGGTGGAAACCGCCGCGCAGGCCGCGCGGCGCTTCATCTCCGGCCAGCTGAATTTGAAGCTGCGCGCGACCCGCCATCGCCACGAACGGCTGCCGAGCGCGGCCGAGAAGAAGGCGCTGCTGGACTTCGCCAAACTCATGACAGCCGCCAAGGGCAAGGGCTACATTGCCCCGCTCAAGGCCATCGAGGCTTTCGAAAAGGGACTCGGCTACGAACTCGAGGCCGACCTGGATCAGGAGGCCGAGCTGTTCGCCGACTGTCTGCTGTCCGACGTGGCCCGCAACCTGATCGGCATCTTCCTCAACACCCGCGCGGCCGGGCGGCTGCCGCGCATCGAGGGCATCCAACCGGCTGCGATCAAGAAAGTGGCCATGCTGGGCGGCGGGGTCATGGGGTCCGGAATCGTGCACCTGCTGCTGACCGGCGGCTTCAAGGCCGTGCTCTGGGACATCCATGCGGCCGCCGTCGAAAAGGGGCTTGCCGCCGTCCGGGGAACCTTCGACTATCACATCAAGAGCAAGAAGATGTCGGCCGAAGAACTGGGGCGGCTGATGAAGGACGGGCTGACCACCACTTCGGCGCTGGAAGACCTCAAGGACGTCGACCTGGTCATCGAGGCGGTCCTGGAAAACATGCAGGTCAAACAGGACATCTGGAAAAAACTGGAGGGGATCTGCCGGCCGGAGGTGATTTTCGCCACCAACACCTCGGCCCTGCCCATCACCGAAATGGCCTCGGTGCTGAAGGACCCCGGGCGCATGATCGGCCTGCATTTCTTCAACCCGGCCCACCGCATGCAGCTGCTTGAAATCATCTGCGCGCAAAAGACCTCCGACGCCACTCTGGCCGCGAGCGTGGCGTTCGGCCGGGCCATCAAGAAAATCCCGATCGTCGTCAACGACGGCCCCGGATTCTATGTTTCGCGCCAGCTCAGCGCGCTGATGAGCGGCTCGATTTTCCTAATGGCGGACGGCGTGGACGGAGCCGCCATCGAGAGCGCCATGACCGATTTCGGCATGCCCATGGGGCCGGCTGCGCTCTCCGATTTGACGGGGATCGACATCAACTACCACGTCAACCGCACCTTCGAAAAACGTCTGGGCGAGCGCTGGAAGGTCCATCCCCTGACCGAGGCGATCTACCAGACCGGCTGCTACGGCCGCAAGACCGGCTCCGGCTACATGGACTACAGCGGCCCGACGCCGGTTCCCAACCCCAAGGTCGTCGACGTGGTTCGGGCCTACCTGCAGGAGCACCGCATTCCGCCGAAGAAGGTCGCCCAGCAGGAGATCGTCGATCTCATGCTGGCCGCCGCCATCAACGAGGCCGCCTTCATGATCGAGGAGGGCATCTGCGATCGGCCCCAGGACATGGACCTGGCGATGATCTACGGCACGGGCTTCCCACCCTATCGCGGCGGCATCCTGCGCTACGCCGACCATTGGGGGCTGGCGAACGTCCTTCGCTGTTTGATGGAACTGGAGCAGCGCTACGGAGCGCGCTTCACGCCTGCTCAGCTGATCCGCGACATGGCGCAGAGCGGCAGAACCTTCTACCGGGATTGAAGCCCCGGCGGGTCTGCCCGTCGCCGCCAAACCCCAAACCCCAAACACTAAACCCCAAACACTAAACCCCAAACACCAAACACCAAACACCAAACACTAAAAACGAACCGTTGACACACCCATTCACCATAAGGAGGATTCCATGAGAGAGGTTGTGATCGCAGGATATCTGAGGACGGCCCTGTCGCGCTCGCGGCCGACCGAGCCGGCCCGCGACTGGTTCTGCCGGATGCGCGCCGACGAGCTGCTCGCCCAGCTGCTGCCCGAACTGATCCAACGCACGGGCATCCCGGCCGAGGCGATCGACGATTTCCTGGTCGGCTGCGCCACGGCGGTCGGTGAGCAGTGGGCCTACGGCGGCCGGATCCCCATCTTCATGGCGAACCTGCCGCACACGATCCCGGCCAAGTTCGTCGACCAGCAGTGCGGCTCCTCCATGGCCGGAGTCCAGATCGGCTTCATGGAGATCGCCCAGGAGTTCGCCGATGTGGTGCTGTGCGCCGGCTACGAGCACATGACCCGCGTGGCCATGGGCATGAGCAACGTGGAAAAAGGGCTTCTGGCCCCCAACATGACGCTCTTCCTCAGCCCCGAATATCAGCATTGGGACATCATGACCAGCATGAACATGGGGCTGACCGCGGAAAAGCTGGCGGCTCAATCCAAAATCGCGCGCAAGGAGATGGATCAATGGGGCGCGCGCTCGCACCAGCTGGCCGCGCAGGCCAGGAGCCAGGGCTTCTTCAAGGACGAGATTTTGCCGATCGAGGCGGTGCAGGCCGACGGCACCGTGCTGCGGGTGGATACGGACCAGGCCGTGCGCGACGACGCCACCTACGAGGGCATGGCCGAGCTCAAACCGGCCTTCAAAAAGGACGGCGTGATCACGCCCGGCAACGCGTCGCCGCTGAACGCCGGCGCCACCGCCATGGTTCTGATGTCCAAGGAGACGGCAAAGAAGAGGGGCATCCGGCCGCTGGCCACCATTCGCTCGATCGGATTCGCCGGGGTGGACCCCACCGTCATGGGTGCCGGCCCGGTGCCGGCCAGCCGGAAGGCGCTCGAAAAAGCCGGACTGCAGGCGGGCGACATCGACTTCTGGGAGATCAACGAGGCCTTCAGCGTCGTGGCCCTGAACTGCATCAAGGAGCTGGGCATCGATCCGGAAAAGGTCAATGTGATGGGAGGGGGCATCGCCATCGGCCACGCCCTGGGGGCCACCGGCGTTCGCCTGATCGGAACCCTGGCGCGGATTCTCAACGTCAAGGGCGGCCGTTACGGCTGCGCCAATGCCTGCGTGGGCGGCGGGCAGGGGGTCGCGACGATCATTGAAAAAGAGAGCTATGACTGGTAGAAAGGCAAGGTGTTCACCCCATTCTACGCGGCGATCGCCGACATTTCCGCAACCATTCGAAGGCACCGGGACCGGCTGGGCGGGCCGGTCATCGGTGTGCTGCCGGCGTATTTCCCGCTGGAGCTCATCCATGCCGCCGGCGGATACCCGGTGCAGCTCTGGGGCGCCGGGGTCGCGATCGACCACGCCGAAGCCTACCTGCAGCCCTATTGCTGCTCGGTCGCGCGGTCGGCGCTCGAACTTGAAATGCGCGGCAGGGCCGGGCTGATCCAGGCCTATGTGTTCACCTCGCTCTGCGACACCCTGATCAACCTCCGCGAGCTGTATCGGCGCCTTTTCAGCAAGCCCATCCTGGGATTATCCTTCCCGGTCACCCAAACCGCCGAGGGGCGGCGTGCTTATCTGGCCGATGCTGTCCAAAAAACCATAAAGGGACTCGAAGCGATCACCGGCCGATGCGTTTCGCCCGAGGCCCTGCGGGAATCCGCCAAGCAGTTCGGCCGCGTGCGCTCGCTCCAGCGTGATCTTTACCGCCTGCGGCGGGAAAGGCCCGGGGTGTTGAAAAACGCGGATTTCCACGCGGTCCTCAAGGCCGGTTTCTTTCTGCCGGTGGACGAATACGGCCGCCTGCTTGAAAACCTGCTGGCCGGGCTTGCATCGATCGAGGCACCGGCCGGCCGACGGCCGAGAGTGGTATTGAGCGGAATGGTCTTCGATCCGCTCGAGGCCCAGCGGCTTTTCGACGAAATCGGCGCGGATGTGGTTGACGACGACTTGGCCAGCGGCTGGCGAACCGCATCCAAAGCGACCCTGGCGGTGGACGATCCGGCCGAGGGCATCGCGGAGTTCGTCTTCGGCGGCGCCCCGTGCTGCTGCATTCACCATCCGGAACAAGACCGCCACGACTACTTGGTTAAAAAAGTCAGGGATGCGGGCGCGGACGGCGTGGTCTTCTGGTACGTCAAGTTCTGCGAGCCGGATGCCTTCGACCGGCCCCAGCTGCTGGCACGGCTCAAGCAGGAAGGTATCCCCGCCACCGTGGTGGAGACGGAGCTCTCGATGAAAAGCGTCGAATCGCTCCGGACTCGCATCCAGGCCTTCTGCGAGATGATCGGAGGGTTGGAGGTTTGACCCAGCTCGGCGCCTTTAAAAAAATGAAAGAGCTGATGACGCTCTATTACATCGAGGCCAAAACCGCGGCGGACAAGCCCATCGCCTGGCTCACCAGCGGTGCGCCGGTGGAATTCGTCTACGCCATGGGCGCCATCCCGGTCTATCCGGAGAACTACGCCGCCATGTGCGCCGCCGGGCACCAGTCCGTTCCCCTCATGGAAGCGGCCGAGGCAGCCGGTTTTTCGCCGGACATCTGCGCGTATGCCCGCACCGATATCGGCCAGGACCTGGTGCGCGGGGGGCCCGCCGGGGGGCTGCCGGCGCCGCATTTCCTGGTGTGCTCCACCAATATCTGCAAAACGGTCATCAAATGGTATGAGGTGGTTGCGCGGAAATACCAGGTGCCGCTCTTTGTGGTGGACACCCCCTTCCTGCACGATGGGCTGACGCCGGGGCTGGTCGGCTATGTCGTCGCGCAATTCAGTCAGCTGGAACGGTTTCTGGAGGACATGTTGCAGAAGCCGTTCGACCGGGACCGGTTGATCGAAGTGATCCGGCTGAGTCGGCAGGCCACCGCCTGGTGGAGAAAAATTTTAGACTTGGGCCGGACCGTGCCGGCTCCCTTCACCTCGCTGGACGCCTTCATTCACATTGCGCCCATCGTGACCCTGCGCGGCACGCCGGCCTGTGTGGACTACTACCAGCTGCTCTACGACGAGGTGTCCGGACGGGCCGAGCGCCGGATCGGATCGGTACCGGACGAGCAATACCGTGTCCTCTGGGACAACCTGCCGATCTGGTTCCAGATGCGCCCGTTCGAGAAATTCTTCGACGAGCGCCGCTGCGCCCTGGTCGCCGCCACCTATGCCAACAGCTGGAGCGGCTTGGAGGATTTCGCCGGCATTGAAACCCGTGACGCCATGGAAGCGTTGGCGGTGTCCTATCTCAACATCTACATCAACTACGGCTTCGAGCAGCGCATCCGCTACCTCGCCCGGCTGATCGACGAGTTCGGCCTGACCGGATTCATCATGCACTCCAACCGCTCGTGCAAGCCTTATTCCGTCGGGATGTACCGCCTGAAGGAGGAACTCTCGCGGCTGACCGGCAAGCCCGGCGTGGTCATCGAGGCCGACCAGAACGATCCGCGGGCGTTTTCCGGCGTCCAGGTGGAGGCGCGCCTGGAGGCGTTCATCGAATCGATGGCACCCGGCGGCTGATCCCGGGTTCCGAGGCACCGCTTCTCGACACCCTGGTAGGTGCGGCGGGAGGCGGCAGCCCACCGCAAACCACAGCCAACTGAAATCCATGACCGATTTCAAGGAATACGACCAATACGACGGCCTCGGCCTGGCCGAGCTGATCCGCTCCCGGCAGGTATCCGCGGCCGAGGTGTGCGATGCAGCCGTGGCCCGCATCGGGCGGTTCAACCCGAAGCTCAACGCGGTGGTGACGCCCCTGTTCGAGTCGGCCCGCCGAACGATCGCCCAGGGCCTGCCGCCAGGGGTCTTCCATGGGGTTCCTTTCCTGCTCAAGGATTTGCTGGCGGCCCTGGCCGGCGCGCCGATCTCCTTCGGCTGCCGGGCGCTTAAAGACTTCGTGCCGGATCACGACAGCGAGCTCGTCCGGCGTTTCAAAAATGCCGGTCTAGTGATCCTGGGCAAGACCAACACCCCGGAGTTCGGCCTGGTGGCCTACACCGAACCGGAGCTGTTCGGTCCGACCCGCAATCCCTGGGATTTGGGCCGGACGCCGGGCGGTTCCAGCGGGGGCGCCGCGGCTGCCGTGGCCGCCGGCATGGTGCCGCTCGCCGGCGGCGGGGACGGCGGCGGATCGATCCGCATCCCGGCCGCGTATTGCGGACTTTTCGGGCTGAAACCCTCGCGCGGCAGGACTCCCACGGGGCCTGATTTCGGGGAGCTGTGGCAGGGGGCCGTGGTCGAGCACGTTATCACCCGGTCGGTGCGGGACAGCGCCGCGATGCTGGATGCCACCGCCGGCGCGGATGTCGGCGCTCCATTCGTGATCGCACCGCCCGAGCGGCCCTATGTCGAAGAGGTCCGGCGCGACCCGCCTCGATTGCGAATCGCCTTCAACCTGGGTTCTCCGATCGGCACGGCCGTCCATCCGGAGAACGCCAAGGCGGTTCTGCAAACGGCCCTAATGCTTCAGCGGCTGGGGCACGAGGTCGAGGAGGCCGCTCCGGCTTTGGACGGCCCGGCGCTCGCTCGAAGCTATCTCACCATGCTTTACGGAGAAGTGGCCGCGGATCTCAAGGATCTGGGATGGGTGCTGGGCCGGCCCGCCCGGCCGCAGGACGTGGAAACGGCAACCTGGACCCTCGGTCTGCTCGGCCGCTGCGTGCCGGCGGCCTCGATGGCCGCGGCCCGGCGCCTGTGGGGCCGGGCCGCTCGCGCGATGGGGCGGTTTCATGAAACCCATGATCTTTATATGACCCCGACCACGGCCCAACCGCCGGCCCGGATCGGCGAACTCAAACCTAAACCCTATGAGGTCGGCGCTTTGAAAATGATCAATCGCCTGGGACTCGGCCGCTGGTTGCGGCGCAGCGGCGTCATCGACCGGATCGCCATCCAGAACATGGCGCGCACCCCGTTCACGCAGCTGGCCAACTTCACCGGTCAGCCGGCGATGTCCGTTCCGCTGCACTGGACCCCCGACGACCTGCCCTGCGGCGTGCACTTCATGGCGCGCATCGGCGACGAAGCGACGCTGTTCCGCCTGGCGGCTCAATTGGAGAAAACAAGCCCCTGGTCTCACCGAAGACCGACTCTCCTCTGACCTTCTGCTGATCATCCGTTCACGCGAAGACCGAGGAACGGCCGCTCCGGGTTCAGTAAGGATCCTCGCTCAAAGGTTCGATCCCGGATTCCTTGAGCCAGGAATAGACCGGCGGGATCCGCTCTTCGATCGGTCGGGTGACCACATCGATGAAGCAGGGCTCCTCCCCGGCGAAGGCGGCGGTCAGGCCGCTTTCCAGCTGCTGCGGGGTTTCGACCCGAAACGAGCGCAGGCCGAAAGCCGACGCCACCCGGGCCATATCGAGGGCCTTGAAGTCGACGGACAGATAACGGCTTTCGGAATGGATTTTTTGCAGGGTCTTGATCCAGCCGAAGGATCCGTTGTTGAAATGGATCAGGACGGCGGGAACCCGGTAGCGCACCAGCGTTTCCAACTCGCCGCAGGACATGCCCATGCTGCCGTCGCCGAAAAGTCCGATGGGCCGTGCCTCCGGACGCGCCAGCCAGGCGCCGACCACCCCCGGGATGGCGTAGCCGAGGCCGCCGTAGGCGCGCGGAATGATGAAGCGCGAACGGTCGTGGTTGAGCTTGAGGTAGCGCGTCACGTACGGGGTGGCCGTGCCGGCGTCGGCGATGACGACGGCCGGCTCGCACATGATCCGGTTGAGCGAGCCGATGACGCGCTGCGGCGACAGCGGCGTTTCATCGCCGGCCAGGACCGCCGCGGCCTTGGCCCAGAAGTGATGGCGGCTGCGGTTGAGATGCACGATCCAGCCCTCCGCATCGGTCCGGCCGCCCTTTCCCAGTTCCGTCAGGATATCTTCCAACACCAGCCGGGCATCCCCCACGACTGCGTCCTCGACCGGATAGTTGTTGCCGATGATGCGCGGATTGATGTCCACCTGCAGGATCCTTCGCCCCGGCCGATCGGAGGGCAGGGTCCAGCGCACCGTCGACACCGACCCCAGCTTGCAGCCGACGTACAGCAGCACGTCGGCCTCCTCGACCGCCCGCATGGCGTGCGGGTGATAGCCGTTGTCCCCGATCACGCCCAGCGCCAGCGGATGCTGGTCGGGCATGATGCCCTGGCCGGAGATCGTGGTCACCACCGGCGCGTGGATGCGCTCGGCCAGCGCCAGCACCGCGCTGCGCGCCTGGGAGTGGTTGGCGCCGCCGCCGACGATCAGCACCGGGCGTTTGGCCCCGGTCAGATGCCGCGCCACGCGAGTGATTGCATCCGGGCTGCCGCGGAAGCGCATGGACGGGTAGGCCTTGCACTCCGGTTCGGCATGGAGCGAAATCTGGTCTAACGGAATCCGGCCGACGACGGTTTCGGTCGGAAAAGCGAGATGGACCGCACCCGGACACCCCGAGGTCGCCACCCGGAAGGCGCGGCGCACCGTTTCCGGGATTTTCGCGGCGAGCTTGAGGAAGTTGGACCATTTGCTGATGGATTCGAAGAACACATGGTGGTCCATTTCGGTGATGGTGCCCTTGCCCTCGCCGGACAGGCTGACCCCGCTCGTGAACAGCAGGATGGGGATGGACGATGCGTTGGCCTCCGCGATCCCCGGGGCCGAATAGAGCGCTCCGGCGCCCGAAGGGCACTCGCACACCCCGGGCCGGTGGGACAGCCGGGCGTACACATCGGCCATGAAGCCGGCCGATCGCTCGTCGCGCGCCAGGATGTGGCGGATGGCGTCGCGGCGCTCGTAAAGGGCCTGGTAGAGCGGCACGGACGTGTCTCCGGGCACGCCGAACACATAGCGGACATCGTAGGCTTCAAGGATGGTGACCAGGGCCTGGGCGCCGTTGATGGAAGCAGCATCCGGTGCGTTCATGGGGCCTCCTGATTCGATCTCATGAATTCGTTTGCCAGTTATGTTTTTTCAGGCAGACGCAGGCACAACAGCGCCGTCAAGAGCGGCACGACCGGCAGCCAAGCCAGGACCGTCGGAAGCGAAAACACGTCGGCCAGGCTGCCGATAATGGGGCTCATCACACCGCCGATGCCGAGCGAAAGACCCATCATCAGGCTGGAGACCATCGACCGGCCCCGGGGCGCAAGCTGCTGGCCTAGCGCCACCCCGAGCGGCAGGGTCGCCATCGAAAAAAAGCCGGATAGAAAAGAACAGGGATAGACCCATTCGTCGCGCAGAAGGAGCGAGAGCAGCAGGGCAGGGGCAGTCAGCAGATGGCTCGCCGCAAAAATCGGCCGGTAGCGGGTGCGGTCGGCCAGGCTGCCGGCCACCAGCCCGCTGAGCGCGCCCGCCAGCGTGAACAGCGCCGTCACCACGCCGATCGATACCAGTGAATATCCCTCGCGGGCGTACAGCAGGGGAAAAAACGTGATGAAGACCTGGCTGACGAAGGCCCGCAGCACCATCACCAGCCAGAGCATGGCGATCGACTTCCAGGCCCCGCCCAGGGCTTCCTTCAACGAGCCGATGAACCCGCGGGCCGCCAGCCCTTCGCCCTGAGGCATCGGCACCATCTTGAACAGGACCGCCATGAGCGGCAGCCCGATGGCCATGGACAGCAGCGTGCCGCTTGGACCATAGGCCGCCACGAGAGCGGTGATGATAATCGGCCCGATCCCGAAGGCCAGGGTGCCGCCCGCATTGAAGACGGACATGCAGAAGCTGAAGTGCCGGCCGGAATAGGAGGCAATCATGCCGGCCACCGGCGGGTGGAACATGGACTGGCCGATCGAGCCCAAACCAACGAACAGGATCAGGGCCACGAAACTCGGCGCCACCCCCACGAGCGGGATGAAGATCAGGGACAGGATCGGCCCGCCCAGAATGAAGAGCCGCGTCCGGTAGTGGTCCGCGAAATACCCGGAAACCGGCTGGACGATGAACATCAGGAAACGGTGGATGCCGGCCAGCAGCCCCACTTGAGCGAGGCTCAGCGTAAACATCTCGGCGAAGACCGGCAGCAGCGGGCTGACGAAGGAGCCGTACAGGTCGCCCGTGAAGTGCACGAGCCAGAGGGCGAATATCACGCGGATGTTGGCCTTGGCAGGATCCGCCGCGAGATAGCTTTTTCGATGGTCGGACATCAAGCAAAAAAAACCAGTCTCGAGGACTGGAGTAAAGAGCAAAATCGAATGGAGCGAATAGATTTAGAACCAATCGAAGCTTTCTATCACCAATTTTTGCGGATGAAAAGGCCCCCTTTCCGTGCAAACATCCCATTCAGGCTTTTTCAGCGCCCCCCGCTCCATATAGCCAAGCCTCCGCCCATGCCGCCATGGATAGCCATGCCCCCAGAGTTTGAAGGTCCGTCGATCCAAGCGGATTGACTTGCCTCGCTATTCTTGATATCATATTGTAATTGCTTGAAAACTGATAACGATTCCTATATTTTTTCAACCAGTCGATTCACCCCCTTAGCCGAACCGGGCGGATGATGCACACTTTCTTTACTTGCGCCATACGGTTTCCGTGGCGCCAGAAAAAGCAGGTATTAGTTGTGGGAGGCTGAATGCAGGAGTGGGTTCACGGTCATCAGATCAAAAAGATGGGTCATTTGGGAGATGTCGAGATACTTCAAGGGTGTATAACCAAAAGCCTTACGCCCCACAATGGCAAGGGCCTGTTGATCATGCCCGGCGATGTCGTGGCCCAACACATCTCGGATTTGGAGCAGAAACTTTCAAGGCTTGATGAAGCTGCATGGGAATTAAGCGGAGCCGAAAGGGAAAGAATGATCAGAGATGACATTGAGCCATTGCACGAGCGACTGCAGGGTTGCCGGGCATACTTTGAATCCATGAGGAGCGCGGATTGGGATGAGTTTGAATTGCCGGCAGAACCGGAAATGGTGGACCGTTTTTCAAGTTTTCTGGTTAACTCCAGATATCCGGCCGGAGAAGTCGATAAATTCCTGCGCAAGCCCTCCGAGGTCGGCGTTGTGGAGGAGACGCCTCCAATCGAGAGCAAGCCGGCGAGGTCGCTGCATGCTCAGAGTGTAAACGAGAAATGCCGTGAAATCGCACAGCGAATTTGGGAAAGGCAGCCATATTTCACCATTGCTGCCATGATCAACCACAGCGAGATGGTGCGCCAGGCCAGAAAGCCGGATGGAAGTCCCTATTCGGAGATCACCATCCGAAACTGGATCAGGGACCTATGCCCAAACCCAAGGCCCGGGCGAAGATCCGCAGCGGCCGAATCCGACTAATTCAATAGCTGCCGAGACAGGGAACTCATGGCCGACATTGAAAAGAAGCTGCAGTTGCTCGGTTTGCCGCTTCCGCCGCCGGTCAAGCCGCCTGCCGGGGTCATCCTGCCGTTTCAGTTCGTCCGCGTTGTCGGAGATCGTGCCTACATCTCCGGGCATGGTCCGCAAAACCCGGATGGTTCGATCGCCGGCCCGTTCGGGAAGGTAGGGCGCGAACTCACCGTCGAGCAGGGGTACGCCGCCGCCAGGCTCACGGCCCTATCGATTCTCGGCAGCCTCCAGCGCGCAGTGAGCGATCTTGACCGGGTTGCGCACTGGTGCCGCGTTTTGGGGATGGTGAACTCCGCCGCCGGATTCAACCTGCAGCCCGCCGTGATCAATGGTTTCTCCGACCTCATCCTGGACTTATACGGCCCGGAAGCAGGCGGGCACGCTCGCAGTGCGGTAGGCATGGCCGAGCTTCCCTTCAATATTCCCGTTGAAATCGAAGCCGAAGTCCAACTGGCGTGATCCGAATCTGCGCTGCCCTCGCGAATGGAAAATGCCGAAAACATGCGATCGCCCGGCCTTCGATGTCCGGATTTGGCGTAAATGTCGGAAAACGGATCGAGGCATCCTGGGGGGGAGTGCGGCCTGCAAAGCGGTGGCGCAGGGAAGCATGGCTCCTTTGCTGCTCTTTACGGGCTGGTTTTGATCGGGTGATGCTTCAAAATAAAAAAAAGGGGGTCCCCGATTACCAAGGACCCCATCAACCGATTGATTTTATTTGGTCGGGACGAGTGGATTTGAACCACCGACCCCAGCGTCCCGAACGCTGTGCTCTACCAGGCTGAGCCACGTCCCGACTGAATTTCGCTTTTTAAAAGAAACGCCCCCGGATGTCAACTGCGAACTGGCGGCGCTGGGTTTTTGAGCTATTTCCTGCGGGCCGCCGGCTTCCGGGCAGCGGTCTGGCGCACATAAGGGTTCTGGATCACGATGGTCTGGTCGCGGTCCGGCCCCACCGAGACGATGCCGATCGGGACCCCGGTCAGCTCCTCGATGCGCCGGAGGTAGCTCTTGACGTTTTTCGGCAGCCGGCTGAAGCGCTGGATCCCGGAAATGGTCTCCGTCCAGCCCGGCAGGGTTTCATAGACCGGCCGGCACTCCTCCAGCACCTTGAGGCTGGCCGGAACGACATCGAGAGTCTGCCCGCGAAAGTCATAGCCGGTGCAGATCTTCAGCGACTCGATTCCGTCCAGCACGTCGAGCTTGGTGATGGCCAAGCTCGTGACACCGTTCAGGCGCACGGCGTTTCGGAGGATCACGGCGTCCAGCCAGCCGCAGCGCCGGCGGCGTCCGGTGGTGGAGCCGAACTCCGCGCCTTTCTCCTGCAGATGGTTTCCGATCGCATCCGTCAGCTCGGTGGGGAAAGGGCCCTTGCCGACGCGGGTGGTATAGGCCTTCACGATGCCGATGATATCCGTGATCTTCCGGGGGCCCAGGCCCGTGCCGCAGCAGGCGTTGGCCGCCAGCGTGTTGGACGAGGTCACATACGGATAGGTGCCGTGGTCGATGTCCAAGTGGGTGCCCTGGGAGCCCTCGAAGAGCAGCCGCTGCCGGCGCTTGGCTGCGGCGTCGACGACGACCGACACGTTGGTGACATAGGGCGCCAGGCGCTCGGCGAATTCGCGGTACTGGCGGATGATGCCCTCGGCTTCCAACGGCTGGACGTTGAAATAGTTCTGAAGGTAAAAGTTTTTTTCCTCCAGGATCGTGCGGACCATGCGCTCGAAAGTTTCAGGCTCCAGCAGCTCCACGAAACGGATGCCGCGGCGGGCCACTTTGTCCTCGTAGGCCGGGCCGATGCCGCGGCCGGTGGTGCCGATCTGCTGAGCGCCTTTCTTCGCTTCGCGGGCCAGGTCGATACGCTGATGGTAGGGCATGATCAGCTGGGCGATTTCGCTGATCTTGATCCGGTCCGGCCCGGTGGCGATGCCTTTGCTGGCCAAAAAATCGATTTCCTTCAGAAGGACGGCCGGGTCCACCACCATGCCGTTTCCCAGCACGCAGATCTTGTTCTGCAGGATTCCCGAAGGCACCAGGTGGTTGATGAATTTTTCGCCCCGGATCACCATGGTGTGGCCGGCGTTGTTGCCGCCCTGAAAGCGCACCACCACGTCGGCGTGTTCCGCCAGGAGATCCACGATCTTGCCCTTGCCCTCATCGCCCCACTGCGTTCCGATGACTACGACGCTCGCCACACCATCTCTCCTTTTCTCAACAAGGGGTTCGCTTGAGCCGGAAGAACTCCTGGATCAGCTTCCGGCACTCAATCTCGCACACCCCGGCAACCACCTCCGGCCGGTGGTTGAGCCGCGGGTCCAACGCGAAATGGTAGAGCGACCCGGCCGCTCCCCATTTGGGGTCGGGCGCGCCATAAACCACCCGCGCCACGCGCGCGTGCACGACGGCGCCCATGCACATCAAACAGGGCTCGATGGTAACATACAGCGTAGTGTTTAACAACCGGTAGTTTCTTAATTTTTCGGCCGCTGCGCGCAGCGCCAGGATTTCGGCATGGGCCGTTGGATCGGCGTTGGCGATGGTCCGGTTGCAGGCGGCGGCGAGCAGATCTCCGGACGCGTCCACAAGCACGGCGCCTACCGGTACCTCATCGATCTGCTCCGCCCGGCGCGCTTCCTCCAGGGCGATCCGCATATAATCCTCGTGGGGCTGCAATTCGGGCTTCTCCTCCTCTCGATCAGAGGTGCGATAAGGGGGGGGTAAAACTGGTTACCTGATAACCGCCAATTTTTCAAACGGTTCGACCCGGCGCGGCCGCTTCTCAATAACATTGACCGGTGTCGAGGGATGGAGTACTGGTCCGGATATGGCGAGCTGGAGCAGAAAAGAGGCATCCGTTTTTTCGAAAATGGAAAACACTTTGAAATTTCCATTGTAAAATCGAAAACCTGAAAAAGGAGGTGCGCCATGAGGAGCTTTTATTTGATCGGTATGATCTTGATGTTCGGCATGATCTATCTGGCCGTCATGGGTTCCACGACGGCTGCCGCCGGAGCAAAAGTCGGGGTGATCGTGGTCGATCTTCAGGGCGATTTCACGACTCTCAAGAAGGGTTCGCTTGCCGTCGCGGGCACGGACCAGGATTACCTTGACAAGGTCGCCGCCGCCACGGAAGCCCTGCGCCAGAAAGGCCACCCTGTCTTCGGCACCCAGGACTGGCATCCGGCGGATCACGTTTCCTTTTACACCAACCACGCGGGCAAAAAGGCCTTCGATGTTATTGAAGTGGCCGGAAAAAAACAGGTGCTCTGGCCGCCGCATTGCGTCCAGAAAACGGAGAACGCCAACGTGCTGCTCGATAGCAAGCTGTTCGCCGCCATCGTGCAGAAGGGCAAGGACAAAAAATACGACAGCTACTCCGGCTTCCAGGACGACGGCGGTGCCCAGACCGAAATGAACGAGCTCCTGAAGAAACGCGGCATCCAGGAGTTGATCGTTTACGGCCTGGCCACGGACTACTGCGTCAAGGCCACCGCCCTGGATGCGGTCAAGGCCGGATACAAGGTAACGGTTATCGAGGGCCTGAGCAGGGGAGTGGCTCCGGATACGACGGCCAAGGCACTGGACGAGATGAAGCAGGCCGGAATAGCAATAAAAGCGCAGATCGACAGTTGACCTTCCCGAAAAAGTTAAGATGGAGACTCCGGGTGGTTTCGGCGGACAAGAACCGATTGACACGCCGCGCACTTTCGGCTAAAAATTCGGATACGTTTTATCCCAACGCGCCCGTAGCTCAGCCCGGATAGAGCGCCGGACTACGAATCCGTAGGTCGCAAGTTCGAATCTTGCCGGGCGCACCAGTTAAATCAAGGGGTTACAGACATTGGTCTGTGACCTCTTTTTTTTCCGTGTGAGAATCTGGAGCGCCAGGCCAAGCCTGGTGCGACTTGCTGACTGAAAGGAGTCAGCCGTGATAATTGCTCGTGTTATTTACATCGCTTTTCTGAGAGCAAATTACTTTTTTATTTCGGCTGACAG
>CAYRUF010000037.1:0-46021 GCA_964427375.1 uncultured Desulfatibacillum sp. | reverse complement strand
CGAAGGAGGCGGATGGATTCAAACGCCGCCTTGACAGACTCCAAGCCCTCGTGCCAAAAGAAACCGCGGTTGGGACCAGTGTTCCGGCTGTTAAACCATGGGGAAATCGACGGGGAATGGACTCCAATCCAGCTGCCGAACCAACCGGCGCCGAAAACAGCGATCGGGTCTATCACACGCTCAAGACCCTGCGCCGGTCGTTCATCCGCATCGGCATGGTGGTGCTGGCCTGCTCGATCGCGGGATACTACCTGGCCGAGCCGATCCTCCGCTATCTGCAGCAGGTGACGGGCGTGAAGCTGGCGGCCTACGGCGTTCCGGAGACGCTGTTTACGTTCTTGAACATCGCGCTGGCCTGCGGCGTCTTTGCGGGCATGCCCTATATGCTCTATGCCCTGCTTGCCGGCCTTCAGCCCCTGTTCCCGGCCTTTACGCGCCGGATGGTGATCGGCTTCTGGCTGGCTTCCGTGGTTCTGTTCTATGCCGGGGTTCTCTTCTGCCTGAATATCTCGCTGCCCTATGGGGTTCAGTTCCTGCTCGAGTTCGAAGGCCCGCACCTGGAGGCCATCATCTCCGTGCGAAAGTTTGCGGCCTTCTGCCTGCTGTTTCTCTTCGGGTTCGGCATCATCTTTGAAATGCCGCTGGCCATGATTCTTCTGGGGCGGATCGGCGTTCTGACGCACCGCGCCCTGGCCAGGAATCGGCGCTATGCCATTCTCGCCCTGACCATCATCTCGGCCGTCTTGACGCCGACGCCGGATGCCTTCAACCTCGCCATGATGGCCGTTCCGCTCTATCTGTTGTTTGAAATCGGCCTGATCGGCATGCGCCTGGGAAAGACGGCCAAAGACGTGCACTGAGCGGAGCAGAGGGGCGGGTCTATTTGAGAACCCCGTATTCGCGCGCGGCCGTTTCGTCGTAGCGCGCCTTGCGTCCCTCGCAGCCTTCGCGGGGGCAAAGGCGGCAGCTGAAAAAGGTGGATGCGGAAGGGAAGAAAATCCCGGATACGGATTTCCCGGGAACCATCAGGAGGCTTTCGGTGAGCTGCACGCCGATTGCGGCCGGGGCCTCCCCGAGGAGGGCAAACAGCGGGAGCTGCGCCTGGATAGGCCAGTCCTCCAGCGACCCCGGACTCATCCATGACAGCTTGTCGTGCGCAAATCGCCGGCAAAGCCTGCGGATCAGCTCGGATCGCGCTTCGGCCAGGATGAAGTTGCCGATCTGGTCGAGGTAGTACTGGGTCAGCACGTCCGCGGATCGGCGCGCAGCCTCCTCGATCCGGCGGCCGATCGTCACCACCGCTGGAAAGACCCGCCCGACATCGTCCAGGTTCTTGCGCAAGACCCGGCTCTTGAAACATTGGCCGTCGATGACCACCTGGTCATCGTCTTTTTTTTCGACATACGCCGCGGCGAACACCGCCCGGGGTTCGGCCATCGAAAGCGCCTGCCGGATCAACTCGTCGACCGATTGCCGATCCGTTGTTTTGAGCCTGGCCTTAACCGAATTGGGATTGAGATCAACGGGTATGGGATCAAGTTTTTCCATGGCATGGCACTCCGGTTGGGTTCTCGGATCATAACCCATCCCCCCCAGCCGGCACAAGGCGATGGATGACCCTTCGGCGCCGATCGGGCGGCCTGGCATGCCGAATTCTGCATATTGATTCGACCATTGCCCGGTCCATGCCCGGGACCGATGGCTTGACGCCGGTCCGCAAGGGTGGCATGCTGTGCCCGGATTCCATGCGCCGTTTTTCTTTCCTCGAGCGTCGACCTGCCCACGGCCGAGGCCAAACCATGGGAGGACGGGCATGAACAAAATCGTCGATCTGCAGGCGTTCCGTGAAAAAGCGCTGGAACAGCGGAGTTTCACGCCCTGGCAGAAACGCTTCGGCGAATCCTACGGCACGCATACGCGCCTGTCCGACCTTTCCGACAAGACCCTTTTCAGCCTGGCGCAGCCGGGAGAGAGCAGCTCTACGGCCTTTTATGAAATTATCATGGGAGCGCTCGATCTCGGTCCGGCCGGCAAATTCTACTATCTCGACAATGACGAACAGATGCGGGTGGTCGACATCCATCTGCTGCTGGCCGACCATGTCCGCTTTGAAATGATGCGGCGCCTGGGTTGGCTGACCGGCCTGCCCTGCCAGGACATCAGCCTGATCGAGATGATCCAGCAATTCGAAGCTGTGAAGCAGCAGTCCAAGCTTCACCCGCCGGAGCTCAACGATTCGCACCCGGACTACGGAGCCTACCGCCAGCTGGCGCGCGGCGACCAGGAGGTTTTTATCCGGCGGATGTTGCGCGACGCCATCGAGGCCTTTAAGAAGCAGCTGGGCGAATGAAGCGGTCCGCGGCGCGCTGCGTCCTTATTCTTCAAGCCTGGCTTTGATCAGCTCGATCACCTCCGCCGGTGACTGGGTGCGCAGGATCTCCTGAAACTGCGCCCGGTAGATCTGCACGGCGCTGATTCCCAGAGCGCTCAGGTCATAAATCTTCCAGCCGTTTCCCCGGTCGTGCAGGTAGATTTCAACCGGAAATTCACGGGCCTGCCAGACCACCGCGGCCCGCACCCGGGCCTTTCCGGGAGCGGTGATCGTCTGCTCCCGCACGGCCACGGTTTCGTCCGTGTAACGCTGCTGCAGGCGAGACAGATAAAAATCCGCCAGAAAGCGCGAAAATACCTGGATGAACTCCTGCCGCTGAGCCGGAGAAAACAGCGCCCACTTGTTCGCCAACACCCGCCGGGAAAACTCCGTGAAATCGAAGTCTCGATACAGCAGGTCGCGCAGCTTCTCCTGCTGCAAGGGTTTGCGGTCGGCCGGCTGATAGGTTGGATCCATCAGGATGCGGCGGCCATCTTCGATGCTCTGCATCAGGGCCTCGCGCGGCTGGGCGCCGGCGGCCGCCGACGCTGCAGCCAGCACCAGCCAGATGCCCAAGAGCGTGCATCCGCAGCGCTTCGAAAGAAGAAGCTTCGGCAAAGCCTTATTTTTGGGGGCTTGGCGCAACATTCCTATTGACTTTCGCGAATGATATCTATATTGCGCTATTGGCTCAAATCGGGATGGTTGATGGCTCAGCCATCCTTCAAAACCATTCACGCATCCACTCACCATCTTTATCAAGGAGGTCCGAATGACGAAAGCAGATTTAATCGAGGCCATGGCCAAAGATGCCGGCATCACCAAGGTCGCCGCAGGCGCCGCTTTGGATTCATTTGTCGATGGGATCGTCAAAACCCTAAAAAAGAAAGAAGGCAAAATCACCCTGGTCGGCTTCGGCACCTTTTCCAAGGGCCGCCGCAAGGCCCGCAAGGGTAGAAACCCGCAGACCGGCGCCGAAATCAAGATCAAAGCCAGCACGGTCGTCAAATTCAAAGCCGGAAAAAAACTGAAGGCTGCGGTCTGATTCCTCCTTGGATCATCCAGACATTAAGGGCGGTTGGCCGGTTCGGCAACCGCCCTTTTTACAAAGTCGTCGAAAGTGATAACCCTTCCGAGTCCATATTTCGAAGCCTTTACAATAAGCTATAAAGGCAGCGCAAGGCATTACGCTGCCTTTATAGCTTGGCGGATGCGCGCCATCGCCTTCTGGACCTTTTCATAGTCATTGAAGGCGCTGATGCGCACAAAGCCGGCGCCGCAGCGGCCGAAGCCCACCCCGGGCGTGCACACCACGTTGGCTTTCTCCAGCAAGAGATCGAAAAACTTCCACGAATCCATCTTCCCGTCCACCCAGATGTAGGGGCTATTTTCTCCGCCGATGCAATCGTAGCCCAGGTCTGTCATCTCCTTGCGGATCAGCGCCGCGTTGCGCAGGTAATAGTCGATGAGCTGACGGCACTGGGCGCGGCCCTCCGGGCTGTAAACCGCCTCGGCGGCGCGCTGCACCGGATAGGACACTCCATTGAACTTGGTGGTGTGGCGCCGGGTCCAAAGGGGGTGCACCGGCCGGGGTTCGCCGGCGGCGGTGTAGGCCATGCAGGATTTCGGCACGACCGTATAGGCGCAGCGCGTGCCGGTGAAGCCGGCGGTCTTGGAAAAGCTGCGGAATTCGATCGCGACGTCCCGGGCGCCGTCGACCTCGAAAATGGAATGCGGCAGACGGTCGTCGCGGATGAAGGTTTCGTAGGCCGCGTCGAAGAGCAGGATGGCCTTGTTCGCGCGGGCGTACTCCACCCACTGCTTGAGCTGGGCTTTGGTGATGGTGCCGCCGGTGGGGTTGTTGGGGAAGCACAAATAAATAAGGTCGGCTTTCTCCTTGGGAATGGTGGGAACGAAGCCCGTCTGCCGGGTACAGTCCATGTAGACCACGCCCTGATAGCGGCCTTCGGCGAAATGGCCGGTGCGTCCCG
Source organism: uncultured Desulfatibacillum sp. (assembly GCA_964427375.1). Taxonomy (GTDB): domain Bacteria; phylum Desulfobacterota; class Desulfobacteria; order Desulfobacterales; family SpSt-501; genus SpSt-501. Next base: position 41,659 of record CAYRUF010000037.1, on the reverse strand, counting down.
CCATGACGTTGGTGTCGAGATAAACCGGATAGACCGGGTCGGGAATGGCTACCGTTATGTCGGTCGCAAAGATCTCCTGAAGATTGCCGTTGTCGCACTTGGCGCCGTCGCTGATAAAAATTTCATCGGGAGACACGTCGGCGCCGCGGGCCTGGAAATCCTCCCGCGCGATTTTCTCCCGGAGGAAGTCGTAGCCCTGCTCGGGGCCGTAGCCGCGGAAGGTTGCGGCATCCGCCATTTCGTCGACGGCTTTGTGGAATGCCTGGATGCAGGCCGGCGGCAGGGGCCGGGTCACGTCGCCGATGCCGAGCTTGATGACGTCCGTTCCCGGATGAGCCTTCTGGAAGGCGGCCACGCGCTTGGCGATGTCCGAGAACAGGTAAGAGGCCTGGAGTTTCAAATAATGCTCGTTGATGCGGATCATGGCGTTCTCCTTGCAAAGTTAATTCTTGACTTCGGATAGCTTCCTTATTAGGAAAAATACCTTATTTCAAGCGGTATGCCGCACCAGACCCTGTCAAATCGGATGGCCCAAGCATTAATCGATTTTCAACTTCGTTGACGAAGGGAGGACCTCGATGAAAAGGCAACATGCGTTAAAGGCCAGTCTGCTCCTGATGGCGGGATGTTGGGTCGTTTCCGCGCTGCTGCTGCCGGCGCCGGCCGAAGCGCGCGATATCAAAGTCGGAATCGTAGACACCTACAGTGGCCCAGCGGCGGTTTTCGGCAACGATGCGCTCAATGGGTTCAAGCTGGCCGTCAACGAGATCAACAAGCAGGGGGTGCTGGGCGGCAAGATCGTGTTCACCACCCGCGATGAGCAGTTCAAGGTGGACATCGCGCTCAACATGGCCAAGGAGCTGGTTCTCAAGGAAGACGTCGATGTCCTGGTCGGCACCATCAACAGCGGCGCGTCCATGGCGATTTCCGAGGCCGTGGCCAAGAAAGAAAAGATCCCCTTCATCGTCTGGACCGCCAAGAGCGAGAACATCACCGGCAAGGCCGGCCACCGCTATGTTTTTTCCACGGCCGAGAACACGGCCATGGCCGGCAAGTCGGCCGCCGTCGCCTTTGCCCAGAAGCCTTACAAGAAGTTCTGGATCGCCGGGGATGATTACGAATACGGCCATGCCATTGCCGACGCGGTTTGGCGCAACCTGAAAAAAATAAAGCCGGAGGTGGAAACCATCGGCAAAACATGGTGGAAACCGGGCGAGCCCGACCTGATCCCCTACCTTACGGCGATTCAGGCCGCCAAGCCGGACTGCATCATTTTCGCCACCGGCGGCTTGAGCATGGCCAACGTGCTCAAAGCGCTGAAGGCGACCGGCATGGAGAACAAATTTCCGGCCTGGATCCACACCGCAACCGACCATTCCGTCTTGAAGCCGCTCGGGATGAACGCTCCGGAAGGGGTCATGGGCACCATTCAATACCACTATTATTACCCGGATTTGGCCGCCAACAAGAAGTTCGTGAAAGACTTCGAGGCGGCCTACGGCAACCCGCCCGGCTTCCCGGCGTTTAATGCTTATACAACCGCCTATTTCATCGCCGAAGCGTTCCGCCAGGCGGGCAAGATCGACAAGGAAAAATTCATCGACACCCTCGAAGGCCTCAAGGTCGACACGCCGGTGGGCAAGGTCGAAATGCGCGCCTGCGACCACCAGGCCGTTTATCCCATGTTCCTCGGCACCACCAAGATTTCCAAGGCATACGGCGGGGCCATTTCCTCGGATATCATCACCCTGCGCGGGGCCGAGGTCATGCCTAGCTGCGAAGAGATTGCGGAAGCGCGCAAACAGAAATAGACCTTTTGACCCATCTGCCCGCCGGGCCCGCTAGGCCGCGGCGGGCGAACTATTTTCACGGAAATATGGAATTCAACGTCACCTTCACCGGCCTGATCAGCCAGTTCCTGGTCGGATTGAGCCGGGCCATGATTCTATTCATCGTGTCCTCGGGCCTGAGCTTCATTCTGGGCGTGCTGCGGGTGCCCAATGTCGCCCACGGCTCGCTATACATGATCGGAGCCTTTACGGCCCACACGCTGGCGACGGCCGTCGGCGGAGTGGCCGGCTTTTGGCTGGCGATCTTTATCGCGCCACTGGTCGTGGCCCTGGTCAGCCTGATCGCCGAACGTTTGCTGTTTTGTCACCTCTATGAGCGCGAACACCTAATGCTCCTGCTCTTTACGTTCGCGTTGACCTTGATTCTGGGGGACCTTACCAAATTGACCTGGGGGGCGGACTACCGATCGTTGGTAGCGCCGCCCTTTCTGCAGGGCTCCGTCTCGGTGTTTGGAACGCCGTTCCCCAAGTACAACCTGTTTCTCCTGGCGGTCGGCCCGGTGGTTGCCGTCGGGTTATGGCTATTTTCGAATAAAACCAAAGTCGGGAAAATCGCTCGGGCGGCCGCCGTGGACCGCGAGATGGTCGGCGCCATCGGCATCAATGTGAGCTGGGTGTTTGCCCTCGCCTTCGTGCTCGGCTGTTTTCTGGCCGGTCTCGGAGGTGCGCTGGTGTCCCCGACGGTGAGCATCACCTTGGGCATGGACCACACCATCATCATCGAGGCCTTCCTCATCGTGACCATCGGCGGCCTCGGCAACATGTGGGGGGCCATGACGGGATCGCTGATTTTCGGGGTGTCGCAATCCATCGGCGTTTTGCTCTGGCCGCAGTTTGCCATCGTTTTCCCCTATATGGCCGTCGTCATCATCTTGACCCTCAAACCCACCGGGCTGTTGAAATCCGTCTGGTAACAGGGACGCGCCATGGACCGGCACATTCTCATTTCACGCCCCTCTTTTTTGTGGAGCGCCGCGCTGCTCTTCGTGCTGCTCTTGGCGCCCTTTTTCGCCGCACGCTTCTACATATACATCCTGGCTGTGATTTTCGTCACCGCCCTGCTGGCCATGAGCCTCAATCTGCTGGTGGGGCACGGCGGGATCTATCAATTCCATCACGCCGCTTTTTACGGGGTCGGCGCCTACACGGCCGGCCTCATCGCGGCCAAGACCTCTCTGCCCTTCTGGATCGGCTTCTGCGCCGGGCCGATGATGGCCGCCGCGGCCGGGTGGGCCATCGGCCTTTTCTGCGTGCGCCTGAACAAACTGTATTTCGGAATGCTGCAAATCTCCCTGGGATCGCTGATCTGGATCGTCGCCTTGCGCTGGTACAGCCTGACCGCCGGCGACGACGGGATCCACGGCATCCGCATGCCGGAGCTCTTGTCGGGCACCACCCACGTCTATTATTTTTTGCTGGCGGTCGTCGCGGTGTGCCTCATCATCATGTTTCTGATCTACAAATCCCCCTTCGGCGTCACCCTGCGGGCGATCCGCGACAACCCGCAACGCTGCGAGGCGGTCGGGATCGACGTTCGCCGACATCAGCTGCTGGCCATCGTCATCGCCACTTTTTTTGCCGGTGTGGCGGGGGTGCTGTTCGTGGTATTGGAAGGCTCCATCTTTCCGGACATGCTCTTCTGGGTGTTGTCGCTGGAGGTTTTCATCATGTGCCTTCTGGGCGGATGGTTCACCTTCTTCGGGCCCGTGGTGGGGGCGGCCATCATGGTGACGCTGAGAACTTTTGTCGGCAGCGTCACGGAATACTGGACCATGATATTGGGAATCGTGCTGATCCTTCTGATTTTTTTCCTCCCGGAAGGGATCATGGGGATCAACTTCCGTGAATGGGCCCGAAGCCGGTCCCGCCGGGCCGCCGGGCGCGCCGCGGAGGAAACCGATGCTGCGGGTTGAAAACCTTCACAAATCATTTGAGGACTTCAGGGCGGTCGACGGTGCCAACCTTTTCGTCGGTCAGGGCGACCTGGTGGCGGTCATCGGCCCGAACGGCGCAGGCAAGACCACCTTATTCAATTTGGTCACCGGCCACCTCAAACCCAATCAGGGCCGGATCCTATTCAAAGACCAGGACATCACCCGCCTGGCGGCTCACGAAATCTGCCGCCGGGGCATCGCCCGCTCGTTTCAGATCGCCAACATTTTTCCCCGGCTTTCGGTCTTCCGCAACGTTCAGGTTTCAGTGCTCTCTCAAAAGAAGCTGAGCCGGACCCTCTTTCGCCCGGCGCAGAGCCTGATGGTGGAGGAGACCCACCGCATCTTGGACAGCGTCGGCCTGAGCGACAAGAAACTGGATGTGGCCGGCTCCCTCTCCCACGGCGACAAACGCATCCTGGAAATAGCCATTGCACTCGGCAACGAACCCGAACTGCTGATCCTTGATGAGCCGACCGCCGGCATGTCTCCGGATGAAACCGCCAGCACCATGGCGCTGGTGAATCGCCTGGCGAGGGAGCAGGGCCTCACCATCCTCTTCTGCGAGCACGACATGGAGGTGGTGTTCAACGTGGCCACGAGCATCATGGTGATGCAGCACGGCCATACCATCATCCAGGGAACGCCGGATGAGGTCCGGCAGAACGCGACCGTCCAGGAAGCCTATCTGGGAGGGGCCTAACCCATGCTCGAGGTCGAGGGCATCCACACCTATTACGGTTTGAGCCACATCCTGTTCGATGTCTCCCTGAAGGTGGATGCCGGGCAGGTGGTCTGCCTGCTCGGCCGCAACGGTGCGGGCAAAACCACCACGCTCAAAAGCATCATGGGGGTCACGCCCCCGTCGCGCGGCCGCGTCCGCTTCGCCGGTGAAGAGGTTCGCGGAACGCCCCCCTATCAGTTGGCCCGCAAAGGCATGGGTTGGGTGCCCGACGACCGCCGCATCTTCGCTGATCTCACCGTCGGGGAAAACCTGGAGATCGCGGCGCGGCGGGGGCCGGGCACCGAAAAATGGGACAAGAACCGGGTCTACGAGCTTTTTCCGGCCTTAAGGGCCATGGACCAGCGCCGAGGCGGCCTGCTGAGCGGCGGCGAACAGAAGATGCTGGCCATCGCCCGAGCGCTGATGACCAACCCCCAGTTCCTGCTGCTGGACGAGCCCACCGAGGGGCTGGCGCCGCTGCTGGTGAAGTCCCTTGGGGAGCGCATTCACAAACTCAAGGAGCTCGGATTGACCGTCCTGCTCGCCGAGCAGAACCTGAAGTTCACCCTCGGCTTGAGCGACTACGGCTACATCATCGACAACGGGCGCATCTGCCATCACGGGACGGTGGCCGAGCTGATCAACAACCCTGATGTCAAGAAGATCTGCGGAATTTAACGGCTGCCAATCGGAGTGAAATCAGAGCGGATGACCTATTACTCTATCAAAGACATACCGTCGAGGAAGCCCGCCGAGGGCGTCGAGATGCGCGCGATCCACGGCGAGCGCATGACCGTGGCCTTTTTCACCATTGCGAGCGGGGCCGGCGTTCCGGAGCACCAACACCCTCACGAGCAAATCGGTACCGTTTTGAAGGGCAAGATGGAGCTTTCGATCGCCGGGGAAAAACACGTCGTCACCTCGGGAGGCGCCTACCTCATCCCCTCCAATGTCATCCACTCCGGCCTCTGCCTGGAGGGTCCCGCCGACGTCCTCGAAATGTTCGCCCCGGTCCGGGAGGATTGGCTGGGGTCCTGAAAAACGGTTTGGCGAATCGCTCAACGAAAAGCCCCCTTTTTCTTATCCGTCCGCAACAAAATAGAGTCGGCTCTTGCAAGAAGCGTGGTCCGTAGGGCATTTTCCCATATGGCCCGTGGCCCGCATGTACCAGAGCTCGGCAACGGCGAACTGCCGCTGTTGCAAGCAGGCCAAAAAGGCTAGTTGCGCCGCGGCGGCTGAATGCTTCAGGCGCCAGGCGCTTTGCGCGGCGCGCAGGGCCTTGGTCCCGTCGTTTTGGCGCAAAAAACGCCGGCCCGCCGCCAAGACCTGGGCCGCGGTTTGTAGAATTTGCCGCAATGTGGACAGGTCCGCCCCGCAGCGGCCACACTGCGCCTCGGACAAGCTGGTTCTACGGCAGGCCGGGCAAGTGACCTCCATAAGATATCAATCCTCCAGGTAAAAGAGCATATCGGACAGGGATTCGTTGAGCTGCGTCAGTTTGGGCAGATCGCCGTCGGCCACGGCCTTCTGGCTTTCGGCCAGCAACGCGCGCAGCTCGTCGGCGTCCGTCGCATCAATGTCATCCAGAAGAACGTTGGCCCGCTTGCGCAGATCCTTGGCCACGACGATGGCTTGCTGCTTGTCCTCGCTTATTTTCTTGGAACGGTCAGGCGCGGCCGGGTCGGGACCGAAAGCGGCGCTCAAATGCCTGCGCGCCTGATCCAGATCAAACGCGCCGGCGCCGCTGCCGGCTTGCATGCTCACGGTTTTGGACAGGCCGGTGCGTTTTTCCATGGCCGTGACTTCGAGCACACCGTTCAGATCCAGTGCCAGGGTAAGGATAATTTGATTGCCAGCCGGGATGTCCTTAAGCCCTTCGATCAAAAAATTGCCGATGAAGATATTGTCTTCGGCCAACGGCGCTTCGCCCTGGTAGATACGTACATCCACGGCCGGTTGGCCGTCATACATGGTGAGGAACACCTCGCCCTTGCGGGCGGGCAGCGGGGTGCCGCGGTGGATCATGGGCACAAACACATTCTCCTGGAGCTGCCCGTCGAGCATGCCCACGGCGCTGGTACCAAAGGTGTAAGGCGTGATATCCACGAGAATACTGCCGGTCTTTTGCCCTTTAATCACCCCGGCCTGAATGGCGGCGCCCATGGCCACAATGAGGTCAGGATCGATCTCGTGGCGCGGTTCGACCTGGATGGCCTGGCGCACGAGTTCCGTGACCAGCGGCGTGCGCGAAGCGCCGCCCACCAGGATCACTTTATCCACCGCGCCGGGCAAGATGCCGGCATCTTTAAAGCAGCGATGCACGCAATCCAGGGTTTTGCGCAGCAGGGGACGGATCATCTCTTCGTACGCCAAACGCGCGATTTCCAGATCCAGGTGCAGATCTCCGACAATGTACTCTTCGCGAATGTTTGCGAAGGGTGCATCGGACAACGCGCGCTTGGCTTTTTCAACGGCCACCCACAGGCGATTGCGGGCCCTGAGATCGTCCATCAGGCGAACGCCGTGCTGATCGAAAAAAACTTGATCGGCATACGCCATCAGCAAATGATCAAAATCGTCGCCCCCCAGGTGAGTATCACCGTGGCTGGACTTTACTTCCACCACGCCGCGTTGCACCACCACCAGGGAGGCATCAAAGGTGCCGCCCCCCAGGTCGTAGACCAGCACCGTCTGGTCTTGGGTCTGATCGGCGTCGTAGGCCAGAGCCGCGGCGGTGGGCTCGTTAATGATGCGCCGGACCTCCAGTCCGGCCAGGGTCCCGGCATTTTGGGTCGCCTTGCGTTGGGCATCGTCGAAATAGGCCGGCACCGTGATGACCGCTTCGGTCACAGCTTCGCCCAGATGGGCCTCAGCCGCGGTTTTGAGTTTGGACAGGATCATGGCCGAAATCTCTTCCGCGCTGAAGAGACGACCCGCCAGCGGGATCTGTGTCGCTTCACCCATTTTGCGTTTGATCGATAGAATCGTAGACTCGGGGGCGGCCACCATTTGATTTTTAGCCACCCGCCCCACAACGATGTTGCCGCCCGGATCGATGCCCACGCAGGATGGCATGATCGATTGGCCGTCTACAGGGATGATGTGCGGTCGGCCGTCTTTGATGACGGCCACCTCCGAATTGGTGGTGCCCAGATCGATACCCACGATGGCGCTCATGTGCGACTTCCTTTGTTGATTGCGATTTTGACTTCAGCGAACTTCAGCACCTCATCCTTGTGCAGGTATCCGGCGGCCATCTCTTCGATGACCGTGTTGTGAGGCAACGACGCATTCTCTTCCACTGCCACGGCTTTCATCCGCGCGGGATCGAATTCAAGGCCGACCGTTTCCATGGCGACAACTCCCGCATCCCGTAGCAGCAATTCAAAATGCTCGCGCAGCAGGACAAATCCCTGCTCAAAAGAGGCCCAGGCCGCCGCCCATTGCCGGCGGGCGGAGAAAAGACTGGCACGCGGCGGCTGCGCAAGCTTTTGGGCCAACCGATTCAAGCGCTCAAGCATTTCGGCGTAGGGCATCAAAAACCGTTTTTGGGCAGCTTGTTCCGAGCGGTCTCGCTCCTTCCGCTCGGCGCTCAGACGGTCGGAGAGCTCGCGCAGCATGCCTTCGAACCCCTCCAGGGTTTCGCCGAAGCGGACGAATGTTTCGTGACTGCGCCGCGAGCTTTTGCTCACGTCGCTGCGCAGCACGCACAAGGCCTCGAAAAAAGCATACAGGTCGGGCGTTGGGGCATCGTCCAGGGGCGCTGCCGCCATGGTGGACGGGGCCTCTTCCCCGCCATTGCCCCCACCCGCCACCACGTCAAGCCACTGTCTGAAATTTGCTTCTATCTCCTGCTTCCACTCGTCCACGATTCAGGTGTACCTTCCGTTAAATCGGCCGCCGCCACAGCCGGATGGTCCTTGGATCACCGGCCGCGCTTGCTACCGGCCGGCGCACTCTCTGAGCTTGCGCTTCAAACTTTCAAAATCAGGGGGCGTGCGCCTTTTGCTCCAAGCAAAATGCCGCATCACGGCCTCCATGGGAGAGGCCACGCCCGACTTCATGTCGAACAGTTCATGATGCAGGCGGCTTTTTTCATCTTTCAAGGCCTGATAGGCTTCGCTGATGGCGGTGAAGCGTTCCGGGTGGTGCTCCGGGGGAAAGCGCTTGATGGCTTCCAGGTAAGCACTGCGTACAACCCCATCGTCCGCCTCGGGTGGCACGCCTAAAATATCATAAGGGTTCATTATCGGCTTTCCGTTTGCCGGCCGGTTGTGGCCTTGGCATTAAAACAACTCCAACTGTTGCGGCCCTGGCGGTGAAGACTTTTTCTTGCCGGCCTTGGCCCCGGACCGCCCGGGGTTCGAGGAAGAGCGCCGCGGTGGCCTAAACCCGTTCAGCAACGCCTTGATCAGCTCATCGGGCAGCTCCTCTTCATCCAGCTCCTCTTCATTCGGCATATCCCCGAAGGGGCTGTTGCCTGGCGCGAAGGGATCCGCAGCTTCCAACTCCTTGAGTCGCTTTTGCACCTGGATCGCCACGGTGTTCTCCTGCTGCTCGCGGGCTAGTTGCAAAATGGTTTTCAGCTCTTCGAGCTCTTTCTTAGAAGAAAGGGAACGTCCATCCTCTTGCCGGGCGAGGTACCGATAAAAGCGGAAATAGGCATCACCGGGGTGGCGTTGCAACATCTTGTCCGCGCAGGCCACGGCGAGCTCCGGGTTCTCGCAGCAGTCGGAGAGTGCATAGGTCATGATGGATTTAGCCTGCGGCCGCGTCATTTCCAGTTTCGCCGCCCGGGCAATGTAGCGATCGATTGGACCTATTTCTCCGGCCAGCAGTGTGTGTGATTCCGGCAAGCGGCGCACATAAAGCAGCGTATCGGCGAAATCCACCGCGGTGGCGACGTCAACCGGCGCTTTCAGGCTCTTGCGGACCAGCTCTTCGCTCGTTTTAATCGATCCTGAGGGAACGCCGTAGTACCGCGCGAGGAGCCAATAGAAATAGTGCAGCTTTATTTCATCGCCTGGCCGCTGGGCCTTGGCCTGGGCCCACATCGCATCGGCTCCGGCGCTGTCCCCGTTGAGCTGTTCAAAGGCCGCCCAGCGCAAATAAAGATAGGCGCGGCCGCGATTGAAATCGTCTGAATGCGCATCCGACGCATCGATAACCCGGGGCAATAGTTCGCGGCTTTTTACAGCTTGTCGCTTGCTGGCATAATTGCGCGCAGCCGTGATGCAGGCCACGATAAAGTTTTCGCGCACTATTTTATCCATGGGGTCCAGCGCCAGTGCTTGCTCGAGGTAACCCATGGCCTTGAGCAAGGCTTTGCGCTCCAGACAGCGCTGGCCAGCCTTAAACAGGACCTCTTTTTCACCGGGAAACTGCTTGACCAATCGATCCAGCAGCTTGTTGACCTTGCCGGCGTCGCCGTTTGTTTCGTAGAAGCGGATCAAGGATAGTTGGGTGTCCTTGGCATCAGGGTTGGCCTCCAGGCTCTTCTCGTAACAGCGCCGGGCCAGTTCCGGGTTTCTGAATATCGGACGCTTGCGCCGCCGGCGACCGAAAAAAAAGGGCGACTGCATGTCATCCTGGGCTTGTGTAGCAAAAAAATCTCCCAACCGATGGTAAACGAGCGCGCGAACCGTTGGGTTCTCCCCGTAAATCAGGGCGTGAAGGTCAATAAACTCCTCCCACCGATCCATCACCGGCCCATCAGCTTGAGAATTGGCCTGCGTGTACAACGCAACCGTACGTTGCGCCCATAGCCGTTCGATTGGATTGTCGTTCTTCTGGCGGAAGGCGGAATCAGCCAGATGTCGGATATATTTTTGCGCTTGTTCGAAAGGCATTTCGAAAACAGCGTTATAGTACAATTGGGTCAAGGTGCGCTCTAACCCGGTCGAAAAATTTGGAAACGAATCGAGCGCAGCCATCAAATGGGCGTGGGAATCCCGAAAGCGTTGGACATTCCACAGGTAGTCGGCCCTGGCGATGGCCGGAGCAATGGTCTCGTATCCAGCCGCGGCGCATACGGCTTCCAGCGCCGCAGGCTCCTTGCCGGCGCCCTTTTCACCAGGGTTGTTGGCCAACAGTCGCGCGTAGGGGGCCGCGAAAGCGCCGGGGACAGTGCCGGAAACGATTTTCTCGAAGGCGGCGAGCGCTTTACCATCCTCATGCGCATAAAAAGCGCACAGCCCCTTGATCAACCATTTCCAGGAAATAAAAATCGAGCGCAGGCCAATTGGCTTGATCGCCCCCAGCGCCAGGCCGTAGCTTTGTTCGGCAACGGCTTTGAGGGCCGATTGAATCCGCTCCATCTCACCAATAATTGGATCGGATAAACCCGTTGGCCGGGGGATCTCGTCAAAGGCCGTGATCAGGGCATCGGCCACCAAGGCTGCGTCCTGGCCGGGCAATACATCCGCGGCACTCAATACATCCGCAGCCACCTGCGCTGCCTTGGCGAACTGCTGGCGTTTGCACCACAACCGAATGCTCTCCGCGCAGGGCATGTTGCCGGCCAGCTTCTCGATCTGATCGAGAACCATGGCCGCCTCTTGGACCATCCCTTTTTGGAGCCGCTGTTTGTATAGCCCCTCGTAAGAGGCCCGCAGGTGGGGCCGGTAGGTCTCGGGGTCTGTTTTGAATAGCTCTTTGTAGGCGTCTACTGCCTGCCGAAACCGTCCGGCCGCCAAGCTTTCCGAGGCTCGTTGCTCCAGAGGCTGAGCTGTTTTGGCCTTCTGGTCGGCCTTGTGCTTTTTTTTCTTTTTCTTGCCCATGGCAACGGCAAAATGCCTTATTTTGAAACTGGCTGTCAACGGAAAGAATTGGTTTGCATCTTTTTCGGATGCGAAATAGTGTCCGAATGGTGTCAGGTCGGTAAGATCAACCATGCCTTTGATTTCTAGCTGGGAATCGTATGTGCCTGGTGTGGAGAGTAACCATGCTGAACGCAATAGATATTTTTCTTCGAACGCCTTCCCGGATCTATTGCTTTGCCGACACCGTCGAGCTCTGCCGGACCCTTCTCGATGCCGGGGTCCGGGTTATTCAATTCCGGCATAAAGCAGCCGACGATGCCGACTTCCGGCGGTTGGCCGCCGAGATGCTGGCCTGCGTGCGGTCGTGCGAGGATGCTGTGCTGATCGTGAACGACCGCGTGGACATCGCCCTCGAGATCGGCGCGGACGGGATCCACGTCGGGCAGGAGGATCTGGACTTCAGGGAGGTGGTCCGTCGCGCCCGCCCGTCGATGATCGTCGGCGTTTCCGGCCGCTACCCCGACGAGGCCCGGGCGGCCGCCGCCGCAGGCGCCACCTACATAGGCGCCGGTGCCGTCTTCGCCACGCCCACCAAGCCGGAGGCCGTCGTCATCGGGTTGCAGGGCCTGCAAGCGGTGGTGGCGGCCGTGGACATCCCGGTGGTGGCGATCGGCGGCATCACGCTGGCAAACGTGCGGCCGGTGCTGGAAACCGGCGTGCGTTACTGCGCCGTTATCTCCGCTATCAACGATGCTCCGGATCCCGTCGCGGCGCTGCGCCGGTTTTTAGCCGAATCCGCCTCTTTCCCAATAGACCACCAACGCTAGAGCGCAAAGAGCCGCGATCATCACCGCCCAATCCCGCACCCGTAATTTCGCCGGAGGCTTGGACTTGCGTTTTGTGCTGGAAAATCCGCGTGCCTCCATAGCGAGCGCCAACTCGTCCGCCAGAAGAGCGGATTGGACCAGCAGCGGCAGCAGCAGTGCCATCCAGTTGCCCATGTTTTTCAACCGAGGCCGCAGATCGATCCCGCGGGCCTGCTGGGCGCTGCGGATCGAACGGATTTTCTGTTCGATCAACGGCACATAGCGCAAGCCGGCGGTGAGCATGAAGGCCGGACCGGCCGGGACCTTCAGCAGCGCGAGTGCGGCACATAGTTCCTCAGGGTTCAGGGCGGCAAAGCAGAGGGCTGAAATCCCCAGTAGGCTGAACACCCGCAGAAGCAGTGACAGTGCAACCTCAAAGTCAAAAAAGAGAATCCCGAGGAGAAACACCCAAACCGCCATCGATCCCATCAATTTCAGGGAACGTGTGTGCCGCTTAAGGTTGCTCAGCAGCAGGATCGCCACCAGTGCAGCCTCCGCTGAAAGAACGGCGGAGGAGTTAGAAGATAGAACGGCACCGACACCCGCAACCAGCAGCAGTAGCCACGTCAGCGGACTGATGTTACTGCGCGCCGGCCGCGGAGTCGTCAGGCCTGCGGCATTTTCTGGTTTCTCGAGTTCTTGGCGTTGGCTATTCACCAAATGGATGATGTCGGCAACGTCCCCATCGCCCTGCACGCGGCCCTGGTCCAGAAAGATCCAGCGGCCGGCGCAGGCAGTGGCGAAATCCAGGTCGTGCGTTGCAACCAAAACAGCGATTCCTTGGCCCGCGAGTTCGCCGATCCTAGCGGCCAGCGCCTCCTTGCCGGCGGCATCCTGGCTGACCGTCGGCTCGTCAAGAACGAGGATTTCGGGCCCCATCGCCAAAACAGCGGCGATGGCCGTCTGTTTTTTTTCGCCTTCACTCAAGCGGTAGGGGGAGCGGTCGAGCAGATCGTCGATGTTAAGGCTACGGCAGAATTCATCGAACCCGGTGTCGACCGCCGCTCTGCGGCGGCGCCATCCGAGCCCTATCTCGTCCCGCACCGTCGTTTTGAAAAACTGGTCGTTCGGGTTCTGGAAGCAAACGCCGATGCAACCAGCCAGCGTTGAGGTCGTCTGACCGCGGATGCTGCGGCCGTGGAGCCGCACGTCGCCCGCAGACGGCTTCAGAAGGCCGATCAGGTGCCGGGCCAGAGTGGATTTGCCGGCCCCGTTTTTGCCGACCAGCGCCACGACCTCTCCCGGCCGCAATTCGAAAGAAACGTCCTCCAGAATCTTCTTTTCTTCGACCGCATAACCCAGATGCTCCACGGCCAAGAGCGGGGGGCCGTCCTGGAGAACCATCGAAGTAGGCCGACCGGGATAGACCGGTATGAGGCGGTGCCCAGCAAGGATGCCTTCGGCTGCGGCCGCCGCGCCCATGTAGGCACAATGGCCTTGCTCGAAAACCGCCAGCCGGCCGGCGTCTTGCAGGAATCCTCCGGAGGTGCGATGTTCGATGATGATGACGGTTTTTCCGCGCCGGTGCAACTCGCTGAGCAGAGACCGCACCCTGGCAGCAAAGGTCCAGTCCAGATTGGAGAAGGGCTCGTCCATCACGAGAAGCGGCGGGTCCACGACCAGCACGGATGCGATGGCAACCAGGCGCTGTTCGCCGCCGGAAAGGGTCTCGGGCGAACGCCCGAGCAGGTGTCCGATGCCGAGCGCTTCGGCTGTCGATCGGATGCGCTCCCCGATTTGTTGCTCAGGCAGGCCAAGGCTCTCCAGGCCGAAGGCCAGTTCATCTTCCACGGTGCTGCAAAAAAGCTGGGCATCGGGGTTCTGAAGCACGAGCCCCACCCGGGGAAAAAAGTCGGCCGGCGTTCGCTCGACCGTGTTGAGGCCGTCCACCCGGGCAGTTCCCTGAAGGCTGCCGCCGAAAAAATGCGGAATCAGGCCGTTTAAAAGGCAGGCGAAGGTGGATTTTCCCGAACCGTTGGCGCCGAAGATGACGGCATAGTCGCCGCAATCCACTTCAACCGTCAGATCTTTCAAGGCCCAGTCGCCGCCCGGATAGCGATAGGCAACCTGATCTATCTGGATAAAGGCTGCCACAGATTCACCTTGCGCAGGAACTTCAGCGCCAGCAGCCCGACGATCGTGCCGCCGATCGAGCTCAGGCTGAAGGCGGCAATCAGCGTTCCGGCCGCAATCGACTTTCCCAGCAGGACGGGACCCACCAGCCAGGCGCTGATCAGAGCTCCGATGATTCCGGTCCCGATCACTTCTCCCATAGCGGCGGCCCAGGTATGCTTAACAGCGCGGTAGGCCAGCCCCGCCAGGAGGGCACCGATCATCCCGCCGGGAAACGCCAGCAGGGTCCCCAGCCCCAGAATATTGCGGATTAAGGCGGCCAAGAATGCGATGGCGACGGCGGGAGCCGGCCCCAGAACGACCGCGGCGATCACGTTGATCATATGCTGGGCCGGATAACACTTGGAGATCCCCACGGGAATGAATATCGGCGACAGCGCCACGGCTACAGCCACCAGCACGGCGGCGCGGGCGATATCCCGGGTTTTCATCTCATCCTCTCCTTAATAAAAAAGCCGTTTCCCCAGGGAAACGGCTCCGAGAACTATCAGGGTTGAACGCTCCCTACGCTGGGATTACCCAGATCAGGTTCAACGGGTATGATCTCAGGCGGAAACCGCCACCCCGGTCGCATCTGTCGAAAAGCTATACAAGATGAGATCGGCTGTCAAGCAGCTGAACAACAACAGCTGGGTTTAGCTTCTGAACGCCGGCACGACTCGGTGTCCATTTATTTCAGGTCACCATGGCATTTTGACACCATCGTTCAAGTCGAATAATAGAAGACCTACCACGGCAACGTGGTTGACCGCAGGAAGGGCATCGATGGAAAATCGAAAGGGGCAGGTCAAGACCCACCGCAAACAGAGCCCCGTCCAACTGGAACATTTCGAGGCCATCGAAAAGCGGCTGTGGAACGCGGCCGACACCGTCTTCAAACCTGCCGGCCGGCTGATCGAGGTCTGCGAAACCGATCCGGATGCCCTCGGAGGCGGAGGTGGGGGTTCGGTCCGAAAGCGTGTTCCGGCATGTCTAGTGGGCCTACCCCACGGTGCCGTCGCCGTATTGCGCGGCGCAAGCTTGAAGCAAAGGAGATCTGGTTTTTTATAGATTCGATCGGCCGTGTCGCAGTGCATTGAAGGAGGCCTGCCCATGAGATTTGTCGATGTCGCCATCCCGGTCTCGGCGGATGAAAGCGTCTCCGGCGTGCTGGGGGTTCCGCAGGGGTTTGCGGCCGGCCGCAGCCCGGCCGTGATCGTGGCCCACGGGGCCGGCAACGACATGCACCATGCGCTTCTGGTCCACTTCAGCGAGGGCCTCTGCCGGGCGGGGTATCTCAGCCTGCGCTTCAACTTCCCCTACAAGGAAAAGGGCCAAAAAGCGCCGGACCCCCAGCCGAAGCTCGTGCAAACCTGGCAGGCGGCGTTCGAATTCGTTAACAGCCATCCCGAATTCGGCACGCCGCGCATCGTGGCCGCCGGCAAGTCCATGGGCGGCCGGGTGGCTTCCCAGATGGCGGCCGACGCACTCCTGCCGTTCGAGGCGCTGGTGTTTCTCGGCTATCCGCTTCATCCGCCGGGGAAGACGGATCAGCTGCGCGACGCGCACCTCTACCGCATCGCGGTCCCCATGCTCTTCTTCGCCGGCACCCGCGACGCGCTGTGCGACATGGGTCTGCTCCAAAACGTACTGGGCCGCCTGAGCGCACCTTGGGAGTTGGAAGTCATCGAGGGGGGCGACCACTCCTTCGGCCTGCCGAAGTCATTCGAGGCGGCTGCCGAGGACGTTTACGAGAGGATCATGAAAAAAACCGACCGCTGGCTCAGGCAAGCGCTTTGAGCATTTATCCGAACCCGAAGACCCGGAAAATCGAGGAGGCAGGCCATGACCGTTCAACTCAAGCCGGTAGACAGAGTGGAAATCCTCACGCTGCAGGACAATTATATCGACATCGCCGCACATGACGGCACGTCCGTCGTTCAGCGCCCGACGTCGGTAGACGCCTCCGGCAACCGGATCAGCATCCTGGCCGAGCACGGGTTTTCAGCCGTGGTGGGCCTGACGGCCGAGGGCAACACTCGCAAGATCCTTTTCGATTTTGGGTTTTCCGAAACCGGTGCCTTCCAAAACGCCCGCGCCCTGGGTGTGGACCTATCGGAAATCGAGGGATGGGTTCTCTCGCATGGGCACATGGACCACCATGGCGGGCTTCCGGCCTTCGTGGAAAGCCTCGGCGGGAAGAAGATCGAGTTGGTGTTGCACCCGGCCGCCTTGCGGGGCTCGCGTTACATCAAGATGTCGGAGGAGCATCGCATCCCCTTGCCGGCACCCGACCGCAATCGGATTGAAAAATCCGGTGTGCGGGTGGTGGCGGCACGCACCCCTCACTTTCTGCTGGACGGCGCCCTGCTGTTTCTGGGGGAAATCCCGCGGCGCACCGAGTTCGAGAAGGGCATGCTGAAGGCGCGATACGAGGAGGGCGGCACGGAGAAATTCGACCCGATCGACGACGATTCCGCCGTCGTGGCCCATCTCAAAGGCAAGGGTCTTGTCGTTCTATCCGGCTGTGCCCACTCCGGGATCGTCAACACGGTCGCCTATGCGCGGGAGGTTACCGGAGTGGAGCCGATCTTCGCCGTAATGGGCGGCTTTCACCTTACGGGCGCAGACTTCGAGCCCATCATCGGAAACACCACGGATGCTCTCAAGGCGTTCAACCCGCGCTACATCGTCCCCACCCACTGCACCGGCCGCAAGGCCTCCATGCACATCGAACGCGAGATGCCGGAGCAGTTTCTGCTGAACATGTCGGGAACGAAGATGGTGTTCACGGCCTGAGGTTGAGGCCAAAGCCCGAGATTCCA
Source organism: uncultured Desulfatibacillum sp. (assembly GCA_964427375.1). Classification (GTDB taxonomy): domain Bacteria; phylum Desulfobacterota; class Desulfobacteria; order Desulfobacterales; family SpSt-501; genus SpSt-501. The sequence continues at coordinate 24,590 of CAYRUF010000037.1, read as the reverse complement.
TTTTTCGTTCAGGCGGCCGACAAACTGGAATGAAAGGGATCCGTCCGACCGGCTCACCGTTTGAGGCCGGCCATCTCCTTCTCGAGGACGTCGAGGGCCTGCTGCACCAGCCCCGGGTCGGCCTGGGTGCCCATGTGCCCCAGGCGAAAGACCTTCCCGGCGATGGGCCCGTAGCTGCCGCCGGCCACCAGGCCGTGGCGGCGCAGGCGTTGATCGAACTCGGCCCAGGCAATCCCACTCGGCACGTTGACGGCCGTGACGGTGGGCGAGGGCACCGCGCCGGGTGCGGGATACAGGCTGAAGCCCATTGCGACCAGCCGCCTGCGGCAGTAGGCCGCCACGTCCTCATGACGTTTGAAACATTTCTCCAGCCCTTCGTTCAAAACAGCCTCGGCTCCGGCGTTGAGGCCGGCCGTTGCCTGCCACCCCGGCGTGTAGGGAAAGTAGTGCTTCGCCACGGCCGTTCTAAAAGGCTTGATGGCGTCATAGCCGACGTAATTGACTTTATCGATGATCTCCCAGGCCGTTTCACTCACAGAGAGAAAGCAGGTGTCCGGCAGCGCCGACAGGCATTTCTGCGCGCCGCCCAGGCAGAGGTCGATGTTCCACGCATCCGGCAGCACCGGCGCCCCGCCGATGCTCGACACCGCATCCACGTAGAGCAGAGGGACTTCCATCTCCTGCTTCAAGCGTCCCAGCCCGTCGATGGGGTTGAGGGTGCCGGAAGGCGTCTCGCAGTGCACCACGGTGATCATTTTGGGCCTGAACTCGGAGACGGCTTTCCTCACGTCCGTCAGGTCGGACAGGGTTTCGTCATAGGGCAGCCCGACCGTGCGGACCTCCGCTCCGATGCTGGCGGCCATGTCGCCGATCCCGTACCCGTACACCCCGGTGCCGATCGCCAGCACCCGGTCGCCGGGCAGCAGACAGCTTTTCAAGGCGCCCCACAGCGCCATCATGCCTTCGCCGAGGAAGATGACCACGCGGTGGCGGGTCTGGAGGATAGCCTTGAGGTTGGTCTCGGTTTGGGTGTAAAGCTCGATGTACTCCTTCTCGATATCGGCGGAACCGTAGTCCGTCCGATAGGCCTCAAGGACAGCCGGGTGGGCTTTCACGGGCCCTGGAACCATGGGAATGGGGTAGGTTTTCATGATAGGTCTCTTAACACGTAACAGTTGAAACTTAAAACCTTTTTTGGATTCAATTGAACCCATCCCCCTCGACGCCCTCACCCCAAAGTCTTGCGCCCGGAAGCCGGAAATGGATTATCTCCGCATCGCTGCTGGCTTTATTCCTGGGAGCCCTGGATGCATTGGTCATGTCCGCCGCCATGCCGACGGTGGTGGCTGAACTGGGCGGTCTGGACCTCTACAGCTGGGTTTACTCGGCCTACCTCCTGACGCGTACGGTTTGTCTGCCCATTTTCGGCAAGCTCGCCGACATCTATCGGACGAAAACCCTGTATGCGGTGTCGATCGTGATTTTCATCGCGGCGTCCCTGGCGGCCGGTTTTGCGGAAAGCATGGGCTTTCTCATCGCCTGTCGGGCGCTGCAGGGGATCGGCGCCGGCGGCAATTTCGCCCTGGTCTACATTGTTCTGGCGGACATCTCGGCCCCCGAGGAGCGCGCGAAGACCCTTTCCCTGGGAAGCTTCGTCTGGGGGCTGGCGAGCGTGCTCGGGCCGACCATGGGCGGCTTCATCGTCGCCTATTTTGCCTGGCCATGGATCTTTTTCATCAACGTGCCGCTCGGGGTGCTGTCGCTCGTCGGCGTGAGCCGGTATCTCGTCGAGACCCGCGAGAAGCGGGCTGAAGCGGCCATCGATTTTGCCGGCGCCCTGACCCTTTCACTCAGCATCCTGAGCCTGCTTTGCATTTTCCTGCTGGCCGGACAGACCTATGCCTGGAGCTCGCCGCAGGTTCTTGCGCTCGGGACGGCTGCGATCGTTTTCGGTGCGTGGTTCTGCGCCTCCGAGCGGCGCGCGAAGGACCCGATCCTGCCGATCTCTTTTTTTCGGCGGCGGGGTTTCAGCATCGGCAATGCCGCGGTGTTCTTGAGCAGCTTCGCCATTTTCGCCTTTTTCGGGTTTGCGCCGCTGTTCATCCAGGGGGCATTGGGCAAAAGCCCGGTGGAAGTCGGTTCGACCGTGCTCGCCCTCAGCCTGGGATGGTCCGTCGGATCCTTGGTTCTGGGCCGTTTGATCCGCTACGGAGGCAGCCGGAACTCCGCCGCCGCCGGCGCGGTTTTTCTTTCGGCCGGCTGCGCGTTCACGCTCACGTTTTCGACCGCCACGTCCACGACCGCCTGTTTCGGGGTGTTCGCTCTGGTCGGGGTCGGCATGGGGTTCGTGGCCCTGGCGACCATCCTGGTCGTCCAGAACAGCGTCAGCCCCTCCGACCTGGGCGTTGCCACCGCTTCGCACCAGTTCTCCCGCAACCTGGGCGGCACGGTCGGAGTCGGTGTCTGCGGCGGCGTTTTCACTAACGGCTTTTCCACGGCGATGCAATCCGCACTGGCCGACGGTCGAATGGAGAGCCTTCCGGAATTTCTATTCGACCAGATCCGCCGGAGCCCCGACAGCGTTCTCCGTCCGGATGTTCAGGCCCAGCTGGCACCGGACATGATCTGGCATCTGCATCAGGCTGTCTCGCAAGGGGTTCTGCCCGTTTTCTGGACCACGATCGCCGCCGCCGTCGCCTGCCTGATTTGCTGCCTGCTGTTGCCGCGGGATCCATTCCCCAGATGAGGGCGGCCACACGCCGGGCAAGCCAACCCGTTCGCCGGAGCGGCTTGCCAAAAGCACCCGATCAGAGGTAAAAAGCTATCAACGCTGCACGGCATCTCCACCCACGCAGCGGTTTACCGGCCGGACACCTGAATGAAGGAGACCGCATGGATTCCGCCAAACTTCTCGGCATCCTCGATGAAAAGAATCGAAAGGCGCTGGCCGGCGGCGGCCCCGAGCGCATTCAGAAACAGCATGCGGCCGGCAAGCTCACGGCGCGGGAGCGCATCGACCTCCTAATGGATTCCGGCAGCTTCGTCGAAACGGACCGCTTCAAGACCCACCGCTGCACCGACTTCGGCATGGACCAGCAGAAAATCCCCGGCGACGGGGTGGTCACCGGCCATGGACTGATTCACGGCCGCCCGGCCTTCGTGTTCGCCCAGGATTTTACGACCTTCGGCGGCTCCCTGTCGCTTGCGCACGCCGAAAAGATCTGCAAGGTCATGAGGACCGCCATGAAAGTGGGGGCGCCCGTCGTCGGCCTCTGCGATTCGGGGGGCGCCCGCATCCAGGAAGGGGTCATGAGCCTGGCCGGCTACGCCGACATTTTTCTTCTGAATGTCATGGCCTCCGGCGTGGTGCCACAGATCACGGCCATCATGGGCCCCTCCGCCGGCGGCGCGGTGTATTCCCCCGCGCTCACGGACTGGATCTTCATGGTGGAGAAGACCAGCCACATGTTCATCACCGGCCCCGAGGTCATCAAGGCCGTCACCCGCGAAACGGTGACCAAGGAGGAACTGGGCGGGGCCATGGCCCACAACGCCCGCAGCGGAGTGGCCCACTTCGCCGCACCCAACGACCAAACCTGCCTGGCCAGGATCCGCGACCTCTTGAGCTTCCTGCCCCAGAACAACCTGGAGGATCCGCCGCGCGTCGAGCCCTCCGACGACCCGCGGCGGCGGGATGAGCGGCTGCGCGAGGTGGTCCCGGCCGACCCCGGCAAGCCCTACGACATCCGCGAGATCATCGTCTCCAACCTGGACGACCACCGCTTTTTCGAAGTGCACGAGCACTTTGCCAAGAACATCGTCGTGGGCTTCGGACGCCTGGACGGGATTTCGGTGGGTGTGGTGGCCAACCAGCCCGGGGTGATGGCCGGCTGCCTGGACATCGACGCCTCGATCAAGGGCGCGCGCTTCGTGCGCTTCTGCGACGCCTTCAACATCCCGCTGGTCGTCTACGAAGATGTGCCCGGGTTCCTGCCTGGCATCCACCAGGAGCACGGCGGCATCATCAAGCACGGCGCCAAGCTGATTTTCGCCTTCTGCGAAGCGACCGTGCCGCGCATCACGCTCATCACCCGCAAGGCCTATGGCGGAGCCTACATCGTCATGAACTCCAAGCACATCCGCGGCGACGTCAACCTCGCCTACCCCACGGCCGAGATCGCCGTCATGGGAGCCGAAGGCGCGGTCAACATCATCCGCCGCAGCGAGATCGAGGCCGCAGCCGACCCGGCGGCCGAGCGCCGCCGCCTGATCGCCGACTATCAGGAGAAGTTCTCCAATCCCTATCGCGCGGCGGAATTAGGCTACATCGACGAGGTGATCGACCCGGCCGACACGCGCCCCAAGCTCATCCAGGCGTTGCGCATGCTGAAGACCAAACGGGACACCAACCCGCCCAAGAAGCACGCCAACATTCCTCTATAAACCAAGGAGCCGGCGAGATGACCTGGGAATATATCGGCGACTTGATCCTGAGCATCCTCTACACCCAGACCGGGGTGCCGAACATAGAGGTCAAGCAGTTGGTCATGCTGGCCATTTCGGGGCTCTTCATCTATCTGGCCGTGGGCAAAAAATTCGAGCCGCTCCTGCTGCTGCCGATCGGCTTCGGGATTTTCCTCGTCAACTTCCCGCTGGTGCCCCTCATGGGCTACACCGAGCACGGGACCCCGGAGCTGATCCGCGCCTTCTACAAGTACGGCGTGGAGTGGGAGATCATTCCCTGCGTCATTTTCCTGGGTCTGGGCGCCATGACGGACTTCGGGCCGCTGATCGCCAACCCCAAGACCCTGATCATCGGCGCCGGCGCCCAGCTCGGGGTCTTCGTCACCTACATCGGGGTCTTGTTCTTCGGCTTCACCCTGAAGGAGGCCGCGTCGGTCGGGATCATCGGCGGGGCGGACGGGCCGACCACCATCTACCTCACCACCAAGCTCGCCCCGCACCTGCTGGGAGCCAATGCCCTCGCCGCCTATTCCTACATGGCCATGGTGCCCCTCATCCAGCCGCCCATCATGAAGCTGCTCACCAACCGCTCCCAGCGTAGGATCCGAATGCGTCAGCTGCGGGAGGTCTCCGCCCGGGAGAAGCTCTTCTTCCCTCTGATCGCATCCATTCTCATCATCCTGCTGGTGCCGGCGGTGGCGCCGCTCATGGGCATGTTCATGTTCGGCAACTTCATGCGCGAATCCCTCGTGGTGAAGCGTCTTTCGGAAACGGCCCAGAACGCCCTCATGAACATCGTGACCATTTTTCTGGGGCTCTCGGTGGGGGCCACCATGCAGGCGGAGGCGTTCCTCAACTGGAAGCCGCTGCTGATCTTCGGATTCGGGCTGATCGATTTCGTGATCTGCACCGCCGGGGGCATCCTGACCGTCCACGTCATGAACCTGTTCCTGAAGGACAAGATCAACCCCCTGATCGGCTCGGCCGGGGTCTCCGCAGTACCCATGTCGGCGAGAGTATCGCACAACCTGGGCATCCAGGAGGACCCGAACAACTGGCTGCTCATGCATGCCATGGGCCCGAACCTGGCCGGCGTCATCGGCTCGGCCGCGGCCGCCGGCATGTTCATCGCCATGTTTCAGTAGGAGGCTTTCATGAAGACAAAATCCTCCCGCGCGAAACACGCCGTCCGAACGATCGGCCTCATGGTCGGATTCTTATGCGGGCTGGCGATCGCCAATGCCGGCTGGGCGGCCTTCGGCGATGACCCCGAAAAACCCAAACCCGAATTCGTCCGCCAGGAAGAACGGATGGCGGCCAAGCTCATTCCCCGCGGGAAGAGCACCAGCGTCCTGATCGAGTTCCGGGCGGCCGGCGGCCGGCTTCTCGGCATCGAAGCCGTCGACTTCGACCCGGCCGGCCAGAAAGGCATGGACGCCAAGGATTTCCGTTCGGATCTCTTTGCCGTCGCCATCGGGGGGATTTATCCGGGTGGCGAGGTGAAGCTGTCCCTGTCTTCCAACTACTTCACCCAGGCCACCGAGTTGTGGGCCTTCAATCGCGCATCGACCCCTCCCTGGGTGCCGGCCGGGGCCGATAACATCGAGCGCCCGGACCGGGTCCAGGAGCTCGTCGTCGCCGTCACAGACGGCGGCCCCTTGGACGGCGACGGGGCGGCCAACGGCGAGATTCTTCTGGTCGTCGGACCCAGGGATTCCTTCTGGGGCTATGCCCTCGGCACGCTGTTGATAAGGTTCTTCGGGGTTTTCCTGGTGCTCGGCGTGCTCCAGGCGGGAATGCTTCTGGCGGGCCAGATATTCCAGGCGTTGGACCGGCGTCAAGAGGCGCCGAAAATCACAGCCGCCACCCCATCGGCAGAACCGGATGAGTTGACGGATGCCATCGAAGCGGAGGCCGCCACCGCCATCGCCGTGGCGCTGCACCTGCACCTTGCGGCCTTGCAGGCTTCGGACGCCCTGAACCTGGGACAATTCGACGCTTCTTCCTGGGCGCGGCAGGGACGCACTCAAATCATGCGCGACCGCCTGCTCACGCACGACCGTGCCGGGCGCAAGTAGATCCGATCCATAACAACCACCTGATAGGATGCGGCCATGGGATACAAGATATCGGTCGGCGGCAAAAAATTCGATGTGGAAATCGGCCCGATCATCGACGGGCAGGCCCGGGTCTCGGTGAACAACCGGGCCTATGACGTGGTGGTGGAAAACTTCACGGAAGTGGCCGCCGGCATTCCTCCGGCGGCCGCGGCAGGAGCGCCAGCCGCCCCGGGGAGACCGCCCCGCTCCGCGGTGTCGCTGCTAAAACCGGCCCATGCCTCCTTTGTAGCCGGCGAGGACGCGTTGACCGCCCCCATTCCCGGGCTCATTCTGGAGGTGCGCGTCAAAGTGGGGGACCGGGTTTCCGCCGGCCAAATCGTGGCCGTTATGGAAGCGATGAAGATGGAAAACAACCTGAATGCCCAGAAGGACGGCATCGTCCGGGACATCCGCGTCCAGAAAGGCACCGAGGTCTCCACCGGCGACGTCATCATGCTCATCAATTGAGTCCGTTGGAGCTGCCGGTCAGCGATACCGTTCACATCCGGGCAACCCCGAGAAAGACGGCGTGCAGACTGACAACCAGAACTAGGAACAGCCGGCGGGCCGTCTCCGCGGAAAGGCCGGGAAAGCGGTATGCGATTGAGGCTTGGCGGCAGCTCGCGAGGCAGTCGCCGCAAAGGGTGCAGTTGAAGCCCGTCCGGCCGCGTTCGATGTCGGTAGGCTTCAGCGCCCCGGACATCAAGAACTCCTGCGCGCCGGCGGTCCCCCGTGCGAGCTGGCAGAAGAAGACCAGCGAGAACAGACCCCAGATCCGGCTGCGGACCGGGGACCAGCGGGCGGGGTCCGTCATCCGTATCGGCTCTCGCTCCGATCCGGATTGACCCAGGTCAATTGCCGGCTCGGCGCCTATGATCCCGCTTGCTTTTGGCCCGAAAATTTCCTGACAAGAGCGGAAGCTTCGGACAAAGCTGTTTTATGTTGACTTGAAAGAAGAACTTCTACATATATCCAATCGTTTCATTCGGCGCAGGCTCCGAGATGTACTGCATTTCCGACATTCACTATCAAGGAGGAGCAAAATGAAAAAAAAGCTGTTGGTCGTGCTACTGGTTTTGTCCATGGCTGCGGTTCTTTGCACGTACCCCGCCTCAACGGTTTTGGCGGCGAAGAAATTCGTCTCCATCGCCTCCGGCTGGGTGGTGGGGGTTTACTACCCGCTGGCGGGCGCGATCTCCAACATCGCCCACAAGAACCTGCCCGACATCAAGATCACCGTAGAGTCCTCCGGCGCCTCGGTCGCCAATGCCAAGCTGATCGCCACCGGCGATGCGGACATGGCCATCCTGCAGAACGACATTTCGTTTTATGCGCTCCAGGGCGTCAAGCCCATGTTCGATAAACCCGTAGCGAACATCCGGGGCATCACTTCTTTGTACCAGGAGCACTGCCAGATCCAGGCCCGCAAGGACGCCAAGATCGCATCGGTGGCGGATCTCAAGGGCAAGCGGGTCTGCGTCGGTCCGCTGGGCAGCGGCACCGAGCAGAACGCCATGCAGATCCTGGAAGCCTACGGCATGAAGTTCGATGACTTCGCCAAGACTGAACGTCTCACGGCGACCGAGTCCTCGGACTACCTCAAGGACGGCCGCATCGACGCGGCATTTTATTCGGTCGGCGTGGGCGCCGCCGGTCTGGTGGATACCGCCATGACCGTGGAGTGCGTGATCGTGCCGGTCGACGGCAGCCCGCGCGATGCGCTGATGAAGAAATACCCCTTCTTCACCAAAGCCATCGTGCCCAAGGGCGCCTACAAGGGCATCGAGCAGGATGTGCCCACCGTCGCGGTGATGGCCATTCTGGCGGCCCGGGCTGAAATGGAAGAGGCCATGGCCTACCAGATCACCAAGGCCATCTTTGACAATCTGAAGGACATCGAGCGGGCGCACGCCAAGGGCAAGGAGCTGACTCTCGAGAGCGCGCTGACCGGCATGTCGATTCCGCTGCATCCGGGCGCCGAGAAATTTTACAAGGAAAAAGGCATCCAGAAGTAGCTCGCGTTCGTTTTCCCGCGAACCTGATTCTGCCCCGCCGGCCCTAACCGGCGGGGCAGTTGCGTCATGCCGAAACGAAGCGCCATCCTCGGTTGGGCCCTGGCAGGGGCCATCTTGGGCGGGCTGTTTTATCCCGTGCAGACACTCGAGGTTCGCAGCCGTCAGACGAACCAAGTCATTTTCCGCGCGAAAACGACCCCGGGGGAGGCCTTTACCTTCGCCTATATCCATTCCATCGAGAAAGTCCCCATCGAGGGAGTCTTCTCCGTGGAGGCCGACGGCGCGCTGCGGGTGATTGAAACCCGGTTTCCGTCCTACGCAGCGGGGCTCCCGTTCCAGGCGACGGGCAAGAGCGAAGACGGGAGATGGATGGTGGCACCCGGAGGCCAGAAACTGCCGGAGTTCAGCTTTTACATTTCGCCGATCAACCGGCCGTCTTTGCGCATGGGAGCCGAAACACTGGATCTAACGAACCTGATCGATTCGGGAGACGTGGTCGTCGTTGCCGTTCGACGATACCCATTTCTCCTGATGCGCTTGGGGATCAATTCATTTTAGGACGGAGCATGGAAGAGAAGCTCGTTCGCGACGAAGCCCTGGTTAAAAAAGCCGAGAAAATGATCGAGGAGCAGGAATTCGGGGGGCGGCGCCTTTCCGGGATCCCATACCGGATCACGTTTCTGCTGGCCATCGCCTTTTCCTGCTTCCAGCTCTACACGGCATTTTTCGGCGTGCTGACCTCCACCCTGCAGCGCTCCATCCACCTGACCTTCGCCATCACGCTGTGTTTCCTTTTCTATCCGTTTTCAAAGAAGGCCAAGCGCAAGAGCATTCATTTCCTGGACTTCGTCCTGGCGGCTGCGGCGGGCGCGTCGGTCATCTATGTAACCGTGTTCTACGAGGATCTGGTCAAGCGGATCGGCGACCCGACCAGCCTGGACCTGGCCATGGGAGTTGCGGCCATCCTGCTGGTCCTGGAGGCCTCGCGGCGGGCCGTGGGCTGGCCCCTGGTGATCATCACCGGCCTGTTTGTGGTCTACGGCTTGTTCGGCCCCTACTTTCCGGGGATTCTCGCCCATCGCGGGTACTCGTTCCGGCGAATCGTCGACCACCTCTACCTGACCAGCGAGGGCATCTTCGGGATTCCGCTGTGGGTCTCCTCGACCTTCGTCTATGCCTTCGTTCTCTTCGGGGCGATATTCGAGAAGACCGGCGCAGGGGAATTCTTGATGAAGCTCGCCATGTCGCTGGTCGGCCACACCCGCGGCGGACCGGCCAAGGTGTCGGTCGTGGCGAGCGCGTTCATGGGCACCTTTTCCGGCAGCGGCATCGCCAACACCGCGACCATCGGGACCCTCACCATCCCCCTCATGAAAAAGGTCGGATTCAAACCGGAAATCGCCGGCGGCATCGACACGGCGGCCGGCGGCAACGGCCAGATCATGCCGCCGGTCATGGGCGCGGCGGCTTTCGTCATGGCTGAATTTTTAGGGATTCCCTATCTGGAGGTATGCATCGCAGCAGCCTTGCCCGCGGTGATCGACCAGCTGGCGCTTTTGGGCGCGGTGCACCTGCTGGCGACCAAATATGGATTCAAGGGCGTGCCGCGGGCCCAGCTTCCCCGGTTTTTCCCCACCCTGGCGAAGGGGATGCATTTTTTAGTGCCCATTTTCGTGTTGCTCTATGCCCTCGTTATCCAGCGGCTGACCCCGCTCACCTCAGCGGCAATGGCCATCGCCGTGGCCAGCAGCATCCTGCTGATCCGCGGGGCGATGTTCAGCGCGGGGATCATTCGGACGGCATCGGCCGCGAAGGCTCCTGCCGCTGCAACCTCATGGGAGCCCATGCAGGACAGCGTGCGCAAAATGGTGGACGCAATGTTCAACGCGGGGCGGTCCATGGCGGGGATCGGCGTCACCTGCGCTTGCGCCGGTATGGTCGTGGGCATGGTGAGCCTGACGGGCGCCGGCCTCAACATGACCAATATCCTGGTGGACCTCTCCTTCGGCAATGTTTATTTTTCGATGGTTCTCACCATGATCGCCTGCCTGGTTCTCGGCATGGGGGTCCCCACCACCCCCAACTATGTGATCATGGCCACCATCATGGCGCCGGCTCTGGTTGCTATGAAGCCGGACACGCCGCTGATCGCCGCACACCTTTTCGTCTTTTATTTCGGCATCCTGGCCGACGGCACCCCGCCGGTCTGTCTGGCGGCTTACGCGGCGGCCGGCATCGCCGACGCCGACCCCTTCAAAACGGGCCTTGAGGCTTTCAAGCTGGACATGCGCACCTTCCTGCTGCCCTACATGTTCATCACCGCCCCGCAGATGCTGCTGATCGGACTGGACCCCGGAATCATGGGCGTGTTGGAGGCGAGCTGGATCTTCATCACCTCCTCCATCGGCATGTATGCGCTGGCTGCCGGCATGCAGGGCTTTCTCATCGCCGACGACACCTGGTTCGAACGGATCATCCTGCTGGCCGTCGCCTTCTGCCTGGTTAAACCCGGATTTTACAGCGACATGATCGGTTTGGCCGGCTTTGCCATGATCTATTACCTCCAGAAACGACGGGTCGGCGTGCGGGCGGCCGCGGCCGCTTAAGGGTTACGGCCAGAAATCGGTTTCGAGACCCCTTTCCCTTTTCAGGCAAAGGGGTCTTTTTGCTTTCTCCATTCGAGCAAACATACGGTGAATGTTTAGCGAGCGGCATCGCAGGAAGAGGAATTTAATAATTTATAATATTGACTTTAATATTTATCGGGTTAAAATAAATACATGATTAAGCGTTCGCTCTATAGCGACCTGGTTTCGCACCTCTCCAGCAGGGAAATCTCGCTCATTACAGGCCCCCGCCAGTCGGGCAAGACCACTCTCATGCTTTTACTGAAAGAGGAACTCGATCAAAAGAAGGAGCCGACGGTTCTGTTGAATATGGATGTCGAGTGGGACCGGCCGCACCTCGAATCCCAGGCGGCTTTGATCCGTAAGCTTGAATTGGAATTCGGGAAACGGCGGGGAGTCGTTTTCATCGACGAGATTCAGCGCAAGGAAGACGCCGGACGGTTTCTCAAAGGCCTTTATGATTTAAAACTGCCCTATAAATTCGTTGTTTCGGGTTCCGGCAGCCTGGAACTGAAGGAAAAAATCCACGAATCCCTCGTCGGCCGCAAGCGGCTGTTTGAGCTCACGACCTTGACCTTTGAAGAATTCATCAACCACAAGACAAATTACAGATACGAAGACAACCTTCTGTCTTTCTTCGAAGTGGAGAGGGAGCGGACCCATCACCTGCTCATGGAATACCTGAATTTTGGAGGCTATCCTCGAGTCGTTCTCGAGATTGAACAGCTGGAAAAAACCAAGGTGATCGACGAGGTCTTCCGCAGCGTGATCGAGCGCGATGTGGCCTATCTGTTGAAAGTCGAGAAAACAGACGCTTTCAGAAATCTCATCAAGGTGCTCGCTGGGCAGATCGGCCACATGGTCAACTACCATGAACTCTCCGCGACGCTGGGCATTTCGTTTTCGACGGTTAAAAAATATTCATGGTACGCTCACAGAATTTTTCTGCTGAACACGGTCACGCCATTTGCACGCAGTTTGAGAAAAGAAATTTCCCAATCGCCGGCGGCTTACTTTTGGGACTTGGGCATGAGAAATTATGCGCTGGGGATATTCGGAAGCATCGCCTCGCCCGCTGAATGTGGTTTTCTATTTCAGAATTTTGTTTATTTGCTTCTGACCTCCGGCGAGCCCTCAAAAGCCGATCATCTTCATTATTGGCGAACAACTGACAAGGCGGAGGTCGATTTTATTATAGAGAAGGGCCGTGAGATCATTCCGGTCGAGGTCAAGTTCAAGCCTCTCAAGGCCATCGAAACACCGCGATCGCTGATAAGCTTTTGCCAGAAATACCAACCCGCGCACGCCTACGTCGTCAACCTGGGTTTGAAAACGGATACTCTATTAAGTCGCACCCGCGTTCATTTCATTCCCTACTGGGAGCTTCTGCAAAATCGCTGGCAACCCAGCAGCCTATAGCGGACGGCCGGTTAACCATTTTGGAATACACGATATGATTCAGGGGTATGCCAGCGAAAAGGCAACGCGAACATGGCTCGACCGTTTGGGGGCTTCGGCGTGCGCGCCGCTCGGCCGCACGCAGCTGATGGTCAGCCGTGCCGGGTTCGGCGGCTACCGCATAGCCATCGGCGTCGGCGAACATGCCCAGGCGCTGTATCACGCTCTGCTCTCCGGCATCAATCTCGTCGACACCAGCGCCAACTATGGGGACGGCGGCTCCGAGGAGCTGGTCGGACAGGCTCTTGCCCGCCTGATCGAATCCGGGGAGCTGCGGCGCGAGGCCGTGGTGGTGGTCTCCAAGGCGGGCTATCTTCAGGGGCAAAACTATGCACTCAGCCGGAAGCGCCGGCAGCAAGGCCAGCCCTTCCAGGACCTTGTCCCTTACGCCGAAGGCCTGGAGCACTGCATCCATCCGGAGTTCCTGGAGGACCAGTTGACCCGCAGTCTGGGACGCTTGCGGCTTTCGACGCTGGACGTCTATCTCTTGCACAATCCCGAATATTATCTCGGCTGGGCGGTTAAGCACGGGGTGCCGCCCGAAGATGCGCAGACCGAATACTATCGCCGCATCGAAAACGCCTTCCGTCACCTCGAAGCCGAGGCGGCCAGGGGCCGCATCCGTCGGTATGGGATCAGCTCCAACGCCTTTCCGGCCGCGGCATCCGATCCGCAGTTCACCTGTCTCGAACGGGTGTGGGAAATTGCGGAATCGATTTCGAAGGAGCATCGCTTCGGCGTCGTGCAGCTGCCCATGAACCTTTTTGAAGCCGGGGCTGTGCTGAGCGCCAATCAACCTTCGGGAGCGACCTTGTTGGAATTTGCGCAGCGGAAGAACCTTGGTGTTCTGATCAACCGCCCCCTCAACGCCTTTGCACAAAACCGGCTCGTTCGTCTCGCCGAAACCCCGGAAGCGATCGACGTCGCACCGGCGGAGGTTGAGCATCGGATCGAGGCCCTGTCCGAAGCCGAACAAGCGTTCGTGAACCGGATCCTGCCTGAGCTCGACGTAGACCCCGACCTTGCCTCGCGCCTCCAGGGCCAGCTGCTGGCGGCTGACGCACTGCGCCGGGCCTGGCGGTCGCTGTCAGGCTATGATCACTGGCGGCAGGTGCGGGATGACCACCTGCTGCCGCGCGTCCGCGGCGTCCTGCAGTTTCTCGACCAGCAGGCCGCGGACTCGCCCGGACTCGTGGCTTGGAAGGACGGCTACGCCGGCGCGCTCGATCGCACCGTGCAGGCGCTGGGCGGGTTTCATGCCCAAGGTGCCGCCCGGAAAACGGCCCAGATCAAATCGGCGCTGGCGGCCGCCGATCCGGACTGGTCCGGCGAGGTCCCCCTGAGCCGATTAGCCCTCCGGGCCCTGCGCACGACCGAGGGCATCTCGTGTGTCCTGGTGGGGATGCGGCGGCCGGAATACGTCGACGATGTGCTGGCGGAGCTGAACACGCCGGTGGCGCAAAAGATCCGGAAGGCCTCCTGGCAGAGGTTCGACCGGCTCAGACCGAATCCCTGAGCCTAGAAAACGATAATTGAAGCGATCCGGTCGCGGCCGAACCGGGTTCGATCGCTCCGCCTTGCGTGCCCAGATCCGGCGGGGTAGGATCGAAGCCTAATCCATCTTTAGCAGGACGGAAGATGAGTCTGAGTTACCTCCACGGCTGTGCCGCTGAGGCTGTTCGCCGATGGCCTCCCGAGAGCCGGCCGCTGTTGGCGCGCCTCTGCCGGCAGATCCAGGTTGCGGAAAGACGCCTGAACGCCGCGGCGGCGAATCGTCTGCAGGGCTGCCTGAAGGACTGCCGAGGCCTGTGCTGCCGCAATTTGGATCTGGAGGCCGTTTTCGGGGTTCCGGATTTTGCCTATATCCTGGCGATGGACCCTTCGCTTGATTCTGCGATCACGGCATCGCTGCAGTATGAACGTCCCATTTTCACTTCGAACTGCCCTTTCCTGAAAGACGGCGCCGGGCCGTGCATCTTTCCGCCGGATTTGCGGCCGGAGGTGTGCATTACATCGTTTTGCCGCGGCGACGATGCGTTACGCGCGGAAATCGGGCGGGTCAAAACATGCTTTTGGAAGCTCGGGTTTCTCCTGCACGTCAGGCAGCTTCCGTTTATTCATCGGCTGATCGCCAAAGCCGTCTGAGCGGCGGCATCGTTGAATTCCATCGAGGGGACGCTTTCCATGCTGTCGTTTGAAAAGAATACCATTGAGGCGCGCATGCGGCTGCCGAACGGTCAGGCCGTGGTCAAGCCGATTGAAATCCGAAAAAATCCGATCACCGGCCGCACCTGCCGAATTACCTTCAGCCGGGCAGGGGAGCGGGAGCCCGGAGCCGAAGCCCTGCCCGACCCGCCGCCTTTCGCCGCAGAGCGTTCCAGCTGCCCCTTCTGCCTGGAGGCGCTCGCCGCCCGGACCCCGCGCCTGGCATCAGAATTATGCCCGGCCGGGAGGATGCAGAAAGGGGGCTCCATTCTGTTTCCCAATCTTTTCCCTTACGGCAGCCACTCGGCCGTCAGCCTGTTCGACGACCGGCATTTCGTCGAAATCGGCACGGCCTCGCCGGATTCGTATGCGGACTGCCTTCTGAACTGCCGCGACTATCTGCTGCGTGTCCTGGAACACGATCCGGCCAGTGTTTATATGGCGATTACGCAGAACCACCTGCCGTCCGCCGGCGGTTCGCTGCTGCACCCCCACCTGCAGCTGCAGGCCGATCCGGTAGCCTCGAACCACCACCGCTTTCTGCAAGGTCGTGCGATCGACCACCTCGCCGAAACCGGCACACGGCTATTTTCGGCCTATCTCCAACATGATCGGGAGGACGGCACCCGCATGATCGGCCGCAGCGGCCCCTGGGAATGGCTGGCTGCCTTTGCACCGGAAGGTTTTTTCGAAATCTGGGGCATCCTGCCGGAGGTCACTTCCATCCGGCAGGTGGACGATAAGGGTTGGGCCGCCCTGGCCCGCGGCGTGATCAACACCCAGAAATTCTATCGCAGCCTGAACCGCAACGGCTACAATCTCGGTCTGCTCCTGGTCGAGGACGGCTCAGCGGCTCTGGAATTGCGGGTCGTCATGATCGTGAGGTCCAACTACGCACCCTGGGTGCGCAGCGACCGCACCGGCTTCGAGGTGATGCTCGGGGACATGGCCACTTTCACCACGCCCGAAAGGACCGCCGAGCTGGCCCGGCCTTTCTGGAATCAATAAAGTCAGTTCAAAAAGAATCTGTTGTGGGAGCGGCTTTGAGCCGCGATCATTTCGCGGCAGGATGCCGCTCCCACAGGAAGGTAAAATCCTTTTGCTGTCAGTTCCGGTTACTTTGGCATCTGCGGCGGCCGGCCGTTTTCGAAACAGTAGTAAAAGGTCTGCAGCGGCTGCCTGAAGTCTTCGACGTCCCGCCGAACGGATTCGGGTTTCTCCTGCTTCACCAGGACGCGTTCGAAGAATTCCGCAATGGCGGGCATGTGTTCTTCCATCAAGCCCAGCCGCGTGATTTCGATCGTGCCGATGCGCAGCCCGCTCGGCCGATCCCAGTCTTCGGGCTTGTCTTCGGGAACCAGGTTCTTGTTGGTAATGATATTGGCCTCGGCCAGCTTGCCGGCTGCCGTGAGACCGCCGCCGAATGATTTCACGTTCGCGATCACCTGGTGGGACCGGGTGTATCCCCGCTTGGCCGCCAGCACGGGAATGCCGCGCTCATCCAATGCCCGGGCCAGCGCCCGGGAATTTTTAACGATCTGGGCCATGTACTCGCGGCCGAATTCGAGGAACTCGGCCGCCGACACAGCCAGCGCCGCAACGCGGTTGACCTGGTGCGTGGCTACCAGAACCGGAAAGATGGCCTCCGTGACCGGCTTTGTCAGTCGGGGGTCGTTCCACAAAATGATGCCGCTCTGCGGACCGCTGAACGTCTTGCCGGCCGATCCGGTGAGCACCGCGGCACCTTCATTCAGCGGGTCCTGAAACTGGCCGCCGGCGATCAACCCGGCCTGGTGGGCGCCGTCGTAGAAAAATTGGCCGCCCCACTCAGCCGCCACCGCGCTCATTTCGCGCACCGGCAGAGGAAACAGGGTCATCGACATGCCGACGGCCACCAGCTTGGGCTTCGCCTTGCGGGCCGCCCGCGCGTAAGCATCCAGGTCGACGTCCAGCGCGACCGGGTCGAAGGGGATATCCACGATATTCAGGCCTCTCAGGCCGGCCGGACCGTCGAGCCGGTTGCTGGAATGCCCCCCGTACGGCTGGGGCACCGACATGATGGTGTCGCCCGGCCGGGTCATGGCCTGATAGACGGCCAAGTTGCCGAGCATGCTGCCCATCAGGCGGTAGTCGGCGTAGCGGCAGCGGAAGGCTCGCTTGAGCAGTTCGGTGCACAGCGACTCGACTTCATCGATGTATTGGGTTCCGGCGAACCACCGGTTCACCCGGCCGATGTGGCCTTCGGCGGCCCGTGTGCCGATTTCGGCGGAAAGCAGCCGGCGCACGGTGGGGCTGGTGGGGGCCTCGGGTGCGAGCAGGTTGATGCAGCGCCGACCGCGCCAGTCGGCGTTTTTCTCAACCGCTTCAAGGACCAGCCCTGCCATTTTTTCAGGCGAGCCGGCTTCGTCCATCATCCGGCGGGCTTTTGTCAGCAGTTCGCGGTCGTGAACATCGAGGTTTTCTTCCATCGCGGGGGACGACATACATGCCTCCTTGCCCGGCAGCGCCTACGCAGCCGGCCATCTTAGTTTCAATTGGTTTTGCTTTTCGTCAAGAACTCCACCAAACGCTCAGAAGCCTGCTTTAAATGCCGGTGCAACTGGTCGACGGCCTTGTCTGGCTTCTGACGCCGGATGGAATCGAGAATGACCCGATGCTCTTTTTGGGAGACCGGCTGCGCTCCGAGTCTCTTGAGATAAAGAACCAGATACCGAGCCACGTTGTTATGCAGCATCTCGATCGTGTTCAGCAGACGCGGCATCCGGGCGGCCTGGTAGAGCGTCGCATGAAATTCCCAATTCAACTCGCTCCAACGAGTCTGGTCGTTTTCGCTATCCATAATGTCTAAAACGCCTTGGGCGCGGATCAGGTCGGCCGGGCGCAGGCCGGGAATCGCGCGTTCGAGCGCTTTGGTCTCCAGAGCGATGCGCATGGTGTAAATCTCATCGACGTCCTCCCGGGAAAGCTCCGACACCACCGCACCCCGGTTCGGCGAAAATGTAATGAGCCCCTCGGTTCGCAGCTGAACCAGGGCCTCACGCACCGGGATCTTGCTGATGCCGAATTCCTCCGCGATGCGATCCTGGCGCAGCGGCTCCCCGCTTTGGTAACGACCTTGGAGGATGGCCGCCCTCAACGCATTGGTGATCATCTCGGGGGTATTGCCGGGAATCTTGGCGAAAAGGGGGGATTTCGAAGCCATGGCAGAATAGTATAATCGTATACGATCAGAGTCAAGCGATTTTCCGATCGGATCGCTTCACTATCGCATGGGCGGTCGGAGCCCGGCCGGTGAGTCAAGCCCGTTGGGGGATGGGTTCAAAGCTCGCCGTGAAATGTCTCAGCACCGGCGGCTCCTGAACGATCCGAACGCCCCGGATCGAATCCCGTTTGGCGAACACCTCGCCGACGCATTCGACCACGTAGTCCATGTGGCTTTGGGTGTAGACCCGCCGCGGCATGGCCAGGCGCACCAGTTCGAGCAGGGCGGGCTGGAAGGCTCCGGTCTGAGGGTCGGTCCTGCCGAACATGACGCTGCCGATCTCGCAGGAGCGGATGCCGCCTTCCAAATACAGTGAGCAGGCCAGCGCGTGGCCCGGAAATTCGTGCGGCGGTACGTGCGGCAGAAAAGACGTTGCGTCCAGATAGACGGCGTGGCCGCCGGCGGGCTTGAAGACCGGCACGCCGGCGGCATCGAGCTTCTCCACCACGTATTCGATCGAGCGGATTCGGTATCGGAGATAATCCTCATCCACTACCTCTGCGAGCCCCTGGGCGAAGGCTTCGAGGTCGCGGCCGGCCAACCCCCCGTAGGTCGGAAAGCCTTCGGTGACGATGAGGATGTTGCGGGCCTTGCGGGCCAGCTCGTCATCGTTCACGGCCAGGAATCCGCCGATATTGACCAAGCCGTCCTTCTTGCCGCTCATGGTGCAGCCGTCGGCGTAGGAGAACATCTCCTGAGCCAGCTGCCGGATCGAACGGCCCCGGCACCCCGGCTCGCGCGTCTTGACAAACCAGGCATTTTCCGCAAAACGACACGCGTCGATGAAAAACGGGATCCGGTAGGAACGGCACAGCTCGGACACCCGGCGGATGCATCCCATGGACACCGGCTGCCCGGCGCAGGAATTGTTGGTCACCGTCATCATCACCAGCGGCACCTGTTCCGGGCCTTTCTGCTTGAGGAGACGCTCCAGGGCGGCGATGTCCATGTTGCCTTTGAAGTCCCTGGCCAGCGACGGAATCAGCGCTTCTTTTACCGGAAGATCCACCGCTTCGGCGCCGCTGACCTCGATGTTGGCGCGGGTCGTGTCGAAATGGGTGTTGTTGGGGATGATCTTCCCCGGGCCGCCCAGGATCGCGAACAGGATTTTCTCGGCAGCCCGGCCCTGATGCGTGGGGATGATGTGTTTGAACCCGGTGAGGTCCTTAACGGCTTTTTCGAAGCGGTAGAAGCTCCGGGCGCCGGCGTAGGATTCGTCGCCGTCGACCAGCCCGGCCCATTGCCGGGCGCTCATGGCCGAAGTGCCGCTGTCGGTCAGCAGATCGATGAGCACGTCCTCCGCCGGCACGTTGAAGAGGTTGTAGCCGGCCTTTGCCAGAATCTGCTCGCGCTGTCCGCGCGTGGTCATGCGCAAGGGTTCAACGGTTTTAATTCTAAACGGCTCGATGATGGTCTGAATGGCCATGGATGATCCCGCAGTTAATTGGTGTTTGTTCGAAATGGTTTGCTTATAACCAGGCAACCTGAAATTATGGTATGCTATATGACACGCAGACCCGATGCAAGCGTAGATGTGGGCGGCATGAATGCCTGACACCATTTCACCATCCTCCGAGGGCCACACGAT
The DNA here is from genome assembly GCA_964427375.1 of uncultured Desulfatibacillum sp. Taxonomy (GTDB): domain Bacteria; phylum Desulfobacterota; class Desulfobacteria; order Desulfobacterales; family SpSt-501; genus SpSt-501. Next base: position 4,872 of record CAYRUF010000037.1, on the reverse strand, counting down.
CGAGGATATCATCCTTTCCTATGGCTCACGCGGCATGGAGCGGGTGAGAGGCGCCCTGCCGGCGGACTATTGCTCCCGAGCCGCCCGCCTGATCTTGGGAAACCCGGGCCGCGTCCTGATCGGCACCGGGTTTCCGGTGGGCGGCAGCTTCGAAACCGACGGCCCCATCGGCGCGATTGCGCTCTACCGTGTTCTCGAACGCCTGGGGTATGAGCCGATCTTCGGCTGCGCGCCGCCGATATCCCGGGTTCTGGGAGATGATTTCCGGACCCTGGAGATCCCGATTCTGAGCTGGCCGGCGACCGTGGCGATTGTGGACCACGCCCTGGCCGACATCCGCCCCGCGCTGATCGTTTCCATCGAACGCCCGGGAGTGGCTCGGGACGGACGCTACTACAACATGCGCGGCAAGGACATCAGCGATTCGCTGGCCAAGTTCGACCTTTTTTTCAACCGGTGCGAATGCGCGACCATCGCGGTCGGCGACGGCGGCAACGAAATCGGGATGGGCAACATCTACGCTGAGGTGTCCCAACTGGACATCATCCCATCGGTGACGACCTGCGACGAGCTGGTCATCGCCACCGTGAGCAACTGGGGCGTGTACGGGATGATCGCGGCCATGAGCTGCGAGCTTCGCCAGGATCTTTTCCGCTTAATCGACGCCGTTGAGATCGTCCGTCATCTGGTCGACCGGGGTGCGGTGGACGGGAAAACCGGATATGCGGAATGCTCGGAGGACGGATTTCCGCTGGCCGTCGGACTTTCCATCATCGAACGGCTGCGCGATCTGGCCGCCAAGTGCAGCCGGAAGAGCGGGTCGGATGGGCAAGGGCGGTGAATTCCACCGCCCTTCGTTTCGTTCCTTCTGATCTTCCTCAACCTCGCGCCGCCCGGTAGTGCTCGTTGACCTTTTCCCAGTTGATCACCTCGAAGAAGGCGGTAATATACTCCGCGCGGCGGTTTTGGTACTTCAGGTAGTAGGCGTGCTCCCAGACGTCGATGCCGAGGATCGGAATTTTGCCCTGGCTGATCGGACTGTCCTGGTTCGGCGTTGTCACGATCTCCAGTTGACCCGAGCTGAACGCCAGCCACGCCCAGCCGCTTCCGAAAAGCAGGGCGGCAGCGTTCGAGAAATCCTCTCTGAACTTGTCGAAGCTTCCGAACGTCTTGGCGATGGCGTCCACCGCCGGACCGCCGGCCTTGACGCCTTTTTTCAGGATCGGCCAGAAAAAACTGTGGTTGGCGTGCCCGCCGCCGTGATTGCGCACGGCCGTGCGGATGGCCTCAGGAACGGCGGTCAAATCTCGGATCAGTTTTTCAACGCCGACCGCTTCAAGAGCGCCGTGCCCTTTCAAAGCGGCGTTGAGCTTGTCGATGTATGTCTGGTGGTGTTTGGTATGGTGGATTTCCATGGTGCGCGCGTCGATATAGGGCTCCAGCGCGTCATATGCATAGTCGAGTTTCGGCAATGGATGCGACATCGGATACCTCCGTAGGATGGTTATGGGTGACCTCCCCCCATTCAGGTTAACCATGCCATCCGAACTTGCAACGCTTCGGCGGCCGCGCCGTTTTGAATATCGCCGCACCAGGGCTCCAGCGATCGGCGCCGGTAGGGCCGATTCCGGATGCAGCAAGGCGTCGCCTCCCCGCCAACGGCGATGCGCCCCAAATGGCTCCGATCCCACTTATTTTCTTGACCGCAACGGTTAAAGACATTATAGTCCACCTATGCATTCGATCGGCTCATGGGCTTGTCGCATGCATCAAAGGTTGGATGAAAACATTTTGCAGCGTAGGTTTAACCACCGCACTCTTCAAAGTGTGGTGGTTTTTTTTCAGCATCGTCGTAATCCGCCCTTGAAAAAATCTAAGAAAGGAGGAGGAAAGCGATGATGCAAGGCAAAGTCAAATGGTTCAACGAACGCAAAGGCTTCGGCTTCATTGAAGCCGAAAACGGAACCGATGTGTTCGTCCACTTCAGCGCGATCCAGGGAAGCGGGTTCAAGACGCTGCTGGATGGTCAGTCTGTCAGCTTCGACGTGCAGAATGGGCCGAAAGGCCTTTCCGCCGTCAATGTCCAGGCTGTTTAGCGCTGCCGTCTGAAAAGCGCCTTCTGCGATTGCGCGCAGGGGGCGCTCACTCCTCTCACCAGGCATGCGGATGCTTGTGTGCCGTTATCGCCGACCGGATCACCCTCCCACGCGGGCAGGCGCAAAACACCACCCACCATGAAAGGATCGACATATGAACAAGAGGCTTTACATCGGGAACCTCTCCAGCGAAGTTACCGAGCAGGACCTGACCCACAATTTTTCGACGGTCGGCAAAGTGGTTTCAGCGGTGATTATAAAAGACAGATACTCCAACCAGAGCAAGGGGTTCGGTTTTGTGGAGATGGAGACCGAAGATGCCGCGCGCCAGGCCATTGAGCGGTTCAACGGTGGCGAGCTTCAGGGCAAGACCATCACGGTCAGCGAAGCGAGGGAACCCCGGAAAGATCGCGACGGCGGCTCCGGCAGAGGCGGGTTTTCGCGCGGCCCCGGGCGGGGCGGCGGCGGTTTTGGCCGGGGCGGACGCTCCGGTTCCGGGTCTTCGTATGGCCCCGGACGGGGCGGCAACCGGTATTAGGGGATGATTGCCTTCTTGGGGGAGCAAACCAGCTTGGAACTCTACTTGGCCACTTTCATTATTACAAACACCAGCAATACGATAACCAGAACCAGGATCACAAGGCCCAGCACGCCCCCGGCGGGAAGCTCGTCCAATCGGCCTGCGATCTGGTCTATTTCGGCGTCCGTTAGGCTGGCCACTCGGGCTTCCGCCTCCAGGGGATCGATTCCCTGGGCGCGCAGGGCGCTCTGAACGTCTCCTCGCGCCAGATAGTGATTCAGCCGGGCGCGGGCGTCGCTGCCACGGGCCGAATCCGCGGCGGCTTCGGTGTCGACCAACGCGGCAAGAGCAGCGTGGATCGGAAATGCGATCATCAGCGCCAGGGCGATCATCAGAATAAATACCGGCCGGCCTCTTTGGCGTAGATTGATCATAGCAATCCTCCCTCCTGGAACTCTGCGTTATTTTCTCAGCAATCGGCGGATGTCGGGGACCTGGAGGTTGCACTCCAGGACCCGCCACTCTCCGTTTTCTTTTTGAGCCCCCTTGATTCTTCCGGTTTTAAGCCACTCGGCCACACCCGTTTCGGTCAGGTAGGTCATCGCGGCGAATTCAGAAATCGTGTACGTTTTTTCTTCGAAAGGGGCTTCCGGCCCTGGCGCGACAGCCTCTGGAGCCGGCTCTGGTTCCGGCGAAACAAGAGCCTCCGTGACCGGAGGCTGGGGCGGCGGGGCGGTATTGGCCTTCGGCGCCGGTCGAGTGCGGCCCGGTTTTGCGGCAGGTGTCCTGCGCTTGGCGCCTGCGGCCGGCTCTTTAAGCGCCCGGACAGCCTTTGATTCGAGTTGGCTTTGCGGGATCATCCATTTCCCGCCCGTTTTTTTGGCTTTCAGCTTTCCATCACGGATAAGCTTGGAAATACTGGCGGCCGGAACACCGGCAGCCTTCGCGAATTCACTGGTGGTCATCGAGGTGGTTTGGGTGGCCATGGTTCATCCTTTCGCGACTCGTTTGAGGCGATCGCACGCGCCCTTCGGCCCAATGGGCCTATCCACTTTTTATAATGGATATCGCCTGGATAGTAAACCGCTTCTAACATAAAAGCGCCTGTGCGATGTCCGACAGGATGTCTTCAGCGTCCTCGATCCCGACCGACAGCCGCAGCAGCCCATCGCTGATGCCGAGCTGGGCGCGTTCGGCCGGCGTCAGCTTGACGTGGGAAGTGGCCGCGGGGGCGCAGACAATCGTTTCGACCCCTCCCAAGCTCAGGGCTGGGGTGACCAGCTTCAAACGGTGCAGAAAACGGTCGCTTGTTACCTTCCGCTCGTCCACCTCGAAGGACAGCATGCCTCCGAAGCCCCACATTTGGCGGCGCGCGACGGCATAAGCCGGATGGCTTTCGAGTCCGGGGTAGTTGACCCGGCGCACGGCCGGGTGGCGGGCCAGAAACTCCGCGATCGCCATGGCATTCGCATTTTGACGCTCCACGCGCACCGCCAGGGTTTTGAGGCTCCGCTCGAGCAGATGGCAGGTCAGGGCGTTGAGGCTGCCGCCGAAATTGACCGCAGCGCTCTTGATCCGGCCGATGTCCCGTGCACGGCCGAGCGCTGCGCCGCAGCACAGGTCGCTGTGGCCGCCGAGATATTTGGTGCCGCTGTGGATCACGACATCCATGCCCAAGCCGAGCGGGTTCTGATTGATGGGGCTGGCAAAGGTATTGTCGATAGCGGTTACGATGCCCCGGCGGCGGCCGATATCGGCGGCCGCTTGGATGTCGGTGATCATCAACAGCGGATTCGACGGTGTTTCGATGTAAATCAGGCGGGTGTTAGGCTGGACGGCGGCTTCGATCTCTTGGGCCGAATTCCCCGTGAAGGTGAACTCGATTCCGAAACGCTTGAAATCGGCCGTAACGAAGTGGTGAGTCCCGCCATAGATGTCTCTCTGGATCACCGCGTGATCGCCGCTGCTCAAAAACGCCATCATCACCGCGCTGACGGCCGCCATCCCTGAGCTGAACAGAATCCCGTCTTCAGCTCCCTCCAAATCGCAAAGCTTTGCGACCACGCTCTTTTGATTCGGGGTATTGTAGTACCGGGGATAGATGTTCTCGACCGCGTCCAGATAACGGAAGGCGGACGAAGGATAGACCGGTGTATTCAACCCACCGGTAGCCGGGTCGATACGGGCGCCACTGTGGACGCATTGGGTGTTCTTGTGCATGACGCTGAGTCCTTTGTAATTTTTTAATGTTCAAAT
>CAYRUF010000036.1:0-46196 GCA_964427375.1 uncultured Desulfatibacillum sp. | reverse complement strand
CAGCTTATCGTCACCTCGACATTTTTTTAAATTGCTGCAGATAGCGAATCAAAATTAAAGGACCAATTGTCTACTTGGTTCCGCATCCAATCGGTATTTCTGCATCAGTCCGGTAGCAGATCGTAGTAGTAGCGCATGACGTCCGAGCGGGTGATGATGCCGATGACGTGGTCGTCCTTCACCACCGGCAGCCGGCCGACGTCATGCTTGACCATCAGTTGGGCCGCCTGAGTCGGGCTCTTGCCCGGTTCGATGGTCAGTACGTCGGCCGTCATGAATGCCCGGACGGGCGACCGGATTTGCGACTCCTTGCGCATCTTCCGAAAATCCCGACGCGAGATCATGCCGACAACGCGATCCCCGTCCACCACCGGGATGCCGGTGATTCCGCGGGTGCGCAGGATCAGGGCAACTTCTTCCATGCTGGTCTCGGCCGTCACCGTATGCACGGGAAACGACATCAAGTCGCTGATCTGGACCGAGGCCTGCTGGTTGCCCCGGATCAATTCCTGGATCCAGTGTTCGACCGCCTCCGGACTGGCCCCTTTGATCTGGGCCGATCCGGCGCGCGGGTGCCCTCCGCCCCCCATGCTGCGCATGATCGATCCGACGTTGATGCTCTCGACTTGGCTGCGGCCGATGACCATACAACGGTTTTTTCGGCTTTCGGCGAAAACGCCGAAGGCCGCATCAACGTTCAAAATCTCCAGGTACATGCGCACGACCACGGCCAGGTTGTCGACATGGCCATCAACCGGCACCTGGTTGATGCTGATGCGGTGGCCCTTGATTCGGGTGCGCCTGGCGTGCTGCAGCATTCTAAAAAGAATGGCTTTGTGCATTTCGCTGTAGGCCGGCCTCAGAAAGGTGTTCAGGATGTTCAGGTCGGCCTTGCGCTCCAGCAGCCAGCCGGCAGCGTAGGCGTCTTCGGCGGTGGTCGCAGGGAAAGTCAGGTTGCCGGTGTCCTCGTAGATGCCGGCCAGCAGCAGCGTGGCCTGCATGGGCGTTAAAAGCTTATGCTGCCGTTTCAGCTCCCGGACCAGGAGGGTGGTGGTGGCGCCGACCGGCTCGATGCAGGTTTGGCCGGCACGGATGGTTCCTCTTTCGATGTGATGGTCCCAAACCTGGATGTCCAGATCCTTCCGATTTTTAAGCCCGTCCAGGCGGTCGAGCCGATTCCAGCTGCTGGTGTCGACCACGATCAACCGTTGGACGCGCTTCAGATCGATCTCGCCGCAGGTGTGCGTTTCGAATAAATCCTTGTGAATGGAAAGGAACGCCTTGACGTTGGGATTCAGGGTCTTGGGAAGGAGGATCTTTGCTTCCGGAAAAAGCAGGTTGGCAGCGACGACCGAGGCGAACCCGTCGAAATCCGTATTTTTGTGCGTGGTAACGACTTGCATTCCAATGAATTAGCACATCCCCGGCTATACGCACAAGCGCACGACCCCACACTCGACCCGCGGCCGCCGGCCGATGAAACCCAGCACGTGGTTGACAGAATTCCGAGGTTTGATCATACTGGCGCCTTCGCGATGTTGGAGGTTCCTGAAATGAATAAAGCTATCCTGTCCATCCTGGGGCGTGACCGGCCGGGCATTGTCGCCGCCGTATCACGGGTGCTGTTCGATCAAAACTGCAACGTCGAAAACGTCAGCCAGACCATGCTGCAGACCGAGTTCGCTGGGATCTTCATCGTCTCTCTTCCGGACGGCATGACCTCGGAGGACCTGCACCGGGAACTGCACGCGCGCCTCTCGCCGATCGGACTGACCGTGCTCACCAAGCCCTGCGACCACGGCACGGATGCCTGTACGGCCGCGGCCTGCGAACCCTTCGTCATCACCACCCGCGGGCCGGACCGCAAGGGACTGGTCGCCCGCATTTCCGGCGTTATCGCCCGACACGGCGTCAACATCACCAACTTGCAGGCGATGTTCAAGGGCGGCAATGATCCCGGCGACAACATCATGATCTACGAAGTGGATGTTCCCCGGGCCGTCGATCTGCAGACGCTGTCGCAGGACCTGCGCGATACGGCCGCCGACCTCCAACTGGACATCAGCATCCAGCATCGCCGCATCTTCGAGGTGCTTCACCGAATTTAACCCAAGAGGCCTTCATGCTGACACAACGCGAAATCATCTCCACGCTGGAGATGCTCCGAAACGAAAATCTGGACGTGCGTACGGTGACCCTGGGGATCAACCTGTTGGACTGCGCCGGGTCGGATCTCAGCCGGGTTCGGCGCCGGGTGGCGGAGCGGCTCATGCGTCTGGCCGGCCAGCTCGTCCCGGTCTGCGACCGCGTCGGCCAGAAGTACGGCATTCCGGTTGTCAACAAGCGCATTGCCGTGAGCCCCATCGCCGCGGTCGGTGCGGGGCTCTCGTCGCCCGAGTTGGTGGAGTTGGCCCGCACGCTGGATGCGGCGGCCAGCGAGGTCAATGTGGACTTCATCGGCGGGTTTTCGGCGTTGGTGGAAAAGGGCATGGCCCGCGGCGACCGCGCCCTGATCGCGGCCATTCCGGAAGCCCTGGCGACCACCGAACGGGTCTGCGCATCGGTCAACGTCGCCTCCACCCGCGCCGGCATCAACATGGATGCGGTTCTCATGATGGGCGCGACCATCAAGCGGGCGGCCGAGCTCTCCGCCGACCGCGACGGTGCCGCCTGCACCAAACTGTGCGTCTTCGCGAACATTCCGGAGGACATCCCGTTCATGGCCGGCGCATACCTGGGCATCGGCGAAGCGGACGCCGTCATCAACGTGGGCGTGAGCGGACCGGGGGTGGTCAAAAAGGCCATCGACCGCGCCCTCGCATCCCAGCCCGGGCTCGACTTGGGGGGGCTGTCGGAGCTGATCAAAAAAACGGCCTACCGCGTCACGCGCATCGGGGAGTTGATCGGCCGCGAAGTGGCCGAACACCTCGGCATTCCCTTTGGCGTCGTAGACCTCTCGCTGGCGCCCACCCCGCATGTCGGGGACAGCGTCGGCGAAATTTTTCAGAGCCTGGGGCTGCTGGCCATTGGGGTTCCGGGCACCACCGCCGCGCTGGCCCTGCTGAACGACGCGGTCAAGAAAGGCGGCGCGTTCGCCAGCTCGCGGGTCGGGGGCTTGAGCGGCGCCTTCATTCCGGTCAGCGAAGACCTCAATATCTCCGAGGCGGCCCGTCAAAACCACCTCTGCATCGAGAAACTCGAGGCGATCACCAGCGTCTGCTCCGTGGGCCTGGACATGGTAGCCATCCCCGGAGACACATCGGCCGACACGGTCTCGGCCATCATCGCCGACGAAATGGCGATCGGCGTCATCAACAGCAAGACCACGGCCGCGCGGCTGATCCCGGTTCCCGGCAAGAAGCCCGGGGACCATGCGGTGTTCGGCGGCTTGATGGGTGAATCCGTCATCATGCCCGTCAACAACGCCGGCGGAGACAACCGCTTCATCCGCCGCGGCGGGCTGATTCCGGCGCCCATCCACAGCCTTAAAAATTGACTGCGTGGTGAGCATGCCCCCGGGCCTTTCATCATCCCCCTCCTGGCGGCGCCGCCTGATGGCGGACGGCTTGAAGTTCGGCCTGCTTCTGGCCGCGCTCATCGGTCTGTCCATCCGCTCGACCGAAGGACTGGGCTATCACTGGCAGTGGTACCGGATTCCGTCCTATTTTTTTTCGCTTTCGGAGAGCCAGTTCGTGCCCGGACCGTTGCTCCAAGGCCTGGCCGTCACCCTCCAGATCACCGCCGTCAGCCTGGTTTTGGCGCCGGCCTTCGGGCTGATCAGCGCGCTCATGCGGCTTTCCGGCTCACTCCTCGCGCGTTGGGCCGCGCGGGCGTATATCGAACTCATCCGTAACACGCCGCTGCTGGTGCAGATCTTTTTCATCTACTTCGTGCTGTCCCCGGTCTTTGAAATCAGCGCCTTCGTTTCGGCCGTTCTCGCGCTGAGCCTCTTCGAAGGCGCCTACGCCTCTGAAATTTTCCGGGCCGGGATTCTGTCCATCCACCGCAACCAATGGGAAGCCGCGTTCAGCCTCGGACTCGGAACCTGGCGGACCTATCGGCTCGTCATCCTGCCCCAAGCCATCCGCCATATCCTGCCGCCGCTCACCGGCCAGGGGATCTCCCTGGTCAAGGACTCGGCTCTGGTGAGCACCATTGCGATTTACGACCTGACCATGCAGGCCCAGGCCATCATTTCGGAAACCTACCTCGTTTTTGAAATCTGGTTCACGGTGGCGGCCGTTTACCTGATCATGAACCTGCTGCTTTCCGTTGCGGTGGCTGGCATGGAAAAACGGCTGAGCGTCTACCGATGACGGCCGGTGGCCGGCGCGAGGTCCGGCCCCATGGCCGCCGTCCGACAGAAAGGAGGAACGATGATCAGAAGATTGGGGAGTGCCCTGTGTTGCATCGCCGTTTGCATCATGGTTGCGGCTCAACCCGTCGTCGGCGGGGAGCTGCACAAGAAGCTGATCGATGAGAGCACGGTCGAACAGGTCATCAAACGCGGGGTCCTGCGGGTCGGCATGTCGACGTTTGTGCCGTGGGCGATGACCGACAAGGCCGGTAAGCTGATCGGATTCGAAATCGACGTTGCCACGCGGCTGGCCCAGGACATGGGCGTGAAGGTGGAATTCGTAGAGACCAAGTGGGCCGGAATCATCCCGGCCCTGCTCACCGGCAAGTTCGATGTCATCATCGGGGGCATGGGCATCACCGCCCAGCGCAACCTCAAAGTCAACTTCAGCATTCCCTATGACTACTCCGGCGTGGCGGTCGTCGCTCACAAGCAGCTGGCGGCGGGCTTCAGCCGCTTGGAGGATTTCAATCGGCCGGACGTCATCGTGACCGCCCGGCTGGGCTCCACATCGGCGGCGGCGGTCAATAAGCTTCTGCCCAAGGCCCAAAAACGCTTCTTCGACGATGAATCCCAGGTGATTCAGGAGCTCGTGAACGGCAAGGTCCACGCTTTGCTGGCGGGCACCCCGCTTCCGGCATACCAGGCTCTGAAATACCCGGATAAGCTTTTTCAACCGGTGAAAGGCACGATCACCAAGGAACCCATCGGATTTGTCGTACGCAAAGGCGATTTCGATACGTTGAATTTTTTCGACAACTGGATCCGCGTCGTCGAGGCCGAGGGCTGGCTGGCGGAACGCAAGGCCTACTGGTTTGAGACCCAGGAGTGGGAAAGCCTGCTGAAGTGACGCATCGCCGACCCCGGTTCACGCTTCTGGATGTTCTGATCCTGCTGATCGCGACAGCCGGTGCGATTTTTATTTTCCACCGCATCCGGGACGGCTTGCATTACCGTTGGGAATGGGAGGCGATCCCCCAGTACCTCCTCCGCCGCGATCCGACCAGCGGCATCTGGACGCCCAACGTCCTGCTGCAGGGTTTTTTTGCCACCATCCGCTTGAGCATCTGGGCGACGTTGTGCGCCAGCCTGATCGGAATCGGGATGGGCCTGCTGCGGATGAGCGCCTGCCGCTTCCGGCGGTGGGTGGGGTCTGCCTATGTCGAGCTGACCCGCAACACCCCGCCGCTGGTGCTGGTGTTTCTGTTTTACTTCTTCATCGGCGAGCAGCTCATGCCGACGGTCGGGCTGGAGGCCTTGATTCGGCGGCAGTCCTCGGAAACGCAGGCACTGCTCACCGCCTTGCTGGCCCCGCCGGGCCGCCTCACCGCCTTTGTCTCGGCGGTGGTCACGCTGTCCATTTTCGAGGGCGCCTACATCGCCGAGATCGTGCGGGCGGGCGTCCAGTCCATCGAGAAGGGGCAGCGCGAAGCGGCGGCCGCATTGGGTTTGACGCGCCGGCAATGCATGCGTTACATCATCCTGCCGCAGGCCATCCAGCGGATTTTGCCGCCGCTGGGGGGTCAGTTTATCTCCACGATCAAAGACTCGGCCATCGTCTCGGTGATCTCAATCCCGGAACTGACCTTCCGCGGCATGGAATTGATGTCGACCACCTACTTGATCTTCGAGACCTGGATTACCATCACCGCGCTTTACTTGGTCCTGACGTTCGGCTGCTCGCTGATATTCGGGCGAATCGAAAAAGCCTGCCGCCGGCGCACGGCCTGACACCTGCCGCGCGCCGGGTCCGCCTTTAGCGCGGATGACTTTACTTCACCGTCACCACGGGGCACGGCGCCTGCAGGATGACATACTGAGCCGTTGAGCCCATCAGGAGCTTGCCGACTTTGGAGCGGCGTTTGACGCCGACGACGATTTCGTCCACACTGTTTTCCCGGGCGAACTCCAGGAGATCCTCACCGGGAGCCAGCCCGCGAATCAAGAGGTGGGTCCGGCAGTCCAGCCCTTTGTCGGTAAACATGGTCTTGGCCCATTCCAGCCCGCGTTCGGCTTCCTCAATGGCAAGCTGCTGCTGTTCGGTGCCCTTTTCCATCGAGGTGACGATATCCACCGAGGCGCCGAATGCCCGCGCGTGCTTGCGGGCCAGCTTGAGGGCCTCTTTGGCCGAGGTGCTTCCGTCGTAGCCAACCAGAATTTTCATCGCGTCCGTATCCCCCTCCCCATGATTGGTGTTCCGTTTTATCCCGAAATTTTCTATCCAAAAACCTGTGTCCTGTCAAATTGGATGTCTGGCGCCAGGCGGATGCCGCCCGGCCCCAAAAGCCTACCCGTTGCGGCTTATGGGACGCCGAATCCCAATCAGATGTGTTTCCACGTGGAACGGACTCGAGGCGGGCAGCGCGCCCGCGAACAGCACCTGCCGCCGCGCTTGACACAAACGATGGATGTCGACTAATCTGAGCCCCTATCTTTTATACCGATCATGCCAGGGCTGGCCGGAAAGATTGGCCAGCCTTCCACACAGCGGATGGTGGCGGTGATGATGCTGCCCGACAAGCCCAGCTACCGGTTCGGAATCATTTCCGACACCCACGGTTATCTGCCGGAAGACGTGTTGACGGTGTTCCGGCAGGCCGACCTGATCCTGCATGCCGGCGACATCGGCTCGGCGACGATATTGACCACCCTTGAGACGATCGCTCCCGTGGTTGCGGTGCGCGGCAATATGGATGCCGGTGCGTGGGTCGAACGGTTCAGAGAGCAGGAATCCATCCGGGCCGGCGGCCGGCTGATTCACCTCATTCACGATGTGGGGCGCCTGAATCGGGATGCGCTTCAGGACGCCAGCATGGCGGTCATCAACGGTCACACGCACCGCCCGAGGGTGGAAAACAAACAGGGCATTCTTTTTGTCAACCCCGGCAGCGCCGGATCGCCCCGCTACGGAGAACCGGCCAGCGTGGCAGTGCTGCAGGTATCGAAGACCCACGCTTCGGCCGATCTCATCCGCTTGCGCGGGTGAGCCCTGCCGCCCCTCTTTTGGGAGTCGGCGCGTTCAGCCCCCGCGCCGCACGATCACCAGCGTCCGTTCGCTCTTCAGGCCTGGAATCGAGTATCCGACTCGCTCGATCGTGATGTCGCCGCCGATCGCACCGCTCGCCCCGACCTTCTCCAGCGCATCCATTTCGGAAGCGGAGATGGGGCCTTTCAATGCCATCACCCGCCCCCCCGGGCGCACCAGCGGCCAGACCGTTCGGACAAAGGGCGCCACGGCCGAAAACGCCCGGCTCGTGATGACATCGTAGGTCTGAAGACGATCCGCCGGGCCGGAGCCGCCGAGGTCCTCCACCCGCAGATGCTTGGCCGCGATGCCGGTCAGCGCCAATTCTCGCAAGATATACCGCAGAAAACTGACTTTTTTCCGCACCGCGTCGATAAGGGTCGTTCGCAGCCCGTCAATGGCAATGTGCAGCGGCAACCCGGGGAACCCGCCCCCGGACCCTACGTCCAGCAGGTCGGACCCCGGAGCGATAAACGGCGCTGGCGACAGTGCATCCAGGAAGTGATTGCGGGCGATGTCCTCGGGTTGGGTGATGGCGGTGAGATTGGTGACCGCGTTCCACTTCAGAAGTTCGGCGGCATGACGGGCGAACAAGCGCGTGTGATCCGGACGCAGTTCGACCCCCAGGGCCGCCGCGCCTTCGATGAGCAGATGGTTCCACTCCGGGGAGCCGATATCCATGGGAGCAAGGGGGGGGAGGAAGCGGGCCGGCTCCGTTCAGTTGATGCACACGCGGCGCACTTCGGAAATGTCGGTGATCCCCTGCATCACCTTTAAAATGCCGTCTTGTTTAAGGGTCATCATCCCCTGCTGCAGCGCCGCCCTCAGTATATCCTCCGTGTTGGCCTGCTTCTTGATCATCAGCTTGATCTCGGGAGTACCCTCCATCAATTCATGGATTCCCATCCGTCCGCGGTAACCGGTGTTGGAGCATACTTCGCACCCGGCCGGTTGATAAAGGCGAAGGCTTTCCGAATAGGCGATACCGGTGCGCTCGAACCAAGGCGCTCCGTAATCCATCCTCAATTCATCGAATTCCTCGCGGCGCAGAGGGACTTCCTTGCGGCAATTCGTGCACAACCGCCGGGTCAGCCGCTGGGCCAGGACGCCGAGGAAGGCATCGGAAAAGTTGAGCGCGTTCAGCCCCATGTCCAGCAGCCGGGTCACGGTCTCGGGGGCGCTGTTGGTGTGCAGGGTTGAAAACACCAGATGCCCCGTGAGGGATGCTTCGATGCCGATCGAGGCGGTTTCCTCGTCGCGCATTTCGCCGATCATGATGACATCCGGATCGGCCCGCAGGAAGGCCCGCATGATCCGGGCGAAATCCAGGCCGATTTTCGGCTTGACCTCCACCTGACGCAATCCTTGTTGAGTGATCTCGATGGGGTCCTCGGCCGTCCAGATCTTAACACCGGGCTTGTTGATGTGCCCGAGCAGCGCGTGCAGCGTCGTGGTCTTGCCGGATCCGGTCGGGCCGACCGCCAGAATCAGGCCGTAGGGCTTGGTGACGATGGCCTTGATGACGTTCAGGTTGCGCGGCGCGAGGCCCATCTCATCGATTTTGATGGGGCCGGAGGATGCCAAGATCCGCAGCACCACATCCTCGAATCCTCCCGCCGTCGGCAGGGTCGCCACACGCATCTCGAAGGCCGGAACCCCTTTCCGCCGAAATTTGATCTTGCCGTCCTGGGGCAGCCGCCGCTCGGCGATGTCGAGATTGGACATGATCTTGATGCGTGAGACCACTCCCCGCACCATGGCGTTCGGGATCTTCATGTATTCCTGGCAGACGCCGTCCAACCGAAAGCGAATGCTGGTCGCTTTGGTGACCACCGACGGCTCGATGTGAATGTCGGAGGCGTTCTTGCGATACGCGGCGATGATGACCTGATCCACCAGCTTGACCACCTGGCTGGAGCTTTCGTCGGCCTCCTCGGCGGTTGACTCTTCGCGCTCTTCTTCGAAGGTGATGTCGGGGATGTCGATATCATCGGTGATCTCCTCGGTGGCGAGGGTCTCGGTCTGGCGGTCTTTGTTGAAGAAACTGCCGATGAACGCCTGAATGTCCTCCCGAATGGCGACCGAAAATTGAATCTTGGCGGTCTTCATCAATGACTTGATGTTGTCGGTCTTGTTCAGGTTCCGCGGATCGTCGACCAACACTTCGATGCCGTCCTTGCTCCAACTGATCGGGATCCACACCTCGTTCATCAAAAAGGCCTTCTTCAGGTTGGCCAACAGTTCCACGGGGGCCGGGATGTTCGGATCGAAGGACCGGAATTTGCAGCCGTAGAACAGCGCAAACGTCTTGCCGATGAGGTCCTTCTTAATCTTGTAGGTTTCGATCAAGATGTATTCAACGCTCTTGTTTAATTTCTTGGCCAAGCCGAACGCTCGCTGCAATTGCTGGGGGGTGACAATCTTTTCGTGCAGGAGGCAGTCGTATTTGGATCCGGAGGGCGGCGCGGCGGCCGCCGAGTCCCCGCGCTTGACGACGTCGGAGTCCGCCGGAGCTGATTCGGAAGCAAACCGGTTGGAGGCCGGGGCCGCCTCCCGGTGGTTACGCTTCTCCAATTCCGCGCCGAATAGGCTGGCGATGCGGGCGGTCTTGGGCTTGTCCACCTTCGCCCCTTCGATCAGCACTTCCAGCTCTTTGACGGCCTGCTCGGCTCCATGCAGGGCCAGCAGACTCTCGGTCAGGCGGGGGACGACCTTTTCCAACGGATAGTCTCCGGCAAAGAGCTTGGCGAATTCGCTGGCCGCCTCACCGTGCAGCCCCATTTCCTGAAAGGCCGCCGCGCTGTCGAAAATGGCGGAGTGATCTCCCGCGCTCGCGATGGTTCCCCGGATCCAGCCAAGGTCTTTGGCTGCGGGTTCCCTGGCAGGAGCGGCATTCTCCTTGGCGATTTCCTGCTTCAGCAGATCGATCCGGCCCAGAACGGTCTGCCGTATTTCCGGGGATTCACCCGGCAGCGTCGGCAGCACCTTCTCATAAATCGCCAGCGACTCCGCGAAAAGCCCCATCGAGCGGCAGACCTCCGCCTCGTTGATCCTGGAATCGATGTCGCTTCTCATTGTCTTCAAGTAACCTTTCTGCGTCGCCGACAATTCCCAAGTCCGACCGGGCACCCGACAGGGGTTCTCCGGCGCAGCTCATCAACGCTTGAAAAAACGCTTAAGTCCCCGAGTTGGCCTTGGCTCCTTCAATCGAGCCAAGATGATATCACTGGTCAGCCGGACCATCCCCGTCGGCGCGATCAATCCCATGCTCACGAGCAGGATCCCTTGGGCGCCCCGGCGCACGTAAACCCGACCCTTTTCGAAAACCAGTTCGGCTTCGTTGGCCTTCTCCAGACTCGCCGCAAGCGCAAACCAGTCGCTGGCGCTGGCGGAGGCCTTGCGGGCCATCGTAACCTCCTCGAACACCGGCTGGCCCGACAGGGTGAAAAACATCACCGCCCTCACCCCGTCTATTCTCAGCAGATCCTCAAACAGCCCTCCCATCGACCCGCCCCTCCCTATCCGCCCAAACGCTGCATCAGCTTTTCACGAGGGCATTTCGGGTTGACGGCGATGATCACGTGGGGTGCGCCCGGACGCACGATATAGTCACGGGATTCGCCCCGAGTCTCCCAAGCCAGCACCAGCCGCCCCAGATTCAATTGCTCGCCGTGTCGGGACAGCCGTTCGACGCGATCATTCCAGGACGGATCCTCAAAGACGTCTTCCACGCCGCAGTCGGCGCCCATCTCCTTTTCGATCCAGGCGCGAAACTGCGCCAACGACTCGCCCGGGTCCGCCGTCACGGCCATGGATCCGCGCAGAGGACGTTCGCCCGCCTTCGACGGCGTCGTTTCGTCCCGGCGCCGGGCCGCCTCCAGAATCAATGGACAAAGATTCTTGCGAATCCGGTTGTTGCGGATCAGGCAGCTATTTTGAAGCGATAGACTGACCGGCTCCCATCCGAGAATCTGGTAGGCGGCGTTTAACCCCAGCACCTCACCGACGCGCGCGTCGAACAGCTCGCCTTGGACAAAGGAAAGAATGCCCCGGCGCCCCGACCGCATATCTTCCAGCCGGACCGTGCAGGTCTTCTGCTCCATTTCGATCAGCTGCAGAAAATTGGCCGACGACACCTGGTGCAGAGTACCGCCCTCGCTCTGCTGGTCCAACAACCCGCCCACTTGACGCGCCAGCAGGTCAACGGTAAACGGCTTGGCGAGGAATTCCGCAGCGCCGTCCGCGCGCAACTGACGCTCCTTTTCCGGCGTGCCGAAGCCGGTCATGACGATGACCGGGATATCGGCATAGGACTGCATGATGGCCGCCAGCAATCCCTGGCCGTCCATCACCGGCATTTTCAAGTCGGTCACGACCAAAGAGACATCGTGAGACCGAAGGGACTCGAGCGCTTCGATGCCGTTGCCGGCCATGAGCACCGCCAGGGAAGGGTCCCGCCGGCACAACCCTTCCTGCAGGTCGAACAACATCTCACGATCGTCGTCCACGATTAGCACGTTTCGGATCATGCGCCCATCTCAGCGAAGCACCCGGGGGCGGGCCGCTTACCGCGACGCGTCGTTGGTCAGTTGTCGTCGCAGGGCGGCCATCTCCGACCGGATGAAGTCCTTCAATTCCGCCACCGCCTGCGCCAGCATGGGTGCGGTGATCACCGCCGGGGCCGGGGAAGCAGATGGTTTCGCCGCCGGGGCGGGCGGAGCCGGCTTTGCCTCGTCCGCGGCCCGGCGCTGCGATATCTTTTCGCGAAGCTGCTGATAGGCCGTCATTTCGGCCTGCAGCCGTTTGCGCTTCTCCAGCTCGGGCATTTTCGGGAAGCTCGTGATTTCTTCCAGTCGGGCAAAGACGGAATTCAGCAGGCTGAACGTAGAAGGATGCGCCTTGCTTCGGTTGGATTTGATATACTGGCCGAGGGAGCCGAGGATCTGCAGGAACATGGTGATGATCTTGTCGGCCTGGTAGGCTTCTTTCAACAATCGAATTTGCGCCAGAAAGCTCTCCACCGCCTCGGGGGTAATCTCCCAGTCGATCGACAGAACGATTTTCTTCAGTTCCGCAAGCGGTTGGCTGCGGGCCTGCCTGGGTGTCAGGGGTACATCCGATTGCCCATCTTCCCGGAACAGCTCGTCAAGCCGGTTTTCCAGCTCGGAGGTGAGGGTGTCGAAATTTGAGGATTTGGCCACGGCGGTGCCCTCCTAAACCAATTCTTTCCGAATGGATGCAATGGTCAGAGTAATGATTTTCTTCAGTGTCGCCACGACGTTGGTGCCCTCCAGGGCGCTGGCTGGAAAATAGGGGCGATGAAACTCCTGGTTGAGATCCTGTTCAAGCATCTCGATGGGCATCATCGGAATGCCTTGCTCCTTGAGATCCATTTTGTTGTATTGCAAAACCCATGGCAGCGAGCGCAGGTTTTTTTTGTAACTGGCCAGATTCTCCTGCAAGTTCCTCAGGGATTGAATGTTGGTTTCCCGGCGCACCAGCATTCCGTCGGCGACGAAAACGATCCCGTCCACCCCCCGCAGCACCAAGCGCCGCGTCGCGTCGTATTTGACCTGTCCCGGCACCGTGTAGAGCTGGATTTTAATTTGATAGCCGTTGACCAGACCGACATCGAACGGCAGAAAATCAAAGAACAGCGTCCGGTCGCCATGGGTCTTGACCGTCACCATCTCGGATTTGATCCGGTGCTGGAATTTCCGGTTGATGTACTCCAGGTTGGTCGTCTTTCCGCCTCGGCCCGGGCCGTAGTAGACGATTTTAACTTGGATCAACTTGTTCTTGAGGTTGACGAACGCCATATGGCTCGCATTCCGTAATCGCGGCCGCGCAGCGGACCCGCTTTCGGAGCTGCTTTTCTACAGATGGTCCCGGCTCAGCGGCTCCAGCAATCCCTTCAGGTGTTCGACCGACTCGGCGACTTTCATCCGGAGAAAACCCAATGAAATGTCGTTTCCGAAAATCGTGATTAGAAGGAACTCCGATGAAATCTTATTGAAGTGGATGTTTTCCTTTTT
Organism: uncultured Desulfatibacillum sp.; assembly: GCA_964427375.1. GTDB lineage: Bacteria > Desulfobacterota > Desulfobacteria > Desulfobacterales > SpSt-501 > SpSt-501. The sequence continues at coordinate 32,779 of CAYRUF010000036.1, read as the reverse complement.
CCCTTTGTGAAACAGCAGGGAGAATTCGTTCTCCCCGATGATTTTGGCCATGGCGCTCACGGCGCCGAAATTTCCCGCGGCCAGCGCCGCCAGCGAGTAAATGTCATGTTGTTTTTCACCGTTGTCCAGATTGGTGATGATGTTCCCGGCCATGTCGATCAGGAAAACACACCGGACGCCGTTGTCGATCAGCTCCGATTTGAGAATATCCTCGATCCTGTCGAGCTGTTTCTGATCAAGCGTGTATGACACGTGCCCGCTCCTCCATCCAGTTTGTTAAGTGTCTAATCTAAAACTATATTTTCGGCGTTTTGCCCGATTACTTGAACCCGGCGAGCCGGCGGCCGGTCTCTGGCAGGAGCCGCTGTGGCGGCGGCGGTGCCGGCCGCATGCGCCACGCATGGGTGTATGGCTTTTAAATTACAATAAAATTCTCTTTTTAGCAACGTTAATATCATACCGGCCGAGCCGGTTGAGCATCCGTGCGGGCATCTGCGAAGCTCATGTGCACCTGCACTTCGTTGCCGGAGCTGAAGGTCATCTTGGCGCTGGGATAGCGTTTTTTGAACACCTTCAGCATGTTGGAATTTTCGCGCAAAACCGTGGCGGTGAAGGCCGAAAAGCCGTTTTGCTTCGCGATTCCCTCCAAGAGCTCGAGCAGAAAGGACCCAAGTCCCTTTCCCTGGTAGTCTTCGCGGACCACAAAAGCGACTTCGGCCCGTTGGTCGTCCTCCTTGGCATAGGAGCCGATGGCGATGATCTCCTTGTGCCCACCTTTTTGCGCCAGCCCGATAATGGAGATGTTCTGCCGGTAGTCCAGGCTCGCCCACTGCTTCTGCACCACCTCGTGGGTGAAGTTGCGCATTTTGTAGAAAAAGCGGAAATAAATGGTTTTTTCTTGAAGCGAGTAAAAAAAATTGCGGTAGGCGAATTCATCGGAGGGCAGCAGCGGCCTGAATTCGACGGTCTTGCCGCTCTTCAAAACATAGGAGCTCTTGTAGCCCTCGATGAAAATCAGGTCGTCGGTGGTCGGCGGCAGCTGGTCCTTGAAAATGTAGTGCCGTTTGCGCGCGACCTCGATCAGTTCTTCGCGAAACTTGGGATGCGCGATCTGGGCCAATTCCATAACGCGCTGATAAATGCTCTTGCCGGACAGCTCGGCAATGCCGTATTCCGTGATCACGAAGTTCACATCGCCGCGGGTGGTGGCCACTCCGGCGCCCTCGCTCAAACTGGGCACGATGCGGGACACGCGGCCGTTGCAGGCGGTCGAGGGTAGCGCGATGATCGAAAATCCCCCCTTGGACATGGAGCTGCCGCGCAGAAAATCCACCTGATCGCCGATGCCGCTGTAGAACCGGTCTCCCAGGGAGTCGGTGCAAACCTGCCCCGTGAGGTCGACCTCCAGCGCCGCGCTGATAGTGATGAGGTTGTCGTTGCGTGCGATGACCAGCGGGTCGTTCACGAAATCCGAGGAACGAAAATAGAATGCCGGGTTGTTGTCGACGAACTGGTAAAGCTTTTGGGAGCCCATGCAGAAGGAGGTCACCGTCCGATCCGGCAGCAGGGACTTCTTCTTGTTGGTGATCACCTTTTTTTCAAGCAACGGCAGGAACCCGTCGGTAATCACCTGGGTGTGCAGCCCGAGATCTTTCTTGCCGTCGAGAAATTTGAGGATATGATACGGCAAATTGCCGAATCCGACCTGCAGGGTCGCACCGTCATCCACGAGTTGGGAGATATAGTGGCCGATCCGGCGAGACACTTCGTTGTCCTGCAAGGTCGGAAAGAACTGGACCAAGGGCTCCTCGTACGGAACCAGATAGTCGATCTCATCTACGTGGATGAAGCTGTCCCCCCAGGTGCGCGGCATGCGCGGGTTGACCTGGGCGATCACCAGCCGCGCGTGTTCAAGTCCCGCCCGGGTGATGTCCACCGATACGCCCAAGCTGCAGTAGCCGAACGGGTCCGGCGGGCTGACCTGCACCAGCGCCGCATCCAATCCGATTCTCTGGCTGGAAAAAAGACTGGCGATGCGCGACAAATAGGCAGGCACATAGTCGATTTTGCCTTCGAATGCCGCCTTGCGCATGGACCGGCTGATAAAGAATAGCTTGAGCGAGAAGCGTTTGCTGAACGATTCATGGTCGACGAACTGGGACAGCGTATAAGACAGCATCTGGTAGAGCATGATGTCCTGGAGGTTCGGATCGGTCACCATCGCCTTGATCAAATGCTGCGGCTCTCCGCACCCGGTGCCGATGAAAACCCGGTTGCCGCGCTTGATCTTGGACACGGCTTCTTGGGCGCTGACCACTTTGCTCTGGTAAAAACGCTGCCACTCCATATGTGAAATCCTCCGGGTTCTTTTTGGGAAATTCTTAAATTTTTTAGCATAGCAAATGTTCGGCTGGAGATCGAGCAAATAGTATCGGCCGCCAACTGGCCGGGAGGCGGGATTGACCCGCCGCCGGGAGATGGATAGACTAGGCCCGCCATCGAGGGTCTTGTCCGCGATGAAATCACCGAAATCCGACCGCTTCAACCGGCCCTTTGAGGGGCTGAGGGATCTGCTGCGAGCCCAGGCGCCGCATCCACCCCGCGATGCGCCGAGTTCTCCAGTCACGCCCCCTCCGCCGGCCGACGCCGACGACGAGGAAGCTCTCTTCTCAACAGCCATGGCGGGGGTCCTGCGGGCGCCCTGGAACCACGCGGAAACTCCAAGATTGCGGCCACGCGCACCGGCAGTGCGGCTTTCAGCGGAGAACGGTGATGTGGAACCGCTCCGGCGCTTGGTGACCAGCGGCCAGGGGTTCAGGGTGGCGGATACGCCGGAGTACATGGAGGGTGTGGGAAACCCCACCCCTCCGGAGATCACGCGCCGGTTGCATCGCGGCGACTTCGCGGTTCAGGCGCATCTGGATTTGCATGGTTTCAGCGCCGCCGAGGCCCAGGACGTGTTCGATGCATTCATGAAAGAGGCGGTGGCAACGGGAAAGCGGACCGTCCTCATCATTCACGGCCGCGGCCTTTCCTCTCCGGCCCAACCGGTTCTCAAGACCCGCGTGGCCGAGTGGCTGAGCACCGGATACTGGCGCAAGTGGGTGGTCGCCTATGCCAGCGCCCGGCTATGCGACGGCGGCAGCGGGGCCAGTTATGTGCTCCTGCGCCGCCAACCGGTTCCCAAACGTCTGCGTCGAGGTTCCCATCCTCGCCCACCCGCTGCACCATCAAAAAATCATTGACAAGTTGAAAATGCTATATTAATTAGTACAGTTTAAGTATATGTTAAAGACACCGGGATGATGATCCAACGATATGGTCCCGTTTCGGGATGAACCGAGACGGGATCTTTTTTCGCGTGCGTACGCCAACCCCAATGCCCGGTTACCGAAGGTAGTCTAAAATGAAAAAAGACATCCGTCATGTCAGAAACATCGGAATCAGTGCGCACATCGATTCCGGCAAGACGACGCTCACCGAACGAATCCTTTTCTACACCCAGCGGATTCACGCCATGCACGACGTCAAGGGCAAGGATGGCGTCGGCGCCTTCATGGACAGCATGGAGCTTGAGCGCGAGCGCGGCATCACCATCGCCTCCGCCGCCACCTTCTGCGAGTGGAGCGGCCATGAAATCAACATCATCGACACCCCGGGCCACGTCGACTTCACGATCGAGGTGGAACGTTCCTTGCGCGTGTTGGACGGCGCCATCCTCGTACTGTGCTCGGTGGGCGGCGTCCAGTCCCAGTCGATCACCGTGGACCAACAAATGCGGCGCTACCAGGTGCCCTGCATCGCCTTCATCAACAAATGCGACCGGTCCGGCGCCAATCCGTTTCGCGTCATCGATCAGCTCAAAGCCAAGCTCGGCCACAACGCGGTGGCCTTGCAGATTCCGATCGGACTGGAAGCCGATTTCACCGGCGTCGTGGATCTGATCCGCATGAAGGCCGTTTATTTCGACGGCGAAAAGGGCGAAACCCTGCGCATCGAAGAAATTCCCGACTCGCTGATCGAGCTGGCCCAGGCGAAACGAGAGGAAATTCTGGATGCGGCCTCCATGTTCTCCGATGAACTGATGGAAGCCATATTAGAGGAGAAGGAAATTCCCGGCGACATCATCCGGGGCGCGCTCCGCCGCGGAGCCTTGTCGCGGCAGATCACCCCGGTATTGATGGGATCGGCCTACAAGAACAAGGGCGTGCAGCTGCTGCTCGACGCCGTCAACGACCTTCTGCCCTGCCCGGCCGACGTCGACAACAACGCGCTCGACATGGATCAGGACGAAGCCCCGGTTCGGCTCGTCACCGATCCGAGCGCACCGCTGGTGGCGCTGGCCTTCAAACTGGAGGACCGGACCTACGGGCAATTGACGTACATCCGGGTCTACCAGGGGGCGCTGTCCAAGGGCGACACCATCGTCAACGTGCGCACCGGCAAGAAGATCAAGGTGGGGCGGGTGGTGCGCATGCATTCGAATCAGATGGAGGAGATCGAGGCCATCCCGGCCGGCTATATCGGTGCCCTTTTCGGCATCGACTGCGCCTCGGGCGACACCTTTGTCACCCCCGGCCTGAGCTTGACCATGACCTCCATGTACGTGCCCAACCCGGTCATTTCGCTGATGATCCACCCCAAGGATCACAAATCGGAGATCAACCTATCCAAGGCGCTCAATCGCTTTGCGAAAGAGGACCCCACATTCAAGACCCATGTCAACCCCGAAACGGGGGAGACCATTATTTCGGGCATGGGCGAGCTGCACCTGGAGGTCTACATCGAGCGCATGCAGCGGGAGTACGGCGCCGAGGTCACCGCCGGCGCCCCACGCGTCGCTTATCGCGAGACCATCACCCAGCGGGCCGAATTCGACTATACCCATAAAAAGCAAACCGGCGGCGCCGGCCAATACGGCCGCATCGCCGGCTGGCTCGAACCGCTGCCCGACAAGGATTTCGAATTCGACAATCAGGTGGTGGGAGGCGCCATCCCGACCCAATACATCCCGGCTTGCGAAAAGGGCTTCCGCAACTGCCTGGCCAAGGGTCCGAAAATGGAGTTCCCGGTGACCGGCGTGAAAGTCGTCATCAACGACGGGGCCAGCCACTCGGTCGACTCGTCGGACATGGCCTTCCAGGCGGCTGCCCGCGGCGCTTTCCAGCAGGGCTATTTCAGGGCCAAGCCCGTCGTTCAGGAACCCATCATGAAGGTCGTGGTCGAGACCCCGACCGCCTTCCAGGGCCCGGTCATGGGATCGCTCAACCAGCGCCGCGGCATGATCGTCGGCGCCCAGGACGAAGGGGCGCTGTGCGTCATTGAATCGCAGGTGCCGCTGGCCGAGATGTTCGGCTATTCAACGGTGTTGCGCTCCCTGACCCAGGGCCAGGCTCAGTTCACGATGGAGTTTCTGACCTACAAGACCGTTCCGCAATCGATTGCCGACGAGTTGGAAAAGAAGGCCGCGGTTCAGAAGAAGAAGGTGGCCTGATCGCTCCACGGCGGTTCGGAAACGGTTGAGCCATGTTGTCCGCAGCGCGAACACTCGCCGCCGAGGCTCGCAGAAACTCGCCGGCGCTGATCTTGATGAAGGAAAGGGGGATGGTCATGCTGAAAAACGAGCTCATCATGCGCAACCCGATGCAGCATCTGAGCGGCCAATCGGCGGATATTCTCACCGACGGCCAGTTCGGCGGCGTGCTGGCGCGCGCGGGCGTCGGCAAGACCGCGCTCATGGTCCAGATTGCCTTGAATTCCATGCTGCACGAACGCAATGTGATGCACGTCAGCCTCAACCAGCCGGTCAACAAGACCAACCTCTGGTACCGTGAAGTGTTCGGACACGTGGCCCGCCAGGCGGGCGTGGTGCAGCCCGAGGCGCTGTGGGAATCGCTGCTGCCGCACCGCTTCATCATGACCTTTCGGACCGAAGGCTTCAGCGTCCCCAAAATGGAGGAGCGCCTGACCGACCTCGTGGAGCAGCGCATTTTCGTGCCGCAACTGCTGATCGTAGACGGCCTGTCTTTCGACGAGCCGGTCCGCGATTCGCTGTCCGAGCTGAAGCACTACGCGCGCCTTCATGCCATCCGGGTTTGGTTCACGATCCGGACCCACCGGCACGAGGAGCCGGGGCCGGGCGGTTTGGTTAGACAACTTGCAGACGTCGAAGATCTCTTCGAAGTGGCGATCCAGCTGGTTCCGGTCGGAGAAGAAATCCACGTGAAGGCGTTGAAGGGGTTGACGCCGACCGCCGCGCACCTGGTTTTAGACCCCACCACCATGCTGGTCAAGGAGCAGGGCGTCTAACACCCGCCGATGGAGTTTGCTCAAGGCAGGACATCGGCATGACCGCCAACCGCCATCTTCTGAAACTGCTCATCGGCTTCGCCCTCGGCGCCGGGTTTTTCTACCTGGCCGTGCGCGGCATCAATATCCAGCAGATGCTGGCCGCATTCGCCCAGGCCGACTATGGGTTGGTCGTGCTGGCCGTCGCCGTCATGATGGCGGCTCATCTCCTGCGGGCCATGCGCTGGCGGTTCTTGCTGGCGCCCGTCAAAATGCTGAGCACCCGCAGCCTGTTCTCGGCTCTGCTGATCGGCTACGCCGCCAACAGCTTCGTACCGGCCCACCTGGGAGAGTTCCTGCGCGCGTTGGTCGTCGGCAAGAAGCACCGCATCTCAGCCAGCGCAGCCCTGGGCTCGATCGTGGTCGAACGCATCGTGGACGTGGTCTCCCTGATCGCGGTCATGGCCCTGGTCCTGATCGTTCACCCCTTTCCCGATTGGGTGACCACCAGCGGCGCCATCCTGTTGGCCGGAGCGCTGCTGCTCGGGACCCTGCTGATCGCCTGCAAGCGCTACGAGGGACACGCCATCGCTCTGGTACGCGCCCTGATCAAGCCTTTTCCGGGAGGCATCCGCCGGCGGCTGGAAGCGCTCGCCGTCAATTTTCTCGGCGGCATCGTACCGTTGCAATCGCCCGCCCACTACGCAGCCGCGAGCGTTCTCTCTGTCGCCATCTGGCTTTGCTATGCGGCCGTCTACTACATCTGCCTGGCGGCGTTCAAGCTGGTGGCCGCCTACCACCTGGCATGGTATGTCGGGCTGGTGGTCCTCGTGTTCACGACCATCAGCGTCGTCATCCCTTCGACGCCCGGCTACGTGGGAACGTTCCACTACCTTTGCCAGGTCGCACTGGTCCTGTTCGGCGTCTCCGCCTCGGAGGCGCTCTCGTATGCCGTCATCGCCCACCTCGTCGGGGTCGTTCCGGTCTCCGTGGCCGGCCTGGTCTGTGCCCACTACGAAGGGGTCGCCATCTACCGCAGCGCCGATCGCGACCTCGGGCGTTGACCCGCCGAACGGCCGCCGCTGATTTTCGCCGGCATCAAGGGGCCAGATCAGAACTCCGTCAAATCCGGCTGTGCTTCAGGAGCGGGCGCAGCAGAAGACGGTTGCCTGGATGCCGACTGCGGACAACGTCCCAGGCGCGGCATGCGGCTCGCTGGAGATCGCATCACGTCCTCTCTTTGTGGGCTCTCCGCCGGGCTGAACGCAGAGCATCCGGCCTCTCCGCCGATCAACCCCAGCAATTCCTCGACCATGGCCTTCATCTGCCCGGCCTGAGCGGAGAGCTCCACGGCGGCGGCCGATGACTCCTCCGCGTTGGCCGCATTCTGTTGAGTCACCTTATCAACGTCGCCAACAGCCGTGTTGACTTGGTCGATGCCCTGGGATTGCTCCCGGGACGCAGCGGCGATCTCTGCCAGCAGCTCGGCCACTTTCCCCGCGCTTTCGGCCACATTGCCGAAGGCCGCGCGGGTGCCCGCCATCAGACCCGTTCCGTCTTTGACTTTTTTAACGGTTCCGTCCATAAGGTTCGCCGTGGTGCGCGCCGATTCCGCCGCCCGCATAGCCAAGTTGCGCACTTCCTCTGCCACCACGGCAAAACCGGCGCCGGCTTCTCCCGCCCGAGCGGCCTCGACGGCCGCATTCAACGCGAGAAGGTTGGTCTGAAATGCAATTTCATCAATGGTTTTGACGATCTTCTGGGACTCTTCGCTGGCCATCCGGATCGCCTCCATCGAGGCCGCGAGCTTGTCCATCGAATCGTTGGCCTGCCCGACAAACTGGCCGACTTGCTTCATTAATCCGTCGGCTTGACCGGCGCTGTCCGCATTTTGTTTGGTCATGGAGGCCATTTCCTCAAGGGATGCGGAGGTCTCCTCAATGGCCGCCGCCTGCTCCGAAGCGCCGTTCGCCAGCGTTTGGCTCGATCCGGACACCTGCGCCGCCACGCTCGCGACCCGGCCGGTGCTTCCGACCAGCCCGCTGCTGAGCCGCTGAATGGGCCCGGCGATGGAGCGCGCGATGAAAAACGCAGCAACCGCCATCAGCACCACGATGCCAATGACCACTGCGGCGACGATGGCGTACATCTCGTTCTGGCTCTTCAATACCGACTCGCGGTCCTTGCCGATGAACAGCATGCCGGCCGCCTGGCCGTTCAGATCGCGCAGCGGCCAGTAGGCCGTGTTGTACTCGCGGCCGAGGATCCGGTTGATGTTGTGAAACGTTTTGCCCTGCCGGAGCACAGCTTCGAGAACGCCGGGGTTGTCCATCTTGGTGCCGATGGCGCGCTGGCCGTCCTTTACGATCGTCGTGGACACGCGGGTGTCGCCGTGAAAAATGGTGCACTCGATGCCCATCGTATCCTTGATTCGGTCGACGAACTTGGTATCGGAGGACAGGTCGATCCCCGATGTGACGGAGCCGATGATCTGCCCGGCCTGCTGGATCGGCTGCCCGGCGCGCACGGAGAACTTGACGACCGTCCCCTCCTCCACGCCGGAGGACGCCTCCCCAGCCAAGGCCTTCTTGACGTTCACCTGACTCAACACGCTGTCGCCGGCCTTGTCTGAATGCCCGCGGCCAATCACTTGACCGTCCTTATTGGCAATCGTTAGCACATTGACGGCACCGGCCCGCAGGAATTCCTTGCCGACCTTCTGGATGTAGGACGCATCCCCTTTGCCGACGGCCTCAATGACATCCGGACGCACGGCGAACTGGTAGGCGGCCTGCCGGCAGGTATCCTTGAGCGCGTCAAGCTGCGCCTGAACCGTCGTCGTGTAACGTTCCACATCCTGTTGAGCCCGGAGGTTGAAATCGCGCATCAGCAGGTATGAAGCGATCAGCGCCGCGCTGCTGCCGATGACCACCGAGAGGACCACGGTGCCGATGATGCGTTTGGAGAGGGAGAGTCTCATGAGCTTTTTCCTTTTTCGGTTTTGGATGTCGAGGTTCGATGAATAAGGACGGCGCCCCGATGGCCAGGAAACTTCCGCCGAATATCGATGATGAGTCTGTTCTGGGGTATCGGCCGGATGCCGCGACCCCTTTAGCCGTGATGGGCCGGGTCGGCGCCCCAATCCCTTCAAGCCGATTCAGGATGCTTCAGGACCGAAGATTGTCAGTCGACTCAAGGCGCTTTATAATTGTGCCGATTACCCTCAGACGGCTCACAAGCGGACTCAACTCAGACACCCGGAGGGAGGTCAGCGGAAGATGATTCTCGGCATACTGGCGGCTTTGATGGCGATTCTCATCGGTTATGTCATTTCCATTTACAACCGGCTGGTCCGACTTCGGAACACCTCGCAATCCGCATGGTCCGATATCGATGTCCAGGTGAAGAAGCGCTACGATCTCGTACCCAATCTAGTGGAAACGGTGAAAGGCTACGCGTCCCATGAGCGCACCCTGTTGGAGAAACTGACCGAAGCGCGCAGCGTGGGCATGCAAGCCTCTAGCCCCCCTCAGGCGGCTCAGGCCGAAAACACGTTTCGCGACACCCTCAAGAGCCTCTTCGCAGTCGCCGAAGCCTATCCGGATCTCAAAGCCGACCAGAACTTCATGCAGCTGCAGACCCAGTTGAAAGAACTCGAGGACAGCATCGAGTCGGCCCGCCGTTACTACAATGCCGTGGTGCGCGATTTCAACACCGCCGTCGAGCAGTTTCCTTCCAAACTCATTGCGTCACGCTTCAACTTCGCCCAAAAAGACTTCTTCGAGCTCGAAACACCCGAGTCCGAACGCCGCCCCGTTGCGGTTCGTTTTTAAGGAAAGGAATCCGGACTCATGCGGAGAAGCCCCCGGCTTGTCCAGGTGATCTGCAAGGCGCTTCCGGCGGCCGCCGCCGCACTCATCCTGGCCGTCGGCTTCGCCGCGGCGGCTGGTCCGACGGAACGCATCCTCGCCTTCGACAGCCGGATCACGGTGAACGCCGACGCCAGCATGCTCGTCACCGAAACCATTCGGATCTTGAGCACCGGAGAACAGATCCGGCGTGGCATCTTTCGGGATTTTCCGACGACCTACCAAGACCGCACCGGGAATCGCTACACGGTAGGGTTCACCCTGCAGGCGGTGTTGCGCGACGGCAAGCCCGAGGACTGGCACACCGAACAACTCGCCAACGGCATCCGCATCTATATGGGCCGCAAGGACCACCTGCTGCCCCCCGGGGATCACACCTACACCCTGACCTACGCCACGGACCGGCAGCTCGGCTTCTTCGCGAGTCACGACGAGCTTTACTGGAACGTCACCGGCAACGGCTGGGCCTTTGCCATCGAATCGGCCTCGGCCACGGTCACCCTGCCCCCCGGTGCTCCGGGTGCGAGTCTACTGGAGGCCTACACCGGGCCATCCGGCACCACGGGAACGAACTACCTTGCAACCACGCCCTCCGCCCGGACGGCGTTTTTCAAGACCACGCAAGCACTGGCGCCGCACGAGGGGCTGACGATCGTGGTCGGCTGGCCCAAGGGGTTCGTCCGCGAGCCGTCTGCATCCGAAAAGACGGCGTATTTTCTGAAAGACAACCGCACCCTGCTGGCCGCCGTCGTCGGCTTGGTTGTTTTGCTGGCTTACTACCTGCTGGTGTGGAGCGCCGTAGGAAAAGACCCGGAGAAGGGAACCATCATGCCGATCTACACGCCGCCCGACAACCTGTCGCCGGCGGCGATCCGGTTCATGACGGAGATGGGCTTCGACGACCGGGTTTTGGCCGCCGCCGTAATCGACATGGCGGTGAAAGGCCACCTGACCATTGCCGATGCGGGTTCCAAATACACGTTGACGAAAAACAGCGGAGCCGCTTCCAAGCTCAGCCCGGATGAGCAGCGGGTCCTATCCCAGCTCTTCCGGTCCGGGAGCTCCATCGTGCTGGAGCGGCGCAACCATGCGACGATTGCCGCCGCCAAGAACGCCCTCAAGACCTCGCTGGCCTTTGCCTTTGAAAAATCGCATTTCGTCAACAACCGCCGGGCCTTCGTGGCCGGTGTGATCCTCTCGGTCGCGGTGGCGGCTGGCGCGTTTCTGTCGGCCATCGAACAGGGCGAGGTGTTGTTCCTGGGCATCTGGCTGACGGGCTGGAGCATCGGCGTGATCTTTCTCGCCACCCTCGTGGCGAAACTCTGGCGGCAGGTGTTTTCCGGATCACGCAGCCTGGGCACCCGGGTGGGAAGCATCGGCGCGGCGATATTCATGACGCTTTTCTCCCTGCCCTTCTTCGGTGCGGAAGCCTTTGCCCTGTTCACGCTGAGCCAGAGCTCTCCGGCCCTGGCCGGGCTTCCGCTGGTGGTGGGCGCCGTCAACATCCTCTTTTATCACCTGCTCAAGGCCCCCACCCTCATGGGGCGCCGCATGCTCGACCGGATCGAGGGGTTCAAGATGTTTTTGAGCGCCACGGAGGAGGACCGGCTTCAGCGCATGTATCCCGGCGGGCGCACACCGGAGGTCTATGAGAAGTATCTGCCGTACGCGCTGGCCCTGGATGTGGAACAACAGTGGACGAACCAGTTTGCCGACGTTCTTGCCGCAGCCTCCCAGCCGGGCGGCGGGGCCGGGTATCGCCCGCACTGGTACTCGGGATCGGCATGGGACGGCTCGCGCATGGGGGGCTTTGCCGGTTCGATCGGCAGCACCCTGAGCAGCGCCATATCATCGTCCTCGACAGCACCGGGATCCCGATCCGGAAGCGGTGGCGGCGGATCCTCGGGTGGAGGCGGGGGCGGAGGCGGAGGCGGCGCCTGGTAGTCTCCGCGCTGCCGGATAGTGCGGGGCTTGCGCTTCGCCGGTTTTTCTGATGAGATAGCGCTCGAATTCGCAACCAAAAGGCGGAACGACCGCCCGCCATCAGCCCCACCGAAAACGAGGAGGATCCGCTCATGTCTGAACGCGTCTTGGTGATTCTGTCCTGCGGCACCAACAACCCGAACCGCGCCACTCGGGCGTTGTTTTTCGCCATGGTCGCGAAGAAGAAAGGCAGGGACGTGTCCGTCTTTCTTCTGGATGAAGCGGTCTACCTCGCCAAGCGCGGGATCATCGATCATCTGCAGGCCGCCACCGGCGATTCGGCCGATGACCACCTTCACTTTCTTCAGGAATACAACGTGCCCCTGCTGGTGTGCACGCCCTGCGCCGTCACGCGTCAGATCGTCGAAGCCGACCTGATCAAAGGCGCGCGCATGGCCAAGGGCGATGAGCTGATCGATTTGGCCTCCGGAAGCGTCGTGCTGAGTTTCTGAGGGGGCTTCGCCAGCGAGAGCACCTTGGCGGCGGTTCCCGGCCGTCCGGCCCGGCCGAGCCGACCGTCTCATCTCGAACGGTTCGATAGGGAGTCTTCCAGTGCCGAAGGCGCGTTTCGAATGAGCGAATCCCCGGCGCCGCCAGACGGAGGTCGAGATTCGCCCCATGCCTTCCGGATGAGGTCTATGGAATGAAAATGGCCCCCAAACTGAAAGAGGCCTCACCGGCACGAATCCGCAAAACGTCCTGGAAGCCGGGCAACATGCTCTCGCCGGTTCCCGTGGTGCTGGTGAGCTGCGGGGGAACCAAGGGCTGGAAGCCGAACCTCATCACCATCGCCTGGACCGGCAGCGTCTGCAGCGACCCGCCCATGCTGTCGATTGCGGTGCGCCCCGACCGCTATTCGCATGCCATCATCAAGACCACGGGCGAATTCGTCGTGAATGTTCCGTCCGCCGATCAAGCCCAAGCGACGGACTGGTGCGGGGTTGTTTCCGGCCGCGATGTGGACAAGTTTGCCGGAACCGCGCTGACGCCGGCGGCCGGCCGCCAAGTCGCCTGCCCGTTGGTCCTGGAATGCCCGCTCAACATCGAATGCCGCGTCCGCAAAAGCCTGGAGCTCGGTTCCCACACCCTGTTCCTGGCCGAAGTGGTGGCCGTTCAGGTCAGCTCCCAATTGGTGGACGCCCGCGGCCGCCTCCATCTTCAAAAAGCCGGCCTGATGGCCTTTGCGCACGGCCACTATTTCGCTTTGGGCCGCCACCTCGGGCATTTCGGGTTTTCGGTGCGCAAGCCCAAGAAGCGCCGCCGTGCCTGACTCCAGCCGCCGGAATCCAGATGGGTTCGAAATCGCCCCTATCGACGCCGCTGCGAACTCCGGTCCACTGCTCGTTACGCCCCCCTCACACGGGCTTTGAGTTCTCCCGGCAGAAGGCCCGCAATCACCATGTCGGCCGTCGGCGTCGGAACGTCCAGACGCCGGCCCTCCCGCGCGATGACGCCGATCATGGAATCGAGCTCCGACGGCCGGCCGGCCTCCACGTCGCGCTGCATGGAGGGTTTCATCGTCGGCGCCGCGGCGTCGATGCGGGCGATCGCCTGGTCGACCGTGTCGGGGGCGAGCCGGACCCCGCTCGCACACGCCAGGGACTCTACCTCCCGCATCAGGCTGGTCATTAATGCCCGGGTCTCCGGCACCGAACGATAGTCGCCGACTTCCAGGCGCGTCAGAGCCCCTACCCCGCTGAAGCCGGCGATGAAAACGAATTTCGTCCACAAGACCTTGCGGATGTCGTCGGTGGCCTCGACCGCGACGCCCATGCGGCGCAGCGCCTCGACGGTGCGCTGCACCCGGGGAGTGATGGAACCGTCCAGTTCCCCCAGGACGATTCTGCGGAAGTCCGAGATCTGCCGAATAACTCCGGGGGCTTCGATGTTCGCCGAAATCCAGGTGACGGCCCCCAGGACTCGATCCATGCCCACCACGGCGCCGATGCGTTCGGCGGCGTCGATCCCGTTCTGGAGCCCCATCACCACGGTGCCCGAACCCACCATGGGCAGCGCAGTCTTTGCTGCGCTTTCAATCGCCGGCGTCTTCACGCACACCAGCACCAGGTCGGCCGGCCCGATCTCCTCAGGCTGGTCGGTCGCCTGCACCGGTGCCACGTGGAAATCACCGTGCACGCTCTTCACCTGCAGCCCCTTTTCACGCAGCGCCGCCAGGGCCGCTCCCCGCGCGATAAATGCCACGTCATGCCCGGCCTGCACCAGCAGCCCGCCGTAATACCCCCCCAGCCCGCCGACTCCAATCACCGCAATTTTCATTTCAGGTTCTCCACATCCTGCCAAACCGTTTCGAAGGTTGCTTGGCGGAATCCGGCCGCCTAACACCCTTTGACTTCATGAAGACGGTAAAGCGCTCCATTTCATGGCGGCTGGGCTGGAGTCCTCTATCGACGCCCGGCACGCCGCCGTCCGCCAGCTGGTGAAGGAGTTGCAAGAGCCGCTTGATTTTGTCTTCCTGGGTACGGACAAGCATTGTTACACGCAGTACTTCAAGGCATTCAAGCTTGTGACGGGCTAGGCGTTCCAGCCGCCGTCCACGTTGAGCGCCGCACCGGTGATGTAGGTGGCGTCGGGGCCGGCCAGAAAAACAACGGCGGCTGCGACTTCTTCCGGCCGCCCGAAGCGCCCGAGGGCCGTGCGGGATTTCTGAATATCCGCGTTTTCGCCGGTCTCCGGATTCAACTCGGTATTGATCGGCCCGGGCTGAACCGCGTTGACCAGGATGCCCTTTGGGCCCAGGTCTTTGGCCCAGCTGCGGCTGAAGCCGGTCACCGCGAACTTGGAGGCATTGTAGACGCCCATGTCGGGGCCGGCGGCCCGCTCGCCCAGCACGCTGCTGATGTTGATGATGCGGCTGCCCGCCTTCATCACCTTGACCGCCGCATTGGTCAGCATGAAGACGGCGTCCACGTTGATGCGCATGAGCCGCTCGTAATCGGCCGCCCGGACCTCGCCGATGCCGCCCCCCAGAAACACCCCGGCATTGTTCACGAGGATGTCCAGGCCGCCGAAGTCGCTTAGGACTTTGGCGACCAGGCGCGGCAGCGATTTCGGCGCGGCAGCATCCGCCGCATAGGCCTTTGCCTTCACGCCGTGCGCGCCGATCTCCTTGGCCAGCGCCTTGGCTGCCCTCTCGGAGGAGCGGTAGGTAAAGGCCACGCGGGCGCCCTCCTGCGCCAGCCTGCGGACGATGGCGGCACCGATACCCCGCGAACCGCCCGTCACGAGCGCCACTTTTCCGTTGAGCGAGTTGCCCATAATCCCTCCTTGCCGACACCCAATTCGGCGCTCACGCGCAGGCCGTGCAACTCCCGCCGCGGCCCTCTGCGCGGGACGTCGCTGAGTGGTGGCGTTTTTCGTCAAAAGGCTCTAGGAACGAGCTGCCCGCAAAAAATCGGCCGCGCTGCGGGATCCAGAAGTCGCCCAGGCGCGCCTGCTCGGCCAGAGGCCCCATTTCACCGAGGTCCCGGCCGCAGACCTCCGCCCGGCTCACCGCGATGGTCCATATCTGTTTCGGGTTGGCTCGGAATCTCTGGCCGTTGGGAACGGCTCCGACCAGGTTCATGCAGCCGGCCCCGAGGACAAGGCTCCCGATTCTGCCGATCGCTCGCAGCAGCGCCTCGCTGCGCCAGAGGGCGGCGGGAAGACGGCCGGCGACCGAGTTGATCAGGCTCGAAGTTCTATTCCGGCCCAGCCGGATCTGCCAGTGAACCGGGTGCTCTCCCTGGGTGTCCACCGTGAAACTCCAGGGGTTGGCCCACTCGATGCGGATATCCTGAACCAGGGCTCGGTCCACGGAACGGCCAAAATATCGCGAGCACCCCTTCTGCGGGGGGACGTCCTGAACGAACGTCCAGCACCCGCCGGGGTCGCGGTGCCATATCGACGTGTACCCTCGCCCGATGGATGCGACGGGGAAGCGGCGCAGGCACAGCACGTGACCGGATTCGAACGGCACGCCCATCACGCCATAGCCCGTGAACCGTTCCTCATCGCCCTCGGGCAGGGTCCCTCTTTTTTCTATCTCCTCAACGACTGTTCTAGGTTCTTGCATCCTGGCCTCCTCGTGACGGCTTTCAGTCCGTCAGAGCTCGGGAAACCGCATGAGGACATCGAGACCGGGCAACTCCTTTACGTGTCTCATCTGGCGAGCATCTTAAATGCCTTGGAAATTGGAGAGGTTGCATCCCTTGAAGGACTGAGATTCACCATCCGCATGCGGATACCGAAAAAAGGTAGGTCTGCCGCATCGATTGTCAATGAAGCCCTGTATGTGGGGATGAAACGGGTCGTCATTCAAACCCGAGCCACCTGGTTTTTTGGGCGACATCTTTCTTGGGCGGCATGGGCGGCTGGTGGTCCGGGTAGCCCAGCGCGACAATCGCCACGAGTTCCCGATCCTTCGGAATCCCCAGAAATGCGGCGATCGCGTCGGCCTTGGCTTTGAGCGGCCCGGCCATCCAGCAGGTGCCCAACCCCCGGTCCCAGGCGGCCAGGAGCAGGTTCTCGATGGCAGCGGCCGAGTCGCTGATGTTGTTCTTCCAGACCCAGGGGTCCTTCTCCCGAGGCAGGCTCACGCCGACAGCGACGGGCGCGCCGCCCAAGGTGCGGTAAAAGCTCTCGAGGGCCTTGAGCCGGTCCCCGCCATCCTCGACCGGCAGCGACAGATATTTGATGGCTCGCCGCATGGCCTCCTCGCTCACTCCGGCCACCCGCTCGCGGAATGCGTCCTTCAGGACCTCATCGAGCCGGTCCAGGAACGATCGGTTGACGACCACAAACTCCCAGGGCTGGCGGTTGGTGGCCGAAGGGGCCAGGTTGGCCTCTTCAAGAAGCTCTAAAATGAGTTCCTTCGGGACGGGGGTGCTTTTGTACTTGCGCACGCTGCGGCGGGTGCGGATCGCCGTCTTGACGTCCATTCCTGTTTTCTCCTCTCGGTCTTCGACGCTATGGTGGATAGCTGCCTGCCTGCTGCAGCGGTTGTAATGGTCAGTATATCAAAACGCAACGGCTATCGGAATTTTTCCGAACCTCGTTGTGCTCCAACTCATTCAACAGCAGCGCGCCGCGGATAATCGCTCTCGGGTCCGGCACCGGGCATCCCACTCGCTCACCTCGCTTTCCCGCTCGGCATGGTCTTGGAGCGCCAATTCGGTCAATCTTTTGCGCCGAACCAGCCGCGTCGAAGCATCCATTTCATAAGCTCCATGACGGGGAATATGGTGCCCACCGCTACGAAGATTGCAGCCCATTCCGTGTAGTGAAGGCTCTGCGTGCTGAAGGCCGCCTGCATGAAGGGCACATAAAGAACCGCCGCCAGGGGCAGCAGTTCCCAGGCAACAGCGAGGTTGAGCCATTTGTTGGCGAAAGGCTTATAGAGCAGCGAGTGCCGATCCGATCTGAAGTTATACGCCATGCAGAATTGCACCAGTACCAATGACACGAATGTCATCGTCATGGCCTGCTCGGTGCTGTAACCGGAACCCAATGCCCATGCAAACAGGCAAAGGTTGATGGTCGCCGACCACAATCCGCCGGCGAGCATCAGGGTGACCACCGGGCGGGTGAAAATGCCGCTGCGAGGGTTGCGCGGCTTGCGGAGCATGATGTCCCGTTCGGGCGGGTCGACAGCCAGTGCCAAAGCCGGCAGCCCATCCGTCGCCAGGTTGACGTAAAGGATCTGAACAGCGGTCAGCGGCATCGGCATCCCCAGCAGTGCGGCGCCGGCCATAAGAACGATCTCGCTGGTGTTGGCAGACAGGAGGAACATGAGAAATTTCTTGCAATTGTCGAAAATCCCCCGTCCTTCCTCCACCGCCGCCACGATGGATGCAAAGTTGTCGTCCGTGAGCGTCATGGCAGCGGCCTCTTTGGACACATCCGTGCCGGTGATCCCCATGGCCACGCCGATGTCGGCCTTTTTGAGGGCAGGGGCGTCATTGACCCCGTCGCCGGTCATGGCGACAATGTGCCTTCTTTTTTGCAGCGCCTTGACGACGCGCAGTTTATGCGCCGGCGACACTCGAGCATAAACGTCTATCTGTTCGGCCTCGGCTTCCAAGGCTTCATCGCTGATGGCCTCTAGCTCGGCGCCGGTGACGACCCGTCCCCTCGTGAGGATCCCCAGTTCGCGGGCCACCGCCTGGGCGGTGACGGGGTGATCCCCGGTAATCATGACCACCTTGATGCCGGCCTGTTCGCACTTATCGATGGCGGCTTTGGCTTCTGGCCGCGGGGGGTCGATCATGCCCACCAACCCGAGGAAGGTCATGTCCCGCTCGGCATTTTCCAGGGTTGCTTCGGGCTTGACGGCGATCGCGAGCACGCGGAGCGCATCCTCCGCCATCCGGCGGGCGGCCTCCAGGATCTGTTCCTTCCCCGCCGCTTCGAGCGCCGCACTTCCGGATTCCTTGAACTCCCGCGCGCAGGAGCCGATGATGGTCTCCGGCGCCCCCTTGGAATAAGCCGTCACACCGTCCGGAGCCTTGTGCAGCGTCGTCATTCGCTTGGTCTCCGAAGTAAACGGAATTTCACTGATGCGCGGGAATTGCGCGTCGAGATCGCTTTTCTCTAGACCCGCCTTGGCTGCGGCGACCACCAGGGCACCCTCTGTCGGGTCCCCCTTGATCTGCCAACGCTTATCCGAGGCACTGTAAGCGACGACCGCGTCTGATGCCAATGCGGCGGCTTGCAACAGGAGTTTGAGGGATGGGGGCGGGTCAATGACGGACCCATCGTGCGAAAACTGGCCCTGCGGATTATAACCGGCGCCGGAGACTTCCAGCATTTTCCCGCCTGCGAAAACCCTGCGCACGGTCATCTCATCTTTCGTTAGGGTACCGGTCTTGTCCGAGCAGATAACCGATGTGCTGCCGAGGGTCTCCACGGCCGGAAGGCGGCGAATAAGGGCATTGCGTTTGACCATTCTCTGGACGCCCAAGGCGAGCGAAATCGTGACCACGGCCGGCAACGCCTCCGGAACGACCGCCACTGCCAGGGCAATGCCGAAAATGAGCATTTCGATGAAAGGGGTGCCCCGGAACAATCCGAGGGCGACAATGAGCGCCACGATGACGAACGCGGCGCGTGCCAAGGTGTGGCCCAGTCGATTCAGGTTCTCCTGCAGGGGGGTTTTGCCGGACTCAATCGTCTGGATCATACGGGCGATCTTGCCGAACTCCGTGTTCATGCCGGTCTCAACGACCACGGCGCGGCCGCGCCCATAGGTGGCCGCGGTGCCGGCATGCACCATATTTTTACGATCGCCGATCGCCGCCTCCCCGCTGATGGGGGCTACGTGCTTTTCAACGGGGACGGATTCGCCCGTGAGGGGAGCTTCCTCGACCTGCAGGTTGACAGACTCGAACAGTCTCGCATCGGCCGGCACTTTATCCCCGGCCCGCAGGAGAAAAACGTCGCCCGGCACGAGGTCGCGGGCCGGCAATTCGACTTCTTTCCCGTCTCGTATGACGTTGGCCGTCGGTGCCGCCATTTGACGCAAGGCCTCAATCGCACGTTCAGCACGGTATTCCTGCACAAAGCCCAACATAACCGCGAAAAATACGATGATGGTGATCGCAATGGCTTCAACGGCATGCCCAAGAAATGCAGAGGCCACCGTTGCGGCGATGAGGATCAGTATGAGGATGTTTTTGAGTTGCTCCAACAGGATTACCCACGGCGAGATGCGCCTTCCCGCCTGCAGTTCGTTCAGACCGAATTCAGCCAGTCGTTTAGACGCCTCGGCCTGGGTCAACCCCGAAAGAGATGACTTCAGTTTTGAGAAAACGGCCTCGCAAGACAGCGCGGACCAGAGAGGGGGGATCTCCTTGACGGTTGGCTTCGCCGGGTCTGATTCCTGAAGCATCGACATGTCTCCTATATGTTGGACGTATTTCGCCTTCTGCCGGCATCACTTGACACCGGAGGCGGCTGGCTGAGTTTCCATCTGCGGGCCGCTGCCTTTCGGGAAGAGGCGGAAGCACCGCCTGAGATCAATGGGAAATGGCGCAGAGAGGTGGGAGAACGCGCTCGCCGGATGAAAAAGCGGGTGTAGGGGCGGGAGTAAGAATTGGCGATCATCCGTCTTTTACCTCCAATGTGGTGCCATTGCAGGTAAAAGAAAAACCTTTACCCGCTGCAACCAAATGCATCGGATAAAGGTCTGGCAAAAACTGCAGTACTGCAGAACTTCCAATTCCGGGTGGATGGATCCACCGAAATGTCGGAAAATGGACTACCGATCGTATGGCTGGTAGCTGCTACTCCCCTTTATCGTAAGGGCCACATTAAGCTCGATTGTGCTGAGTGTCAAGCCGATAGCCCGATAGCAGCGGGATGACAGTTTTCGTCCTTGACCTCCGGCTGTTTCAGCCCAATGATTTGCAGTCAAACACGTGATTGGTGATGCAGGAGGATTCCATTACGAACCGCAGCAGGCCAAACCGCCCGGACGCCGGGTGGAAACTCGAAAACAGCTACGCACGGTTGCCGGAGGCTTTCTACGTCCGGCTGAACCCGGTGCCGGTGCGCACGCCGAAGCTCGTGGTTTTCAACGAAGCACTGGCGCAGTATTTGGGTCTGAATCCCCATGCCCTAAGGGGCGACGAGGGCGACGCTGTTTTTTCGGGCAACCGGATCCCCGATGGGGCCGAGCCTCTCGCCCAGGCCTATGCAGGGCATCAATTCGGTTTTTTCACCATGCTGGGCGATGGACGGGCCCTATTGCTGGGCGAGCAAGTGACACCAAAAGGGGAGCGATTCGACATCCAGTACAAAGGGTCCGGCAGAACCCCGTTTTCGCGCCAGGGGGACGGGCGGGCGGCCCTGGGGCCGATGCTTCGGGAGTATATCATCAGCGAGGCCCTGCACGCCCTGGGCATACCGACGACCCGCAGCCTGGCGGTGGCGGCCACCGGCGAACCGGTGTTCCGCGAAACCGTCCTGCCGGGGGCGATTCTCACCCGCACGGCGGCGAGCCACGTCCGGGTTGGGACTTTCGAGTATGCCGCGGCGAGGGGTCGACCCGACGAGACTCGGGCGCTGGCCGACTACACCATCCGCCGCCATTTTCCAGACCTGGCCGCGGACGGGAACCCCTATCTCGCCCTGCTTAGGGCTGTCATGGAGCGGCAGGCGTCCCTGGTGGCCCGCTGGCTGCTGGTTGGCTTTGTTCACGGCGTCATGAACACGGACAACATGGCCCTTTGCGGGGAATCCATCGACTACGGCCCCTGTGCGTTTATGGACGCCTACGACCCGAATACGGTCTTCAGTTCCATCGATCACAACGGCCGATACGCCTACGGCCGGCAGCCGCAGATCGCCCAGTGGAACCTTGCCCGGTTTGCCGAGACCCTGCTGCCGCTGATTCACGGAGATTCGCAGGAGGCCGTTTCGATGGCCAAAGAGGCAATCTCCGGATTCCCGGACACCTTCCGCCACTACTGGCTGGCGGGCATGCGGGCCAAACTGGGGCTGTTGAACCAGGAAGCGGATGACGGCGCCCTGGTTGAGGGCCTGCTCGATTGCATGCACCGACACGGCGCGGATTTCACCAACACGTTCCGCAGCCTGGCAACCGGTTCTTCGTCGGAGGCCCCCGTGTTCGGGACCCGGGATTTCCAGCAGTGGTTCGAGCGCTGGCAGGCCCGGCTGAAACGGCAACCCGGTTCCTGGGAGTCATCCCGCCGACTCATGAACGCCCACAATCCGGCGGTCATTCCCCGCAACCACCGGGTGGAGGAGGCCTTGGAGGCGGCAGTGGAGCGGGGCGACTTTACGGTCATGGAAAAACTTCTAGCGGTTCTATCAAGGCCCTACGAGGACCCGCCGGAGCAGGCCGGCTACCACCTGCCGCCGCCCCCCTCGGAGCAGCCCTATCGGACCTTTTGCGGGACCTGAGCTCGGCGCAACTGGCCATTTTCTCCATTTGCAGACGCCCCTATTCTATTTCTTCAGATTTTTTCAGCCCGGCGGCCTTTTCCCGTCAAGCTTGACAGAGACCGTTTGCGTCCGTAGTTTGAAGGTTAAAGAAGCAAAATGAGGCATTAACAACGCCCCCCGGCCTATCTTCAGGAGTGTAAGCAGTGAAGGACCCCCTCCGCAGGAAACACACCCTGATCATTGATCTCGAAAAACTCAACACTCTCAACGCCGAAGGCTGCCCTGCCTGTAGTCGAAAATTCACTTTGGGAGAGATCGCGGTTTTGGCCTCCGGTCCCTGGGAAGGAGCCCCGCGCGTCGTCCATGAAAGCGATGCCGTCCGGGACTCAAAAACCAACACGTTTCTCGAGCGTAAATACTACTCGCTCAGCGGCCCGATTCGATCTGGTCCAGCAGGGCGTTGATTTCATCGGCCGCCGCCCAGCCGGACAGCCATCGATCCGGGATGGCGGCACGCCCGCCCCAGGCGCCCAGCACCAATCCGGCCAGCAGGCCCCGGCCGGCCGAGTCTCCGCCCGCCATGACGTTTTGGATCAGGCCCTCCTTCAGGCGGTCCTCGTAGGCGGCGATCAGATGGATGGTCGCCGGGAAAGCGGCTGAGATTTCGCACATCTGACCGAAGCGGCGGATGACGCTGCGCGTATCCTCGGAGCGGCTCGCAATCCCGGCTCGCACCCACTCTGCAATTTCCTTCTCAACCGCCTCCTGTTGCATGGCAGCGATCGGCCGCACACCCTCTAGCACTCGGCAAGCGAGGCGACTGAAAAATTCAGCGGCCGCGAGCACCAGCGGCGAGTTGTGGGTGAGGGCCGTCTGCCGGCGGGCGTTTTCAGCCGCTTGGTCGGGTTCTTTTCGATAGCGATAGACGATTGCCGCGATGCGGCCGGCACCGGCAAGATCATCGGAAGTGGAAGCGGCCTGCACGCCGGCAAGGCCGGCTTCCATGTTTTTCAGGGTTTGCTTGGTGGCACCGTCGAAATACCCCTTGTAGGTCCGGAAGAACTCGCGCCAGGAGCGGCCGAAATGTTCCTCTTCAAAGCCGCCGCAGGCGGCAACCGACCGAAGCAGGACGAGGGCCTGGTCGCCATAATGGGTCTGCTCCCCGCGCTCTTTCGTAGGATGGTAGGTGGGTGGTGTAGGTTTCTGGAAGTCCGTGATCCGGCCGAATTTAGCGTCAATCTGGCTCACGTCGTAGATCCAGTGTGCTCCGAGCGCAAGGGCGTCCGCAACAAAAGAGGCAACGACCATGGATTGGGCGGCGGTTTTCACTTTTTGCTCTCCTTCAAGCAATATTTCCGAGGTAAAACCTCTTAACGTACAAAGCGAAATTGACGGATAGGCGACATTTTTCTACAAATCTAGTGCAGAATGGGGCCTACGTCAAAATCAAGAGATCAGACAGAGATGTCTTTTGCCCTATGACTTTTTTGCCCAAGGTTCTTTTGCACGATCCAGAAAGGACGGCTCGAAATGCGAGGGTGCGCCGGAGACGATCTGCTCGAATCCAACCATGAAACCTTTTTTACGAAAGTGTTTCTCCCTAATTTCGGCAACCACCGCCTGCCAGTCGGCATGGAGTCCGGCCTGGGCATAGCATTTCTTAGCCGCTTGAATATCTGATAGCGCAACACCGTTGCTCTTGCTCTTCCCGGCCCTGACAATCCGAATGCAGAGCGCACGGTACAATCTGGCTGAAATTTCAGGATGAGCGCGCTCCAGCTTGCGCGCCAACGGCTAGCACCGATAACGGCCAATGCCTTCCAGTTCCTCATCCGTAGCCTTGCGCAAGCGCAATACGAGCCGGTTGTTCTCTTTTCCCCCGATCCAAAGTTCAATCTGCGAGGAAAGATCGCCCTTTTCGGATGCCTCCATGGCCTTTTTCGGCTCTTTTTTAATGATCTTCCCAATTTCGTTCGCAACTTCCTCAACATCGTCCACGAACGACCAGGCGGCATTGTAGGAGATGAAACTCCCGGGAGCCAACGCCGTCTCAATGGCCTGCTCAAGCGGATCGGATTGTTTTCACCTTTTAAGCCTCATGGTACTCCTATGATTGTTATTCGTTTTCGCGATCCTTCCAGGCTGTTTTTGCCTTCACCTCATCAATAAGAAACCGCACCCCTTGGTTGTCCGATGGGTTCAGCCAGAGCATCCGATCAAAAACGCGCGCGGCCTCTTCAAAGCGCCCGAGACGCCAGAGACACAATCCGTAGCCATGCATGCAGCGCAGAAACGGGCGGTTGTCGATAAGACCCCACGGCAACACACCCGCAAAGCTGTCTAGGAGGGATAGCTCGCCGATGCGCAGACCGACTTCATAATGTCGGATGGCATCCTGCGGCCAATGATCAAATCTGAGATTCCCCAGATGCGAATGGGCATCCAGGCAGCGCAAATCTGCCTCGCAGAGTGCCATCAAGATCTTCAACGCTTCCGCCCTTTGGCCGGCATCTTTGAGGTCGTTGGAACGGGTGATGGGATCATTTAAAGGATCGTCAGGATCCTCGCCGGGCAGCACCTGCTCTATTTCAAACATTTGCCGGCGGCCGTAGGCGATGATCGGCTTGGCCCATTCCTCAATGGGTTCGTCTGCTTCTCCCCAATAGTGCTCCTTGGGGTCCCACATGCCCATATCTTCAAGCCTCAGGGGCACCAAATCGAGGGCCTTTATGTCGATTCGGGTCGATTGAATCTCGCCGGAGAGATACGGATGTCCGGCATAACGCCATTGCTTTCGGGGCATTACCGTGACGATGGCACCAGGTACCACTTGCTCAATCAGGCTCGCGCGCAAGGTGATAATCCGGTCACCTCCCAGCAAACGGCACCGCACGGTTTGCCCTTTGACCGAGAGTGCGACCAGCTCGACCGGTTTGCTCAAGTCCAGGTCATCAGCGGTAGCTTTGTGCTGCCGCTTGCGGCGGGAAAGGGTCTGCACCTCAGCGGAAAAGGGGTCCAGGTTGAGCCATCTGCGGTAAGCGGCGATGAGACGTGCTCCTGCCGAAGTACCGGGAAAGACGACATCGGAAGCCGCAACCACGTGTGCGGAGCCGTCTTCGCGCCGGCATGTTGCCGTCAACCCACGTCTTTCGTTGCCGTCATAGTCGATCCCGACCACCGAAACCGGTTCCCCGATGACAAAGCCGTCGACCGGCAGCGCGACGTCGTCCTCGAACGCCTGTCGAAAGGCCCAGAGCTGCTTATCATCGCCATATGCGTCAACGGTGATCTCCGCGATCATCTCATCCAACGCGTCGAGTTTTTTTGGATCCTTTAGACTTTGTGGCTTCATTTATTATTTTTCCTTCCAGATGCCGGCCTTCACCAAACGTTGAATCAGCGCCTTGCGCTGCATGTGACCGGCCAGGAATTCTTTCAATTCTTTTTGGAATTGCTTCTGGGTCGCATACAGAGCATAGGCTTCAGCGATGTCGAGAAGGGCGCGGCAGGCCTCGTCATACCCCCGCCCCGATCCTCTTTCGACGGGCCCCCGAACCGACGCCCAAGCTTTGGGGAAATCGATGGAAATATTCTTCAGATATGCCTCGCGTTCTTTTCGGCGCTGAATTTCCCGCTGTTTGTGGCCACGTTTCTGCTTTTCCATCCGGATCTGCCGAGCCATTTCAGCACTCGCTCTCAATTCTCTCAGCGTACGGCAAGATGCTTCGGTCCTGTCAGCTGGCAGGCCGCGCTGCCATGATGCGAAGCGGTTCTTGAGGGTCCGTTCGGCCTGTTGCCCTTTACCTTCCAGCAATTGTTGCAGGACTGAATTTACTTCATCCCGCGGCAAGGCATCGATCCATGCATCCATTTCCTGTCGCGAAATTTCCTCCCCCGAATCGGCCGCCCTGCCCATGCCCGCTCCTGCCAGCAGGTCCGGGTCCACCTCCAGAAACTCAGCCAGCGCCTGTTGGGCCGTTGTCAAAGAACCGAGGCCGTTTACGACCAACGGTTCCATCGCTTCGTCATCCATCCTTTCCCCGGCGACGGCCGCAAGCCATCCGATGTAAAGACTGCGGAGATCCCCGCGCAGCAGTTCATCCCGCACCGGGGCCAGACGCGCCATCCAACTGCGGCCGTCCTCCACGCCAAAGCGGTCGTAGTTTTCCGACTCCTCCAGACGCCAGGCAATGATCCAATGGGTCTTGGTGGCCTTGAAGCTCAATAGGTAAGGCACAGCCATGGCCTTGGCCGTCTCTTCGGCCAATGCCTCAATGGGCAGGCGCACCATGAATACGGCCATCATCCAGTTGGCAACATAGACGTGCGCATCGAAATACCGCTGCATCAGCTTTTCGGGATCACCCTTGAAATTACCCCAACTGTATTCGTTGGCGAAGCTAGTGGGTGTGATCGTGGCCCGCGTGGAAAGCGCCCGCAGCTCGGCCATCTCATCTTCCGTCAATGGCCGGTCGATGGCCAGAAATTCATAGTATTGGTATTCACTCATGGAAGCTTGCCTCTTATGATCTTACAGCCCGAAAGGCGGAATCATCGCCCTGATGAAAAAATATCCGGCCATTCAGGTCCCCATCCTCGATCACGGCCCAGCCCCGTCCACTCGCTGGGTCCAGTTCCTCTTGCCCCTCCCAGGAAAAGGCGATCCGTACCTTTCCGCCACTATTCTCCAACCGGCAATCCATCTCCCCCTGCACCAGGCCAAACTGAAAATGCCCCGAGCCGCCTTTATTGAAAGTGAAATGCCCCGGAACCTCCATGTTGACGTATTCCTGGTCCCAGGCTTCCATTTCTATGATGTGCCATTGGCCGATAAATTGTTTGAAGCCTTTTCCCATCTATTCCTCGACCTTGAAAATGGAGGGTGCCTGCCGCTGAAGGCTGCCAATCAGCTCGGATATAGAAACGGATTTTACCAGGTTCACGTCTTTCTGGTTGATCCGGATATAGCGCCAAAGTTCGCCGGTTTGTTCGGAAACCCGGCGGCACCATGAACCGATGGCCTCGTCCTTGGCCCGGGTGCCTTCCCAGATCCGGCCTTTGGTTTCGATGATCCAGTTCACCGTTGCGCCGCCCGCCTCCTGTACGGCCACCCAGTCCGGATGATAAAAACCGATGGCCCCGCTAGGCTTGATGTAATCCACCCGGAACTGGGTTCCGGACTCGCCCTGTTCGGTGGTTCCGAGGGCGGCGAAGCGCAACACGTCCGGGGCGCGGTCCAGGAACTCGGCGAAACGGCGTTCGAAATCATTGTAAGTGGCCACGTAGTTGAAAACCGTCTTGGCGGCCTTCAGCGGCGGCAGGTTGCGCCGCCAACTGAAAGGCTTGGTTTGCGAGAGCTTAAAGTCGGCTTTCTCGAATTCGATGGCGCGGCGCTCCAGGGTCAGCTCGGCGATCTTGCGGGCCAGGTATTTGGCGATGCCTTCCTGCAGTTCGAGTCTGGCCAGGTGGGATCGCAATGTTTCCGCTTCCAGATCGATCGATTTGCCGAAACAACGGAAGGCGACATAATCGCGCACAATGGGATACAGTTCAGCAAACCGGTTGGGCAGCTTGGCCCGGTCGATCACCTTGTTGGCAATGGAAGCAATCAACTGGCGAGCCTGGGGCAGATCAGCGGCGATGTCGGCCTGATGCACTTCGGTCTGGGTGGTGGCGAACTGCAGTTTCAGCCGAACCCGGAAGACCTCCGCAAGCTCCGCCTGCTCATAGATGGCCTCCAGCTCTTCAAGACGCAGGTCCGCCAGCTTGCGGAGGTCGTGCACCAGGCGCGGCTTGGTGATGGGCAGGTTGATGTCGTAAGCCGTTCGCTCCTGGATCGGTGCGATGATCACCGGCAGCGGCGGGTCTTTCTTGTCAGTGGTGGCCACGCCCACGCCTTCGGCTTCGAGCTGGTCGCGCACCACCTTGAGCAGGTTGCGGGTGCCCAGCACTTCCAGGGTCTGGGTCTTGTCCGGGCCGATCTGCGTCATCAGGCGCAGCCCTCGGCCGATGACCTGCTCGGGCAGGATCTCGGCCTTGGCGGTGAAGGGCCGCAGGCCCAGGACCACCGAAACGTTGCGCACGTCCCACCCCTCGCGCAGCATCATCACGCTGACGATGGCCTTGATCCGGCTCTCGGCCTTGTCGATATCCCGGGCCGCCTCGCGGGCCTTTTCCAGGTCCTTTTTAGTGATCTCGCCGGCCGCGTCGGTGTGGATCACCAGGACTTCGCTTTCCCGAAAGCCGAACTCATTGGTTTTCCAGAGATACTCGCCCAAGGCGTCGGCAAAGACGTTCTTTTCTGCCATGATGAACAGCACCGGCCGCTGGCCCAATTTCTTATACACCGCATCGTGCTCCCGCCAGCGCTGGACCGCGGCGCGCAGCCAGTAGCCGTATTTCTCCGCCACGTTTTCCTTGGTCACATTGTCCGGATCTTCAGCCGGCTGCTTGGGGTCATCCTCCTTGGTGACGATCAGGGGCGCCTTGACGATGCGGTCCTCAACGGCCTGGGCCAGCGGGTAGTCGCACACGGTCCAGGGGAAATACATGCCATTCTGGTCCTTGGGTGTAGCCGAGAAATCCAGCCATAATGAAAGGCCCCTGGGCAGGGATCGGTGAATGGCCAAAAGCGACTGGCTCCAGGCCAGGTCCTCGTCGTGCACGTGATGGGCCTCGTCGTTGAGAACCACCAAGTCTTTCAAGGACTTGACCCGCTCCAGCATGGATCGCTGTCCCGAAGCGGCCAGGTCCTGGGAAGGCTTTTTGCCCAGCAGGGTTTCCACGGCGTTGGCGGGGGTCCAGGCCTGATCGCGGGACTCATAGAGCTGGTGGATGTTGGTCAAAAACAGGTTGCCGGAAGGATCGGGTTCGGAGGCTTCGCCCCGCAGGATCACCTTCTTGCTGAACAGAGCGCGCCACTCCGGCGGAATCAGCGGGATCTGATAAAATACCCGGTTGGCGCCGAAATCCTTTTCCAGCCGCTGGTACACGATCACATTGGGGGCGACCACCAAAAAGTTGGTCGAAAGCGTCGATTCCGGAACCATTTTGCGGTGAAAGTGCGACCA
The DNA here is from genome assembly GCA_964427375.1 of uncultured Desulfatibacillum sp. Taxonomy (GTDB): domain Bacteria; phylum Desulfobacterota; class Desulfobacteria; order Desulfobacterales; family SpSt-501; genus SpSt-501. Next base: position 3,666 of record CAYRUF010000036.1, on the reverse strand, counting down.
GACCATGACCATGGCCATCACCCAGGTCTTGCCGGAACCGGTGGCCATCTTGAAGGCCAGGCGGCAGAGGTTTTCCGGCGGAAGGTCCTGAACCCCCTCCTTGTCCAGTTCCGGCACATAACGCACGATCTGGCGGCGGCTGTCCATGGTGGTCTGAAAGACGATGTTGTCGGAAAAAAGGTCCTTTTTGTAGACCTCAGCGTAGGAGCGGATCAGGTCCGCGGCATCCCGCTTGCCGGCGACCTCCGACAGCCAGGCCAGGGTCTCCATGGCCTCCCGCTGGCAGAAGTAATAACGGAACGGCGCCTCGAACTCGGGCACGTCATGGTCTTCCTCGAACCAGTATTCAAACAGTCGCCGCGTGACCTCCGATGCGCCCGGATACCCCTGGTCCCGCCACTCGTCCACGGCTGTTCGAATTTTCGGCACCAGCAGCAGCTTGCTCTTCCTGCGGCCGGTCGCCACCCGCCAGCCGGTTTCAGCCTTGCCGTCCTTGACCAGGTGGGCATCGGGTTTACGCCACGGCAGGCGGCCGGGGATTTCCGGCAGGTCTTTATCGTAGGCAATGACCGAACGGGCCATGATCACTCCTTTCCTTCATCGAGAAGATGCCGGCGGCGGTCGTCCTGCGCCAGGCGTTGCCGGGCCAAAACGACCGCCTCATGCAGCTTGCGCTCCAGCTCGGCCTTGGGCAGGGCCTCGGTCCAGTAGGAAGACACCCGTATCCGGCTTTTTTCAAGATCGAGCAATTCAACGGTTTCATGACGTTTTCCGGCGCAAAGGATCAAACCCAGGGGCGATTCCTCACCGGACTTTCTTTCGTAGCGGTTCAGCCACGCCAGATACAATTCCATCTGCCCCTTGTCGGCCGGTTGGAAGGACCCGATCTTCAGCTCGATGGCGACCAATCGGTTCAGGTGGCGGTGATAAAAGAGCAAGTCCAGGTAGTGATCCACGCCGTCCACCGTTATGCGCTTTTGCCGCTCCATGAAGGCGAATCCAACTCCGAGTTCGAGGATAAAGGCTTCCATTTCCCGCAGTATGGCGGCTTCAAGGTCCCTTTCAGCGTAGGCGTCTTTGAGGCCGAGGAAATCGAGCAGGTAAGGATCGCGGAAGACCAGATCGGGGGTCAGCTTGTCCTCTTCGCGCAGGGCTTTCAGCTCCAGTTCCGCCAGCTTTTCCGGCTTGCGCGACAGTGCCGTGCGCTCAAACAGCATGGACTGGATCTTCTTCTCAAGGGTCCGGGTGCTCCACCCTTCGATGCGGCACATCTCGGTATAGAAATCTCTTTTCAGCGGGTCATCCAGGTAGATGATCTGGATAAAATGGGTCCAGCTCAATTGTCGCCGCAACGCGGAGACAATGTTGGCGTTGGGAAACATCTCGGCAAAGCGCACCATTGAGGCCAGGTTCCGCTGGGAAAAGCCCCGGCCGAATTCCACGGTCAATTTTGCAGACAGTGCCTGCAAAATTTCGTCCCCATAGGCCGCCCGCTTCTTCTTGAGGATGTCGCGGCGGATGCGCCGGCCGATATGCCAATAAAGCAGGGTGAGTTCGGCGTTGACGCTCTGGGCGACTTTTTGCCTGGCATCGGCGATCAACCGGCGAACATCGATCAACAGTTCATCGGCCCAGGGAATCGTCACATCAGCGGGGTTTTTCGGTTTCTTTTTCATGGCAGCGGCGCCTCCACGTCCAAGGCCTGGGACGTGTCGTTACCGAAGATGTCGATCACCTTGACCAGGATGCGGTATTTGCCCGGCTTGTCGTAGGCGTGGGGATCGGAGACCAGCGGCAGCTTGCGCTCCTTGCGGGTGCGGAAGGCCACCCAGCCCTGCATGAAGGTGTCGTTCTGAAAGTCCCAGTCAACAGCCCAGTAGTCGATGTAGTCGGACCATTTCTTGATTTTGGACCGCACCTCCTCGGGGATCAGCTCGGTGTTGGGGATCACGAAGTCCTTGAGGGCCACCTGCACGGCAGGATCGCCTTTTTTGACACTGAGACCGGGCCGGGCGGACGGCTTGTGAATCTCGGCTTCCAGGTAGGCCAGCTCGAAAAAGCGCACGTCCCCTTTGGCCGCGGCCTGTTGCTCCATGACCTCCCGGGGAATCTGCAAGAGCATCAGCTTAACACCCTTTTTCTTGGCCGCCTCCACCATCAGGTCGTAGAGCCCCATCTCCCATTCCCAGCCCAGCACATGCAGCTCGGGCTGCTTGAGCTGCACACACTCTTCCACGGCCGCATCGATCTCGGCAATGGTCACCGGCGCGTCCACCGCGCCGATATGGATCATGGCCCGGCCCTTCTTGCCGTGCAGGTGGATCAGGCCCGCCACCGGCTGGGCGCCGTAAAGCTTGAGAATGAAGGCCAGGTATTCGTAGATGGCCTGCTCGGTGAGGTGCTTCTCCTTTTTTTCGCCGAAGGTGACGCCCTGCCAGTACTGGCGCTCGTACTTGCCCAGGTTGAGGACTTCGAAGGGCTTGCATCCGTGCTCGCTTAGCATCCGCTTACGAGTCAGGTGAATAGACCATCTTGAAAGATCAATACCTATCCATCGCATCCCTTGTCTTTCAGCTGCTACAAGAGATGAACCAGATCCCATGAACGCATCTAAGAAAAGCCCTCCAGTTTTACCACCCACCTGAATCACCCGCTCAATGAGATCCACCGGCTTTTGAGTTTGAAAATGGGTCCACTCACTTTTATTCGCAGGTTGCAAACAGCGAATGCGCCAAACATTATCAACCGTTCGCTCTGTGCTTTCATAAGTTACAGCTTTACCGTCTGAACCGATCACATTCTGAATCTTTCCTGCAACTTTTTTATACTTGAGCTTTGTGACAGGGGTATCTCTTGGCTCTTGAAGGGCTGTGTAGAGATAGGGAGATCGCTTATCTTTTACATAATATAAAATCTGATCGAATGCTTTTGGTAGAAGCCGTTTTCGGCTATCATGCAGCTTGTTGTAATAATACCAAACCACCTCATTCTGAAAATTATCTTGCCCAAAAATTTCGTCCAATAAGGTTTTAATATATGGTCCAGTATGCACATCAAGATGAACGAATATTGATCCAGTGGGAGAAAGAAGATCGTGAAGTAAGATAAGGCGCTCACGCATCATTTGGAGATAGCTCGGATAGCCGGAGCCCCATGTATCGCGATAAGCTTTCTCTTCAATTATACTTGGGCTTTTCCCTGGCATTGCTTCATCATCGTCTCCGACCATTGTAAGGAAATTAAAATCCGCGCCCGTATCGAATGGCGGATCGATGTAAATCAGATCAATCTTCCCGGCGAACTTCTCCAGCAGCGACCCCATCACCAGCAGGTTGTCGCCCCAGATGAGCTTGTTCTTCCACCCCTCATCGAAGCTGTCGCCCTCCTTGCCTTCATACACATCGAAGAGCGTTTGCTGAATGCCGCCCTTTTTCGCTTCCCGCGTGGCCCGTGTTTCATTGACCGTCTCGACCACCTGGAAGGGTAGGCTCACCCGGGGCACCTCCTTGAGAGTGCCGTCCTCTTTGTACTTGCCCGGCCAGACCAGCTCGGTGCGGGTGACCCGCATCATCCCGGCCGGCGGATCGGGCAGGCGCACCGGGGCCGGCTGCTGTTCATTCTGACCTGCCTGTCCGGCAGGCAGGTTGTCCTTATTCTGCTTATCCG
>CAYRUF010000035.1:0-46548 GCA_964427375.1 uncultured Desulfatibacillum sp. | reverse complement strand
TTCCAGGCAATCAGCTCCATCTCCATGCCTTTGCAGTAATCAATGACGTTCATGAGAACCTCCTTTTTGCTTTTTAGGATGTTGGTTACGTTTCCCGACGTTTGCGTGCCGGCGTTTAAATATCTTTACTATTAGCGTTGACCTGGAGCTTGTCAATAGGCTTATCGTTGATCTAACAGAACCCTGATATGGTTGACAGTTGTCAAGAGAAAAAATAGTGCCTGCCCAGCTGTGGTATCCAGCGGTTCCTTGTCGTAGGTTGATTGCAGGGCACCCAAAGGGGCGGAACCCGTATGGCGACGGTAGATCACTCTGATATTCGCGGGTTGGCTACCGCATGACTTGGCTTCGTCGCGGAGCGGCCTCGGTCTAAATTCGGGAGTTCGGCCCGCAAGGGCTGTCCCATAGCTCACACGAGGGTTCTCCTGACCGGGGTTGCGCCCCTGTGGCTGCCCTGGAATGTGAAGTCGTCAGTGCTTGGGTGTCCTCCGTTTGCCGGTGGTGGTTCTTTGATAACATCAGGCCGTTGGCGCATCGACGGCAGTGACGATCGCCCAGATAAAGCCGCACAGCTCTCGGGCGATGGCGGTGGTGACGACCGCTTTGATCTTGCCCTTGGCCCACAGGCGTCGGTAGCGGGCGCACAACCGCACCTGGGCTTTCCAGGCGATATCGCGAATGGACTGCGGCAGGTCCTCCTGGCGTTGAAGCAGCGCTCGACTGACCCGCGCCCTGAACCGGTAGGCCCAGGCGGCTTCGACCAACATGCGGCGCACATGGGTGTTGCCGGCCTTGGTGATCGACCCGCGCCGGGTCTTCTCGCCGCTGGAATGCTCCGAGGGCACCAGGCCCAGGTAACTCATCAGCTGCTGGGGGTTTTGAAACCGCTTGAAATCACCGATCTCGGCCACGGTGGTGGCCGAAACGATGAGGGAGACGCCGCGCAGGCTCTGCAGGGCTTGCACCACCGGGAACAGCCGCCACTGCGGCACCATCTGCCGGATCTGATCGGTCAGCCGCTGCAGTCGCAGGCTGCAGTGGCTCAGCGCTTCGATATATTCTTGCAGGACTATTTGTTGGCAGTGATGGGGCATCTTGATATCCGCCAACCAGCGCCGGTGGGCCTGGCTCCACGGCGCGCGCCCGCTATAGCGATGTCCGCTGCGCAGCAGAAAGGCCAACAGCCGTTGTTTGGCTTTTTTCTCGTCGATCTTGGCGTCTTCCCGCGCGCGGGTCAGATCGCGCAGGGCTTCATCCTCGTCGTGGGGAACGCAAACCGCCGTCAGTTCCCCGGCCCGGTGCAAACGGGCGAGCTTTAGGCTGTCGCGGCGGTCGTTCTTGATGTGGTTGCCGCTTTGTCTGGGTACCAGCGATGGGGCCACCACCGCACAGTCAAACCCCAGTGCGGTCAGGTGACGGTATATGCGGTAGCCACAGGGACCGGCTTCGTACACAAAACAGGGGCGTTGTCCTTTGCTGACCAGTTTTCTCACGACCTTGTCCAGGGCCGTCAACGTGCCATCGATGGTGCCGAAGTGCCGCAGCTGACCCTGGCGGCCCTTTTCGGCAATGGCGATATCGATGGAATTTTTGTGGACATCCATACCGACGAATATGCTATGCTCTTTCATGGCCTGCCTCCTTGGTGTTGGCTCTGTGTTGGGGTTGTGTGTAATCCCAGCATAACCCACGTTTGCAAGGATGGCAGGTCTTTTTTCTGTCGCGCTACCGGACTGGCCAGCGCAAAAGCCTCCCGGGCGAGAATGGGCCCCGGATGGCTCGTCGGAGCCCGGGAGACTTTTGCGCGGGTCCATAGCGTCTTCTTCTCGCTATGGCCGGTGTTCAACTGTCAACCATAATGTCTAACATGACTTTGAAATCCTCCGGATTGACGATTGACAAGCCCGAGTCCGCTGGGTTAGAAATTCAGCAGCGGGCCTGAACCATTATTCCGAAAGGCTGCCCCGCTTGACCGGTCCGATGCGATCACGCTTTCTCATTTCCCTCCTGCGCTGGGTGGACTCCGAAGCCGGAGCGGAGGAGGTGCCGCCCGGTCACGGGAATCGGGTCGAATGGCTGCGCATCATCCCGTTTATGGTTCTGCACGCCATGTGCCTGGGGGTGATCTGGGTGGGGTGGAGTTGGATCGCGGTGGCGGCCGCGCTGGTGCTCTATTTCGTTCGCATGTTCGCCATCACGGGTTTCTACCACCGCTATTTTTCGCACAAGACTTATCAAACCAACCGTTTCTGGCAGTTCATCTTTGCGGTGCTCGGCAACTCCGCCGTCCAACGCGGCCCCCTGTGGTGGGCCTCCCATCACCGCCACCACCACCGCTTCGCCGACACCGATGAGGATCCGCACTCCCCTGCGCGCCACGGTTTCTGGTGGAGCCACATCGGCTGGCTGACCTCGGCCCGGCATTTTCCGACCCGCACGAAATACGTCAAGGATTGGATGCGCTATCCGGAGCTGGTCTGGCTCAACCGCTTCGACACGCTGGTGCCCTTTCTGCTGGCGCTGACGCTTTACGTCTTTGGCTACTTGCTTGAAGTGTATGCTCCTCAATTGGGAACCAGCGGCCCCCAGATGGTGATCTGGGGGTTCTTCATCTCCTCGACGGTGCTCTTTCACGCGACCGTAACCATCAACTCCTTGGACCACATGTTCGGAACCCGGCGTTATCCGACCCCTGACACCAGCCGCAACAATGCCTTGTTGGCCCTGATCACGCTGGGGGAGGGCTGGCACAACAACCATCATCATTACGCCATTTCCGCCCGCCAGGGATTTTTCTGGTGGGAATTCGACATAACGTATTATCTTCTCAAACTGATGTCCTGGGCGGGAATCGTCCGGGATCTGCGGCCGGTGCCGGAGCATGTCCGCCGCCCCGCCGAGCGCCAGGATCTCTCCAACCAATAGGAGCGTCATGAGAATCGCCGTCATCGGCAGCGGCATCTCGGGCCTCACCGCTGCTTATCTTTTGAGCGACGAGCACGAGATCGTCGTTTACGAAGCCGCAGACTACATCGGCGGCCACACCAACACGGTGGATGTGGCGCTGGACGGGGCTACCTATTCCGTAAACACCGGTTTCATCGTCTTCAATGCGGCGACCTACCCGAACTTCATCAAGCTGATGAGGCGTCTCGGGGTGTCCTGGCAGCCGTCCAAAATGAGCTTCAGCGTCAAGTGCGAAAAAACCGGCCTGGAATTCAGCCCCAGCACGTTGAACTCGCTTTTCATCCAGCGCCGAAACCTGCTGCGGCCGTCCTTCTACCGGATGCTGCTGGATGTATTTCGCTTTAAACGGGACTCCGAGGAGTTGCTCCGAACGGCGGACGACCGTTTGACTCTTGATGATTATCTCAGAGGCAAAGGGTATTCCCGCTCGTTCATCGACCACTTCATCATCCCGATGGGGGAGGCCATCTGGTCGGCCGACCCGAATCAGTTCGACCGTTTCCCGGCGCGCCATTTCGCGCAGTTCTTCAAAAACCACGGCTTCCTGAACGTGCGCAACCAGCCGCTCTGGCTCACGATCCGCGGCGGCTCCCGGACCTATGTGGAACCGATCACCCGCCCGTTCAAGCACAGCCTGCGCATCAATTGCCCGGTGAAAAGCCTCCGGCGGCAAGCCGATTGCGTCGAGGTGACCGCTGCCGGCGCGGAGCCCGAGCGCTTCGACGCGGCGGTCGTCGCCGCCCACAGCGACCAGGCCTTGGCGCTGCTGGCCGACCCATCGGACGCCGAGCGCAGCATCCTCGGGGCTATCCGCTACCAGGAAAACCACACCGTGCTGCACACGGACACCTCGATCCTCCCGACGAGGAAGGCGGCCTGGGCCAGCTGGAACTACCATATCCCCAAGAGGGAGTTGGGGCGGGTCGCCGTGACCTATGACATGAACATCCTGCAGAGCCTTGCGGCGCCGGTGGAGTTCTGCGTGTCCCTGAACCTGGAGGCTCATCTGGAGCCGTCCAAGATCATGCGCAAAATGATCTACCACCATCCGGTCTACTGCCCGGAAAGCCTGGCGGCCCGTCGACGGCTGAACGAGATCAACGGCGTCAACCGCACGTATTTCGCCGGAGCCTACTGGGGCTATGGGTTCCACGAGGACGGCGTCAACAGCGCCCTGGAGGTCTGCCGGCATTTCGGCAAAGCACTGTAGAGTGGTGTTTGGTTTTTGGTGTTTCGTGTTTAGTATCCAAACACTGGATAGTGGTGATAGGCGACTTCCCGCTCTTTTCTCCCAGACATGAAGCCAAACACAAAATACGAAACACAATCCACTCGCCAATGATGAAGAGCTGCATTTACGAAGGCACCATTCGGCATCGTCGGTTTGAACCGGTGAAGAACGAGTTCCACTACCGGCTCTTTCTCGTATATCTGGACCTCTCCGAGCTCAAGCAGGTTTTTTCGATTCACCCGCTTTGGTCGTATGACCGGCCCAACCTCGCCTGGTTCCGCCGGGAAGATCATTTCGGCGACCCGCGGGTTCCTCTGGATCAGGCGGTACGCGACCGGATTGAGGGAAAAACCGGCAGAAGGCCGACAGGGCCTGTCCGTGTGCTTTGCCACATGCGCTACTTCGGCCATTGTTTCAACCCGGCGAGCTTCTACTATTGCTGGGATGCAGCCGACGAACGGGTTGAGACCATCGTGGTTGAAATCCACAACACCCCTTGGCTCGAAAGGCACACCTACGTGCTGGACCGCATCAAGAACGAGCATCCGCTGCCGGACTGGCGCCGCCACCGGTTTGCCAAGGCCTTTCACGTGTCGCCGTTCATCGACATGGACATCCGCTACGACTGGCGCTTCCGGGAGCCCGGCGATGCGCTCAACGTCCACATGATCGACTACCAGAACGGCCGCAGGCTCTTCGACGCCACTTTGGGCCTCAGGCGCCGCGAAATCACGCACCGCAGGCTGGGCCGGGTGCTGGTCCAATACCCCTTGATGACGGTCAAGGTGGTCGCCATGATCTACTGGCAGGCCGCGCGCCTGATCCTCAAGGGAGCGCCTTTTTACACCCATCCCCGCAAACGGCCGCACGCGGCTCAAAGGCAATTACCATGACCGAGCACATCATCCCTGCCGACATTTCGACCCCGGACCGGCTCAAGGTCCGATCAATCGACCGGTTTTCACGCCGAATCCTGATCAGCCTGCTGGAGCGGCTGGAGTACGGCCGGCTCAACCTGGTCGACGGGCGGGAGCGATATGCGTTCGGACGGACGTCCGAGCGGTTCCCGCTCGAAGCGACGGTGACCGTTCACCATCAGCGCTTTTACGGAGACTGCCTGTTCGGCGGGACGATCGGCGCCGGTGAAGCCTACATGTCCGGGTTCTGGTCCGCCGACGACCTCACCGCGGTGATCCGCATCTTCGCCCTGCATCCCGAGGTCTTCAGCGGCATGGACAAAGGGCTGGCCCGGATCGTCAGCCCGCTTCACAAGTACATCCACGCCCTCAATAAAAACACCCGCGAGGGCAGCCGGCGCAACATCATCGCCCACTATGACCTGGGGAACGATTTCTACCGTCTGTTTCTGGACGACACCCTGACCTACTCCTGCGGGATCTTCGAGCGGTCGGACAGCAGCCTGCGGGAAGCCTCCATCGCCAAGTACGACCGCATCTGCCGCAAGCTGGAGCTCTCGCCCGCCGACCACGTGCTTGAGATCGGAACCGGCTGGGGCGGTTTTGCCCTCCACGCCGCAGCCCATTACGGCTGCCGGGTGACCACCACGACCATTTCCGACCGGCAGCACGAGATGGCCGGGCAGCGCTTCGCGGCGGCCGGCCTGTCCGACCGGATCACCCTGCTCAAACAGGATTACCGCGACCTTGCCGGGACCTTCGACAAGCTGGTTTCAATCGAGATGATCGAGGCCGTGGGACATCATTTCCTGGAGGATTTCTTCCGGGTCTGCAGCAACCGCCTGAAACCGGACGGCCAGATGCTGCTGCAGGCCATCACCATCCGCGACCAGGTGTTCGACTGGCACAAGCGCAACGTGGACTTCATCAAGCGCTACATTTTCCCGGGCAGCTGCATTCCGTCGATCACCGCCATCTCCGACGCCGTGGCCCGAGCGACCGACCTGCGCCTGTTTCACCTGGAGGACATCACGGCCCACTACGTCAGAACCTTGAGAGCCTGGCGGGAGAATTTCTTCGCCAACCTGGATTCGGTCAAGGCGCTTGGATTTCCGGACGCCTTTATCCGTATGTGGGAGTTCTATCTGTGCTACTGCGAGGGAGGGTTCGCCGAACGCTACCTGGGGGATGTCCAGGTGCTCTTCACGAAGCCGATGTGTCGAAAGGAGCCCATCCTGCCGGCGCTGCCCCGCCTATAGTGAGATGCCAGGGTTCCCGCCTTCGCTGAAGCTGGGGCGCGGCAGGCAGGGTTCGGGGTTCAGCAGAAGTCCAAGGACGGAAATAAAAGGATTCAAGACTCAGGAAAAGATTGGTTTCCGGCGGTGGATTGGCGCTTGTCCGGTTTAGCCGCGTGGAGAAAGGCTATGCCATATGTCGCATGCCCTCGTAGATTTCCTGAACCCCGAACCCCGAACCCTGAAACCTTTCGCCAGAGCCTGCTCAGACTGAGCGCCGCCGCAGCCGGTAGTGCGACACCAGCCATTCCTGCCCGCGCCGGAAGCCCCACAGCTCGGCGCAGGCCATGAAGAAGATGCGCCAGCGCTGGAACCAGCGACGAGACTCGTTGCGGCCATACACGGCCTTCAGCACCGGCATGATCTCCTCGCGGCGGGCATCCATGTTGGCCAGCCAGGCCTCGGCGGTTTTCTGGTAGTGCCGGCCGTCCACGCGCCAGTGCTTCTCGACTACCAGATGCTCTTGGCAGTAAAGAAGCAGGTCGTCGGAGGGCATCATGCCTCCTGAAAAGAAATAGCGGCCCATCCAGTTGTCTGCCCCGTCGGTCTCGAACGCATAGGCAAAGCGGCGGTGGGTGAAGATGTGGATGAAAAGTTTTCCGCCGGGCGTGAGCCAGCCATGGATGCGCTCGAGCAGCAGCGGCCAGTTGCGCATGTGCTCGAACATTTCGACCGAGACCACCCGGTCAAAGCGCTTATCGGCTGCGAAGTGGTTCATGTCGGCCGTCACGACCTCGACATTCGCCAGCCCGCGCGCCGCCGCGGTTTCACGGATGAACCGGCCCTGCGGAGCGGAGTTGGACACGGCCGTGATGCGGCTGTTGGGATACCGCGCCGCCATCCAAAGGGTCAGCGACCCCCAGCCGCAGCCCAGCTCCAGGACCTGCTGGCCGTCCGAGAGCTCGGCCCGCCGGCCGTAGAGATCGAGCATGGCATCCTCGGCCGAATTTAGGCTGTCCACGCCGGCCGGCCACCAGCAGCCGCTGTATTTGAGATTCTTTCCCAGCACTTTTTGGAAGAATTCCGGCGGCACCTCGTAGTGCTGCAGATTGGCCATCTCCGGCACCAGCGCCACCGGGCCTTGGCGCATGCGGGCGAGAAAGTCCTGCTTGGCCCGCAGCGTGGCTTCACCATCCGGCCGGGCTTCCGTCATCAGACGCACCCGGTCCAGCATCCGGATCCCCATCCGGATCAACGCGTCCGGAAGAATCCCGCGTTCGGCCAGTTCCAGCAGCAAACTCATCTTTTCTCCTTTCAAAGAAGTTGACGGCTTTTTTGTGGGAGTCCCACCGGGGCGGGACCACGATCATCGTGTCTGGAAGCCGCTCCCACAAAAACCAGCCCTCATTGCCGATAGAACAGCGTTGCGCGACATGAAGCGCTTAACCCCAAACCCCGGTCTACGAGCTTTGAGGTGGATTCAGGAAAATCGTCGCCACGACCTCCTCGCCTTTAGTATCGTTGAACCAAGAGATGGACGGCCAGCTTTTCAAAGCGCGCAGCACACCGCTGTCAATGCCACGGTAGTTCATCAATATTCACATGGATGCACAAGATGAACAGGATGCAAAACAAACATCCTGTCAATCCTGTCTATCGATGTTCATATCTTCCCGCTGCGGCTGAATCTTCTGTATTCGAGTCTCGGATTGCCGAAGTTGATGAGCAACCCGACCTCAATGCCGGTGGCGTTCAGATAGTTGATCACCTGGGCTTGGTGCTCAGGGGCAATGGCTTTGACGGCTTTCAGCTCCACGACGACCTGGTTCTCAACGAGCAGGTCGGCGAAGAACTCGCCAACGGTCTCGCCTCGAAATTTGACCTTGATCGGATGTTGGGCGACGGCCGATAGCCCCTTTTTCCGAAGGACCAGCAACAACGCCTTCTCATAAACCGATTCCAAAAAGCCGGCGCCCAGTTCCTTCATGACTTCGAAGGCGCAGCCGATCACCACTTGGGTGATCTCGCCATGCTTTAGCTCCCTATCCTGTCTATCCTGCCTATCCATGTTGATCAGCCCTTGAGTTGTTTAGGCGCAGGCGCGGCGGTCAGTACCTGGATCTGGCGGATGGCGATTCCGTTCAAACGCTTCAGGCGCTCGCCTTGATTAAACCCCTCGAATTCGAGGGGTTTAAAATGTAGGTTTTCAAGCTTTCCCTGATACCGAAAAATTCTATGTTTTCGCGGTTTCTCATTTTGTAGACCAAGCCGCGTGCGGCCTTCTAGAAGTTCTTGCCAAGCGAGTCGAGATCGGCGGGCTTGACGGCAACTGTTGGTTCTAGAGGGCGTATGCCCATCATACTGGCTTTCTTGGAAACCAGGGAATGAAGGTGCTGGTCCGTCGCATGTAATCCCGGTATCCGGGCCGGCGCTCCATCGTGGTGCGTTCGGTCAGCGGCACCCCGGTCATCTTCAGCAGCACGAGCGTGATGATGATCGGGCTGATCACGGTCCACACGCCGCCCGGCACGGAGAGCGCAATCAGGAAAAGCCCCCACCAGATCAGACATTCGCCGAAGTAGTTGGGATGCCGCGAATACCGCCAGAGCCCGCGGTCCATGACCTGCCCCTGGTTGCCGGGATCGGCCTTGAAACGCTGCAATTGCCGGTCGGCGATGCTCTCGAACGCGAAGCCGATCAGCCAGACCGCAGCGCCCAACCCGTCCCAGACCGTTAGGTGCGCCGGCCGAGGTGCCATTTGAGGGAGTTGGACGACCAGCGCGATCACCCAGAGAAAAATCGCCTGCAGCCAGAAGACCTTGAACAGGCTGACGATCCAGAACGTTTCCCCGCTGGCCGCCCGCCATTTGCCGTAGCGCGGGTCCTCGCCCTTGCCCCAGTTGCGATAGCTGAGATACGCGCACAGCCTCAGGCCCCAAAGAGTGGTCAGCACCGTCACGAGCCATCGCCGGCCGGAAAAACCGTCGGCCAGAGCGAAGGTCACCCAGGCCGCAAGCACGAAACCGAGCCCCCAGAGGCTGTCCACCACCGTGACGTTGCGGCTGGGCAGGCTCGCCAGCCAGCCCAGGGTCATGAGGATCACCAACGCCGCCAAGTTCCAACCGAGTATGCCCCAATTCAACTCCATGCGCTTAACCCTCCGGCAGAATAACGGCACCCGGCCTGAGCGGGTCCGCGACGGATTCCTTGTTCTTGCGGCGTTCGATGCCATCCAGGATGCGTTGATGCACGGCGCCCGAAATCGGATAGGCCAGAGCGATGGCCAGGGCCGCCAGGTTGCACACCGACGGCACCAGCGCATACAGGACCCGCAGGGCCAGCCGAACCTCTTCGGGCTGCTGGGCGTTCGGGACGTAGCCGGCCCAGCCCAGGATCGACAAGCCCGCGCCCACGCCGACGGCCGCGGCCAGCTTCTTGGCGATGGACCACAATCCGATGTAGCGGCCTTCCCGGCGTTCGCCGGTGAGCAGCTCGTCGTAGTCGATGACGTCGGCCTGGATCGAGGAGGGCAGCGCCAGGGTGGCGCCCAGCCCGACCCCGGATAGAAAGACCAGCACGCCGTAAATGGCCGCGTCGCCCGGGCCGAGAAAGAACACGCCGATAAAGGCCCCGGTATTGACCGCAATCGACAGCAGCCAGGCGCTCTTTTTGCCGATGCGGCGCGCCAGGAACACCCAGCCCGGCAGAAACACGATGCCGGTCATGAAGTACAGCAGCAGGAAGAAGTCGGCATGCGGCGACTCCAGCACGTATTGGACGTAGAAAAGAATCAGGGTCGCCGGAAGGTTGTTGCCGATGGCGCTGATCGTGTAGGCGGTGATCAGAATCATGAAAGGCCGGTTGCGAAAGACCCGCCGCAGCCCCTTCCACACCCCGGCGGCGGAGGCCTTCGGCAGCGGCCGTTCGCGAATGGCCAGCACGCACCACCAGGCGCTGCCGACGACCAGGGGGGCGTAGATCACGGCGATCCAGAAGAATTTGGTGCGCTCCCCCTCGGCGTCGGCGGCCAGCCCGAACGCGGCCTGGACGGCGGCCGGCGAGGCCGCGGCGGCCAGGGTCCCGGCGATGAGAAGGCCGTCGCGCAGGCCGAAGAGCGCGTTGCGCTCGTTGTAATCGAAGGTGATCTCCGGCCCCAGGGATTCGTAGGGGACTGTCACCACGGTCCAGAACAGGAACAAGGCGTAAATGCAGATGCCGAACCAGACCGTTTCGAACAGGGGCGAAGCCTGAGGAGGGTGGAACAGCAGATAGATGAACAGCGCCACGAAAACGGCACCGGCCGCAATGTAGGGCCGGCGGCGCCCGAATCGCGAAACCGTGCGGTCGGTGATGTAACCCATGGGCGGATCGGTGACGGCGTCGAAGATGCGCACGCCGCCCAGGATGTATCCCAGCGCCGTGATCTCGATGCCCACCACGTCGGTGTAGAACTTCGGCAGGTAGACATAGACCGGGATTCCCACCACCGCCAGGGCGAAGGCCGGCGCCGCATACGCCAATTTCTTCATCACCGGCACGCGATCCGCCACCGCTTCGGCCATCATTCCCCCAGCAGAAGATCCTTGAGGTTGCCGTCGAGCGGGTTGGGTCCCAGCCAGATGCCGAAAAGTGCGGCTGCGAATTCGCGGCCGGCGACGGTCCCCAACGGCTGGCCGTTCCAGGAAAGGGTCGTGCCTCGGCCGGGCAGGTAGGTCAGCGCATAACGATCGCCCGGAGCGATGTCCCTGTAAAGCGCGTTCAACTCGTCGATCCTCGGTTTCAATCCCTGGTAGGTCACCAGACTGGTGTTTTGCGAAATCGACGCACTGGTGGCCTTGGCGAAATCCTGGGCGACGATGGGGTGGAAGTACTCGATCTCCAAATGTTTGGGCACGTCCGTCAGGGCGTCCTCGGACCGCACGCTTTCCGGCAGGTAAAATGCTGCGACGTAGGCCTTGACGAAGATCATGTAACGCAGGAGCCCATATCCCCGCAAAGCGAGGACCGCGTCGTCCACGCGCACTTCACGTTTGAAGGCGACACCCTCCACGGTCGCTTGTCCCGGCGCCGCCGGGACGTGCGGCGCGCTGCCAAGTGCCAGCAGAAAAATCAGCACCGCCGGGATGGCTTTGTGCCAGGGGACGGCATGGTTCTTTCGTCGAAGCTTCATATGATCCTCAAACCCCGGCGATCAGCCACCGGGCGGCGTAGGCCAGGACGGCAGCGGCACTCAGCCCCGCGCACCAGAGCGCCGCGAACCACACCCACTGCCGCTGGCCGTTAGTAAGCGCTTTCATGGGAGGCCTTCCCTCTGAAAAGGTAGTAGCAGTAGCTGGTGTAGCCGAGCACGATCGGCAGCAAAACCAGTGTGCCGACCAGCAACAGGGATTGCGATGGAGCCGCCGCAGCCGCCTGGCGGAAGGTGACCTCATAAGGCACGGCATACGGCCACAGGCTGATCCCCAGGCCCATGTAGGCGGTGAGAAACAGCCCGATGCTGCAGAGGAAGGGCCGCATTTCCCGGCGGGTCTGAAGATCGCGCCAGATGAGAACCATCAGCACCAGGCTGGCCGTCGGAATGGGCAGCAGATAGAAGATATTCGGCATGCTCCACCAGAGAGCGCGGATGTCGGCATTCATCATCGGCATGCTGATGCTGACGATCGCCAGGAAAAATCCCACATAGCCGAGCGCATAGGCCGCGCATTGGCGCGCCCAGGCCTGGGTGATGTCGTCGGTTTTCATGACCAGCCAGGTGGCTCCCAGCAGCGCATAGCCGAAGACCACGGCGACGCCGGTCATCAGGCTGTAGGCGTTCAGCCAGTCGAAGGAGCCTCCGGCAAACCGCCGTCCCTCGACCGCCACCCCCTGGACCACGGCGCCGATGATCACCCCCTGCATAAAGGCCGCGCCGAGCGAGCCGAAGTGAAAGGCGTAATCCCAGACGGTCCGGGTCCGGTCGCTGGCCTTGAAACGGAATTCAAACGCCACGCCTCTAAAGATCAGCCCGAGCAACATGATGATGACCGGGATGTAAAGCGCCGGCATGAGGACCGCATAGGCCAAGGGAAAAGCCGCAAACAGCCCGCCGCCGCCCAGGATCAGCCAGGTTTCGTTGCCGTCCCAGAAGGGGGCGATGGAGTTCATCATGCGGTCGCGGGACGGGTCCGACGGGGCAAACGGAAATAGAATGCCGACCCCCAAGTCGAAACCGTCCAGCAGAATGTAGAGCAATACCGCCACGATGATCAGGGCGTACCAGATGAGCGGCAGGTCCACGAGATGTTCCAGGCTAAACATGCTGCGGCCCCCTTTCACCGATGTTCGTTACGATCGGCGGCGTGGCGACCCCATGGTCGCCGTAGATCGGCTCTTGGATTCCGGGGCCTTTGGCGATCAGCTTCAGGATGTAGTAGCTGCCGGCTCCGAAAACCAACACGTAAACGACGATGAACGCCAGCAGCGAAATCGCGATGGGTCCGGCCGAAACGGGCGATACGGCGTCGGCCGTCTTCAGGAGTCCGTAAACGATGTACGGCTGACGGCCGATTTCCGTTACGAACCATCCGGCCAGCACCGCAATGAAGCCGGCCGGCGTCAGCGCCATGCACCAGTACTGGAACCAGGCCGTGTCGAACAAGCGCCTCTTGAAAAACAGAACCAGGGCGAGCAGTCCGGTGGCGATCATCAGCATCCCGATGCCCACCATGATCCGGAACGACCAGAACACCCACGCCACCGGCGGCCGCTCATGCGGCGGCCATTCCTTGAGCCCCTTGACCTCGCCCTCGAGATCGTGGGTGAGGATCAGGCTGGAGAGCTTGGGTATTTCCAGGCTGTATTTGGTGGCCTCCTCTTTTTGATCCGGCCATCCGAAGAGAACCAAAGGCGCCCCCTTTTGAGTATCCCAGAGGCCTTCCATGGCAGCCACCTTGGCCGGCTGATGTTCCAAGGTGTTGAGGCCGTGCAGATCGCCCAGCATCAGCTGCAGGGGGGCTACGAAAACAGCCATGATCATCGCCATGCCGAACATCACCCGGGCGTGCTGGACGTGCCGCCGGCGCCAGAGGTAGTAGGCTCCGATTCCGGCAACGACAAACGCGGTGGTCAAGTAGGCCGCCGTGACCATGTGAACGAAGCGGTAGGGGAAGGATGGATTGAAGATCACCGCCAGCCAATCGGTCGGATACAGGAGGCCATCCTCGCCGATTCGAAACCCCTGCGGGGTCTGCATCCAGCTGTTGGCCGAGAGAATCCAGAATGCCGAGATCAATGTCCCGGCAGCGACGATCACGGTCGAAGCGAAATGCATCTTGGGGCTGACGCGATTCCAGCCGAAGAGCATGACCCCGAGGAAGGAGGCTTCCAGGAAGAAGGCCGTGAGTACTTCGTAGCCCAGCAATGGCCCCAAAACGTTGCCGCCCTTGTCGGCAAACACGGACCAGTTGGTTCCGAACTGAAAAGACAGCACCACACCCGAGACCACTCCCATTCCAAAGGTGACCGCGAATATCTTGACCCACATGCGGTAGATTTCGGCGTAGATGGTGTTTCCGGTTTTCAGCCAGCGCCATTCCAGCACCGCTAGCCAGCTGGCCAAACCGATCGTGAATGCCGGAAAGATGATGTGGAAGGATACGGTGAACGCGAACTGAATGCGGGCAAGAGTGAGCGAACTGATACTTTCAAACATTGATTCACCTCGGCCGTGCCTTATATTGTCGCTGCCTTGGTTTCGCAGCGGTTGGGTTACAAACTAATCAAGCCCTCACGGGTGTCAAGCAGGAGGAGACTCCAAATGGGTAAAGGCAAAGAAGAGCAGGTATACGTCCGAGTGAAGGATCTTGCCGGAAATGAGTTCGTCTGCCCCATCGACGCATTGAAGGGGCTGAAAGAGGTTCCCGAAGATGTTTTGGACCACTGCGTCGACGATGCCACCATCGGCCGGTATGCCGGCAACATCAAAATCCAGCAGTAAAGAGGACCCCGAATCGAAGGCATGTCCAAGATTACGGTGGGCCTGTCGCTGCACCGGCCGGAAATGATTCCCTGGATGGCCGAGCGCATGCGCCAGCACGAGGCGATCTTCCTGGAAGAGCCCGGCTCGCCCGGCTTTGAACAGATGCTGTCGGGGGAACTGGCAACGGAGGATTACCTCCTGCCCCTGGATGTGGAGTATCCCGATTTCAGCCGGGCGATGTGCCTCCTGCAGCGGGAGCTGCATGCGGAGGGCAGAGCCATCCATCAGGTCGAGCCGTTCATTGAAACCCTGATTCACATCCAGGAGTTCTTCGCAGCGGGCGGCCGGCCCGATGAATTATCCCCGGATTCGCTGGCGTATCATGTCTACCGGGCCGAAAAGGCCGCGACCGGAGCATTGCTGGCATTTTATCAGACCGTCCTGAACGGCTCCTTCGAACACGCCGTTGACTCCGTCATTCGATTTGCGCGAGTCGATGCGGCGCGGTTCCGGCTGCGCGACTCGCTTCGCGCCCAGGAGCTTTCCCGCCGCATTCCGAAATATCGCTCATCCTATGTCGAAACCGGCTTGATGCATTACCCGCTCTGGCGCCTGCTTCGACGTTCGCTGCCGTCCTCTGCCCGCGTGAACCTCGTCTTTCTGGCGGACCCCGTGCTGCAATCCATGGCCGATAAGGGGCATCTCTACTCTCCCGGGGACCGACTGACCCTTCTGTACATTTTCCACCCGACCATTTCGCGTCCTGGCCAGGAAAAGCTGCTTGCCGCACGAGCGATGATTTATTCGAAGATTTTAGAGAAACTGGAGTTGGCCGATGGTGCGGGCCCTTTTCCGCACACTAAGGACGAGCTCGCCTGCATACGACTCGTCCGGCGGCTTTCGCTGGATGATTGCAGGGAGCTATTCCCGCTAATCCGGCGGAGCGGAACAAGGGAAGCGCGTGAAGTTCTTAGAGAGTTCCAGCGCGGGAGAAATCAGCAGTGATCTTTCATTGAGTGGCGCCAGCAAAAGGAGATCGATTCATCCAACACGGCGGGAATCCC
This sequence comes from uncultured Desulfatibacillum sp., assembly GCA_964427375.1. Classification (GTDB taxonomy): domain Bacteria; phylum Desulfobacterota; class Desulfobacteria; order Desulfobacterales; family SpSt-501; genus SpSt-501. The sequence continues at coordinate 31,174 of CAYRUF010000035.1, read as the reverse complement.
ATCGTGGATGGTCGGATAAAGGGGCCCGATTCCCAGCAGCTTCGACAAAGTGCCGCTTTCCACCGGCAGATTCAGGTTCCAGCTGCGGACGGCTCCAACGGAGTAAAGATGGGGGCCCGAGCCCGCCAAGTGAAGAAGATCCATCAGCCCGGTACCCAGAAGGGCCAACGCTTTGGGCAGATGGGTGATCTTGAGCCGCGGGTAAAACGTCCGAGCGGCGTAAAAGAGCTGGTTCCAGGTGCAGGGCATGTCGTCGGCCACCACCCTCACGCCGCCCAAACCGATTTCGGCGGCACGGATGAGCGCCCGGGAGGCATCGGCCACGTTCAGATGAGCGTAGAGATTGTCGCCCCGGCCCGGGAAAAGAATTCTCCCCTTGCGCGCCTCTTCGAAGAACAGGCTCCTGGCTCCGTAGACATGCGGCAGGCGCAGGGAGGCAAAGCGCATTCCAGATTCTCCCGCCATGGCCGCCATCATCTGCTCCGCCTCGAGCTTGGCGCGGCCATAGCCCAAAACCGGTGCGGCCGGCGTGGTTTGGTCGATCGGTTCCTTCTGGCTGTTGTACACGAGAAGAGTCCCGCCATAAACGAACTTTTTCACGCCGACCTCCCGCGCCGCTTCCATCAGGTTGCGCGAACCGTCCACGATCGAGGGACGCACCAGCCGATAGGAAACGAAGGCCGCCACGGCCCCCAAATGGATGATGGTGTCGATCCCCGCTACCGCCCTTTTTAGACTCTGCGGCTCCAATAGGTCGCCCTGAACCAGATCGGCGTCCAGGGACTTCAGGATGATTCCCCGAAAGGGCCTTCGCACCAGCAAGCGGGGCCGAACGCCGCGCTCCGACAGCTGTTTCGCCACCTCGTACCCGATAAAACCGGTGGACCCCGTTAGTAGAACTTTTTCCATGGATCTTTTCCTGCTCTGCGGTTTTGGGTAGGATAGTAATCACCCGGATGGGAATCGCCAGTGCCTGTTGTTCTTTCGGGGAAAGCTGAAATGAAGCCAAGGACTCTCGACGCAGTCATTGTCGGAGCGGGCCTCGCCGGTCTGAGCTGTGCCCGCCAAATGCCAACACAAGGGGCCGACTACCTCCGGATAGAGGCATCCGACCGGAGAGCCGCCGTTGCGAGAACCCTTTCTGGTGGTCAACGCGGAGGGCAGAGGGCCGATCAACAACCTGTGCGTGCCCAGCCAGGCCGCGCCGACCTATGCTCCGAAGGGTCGTTCGCTGGTTTCGGTCACGGTCATCGGTAAGCAGCCAAAATCTAAAGAGGAGCTGGAACACGCCGTGCGGGACCAGCTCGGCGAGTGGTACGGCCGCAGCGTGCGTCGATGGGATCTGCTGCGGATTTACTCTATTCGACAGGCGCTGGCGGACCAGCCGGCCCCGGCCCCCGACTCTACGGCGGCCGTCGGCGAGGTGCGCCCGGGGATCTTTGTCTGCGGCGAATACGGGTGCCTGCCTTCGTTTCTATGGGCCTTGCTGGAGGTATTGACCTGGCAAAAAGCAGCTTTATTGTGTTCGCAACGACATCGGTTAGCTTGGGGAAAAAAGCGTTTACTTAACAACCGATGGAGAATAGGAGCGCAGCATGGATGCTAATGAGTGCAAACAAGAACGCTTTTCAAGCCGAACGATTGGCTTGGTGTTTCTGGCGGTTTCCATTCTGTTGTTCGTTATCGGTTTGGTCATCCTGCCGGTGGTAGGTTTTATTTTTGCGATCCCGCTGGTCATCGTTGGAGTTGTGATGCTGCTGGCGCCCGAAAGCAGGGCCTGCCAAATGATCCGGCAAGGCCTTCGAGTCGGATAAGATTGCTTATTTGATCGCCAAAGCAGCCGCTGTAAAGCTGTCAACCGACCGCTGCCGCTTTAACCGGTGGAGGTTGCGTTCATTCGCGAGGGCGTTTGGGAGAGGCTCCTACACGATTCTCGGCAATGCGAAACGAGGGTTCGACGATCCGGCACGCAATTTTCCTGCGGCCCGTCAGACGCTGGTAGGCCACTGCCGGATGGCCGACGGCGATGACGGCATGCACGCCTTCCTCCCGAGGGATTTTCAGCGCTTCCTTTATCCGGACGTCTTTCTGTATGGCGCTGGCGGCGAACCCGATCAGGCAGGTGCCCAACCCCAATGCGTGCGCGCCGAGCAGGATGTTCTGGGTGGCGAGCAGGGCGTCTTCGGCCGGGCAGCTTCCGCCGGGGGTTGAACCGACGATGATGCCGGCCGTGGCCCCGTGGGTCAGCCGATCCATGCCGCGCGTTTCCCAATCGGCCAAGCCCTCCGTGACGCTCTGGTAGTAGTCCCGGTAGTAATCCGCGAGTTCCGGCCGGCCGATCAGCCGCAGGCCGCGGCGCAGCAAGGGGTTCTGAGCCATACGGTTCAGGCGCTTGAAGAATGCCGCGACGGCATGGCCGAGCGCCAGCACCGCCGCGCGGGTGGGCAGGATGGTGAAGGACCAGTTCTGGCTGTTCGTTCCGGACGGCGCGGTGGCGCCGATCTGGACCAGATCCTCCAAGATCGCTCGGTCCACCGCGTCCGAATCGAAACACCGGCAGGACCGCCGCGAAGCCATCAGCCGCACCAGTTCGCCCGTGTTGAAGGCGCCGTAGGGCAGCCAATCCGTGCGGCAGTCAAAAGAACGGAACCGGAAACTCCCAGGATCGAGGGCCGTTACCTGAACCGCCTCCACCGGGCAGACGGCCGCGCAGTGGCCGCAGCCCAATGAGCGCCTCCCCGTCACTGCCGCCTTGCCGTTCTCCAGCGTGATGGTCTGGGACGGGCAGACGCGCACGCACTCCCCGCAGCCGATGCAGCGCTCCCGGTCGATGACGGTGGTCACGGTTCGGTCGGCCATGTCTAGATCAAGGCATGCAGCTTCGCCATCATTTCGTCGACCTCGTTGCCGGTAAAACAATAGCGCATTTCCAGAAAGCGCCGGCGCAGGCGGATGGCCGCATCCCGCACCGGCGCGCCCTTCAGGATGCAGTCGGCCATCAGCTGTGCCAGATCGGCGAAGTCGGCCGGCTGCATGCCGAAACGCGTCATCTCCTGCACGCCCATGCGCAGCGCGCCGGAGGCCGTGAAGCCCTCCTCGTCCGGCGCAGCCTGGTAGTTCAACACCACGTGGTTGTTTTCGAGTCGCCGGGCGACCTCGGCGCCCCGGGCGTAGCCGACCCGCACGATGACCTGGTGGGTCTCGGTGAAGCCGATCGCCGGATCGCCGGCCACGTCCATTCCGAGGTCTGCCAGAGACCGCGCGAAGGCCTTGGCGTTCGCGATGACGGCCGGCTGGTAGCTTTCCTTGAAGTGGTTCATTTCATAGGCCGCCAGCAGCAGCCCGAGCAGGGTGCCCAGGTGGTGATTGCTGAGGCTGCCCGGGAAGGTCCGGCGCTGGATGGCCTCCCAGAGCGGATAGCGCGGATGCTCGGGGGCGGTGTTCGCCGCGATGATGCCGCGCTGGGTCCCGAAATAGGTTTTGTGGGTCGATCCGGTGACGAGGTCGGCGCCTTCCTGAAAGGGGCGCTGGAAATGCGGCCCCGCCAGTCCGAGCACGTGGGCCATATCGTACATCAGGACCGCGTCGAGGTTCAGCTCGGTCAATGCCGCACGGATCGCGGCAACCGGCTCGCGGTGCAGGGTCATGCTTTTGCCGAGGATGATCAGCTCCGGCCGGTGCTCGGCCAGCAGCGCGCGGGTCTCGTCGATATCGATCTGGTATGGGTTTTCCGGCAGCACCGGAAAATTCACCACGGCGGGCTTCTCCCAGCGGTGATCGCGCATGACAAAATCCCGCAGGGCGCCCATGGGCTGGGCGCTGAGATGCCCTCCCCGGATGATGTGGTGGTTCATCACCTTGCGCAGACGGCCTTGCTCGCGCTTGCGGTCGGCGCGGTTGAGGTAATCCACCATGCCGCTGAAGACCGCCGTGTTGGCCATCTGGCCGGAGATGGTCCGGGCCTCCACTTCGCTGCACTCGAGGTAGGCTTTGAGCTCAACCGCCAGCAGCTGTTCGACCTCGGCAATGAAATCGGTCCCCTGGTAGTAGAAAACATCGGCCTCTTTGAACGCCTTGACGGGCTTGTGTTCGGCATAGCGCCCGGCCGGATCGGTGATCGAGAGCAGCCGCACCATGGGTGAGGCGGTCTGCTCGGAGGGGATGAGGTTGATGCATTCGGATTGCCGCCAGGCGTGGTTGCGCACGGCCTTTTCGACCAGCGCGCGGACACGGGGCATCGGATCGGCGCCCGCCCCGGCCGCTTGGCGGCCGCGTCGCTGGTCGTTCCATGGAATCGGCCAAGCCCGCGGCGGGGCCTCGTTGCGCAGGTGGTAGGGCACGATGACCGCACGGGTCGACTTGCCGCGGATGTCGACCTCGATTTCGTCGCCTTCCCGCAAATGGCTGTCCACGAGCGCCAGCCCGATCGCGCGCATGCCTTTCTCCTCGGTTTGCACCGAGTCGATGCCCTCTCCCGCAGTCAGCCAGTAGGGCACCATCGTGCCGCTGGTGACCGTGCCGGCCGGTTGTCCGCCGCGCAGCACGGGTGCGCCGGCCCGGGCGATTCCCTTTTCGACCATCGCAAAAGGCTGGACCAGGCGGGGAAGATGGGTTCGGAGGCTGAAATCGCCGTCCATCATTTTTTTAAAGGCCTCGAATTGCCGGCGCAGCGCTTCCCGGCCGACAAAGTCGCCTTTCAGCTCGGAAAAGCTGACGGCAAAACGCGCCAGACTGCAGGCGAAGATCGGAATGTCGCGGCCCTCGGGATCCGGACCCAGCTCGTGCCCGTAAAGCGGCAGGCCGGCTTCCAGGCGCAGCGTATCCCGCGCACCCAGGCCGACCGGCTGAACCCCTTCGGCGGTCAGCCGATCCCAGAGCGCCGGCGCCTTGGACGCCTCGATGAAAAGCTCAAAGCCGATCGGCTCACCGGTGTATCCGGTGCGGGCCAGCCGCAGCGGCACGCCGTCACAGACGGCGTTTCCCAGGCGGTTGCGCAGCGGCTCCGGCAGACGGCCGGAGTCGAAGATCCCGGCCAGGATGTCTCTGGCTGCCGGACCCTGAAGGCTGATCATGGCAAGCTCCGGAGTGAGATCCGTCAGCTCCGCCGATGGATAGCTTCGGCCCAGCGCCTTCAGGTGCTCCCAATCCTTCTGGCGGTTGGCGGCGTTCACCACTAGGAGGTACTCCTCGGGCACAAATCGGTAGAGGTAGGCGTCGTCCAAGGCACCGCCGCCCGGAGCCGGGATCATGGTGTACTGGGCCTCGCCGACCTCCAGCGCAGCGGCATTGTTGCTGAGCGCATGCTGCAGCAGCGGCAGTGCATCCCGGCCGCGCAGGCGGAAACGGCCCATATGGGATACATCGAAAAGTCCGCAATGGCGGCGGGTTGCCAGGTGCTCTTGAACGATTCCCGCGGGATACTGGACGGGCATTTCCCAGCCCCCGAATTCCACCAGGGTGGCCCCGAGGCGGGCATGCCGATCATGCAACACGGTCCGCTTCAATTCTCCCATGGCTCCTCCTTCCGAAGCGATGCCGGCGGCAGAGGGGTCGCACGCCGAGTTGGCCTGTATTTAACCTTGAAAGACCCATGGGTGTCAATCGCTTCTCCCATCTCGACATTTTGCGGCAGTTGGGTTAATGGGGTTCATGCGCTTACCCCGCCACACAACCAACACCCCTTTGAAAGAGGAGGTTCTCCGATGGCCGTAACGACAACCTTGCATTGGCTCAACGACAGGCATTTCGTGGGGATCGACTCCGGCAACCACTCGGTGGTTTTATCGGGTCAGGCCGACGGCATCGGCGTCAAGCCTTCGGAGATGCTTCTGATCGCATTGGCGTCTTGTTCGTCCGTGGATGTGGTCGAAATTCTCGCCAAGAAGCGTCTGAAGCTGACACTGCTTGAAGTGGTGACCACCGGCGAGCGCGACCCGGAGCCTCCATGGCCCTATCGCCGCATTCACCTGAAGTATCGCCTCGCCGGAGAGGGGCTCACGCCCAAGGCGGTCGAGCAGGCCATCCATCTATCCCAGGAAAAGTATTGTTCAGTCGCCGCTACGGTGCGCGGTGTGGCCAAGATCACCACCGAATATGAAATCCTCCCGACACCATAGCTCGGACTCTTCAACACCAGATATAACCGCCTAATTTAAGTATGGATTTGACTATCTCGGCCGTTGCTGGTAAACTATTTCTGTTTGGTGTGGCTCCCAACGAAACGGCATACCGATGCCTGTCTATGAATTTTTTCGACCGCCACCGAAGAGAGGCCATTCATGCTGAACACTGACCCCCAGGCAGGAAAATACGGCGTCACGGTGAGGCTCTTCAACCTGATTGGTCTCCTGCCCAGGGATCAGCAGCTGATCCTGATGAAACAGCTGGTTGGCGACCGGGTCACCGAACACCTCTTCAAGCTCATCGTCGAAATGTCCGAAGACCAGCAGCTTCTCTTGCTGGAACAGATGGGCCACCCGCTGGAGGTCGAGGCCCCGGAGACGACCCTCAGCCTGGAAGGCACCGAACCTTCCATGCGCGAAAACCCCCGGAAATCCTGCCTCATCAACGCCAACTACCGAATCCTGGGAAACAGCTTTCGGAGCTATATATTGGATATCAGCATCGGCGGTGTTTTCATCGAGACCAACGAACGGGTACCGGTGGGCGAGAGCATTGTTCTCAACTTCACGCTGCCGACGTTGTCGCAGCCCTTCACCCTACCAGGGAAAATAGCTTGGAGCGGCCCCCAGGGGTTCGGCGTGAAATTCGAAAGCCTCCCTAAACCTCAGGGAAATGCCCTTCAAAAATTTATCGAAAAAGAATAGCCGGCCGCTTGACTCGGTTAAAAAAATGCCGCGATCGGGAATTGGAATCGTATGAAATACCGTATCATCATCGCAGCGCTCTTTTTTGTCATCCCCGGCCTGTCCTACCTCAATGCGGACATTTACCGGTGGACGGATTCGAAGGGCAACATCGTCTACGGCAACCTGCCTCCTTCGGACGCCGGCAATGTCAAACTGATGTTTCGCGAGACGCCTGAAAGTCGCGGAACCAAGCCTCCTGCCGCGCAGGACGATTCGAGCAGTGTGGAAGCGATCATTCGCGGCCTCGACGAAGAAGTGCAACGCGAGGAGCAGGCCCGCCGGGACGCCGAGTCGGAAAAGGCGAGTACGCCGCTGAAGCGGGAGGAAATGATCGCGGTCGAACGGGCGAACCTCGAAAAAAAAATCAGGGAGCTTGAAGCGCTGCCCCTCGATCACTTCGGTTCACAGAAAAATAAACGTGTCCGCATCGGCTATTACCAATATCGGCTGGAGACCCTCCTGACGAATCCCGACGAGTATTTCAATAATCCCGAGCCCTTCGAGGGCAACATCAAGACCCCCTCAAAAACACCCTAATTTTTTAATTGCCTTTCTCCAAAAAACCGTCTATATGTTGTGTACAAGCTGCCATCCGCCCCCTATTGGGGGTAAATGTTTCGGATTGATTTGAGAAACCGAACTCCTTCTTCAAGCCAGTAAAGAGGCTGAAACATGCACGACCACGACGGCAACCCCAAAGACAACTTTGTCATGAGCGGAAAGCAGGCGGGCGGCGATGATCGCGAGGAATCCTACGGCTATTCCCAAAATGAAGACAACCGCCGGCCGAAGTCCATGAAACCCGTTTTGATCGGCGGCGGCATTCTCCTTGTGGCCGTCATCGTCATTTTGATGTTTCTTTCCAGCGCCCCCAAGAGCGCCGAGAGAGATTTGATCAAGAGCCTCGAAACGCGCCTGAAAACCATTGAAGAAAAGCTTGCGAAGCTGGAATGGATCGATACCGGTATGGCCCGGCTGGAGCGCAAGGAAAAAGAAATGGCCTCCATCTCCGAGCGCATGGCCCAACTCGAGAGCACATTGACCAAGAAGGTCGACCAGCTGTCCAAGGACATGAGCAAGCCAGCCGCCAAGCCGGTCGAGCCCGCTGCCCCCAAACCGGAAAGCGCAGCCCACAAGCCGGAACCCGCGGTGCAGAAACCCGCCGCACCGGCCAAAGTTGAGAAAGACGCCAAGGCCCGGATGCACGCCGTCCAAAAAGGTGAGACCATTTACGGAATCAGCCGCAAGTACGGTATTCCCGCCGATCAGCTCATGAAAATGAACAAGCTGAACCCCAATGATCCGATCAAACCGGGCCAGCAGCTGATGCTCCCGGCCAAAGCCGGCTGAAATTCGGATTCGCGCATCGGGTTGATAGTTTTTCTGAGCTCCGTTTCGATTCAGTTGTCAAATAGAACCGACGCGTTTTTGCCCGACCGGAAACCTGCAGAGCCCATCGGATCTGCAGGTTTCCGCTTTTTCGATAAGTGCCTGCCTCAATTCATTTCCCTGCCGTTTAGGTTTCTTTGAACATCGATTCACGCTTTTCTCATTACTAAATAGCTTAATAATTTTTTCGTAATGTAGCAAATAATAAAATTTTTATCTTGACATATTAATTATCGATTTTAATTTTCCAGCCGTGACGGAAATTCCAAAAACCCAAATTATAATTAATTAAAGGAAGGAGGAGTCGATATGATTTACAGAAGATTTCTGGGAGTTCCGAGTTGGGAATTCAGGAGTCCATTTGCGGAGCTCGAGCAAATGAAGCGTCAAATGGACCGCTTGATGGAGGGTTGGAGCAGCGCCTATCAAAAACCGTTTGCCGGCGTGTTCCCCCTGATCAATCTGACCGAAAGCAAAGACAGTTATTTCATCCGGGCCGAGCTCCCCGGCATGGTGGCCGGAGATCTCGACATCCAGGCGACCGCCAACAGCATTTCGGTTACCGGTGAACGCAAGCTCCCATCGGAAAACAAGGATGCCCGCTGGCACCGCCGGGAGCGCGAAGCCGGGAAGTTCTCCCGCATGATCTCCATGCCCGGCGAAATCGATCCGAACAAGGTGGATGCCAGCCTGGTTAACGGCATTCTCACCGTGGTGGTCCCCAAGGCGGAAGTCTCCAAACCGCGCCAGATAACGGTTCGCTAGACGTGAAAGGAGGTGAATGAAATGGCAGACAGCAAGGATATCAAAGTGAGAGAAAAGCAGGAGCTAACGACTCCAGCCGAACAAACGAAACCGGGCGCGGTCTTCACTCCTCAGGTGGATATATTCGAAACCGAAAAGGAGATCACGCTGCTGGCCGATATCCCCGGAGTCAAAGCGGATAGGCTGAACATCGACCTGCGGGACGACATCCTCACCATCACCGGCGATGTCGAGCCGGTGGAGCCGGCCGCCGAGGAGGACGTGCTGATTGAATACGAAACCGGTCGCTTCTACCGGCAGTTCACTCTCTCGGAGGTGATCGACCAGAGCAAGATCGACGCCAAACTGGGAGACGGGGTCCTGCGCCTGACCCTTCCGAAGGTGGAAAAGGCTACACCGCGCAAAATCGCCATTAAATCGGCGTGACACCGCGTGGCCGGAACCCCTGACGGAATGTCCGAGACGGGGTTCCGGCCATTGTCTGGGGTCAACCCGGCCGCGCATTTTGGATCACAGGGCACAGAACGGGGTGATGACCGATGGCCAAGAATTACTACGTCATCCTGGGGGTCGACCGCGGAGCCGATTCGAACCAGATCAAGCACGCGTATCGACGCATCGCCAAACAGCTCCATCCCGATCGATCATGCCCGCCGGCGGACGCCGAAGGGTTCTTGGAAGCCAAGCAGGCCTATGACACCCTGGCGGATGCGGAGCGCAGGCGCCGTTACGACGACGAACTTGAGCGCCGAGAATCATCCCGGCGCATGGCGCGGGGGCTGCAGATCGTTCGGGAGCGGGGCCGGTTTTACCGCGAGTTTGAGGCGCGCGAGTCGTTGGTGGACGAATTCTTCGAGGGGTGGCTTCCCGGCTTTTACTCCCGGCCGCGCCGCCGAGGGTTTGAAAAGGATATCTTCCTCGAGGTGATCCTCTCCGTCAACGAGTCGCTGAGAGGCGGGCTGTTCCCGATCCACTTCCCGGTTTGGGAGCCTTGCCCGCAGTGCGACCGGGCCGGACTGCTGAACGCGTTTTTCTGCCCGGTCTGCGCCGGGCGCGGCGGCGTCCCCACCGAGCGCGAATTCTCTCTGAGCATTCCGCCCCGCACATCGGACGGTACGGAGGTCTCGCTTTCCCTGGAAGACATCGGTCTGAGCGGAGTGAACCTGCACGTGCAGATCCGGGTGGATCCGCTGCTGGATGACGATGACCACGGATGAGGCCCATCCCGCACGGCCGAATCCGGCGCCGGCTTCCGGGCGGACGCGTCAATGCATCCGCGCGATCTCGCCGGCGGTCTTGATCTCGGCCGGCAGATCATCGATGTGGATGACCAGCTCCACGCCGAGGGCAAACGCCCGCTCAATCACATTCTCCAGCTGAATAACATTCCCCGGCCAGCTGTAGCTCAGCAAGTAGTCCATCGCCTCGGGCGCCACCGCCAGAACTTTCTGGCCGGCCTTGGTGTTGAATTGATCCAGGAAGTGGTTGATCAGCAGGCAGATGTCTTCCTTGCGATCCCTCAGCGGCGGCATCTGGATGAAAACCTCCGCCAGGCAGGCATGCAGATCGGGGTTGAGCGTTTTTTTGGCCAGGGCCTCTTTGACGATTCGGTTGGTGGCGGCAACGACTCGGGTAGCCGATCGCGGCCCAGAGGACGGACCGGCAGCGGAGCCGTCCCGCAGGAGCTGAGCCAGCACGACCTGGGCGGACTCCGGCAGGTCACAGATATCATCCAGGAACACCGTGCCCTCGGCCGCGCCGTGGAGCACGTCTCGCCAACGCTCCCCCGCGCCATCGATCCCACCCGCTTTGAAGAGGCTCTTGCAGGCCACGGCGGCGAACGGCTTCCGACTGCGGTCGCTCACGCGGTGAATCACATGGGCGGCCAGTTCCTTGCCTGTTCCGCTTTCCCCCTCAATCAGGACGTTCGTACCGGTGGAGCGGATGCGCTCAATGGTGTCGTAGATTTCCTGCATTTTGATGCTGATGCCGACCAGTCCATCGTACCGGTGCCGCTCCTGGACCCGGGTTTTCAAAATGACCTTCTCTTGCTTGAGCTTTTTCGCATCGAGGATGCGGTCGATGATGATCTTCAGCACATTCAGCTTGAAGGGCTTCTGGAGGTAGTCATAGCTTCCGAACTTCATGGCCTTGATGGCCGATTCCATCGAGCCGTGGCCGGTAACGATGATGACCTCGGTTTCCGGCCGGTGTTCCTTAATCGCGGACAGCAGTTCCAGCCCGTCGATGTCGGGCATCTTGATGTCCGTAAAGACGATGGCATAGGGTTGGGCCTTGATCCGCTCCAGGGCCTGCAACCCGTTGTCGACCACCTCAACCCGGTAGCCGACCTCCGCCAGGTATTCCCGGACCAGATCCAGAATCGCACGGTCGTCGTCCACAAATAGAATGTCCGCTTCGCTCGTCGGCATTAGAGATCCCCCCCGGGCTTTTCGAGCTGATAGCGCTTGATCTTTTCCACCAGGGTGGTGCGCTTGATCTGGAGCAGGTCCGCAGCCCGGTTCTTGACCCAGTCGGTTTTTTCCAGTGCGCTCAGGATCAGCGCCTTTTCGAACTCCGAAACCGCTGTTTGAAACGAAATGCCTTCATCTCGCCCGCCGGCCTCCCCCCGCCGGCCGGCCGGGGTTTCGCCCAGGCGGACCTTTTCCGGCAGATCCTCCGCACGCAGGCTATCCCCGTCCCGGAGGACCACGATGCGTTCGATCATGTTTTTGAGTTCGCGCACGTTGCCGTACCATGGATGGTTCATCAAGAGCTGCATGGCGTCGGGCGCGACGCTCATGGTCGCTTTCTGGTTCTTGCGGGCAAACTCCTCGAGAAAGTGATGCACGAGATAGGGAATGTCGGTTTTGCGCTCGCGCAAAGGGGGCAGCAGGATGGGAATCACGTAAAGCCGATAAAAAAGATCTTCTCGAAAATGACCCTTCTGGACTTCTTCCTCCAAGTCGCGGTGCGTCGCCGCGATGATGCGCGCGTCCACCTTGATGGTTTCGCGGCCGCCGACGCGCTCGAACTCGCCTTCTTCCAGCACGCGCAGCACCTTCACTTGGAGATCGGGGCTCATGTCGCCGATCTCGTCCAGGAAGATGGTCCCGCCGTTGGCCATCTCGAACTTACCGGGCTTGTCCGCCACCGCTCCGGTGAACGCACCGCGGCGATACCCGAAGAATTCACTCTCCAGCAGACCCTCGGGGGTAGCCCCGCAATTGATTTGGATCAGCGGCTTGCTGCGGCGCGGCGAGCACTCGTGGATGGCGCGTGCGATCACCCCCTTGCCGGTCCCGGTTTCCCCGTTGAGCATGATGGTGGTGTCGCTTCCGGCCACTTTCTCGACCATGCGAAAAATGGCCTTCATGGCCCCGCTTTGGCCGATGATGTCCTTGAAGACCGCCTGCGGAACACTGCCGATGGAGATGATCTTGTTGGATGTCGGGTTGGAGCTACTCATGGATTTCTTCCCGAGCGTGCGGTCCATGGAGCTGCGGGTGGATTTGCCGGCAGATTTTTGATAGCAGTTTTTTCTAGAAATCGCAATCGGCTTTTCGAATGTCTCCCGCGGCTGCACGCGCGGTTCCGAATGGGGCGCTTCACCTTCATTCGAGCAGGCCTGAGCGCATCACATGAAACCCCATCGATCCATCGGCGTCCGCGAGCTGGTCGAGTTCGTGCTGCGCTGCGGCGACCTCACGGCCGAGTTTGCCGGAGCCTCCCGCGCGGCGGACGCCATCAAACTCCACCAGCGGATCCAATATTCGCGGCCGGTCGAGTACGCGGCGGAGGTCCCCGTCGCTCACCGGGTGGAAACGGCCGACCTGGTGCTGGACATCACCGGCCGGATCGACGGCGTATTCGAAGGCGGCGCCGTCCCCGTGATCGAGGAGATCAAAACCACCCGCCGCCATCCGGAAGAATGCCTGCGCGAAGAAAACCGCCTGCACTGGGGGCAGGCCAAGTCCTATGCCTTCCTGTACGCCGCGGAGCACGACCTGGCCGAGGCCGGTGTTCAATTGACCTATGCTCGCCTGGATACCGGGGCCTCTCGGGAGGTCCGCCGTTATTTTACCCGAAGCGAGCTGCAGTCGTTTTTTGAGGACCTCGTCGGGCGCTATCTCCAATGGGCATCGCTCATCACCCGTTGGCAGCGGCGGCGGGACGCTTCCAGCCGACAGCTTTCGTTTCCGTTCGACGACTATCGTCCCGGCCAGGGTGAAATGGTGGCGGCGGTCCGCCGGACCATCCAAACGGGCGGCCGGATGTTTATCCAGGCCGCCACCGGCATCGGCAAGACCATGGCCGTGCTCTTCCCGGCCGTATGCTCCATTCCCGAGCATGCCGGCGTCCAGGTTTTCTATCTGACCGCCCGCACCACGACCCGCCTAGCGGCTGAAAAAGCCTTGGATGAGCTGCGCGCGCGGGGCCTGTGCTTGAAGACGCTCGCCTTGACCGCCAAGGACAAGGCCTGCTTCAACCCGGACGCGGCCTGCCACCCCGAGGAATGTGCATTCGCCCGCGGGCACTATGATCGGCTGCCGGAGGCCCGCCGCGCGATGTTCGATGAGGACGCCTGGACGCGGGAGGCGGTCGCCGCAGCCGCCCGACAATTTCACGTGTGCCCCTTTGAGTTCTCCCTCGATCTCTCTCGGTGGGCCGATTTGATCATCGCCGACTACAACTACGCCTTTGATCCCAGGGCCTATTTGCGCCATTTTTTTCTAGAGCCGACCGGCGACTACGTGTTTCTGGTCGACGAAGCCCACAACCTGGTCGACCGGTCCCGCGAGATGTTCTCGGCCGAACTCCGCAAGCAGCCGTTGCTGCAACTCCGCCGGGCGGTGAAGGGCAGCCTCCCGGCGGCCTACCGCTGTCTGGGCAAGATCAACCGCTGGATGCTGGCGGCCCGCCGGCGCGTCGAAGCGGCCGGTGCTCCCATCGCCGACCGCGACGCTCCCGAGGAGCTCTATCCGCTGCTGCGGGATTTCATGGCCGCCGCCGAGAATTGGCTGGAAAAGAATCTTAAATCCGTTTTTCGCGAGGCCCTGTTGGAGCGCTATTTCGAAGCCGGCAGTTTTCTGCGGGTGGCCGAGCAATTCGACGACAGCTACGCGGCCTGCTATGAGGCCGAATCCATCGATATGCGGCTCAAGCTCTTTTGCATCGACCCGTCCCGGCAGATCGGCGCGGCCTTGACGCGCGGTCGGTCGGCTGTATTATTCTCGGCGACGTTGACCCCGCTGGATTACTTCCAGACCATGCTGGACAGCGAAACCGCCCCAACCCTGTGCCTGCCCTCACCGTTTCCGTCGGAGAATCTGGCCGTGTTCGTCGCCGACCGGCTGTCGACCTTCTATCGGCACCGCGACCGCACCAAGGTCGAGGTGTCCCGAATCCTGCACCGCATGGTGCAGACTCGGACGGGCAATTACCTTCTCTTTTTTCCGTCCTACCAGTACCTGCGGTTGGTGTTGGAGACCTTTCAGGCAGCCGGCCCGGATCTGGACGTGATCGTCCAGCAGCCGGGCATGGGCGAACGGCAGCGCGAATCCTTCCTGGAGCGCTTCGATAGCGACAACCCGCGCACCCTGGTCGGCTTTGCCGTCATGGGCGGCATCTTCGGCGAAGGGATCGATCTGGTCGGAACGCGTCTGTCCGGAGCGGCGGTCGTCGGCGTGGGGCTGCCCGCCATCGGCCTGGAGCGGGAGCTGATCCGGACCTACTTTGCGGAGCGCCGGGAGCAGGGCTTCGAATACGCCTACCTGTATCCCGGCATCAACCGCGTGCTGCAGGCCGCCGGCCGGGTCATCCGCTCCGAAACCGACCGCGGGGTCGTGCTGCTGATCGACCAGCGCTACGCCTCGGAGCACTACCGGACGCTGTTGCCGGAAGCCTGGCAACCGCAACCGATCAGGAGTCCCGATGATTTTGCCGGCAGCCTGCTGAGGTTCTGGACCGAAACACCCGCTCCGAGAAGAACCGGATAGCCTTCCCCCCGGCCGACATGCGGCCTCGGCGAAAGACGCGATTCCGCAATGGGCCGACGGTTGTTCATCCATCCGCGGCCGCCCGCCGAAATTGACATATCCGGCCTTTTCAGATAATTTTATGCCATCTTCCATAGCTACCCGACGGCTTGCAGGGAGGGCTGCGATGAAATCGATCATCCTCTTGGCGGTGTTGGCCCTTGGATGGATGGCGGGCGCCAATGTCCAGGCGCAGGGCAGGGTGTATACCTGGACCGACTCCCGCGGGAAACTGCACATCACCGATGAGCCCCCGCCGGCGGATGCCAGCGTCAAGGACGTCGTCGAGGAATCGGCGGTGCCGCCGGCCGAAGCCAGACAGCGCCAGCAGCAACGCCTGCAGCGCGATGAGGCGCGGCGGGATGACCAGCGCCGTTCCGATATGGAGGCTCTCCTCCGCCGCGCGCGCGAAGCGGACGAACAGGCGCAGGAAGCCGTCCAGAAAGCGGACGAACAAACCCAACGCGCGTTGGAGTATCGCAAACGCTTCGGCAACACGCCCTCGCGCCGCGAGCAGTTCAAATACAAGATCCGGGCCGAGGAGGAAAAAGCCGAAGCGGCCCGGGCCGAAGCGCAGCGGGCCATCGATACGGCGCGGGCCGCCTCGGAGGAAGCGCGCACGGTCCTCAACCAGCCGCCGTCCGGCAAACCATAGAAAACAGGGATAATGAACAACGCCTACCGCAACTGGTTCCTGGCCGCTCGGCCGTGGTCGTTCACCATGACCGCCATCTCGGTCAGTGTCGGCAGCACCGTCGCCGCGGTGGAGGGGGCTTTCTCCTGGCCCCTGTACCTCTTGACCCTCATTGGGGCGGTCCTGATGCACGCGGCCAGCAACCTCATCAACGATTATGACGACGTCCGGCACGGGGTGGACAGCCCGGATGTCCCGACGGCGCGCTATCGCCCGCACCCCTTGATGGAGGGGCGGCTCCAGCTGGAGCAGGTTCGCGCCGCGGCCTACCTGCTCTATCTGGTCGCGGCACTGATCGGGGTCTTCCTGGCCGCCACGCGCGGCATGCTGGTGCTCGTCCTGGGAATCATCGGGACAGCGGCCGGCATCACGTATACGGCCGCTCCGTTGAATTACAAATACAAGGCTCTGGGCGAGTTCTCGGTGTTTCTCATGTGGGGCCCGCTGATGGTCACCGGCGCGTACTACGTCCAACAGCAGGCCGTCAGTGCCGACGCCCTCCTCATCTCGATCCCCTTCGGCGTACTGGTGGCGCTGGTTCTGCTCGCCAACAACATTCGCGACGCCAGATATGACCGCTGCAGGGGCATTCAGACCCTGGCCATCGTACTGGGGGAACGCCGGGGCGTTTCGTTGTACCTGGGCCTGATCGTGGCGGCCTATCTGGCGGTCGTGATCATGGCGGTTTTCGGCCCGTTGACCGTCTGGTCGCTGATCGTCCTGCTCTCCACCCCCTTGGCGGTCAAACTGCTGCGCCAGATGACCCGCGACATCCCGCTCGACGCCGATGCGCAGACCGCCAAGCTCGATACCGCGTTCGGCCTGCTGTTGGTCTTCTCCCTGGTCGTAACGGTTTGGTGGTGACGCCCGCACACCCCCGATTCCTGCCGCTGGCGGTGACCGTACTTCTGGCCGCCGGGCTGTGGTTCATCGCCTTCGCTCTGGAGTGGACCTCCTTTTGGATCAAGATTTCGCTGTCCGCCGCACTCCTGGCGGGCATCGCCGTCGTCCTGGATCCGCGGGCACGTCGTGAATTCGGCTGGAACGGCCGCGCCGTATGGCTCGGGCTGGCGTCGGCCGCGCTGCTTTATCTCATTTTCTGGGCCGGGCGAGCGATCTCCATCGCGGTGTTTGATTTTGCCGGCCGCCAGATCGGCGGCATTTACCACAAGGGCGCCGGGATGCCGGCGGGGGTGATCGCGGCGCTGCTATTTTTCGTCACCGGACCCAGCGAGGAAATATACTGGAGAGGGTATCTCCAACGCAGCCTGATGGAGCGCTTCGGCCGCTGGCCGGGATGGGCCGCCGCCACCGTCATCTACGCCGGGGTGCACATCTGGTCGTTCAACTTCATGCTGGTCGGCGCGGCAGCGGTCGCCGGAGCCTTTTGGGGGGCCATGTACGCCCGCACCGGCAACCTGACCGCCGTCATCATCTCGCACGCCGTCTGGAGCACGGTGATTTTCACCGTCGCCCCGATGCCCTGAACGATCGTCCGCATCATTTCGATTTCTCTTCTGCCGCCACCATCCGCCGGATGACATCCAGCAGCGGCGGATGCAGGGCTCGCCAGCGAGGCTGGATCGCCCCCCCCTCCGTCCACGTGAAATCGACGACATCGTATTTCTCGGGGATTCGACGTTCCCGGCGTTCCCCGTAAATGCTTTCCGGGTAATGTTCGATGTAGAGCATGCGCTGGGGGTCGACCTTGAAGTCTCGGGCCACCGACGTGGCGACGTGCCCGGCGCAGCTGCGCACCGACATCCGGCTTTCCGGGACATCGGAGACGATGGCGATGAAAGGCCTCAGATAGGCCATGCCATCGGAGGGGGCGCGGCTCAGGTCGTAAAGCCGCAGCCGGCAGCACCCGCTGGAGAGCTTCAGCCGCCCTCCGAATCCTTCCCAAAAATAAAGGCCGTCGTGAATCAGCATCATTCGTTTCTTCCGCTCTTATGTCGAACGCCGGAAACACCGCGGCCGGCTTGCCTCTGCCGCCGGAGCGGCTTCGCCCAAAGCCCGAATTCAAGGCGCGCAAGCCTTCGCGGCCCAAGGCGTGCCTGCGGCACGCCGCAGGGCCCCCGAAGCGCCGCGCAACGCCGAAGTCGGGCTTTCGGCGAAGCCGCCTCAGCGCGTCAGGGCGCTGTACACCCGCAGCAGCCGTTCCGGCAGTTCGCCGACATCGGAGATGACATGGTGCCGCGCCTTGCCGTAGAGCTCATCCAGTTTGGGATCGGCCGGCAGATTGACCGTCAGGGCATGAAACCGGATTTGCCGGGCGCTCAGTTCGGCCAGGGCCTGGCGGGTATCGCCGACGGCGTATGCGCCCTTGTAGCCGGAGTCGTTTGGAAACCCGTCGCTGAGGACGATCAGGAGCCGCACCCGGGCGGCCGTTCGCGCCAGCTGATCGGCCGCATGGCGGATGGCCGCCCCCATGCGCGTGTTGCGCTGCGGCCGGAGTGCGCCGATCCGTCCGCGCACACCCTCCGAAAGCGGTTCACCGAATTTCTTGATGTGAAAATAATCGACCCCGTGCCGCCCGCTGCCGGAAAAACCGGCCGCGGCGACGTCGTCCCCCAGGACGGACAGGGCTTCACACAAGACGACGATGGCCTCCTTTTCAATGTCCAGAACGGATACGTCCGTCCCCGGAACGATGTTCGCCGTCGAACGGGACACGTCGGCCAGCAGCAGGACGGACACCTCCCGCCGGTCTTTGATGCGCTTGACGAACAGCCGATCCGACGGCACGTCGCCCTTGCGCCGGTCGATCCAGGCCTCGACCAGCCCGCGATAATCGAATTCGTCGCCGTCGCGCCAGCGCCTCAGGCGCTTCAACCCCTCGGGCCGCAGGCGCTCGAACGCTGCCCGGGTGCGGCGGACGAGACCCCGGTGCCGTTGCAGCACGGCTGCATAGAACTCGCCGCCGCCCGCCGCAACGGTTCTCTCCCGCACGTGCACATGCGCCGGAAGGTAGTCCCCCAGGCGCACATCCCATTCCGGGTAGAGCCAGGCCGGCTCCGCTTCCTGGGGGGCATCACCCGGCGCCACCGGCTCCGGGTCCGCCATCCGCAGCAGTTCTTCCAACCGCGCGGCACTCACGCGGTTGCTTCCGAGCAGCGCGCGCACATCCGCCGGCGTCAGGACCCCGGCGTTTGCCGCCAGCCGTCGTCGGATCTCGGCCGTGTAAGCCGTATGCCCGGCTGCCGCAAACCATCCCTTGAGCCGCTGCGCCGCCGGGCCGAACGCCGCGGTCCCGTCCCCGGCCGGGTTTGGCCAGGGCCGCCAGCCGAACGGCGGCAGGAGCCTTCCCGGAAGCCTGCCCCCCTCCTCAGCCGGGCGGCCCGGGACGGGCGCCCGGGCCGTTTCAAAGTACCGTGCGGTCAGCCCGGCGCTGGCTTCTACCGGGCTTTCCGCGCCGATCTCGGCCTCGAAGGCATCGGATAACGTCTGCAGCACCGCATCGATCGCGGGGTCGGGATGGACCCACGCCGACGCCGGCACCCCCAGGGCGACGCGGATCAGCAGGCCGTCGCAGAGCGTGACGCCGCGCTTCCGGCTCACACTCGCCAGCGCCGTCTCGCGCAACAGGGGGTAGAAACGGCGCACGAGGCCGGGATAATGACGCTGAAGGCAATGCCGGATGCGGCCCAGCTCGAATACCGTAAAAAGATCGACCGCCAGTCCCATGTCCGGAAACCGCTCGAAAAACCGGCCCAGGTCGCAGCCCGGCGGCCCGGTTTCGGATCGTCCGCTTTCGGCCGCAGGTCCGAGCTCGCCTTCCGAAGGCGCCGCCCCCGGCTCCGTCTCAAATCGAGCGCCCACCGCCGGGTAGTGGTCGACCGCTTTTTCCAGATCAAAATCGATCGTGCCGAACTCGTGAAAGGACGCCTCCAGCCGCACCAATCCGGCATAGAGGGCCAGATTCTCCTCCTGGCAGGCAAACCGGTCGATTTCATCCGGGACATAGATGGCCGCACCGTCGGAGCAAACCATCCGGCCCCGGTCGATAACCCCGGCATAAAGGGCCGGGAGGGCGGACAACGGTCGGATGGCAAACGTCCGACCGGTGCGGATCTGCAGGTAGCGCCTCAGGCGATCCTGAACCTGGGCGACTCCCACGCAGACCTGCAAACCGGCGAAAAGATCCTGGCTGGAGCGCGATTCCAGCTCCAGGAACCGGGCCGTGAGATCGCCGTGACGGGCATGCACCCGCAGGGCGGCCTCGATGAATTGCGTGAGCGACGGTTCCCCCAAGAGATCGAGCCCCTTGTTCAACCCCGTCAGAAAGGGCTCGACCAGCCGGTGGTCGGTCCGCAGCAGGCGCCCCAGCGCCGCCAGCTGCTGGCAGCGACGCGGAGGCTCCCGCCGCAGCGCCGCCAGCGGCAGCGCTTCAGCGAAATAGCGGGCCTCCGCATACGAAAGGTCTCGTTGGAAGGCCTCCCGCAGCAACTCCAGATAGGCGGCCGCCCCAGCCGTATCACCGCTTTTCAGCAAGCGCACCAGGGCCTGCAGCGGCGCTTTCAGCGCATAGGACCCCTTGCTGGCCAGAGCGCCCCAGGCCCGGCGAAATCGGTGAAGCAGGTCGGCATCGCCGTAGACCAGAACCGGCGGCAGGCACTCGGCCATGAGGCCGCCCTGAGTGGCGCCGGCCTGCCCCGCCTCGCGAACGAGCTGGCGATAGACCTCTACTTTTTCGGGCGCGACCTCGCCGATCAGGTCGGCGTACCCCGCGGCAACGCAACGGCCGAAGGCGGTTTCGATGGCCAGCGCCCAGAGGGTTTCGGTTGCCAGCTGTTCGATCATCGCCGGCCCGAACGCGGCCGGCTTTTCAGCCAGCCGGGCGGCGACGAATTCCGCCACGCCGGGATTCACGCGCAGAAGCGTTTCAAAGGGTTCAGAAAACATCCTCGATCAGGTCGTACAGGGTCTCGATCAGACGCTCGTCGTCGGTGAGCGGCAGGCAGACGGCCGTGCGCAGGGCCTCCCGCTCGGCAATGCCGTTCCCGATCAGGCGGGCCGCGTGAATGAGCAGCCGCGTGCTGGCCCCTTCGGTCAACCCGTGTTCCCGCAGGCTGCGGATCCGGGCGGCCAGGGCCACCAATTTCAACGCCGATTCCGTCGATACCTGACCCTCATGCGCAACGATCTGCACCTCCTTTTCCTTTTCGGGGTAATCGAATTCAATAGAGACGAACCGCTGGCGGGTGCTCTGTTTGAGGTCTTTGAGGACCGACTGGTACCCGGGGTTGTACGAAATCACCATCATGAAATCCGGATGCGCACGGATGTATTCCCCGGTCTTGTCGACCACCAACCGCCGCCGGTGGTCCGTGAGCGGATGGATGACGACCGTCGTGTCCTTGCGGGCCTCGACGACCTCATCCAGATAGCAGATGGCCCCGGACCGCACGGCCAGCGTCAGCGGCCCGTCCATCCATACGGTCTCGTCGTTTTGAATCAGATAGCGCCCCAGCAGGTCGGAGGCGAACAAGTCCTCATGGCAGGCCACGGTGACGAGGGGGCGTCCAAGCCGAAAAGCCATGTGCTCGACGAAACGGCTCTTGCCGCAACCGGTGGGGCCCTTGAGCAGGACCGGGAGCCGAGATGCGAAGGCGGCTTCAAAAACGGCGATCTCGCCGCCCGTCGGCAAATAATATGGCTCCCGGTCGATTCGATAGCTTTCTAAGGCCATGACGCCTCCCTCGCTCTATACGTCAGCGGTATCACCCGTCTCGGGCGCGCCGGCGGGCCAGACATGCCGCCGAGTGCGCATCGCGCCGAGCGGGCGCTTCCGCTGGGTTGTTCCCGGAGCCATCCCCGCCGGGGCCATTCAGGTTGCCATATGCGCCGGGATGTAATAAACTCAATAAATCCGCCGCGAAGGTCGGATGCTTTCGGCGACCCAGAACCCTGGGTTTTTCTTATATACCTGGAGCCCTATGTCAGACAACTCCAATGTAATGGTCCACCGCCTGAGCGCGGAGGGGCGGGAAATCATCCTGGTCGGCACCGCCCATGTTTCCCGGGACAGCGTCCGTCTGGTCGAGGAGGTGATCCGGGCCGAGACGCCGGATACCGTTTGTGTGGAGCTCTGCGCCTCGCGCCATCAGGCCCTCCGCCAAAAAGACCGCTGGCGGGATATGGACATCATCAAGGTCATCCGGGAAAAGAAAGCCTTCTTGCTGCTCTCCAATCTCCTGCTGGCTTCATTTCAAAAGCGCATCGCCCAAAAGATCGACGTGACGCCCGGAGCCGAAATGCTGAAGGCCATTGAAATGGCCGAGGCCGCCGGCGCCCAGCTCTGGCTGGCGGACCGGGATATCCGCACGACCCTGTCGCGGGCCTGGCACTCCATGAACCTTTGGAACAAGGCCAAGCTCCTCTTCCAGCTGATGGTCTCCATGGGTCAGGCGGAGGACATCACCGAGGAGGACATCGAGCGCATGAAACAACAGGATGTGCTCGAGGCCTTGCTCTCGGAAGTCGGCCGCTCCCTGCCGATGCTGAAAACGATCCTGATCGACGAACGCGACCGGTTCCTGGCCGCCAAGATCCGCCAGGCGCCCGGAAACAGGGTCGTCGCCGTGGTCGGCGCCGGCCATGTGCCGGGAATCAAGCAGCATTGGAACGAGGCCATCGACCTGCCCGCCCTGGAGCAACTGCCGCCGCCGGGCAAAATCGGCGCCTTCCTGAAGTGGGGGCTTCCCGGGAGCATCGTCGCGCTGTTCGTTGCCGGTTTTTTTTACGGTGGCCAGGACGCCGGCACCGACATGGTGGTCCTCTGGAGCGCCTGCACCGGCGCGCTGGCTGGCCTGGGCGCCCTGCTGGCGCTGGCGCATCCGGCCACGGTTCTTTCCTCGGTCATCGTCGCTCCGTTCACCACCTTGCATCCCATGATCGCCGCGGGCTGGATTTCGGGTTTGGTGGAGGCCGTCTCGCGCAAGCCCAAGGTCAGAGACCTGGAGAGCCTCCCGGACGACATTCTTTCGTTTAAAGGGTTTTGGCGCAACAAGGTCACCCGCATCCTGCTGGTCGTGGCCTTCACCAATATCGGCGCATCGGTCGGCACCCTGGTCGCCTTCCCCGTGATCGTCAAGATGCTGCTCAGTTGAGCGCACCAGACCGGACTCGAGGCCGAAGGCTCATCGCAGCGGAAATGACCCCAACGATCTTGGTCCCCTCGGCGTGTGATCGCAGCTGTCGGCCGCTTCTGTTTCGGATGCGCCCGACTCCCTTAAAGCAGACGGCGGCCGGCGGCCGGATAGCCGCCTTGGCCGTATGCCTGACCGTGCTGGCGCTATGCAGTTGTACCAAGCAGACCCGGCCGGAGGGAGCCCCCCCCGCCGTCCGGCCGAAGGCGGCCCTGCCTCAGCTGCGCCATACCATTCAGGCCGGCGCGTTCAAAAACATCGACAACGCCGTACGCCTGACCGGCAGGCTCCTCGCGCACAAGCTGCTGGCCTATCATTTCATCGACGAATCGGGCTTCTACAAGGTGCGCATCGGCAATTTCCCGTCCCGCGAGGAAGCCGCCGCGGAGGCGGAGCGCCTGAAATCGGCCGGCGTCATTGAAGACTACTTTCTCATTGCGCCGGGAGACTATCCCGCCGCCATGTATGCGGGCGCCGGGGAGGCCCGGCTGCGGAGTGAGATCCTCCGAACCGCCGAGCGCTTCATCGGGGTGCCGTACCGGTGGGGCGGGGAGAGCACCACGGACGGCTTCGACTGCAGCGGGCTCACCATGGTCGTCTATCAGCTCAACGGCCTGGATCTACCCCGCACCTCCGCGGACCAGTGGCGGACCGGCCGGCCGGTCGGCCCGGACGAGATTTCCCAAGGGGATTTGGTCTTTTTCTCCACGCGCGGCGGCGGCAGGGTGTCGCATGTCGGGATTTACCTTGGCGGCGACGCGTTTCTGCACGCCCCCAGCCGCGGCAACCCGATCCAGACGGCCTCGCTTTCCAGCGACTACTACCGCGCGCGCTATCTCGGCGCCCGTTCCTATTTCTGAGTGCGGCGAGGACAGGATCGCTTCATGTGCACCTTCAAAACGATACGTATTAGATCCTCCGTCGAACACGATTAAGATATCAAATATCCACAAAGGCTCTCTTAATCGCCGATATCTAAACGTTAGCGATGCACTCAACTCAGGCGATTCATGGCAGGCATATGCATCGTGAGAACAAAAGCAAAGCTATAGCAGTCAATTCGAAAATGGTGTCTCAAGCCATTCATACTGCTCAGAGCACGACGAAGGTCATATCATCGTTGGGTTAAATGTTCCGAAGACCTCCTCCCCAGCAGTGGAAAGGAGTTTCATCACCCCTATTGGATGATCCCTCCGGAATGTGTATCGATTCCTTCTCCATTCGTTGGCAGCTTAAGCATGATGCTCGCGATTGAACGAAAATATTTAGCAATACGTATGGATACAACAGATCAGTAAAGCAAGAATAATAGCATTCTTCTTTAGGGCTTCTTTTCTGTTCTCAGACCCCCATTCGTTTTCCGGCCAAACGGAATTCCCAGCTTGCGCATGCGTTTTCTCAAGGTGGAGGGGTGTATGTTCAATAAACAGGCCGCGCCTTTCTTGCCTTCCACGCGCCCTTTGCACATCTTCAGCACCTCGATGATATATGCGGCCATCATCTGATCGAGTTCCAAGGAAGGGGGTCGGTTTTCTGGCGGATCGGTTTCTGCCTGGACCGGGGGGGGAAGCGCGGGGCCGCGCGGGATGTCGTTGAATGCCAGTGGATGACCCTTGCAGATGATGAGTTCGCGTTCAACGGCGTTTTCAAGCTCCCGGACATTACCAGGCCACGCATACCGAATCAGCCTATCCATGGCGTCGGGAGATATGGGCGGAATCGAGGCCATCTTCATTTCATTGGCCTTTTTTCGGATGAAGTGCTGAACCAAAGCCGGGATGTCCCCGATCCGCTCTCTTAACGGGGGGATGACAATAGGGAAGACGTTGAGCCGGAAAAATAGGTCTTCACGGAATTCCCCTTTGGCCAGCAGGTGATCCAGGTTGCGGTGGGTGGCTGCTATGATGCGGATATCCACCTGGACCGGTTCGCTGCCGCCGATACGGTCGATTTCCTTTTCCTGGAGCGCTCGCAGCAGCCGGACTTGGGCCTCCGGCGACAGTTCTCCGATTTCATCCAGGAACAAAGTGCCGCCGTGGGCGCGTTCGATGCGCCCGCGCTTTTGAGAGACGGCGCCGGTGAAAGCTCCCTTTTCATGACCGAATAGTTCGCTGTCCAAAAGGGTGGGCGGGATGGCTCCGCAGTTGACCTTGATAAACGGTCCTCTGCGGCGAGGGGAGGATTGATGGATCGTGCTGGCCACCAGTTCCTTGCCGGTGCCGGTCTCGCCCAAAATGAGCACAGGGCTGTTCGTGGGTGCCACCTGTTGGATCTGGTCCATGATCGCCCTGAGGCCGTAGTCCGCGCCGATGATGATTTCTCCGCTGAGACGTCTCAATTCATCCTGAAGGTAGCGGTTGTCATCTGCCAGGAGATCCTTCAGGCGAAGCAGTTCCCGATAGCGAAGGCTGTTGGTCAGGGCTACGGCGAAGGGCTCGTTCAATAGGCTTAAGAGACGGGCGTGGTAACCGTTGAAGGAGCGCCTGCCATCGTCAACAACCGACAGGATTCCCAGGAATTTTTTCTCCAGGACCAAGTCCATGACCACCGCGGACTGGTCCAGCGCGTTGAGATGTTGGGCCACCGGCTGCGTCACCACATCGTCTCCCAGGCGGTCGATGAGCCTCAGGCGAATGGAGCGATCCCGGTTGATCTGTTTTCGGGCTTTTGCATTCAGGGGGGCCTTGACGGCAAGGATCTCGCCTTTCTCCAAAGTGGCCCGCGCTACGGTTTCCACGACGCCGATGTCGCGGTGGTAGACATGAAAGCACATCTGGCCGGCTGGAATGTGGTTTTGAATATACAGCAGGCAGGCATACAGTGCCTTTTCAATGTCGAGGCTGCCGCAGATGCGCAGGGTTGCCTCCCGGAAAAACTGACTTTCATCGATCATGCATCACCCCTCGTTAAGGCCGGCCGCAAATCGTACCATGGCACAGATTACAAAAAATCAGGAAAATAGTCCAGAAATTACTTTTCCATGGCACAGAACACTTTCCGCGTATTTTTATCTACCCGAATTTAAATAAAAAAAGCATTGGCGCGCTTTATGCTGAAGCACCCGACAAAAAATTCAGCAAGGAGGATGCAATGGAAAGGAAAGAGTATCAAGCCGGGATTGCATATGATTATCCTTTAATTATCAAAAAACTGCTGAACACACCCATGGTTTATGCGCCGGACCAGGAGATCGTCTACCGGGACAAAATGCGCTACACATACAGCGATCTGAATCGGCGCATCCACAGCCTGGCAGACGGACTGAGCCGTTTGGGCATCAAGCCAGGCGACACGGTGGCTGTATTTGACTATGACAGTCACCGATTCCTGGAATGCTTCTTCGCCATTCCCATGATGGGAGCGGTGCTGCAGATGGTCAACTGGCGGCTGTCCGCAGAACAGATTCTCTATACCTTGAACCACGCCGAGGCCTCCCTGATCATCATCAACTCGGATTTCCTGCCCATCCTGGAAGCCATCCGGGATAAGCTGACCCGTGTCAAGTCGGTTGTAGTAATCCCAGAGGAAGATCAGAAGGTCCAGGCCAAGTTCAAGGTGGATGCCGTGTTTGAGCAGATGCTGGCGGCAGCTTCGCCGGATTTCGACTTCCCGGACCTGGATGAAAACACCAAAGCCACCACGTTTTATACCACCGGCACCACCGGTGACCCCAAAGGGGTGCACTTCACCCACCGGCAGCTCGTGCTGCACACCCTCGCCTCCGCCGTAGCTTTCGGGGCCTATGACACCATCGGCCGCTTCCGAAGCAACGATGTCTATATGCCCATCACCCCCATGTTCCACGTACATGCCTGGGGGATCCCCTACTTGGCCACATTGCTGGGAACCAAGCAGGTCTATCCGGGCAAGTACGAACCCGCCATGCTGCTCAAGCTGGTCCTTACGGAGAAGGTTACCTTCTCCCACTGCGTGCCGACCATCCTGCAGATGCTCACGTCAAACCCGGCGGTGAAGCAATACGACCTTTCGCGCTGGAAGATCGTTATCGGCGGAGCCAAGCTGCCTAAAGGGCTGGCCAAGGCAGCCCGGGACCTGGGAGTCACCTTGTACACGGGCTACGGCATGTCGGAGACCTGTCCGGTCATCAGTCTGGCAACTCCCAAGAGACCGGTGGCCGAACTGGAAGAGGATCGACTGCTGGATATCATCGTCAAGACTGGCCTGCCCATTCCGCTGGTGGAATTTGAGGTGGTGGATTTCGAAGGCAAGCCCCTACCCCATGACGGCCTCACCACCGGCGAGGTGGTTTTCCGGGCGCCCTGGCTGACCAAGGGCTATTTTAAAGCACCGGATAAAACCCGGGAACTCTGGCGCAACGGCTGGCTTCACAGCGGCGATGTGGGCCACATCGACCCCCAGGGGTATCTGCAGATCACCGACCGAATCAAGGACGTCATCAAATCCGGCGGCGAATGGGTATCTTCCCTGGATCTGGAAAACATCATGAGCCAGCATCCCGGGGTGTTTGAATGCGCGGCCATCGGCGTGCCGGATGAAAAATGGGGCGAACGTCCCATGATGCTCGTGGTGCTCAAGCCGGAGGCCAAGGGCAAGGTCGAAGTCGAGGATCTCAAGGCCCATATGAGAAACGCCGCGGACTTGGGCCAGTTGCCCAAATACGGCCTGCCCGATCGCTATGTCCTGGTGGATACCCTGCCCAAGACCAGCGTCGGCAAGCTTGATAAGAAGGTTTTGAGGCAGGGATACAAATAGGGATCAACCGGAAAAAGCAACTTGGGGACCATCTCGGAGATCTGGAAGTCTGTCGAATTTTCAATCCCAAAGTTGCAGCCAAGGAGAATAAAAATGAAAGACGTCGTTATCGTCAGTGCCTGCCGGACAGCCATCGGCGCCTTCGGAGGAACGCTCAAGGATCTTAACGGGGCCTATCTGGCCAGTGTGGTGATGAAAGAAGCGGTGACGCGCGCCGGCCTGGACCCGTCGAATATCGAGGATGTCCGCTTCGGCTGCTGCATGGAGCATCACGACACCCTCAATGTGTCTCGGGTGGGAATGCTGATGGCCGGCCTGCCGAATACCATCCCCGCGGTCACAATCAACCGGGTCTGCATTTCCGGTATGGAGGCCGTGATTTCAGGAGCCGCCATGATCCAGGCGGGAATGGCCGACGTGGTGCTCGCCGGCGGGGTGGAGCACATGTCCGGCGCGCCGTTCACCGTACCCAGTGCCCGTTGGGGAGCCCGCCTTCAGGACCAGGTGCTTGTGGATGCCATGATTCATGCCCTTCACTGCGGTTCCCATCTCCTGCCTCTGGAGGAAACAGCCCCGCTGGATTACAGCTTCGGGGCGGCCGCCCTGATGCTGGGCAAACCCTACATCATGGGCCATACAGCGGAGTTCGTTGCTCAGGAGATGAACATCTCCAGAGAGGAGATGGACGAAGTCGCCCTGCGCAGCCACAATAACGCCGAACGTGCCAATAACGATGGTTCCTTCAAGGAGGAAATTGCGCCGGTGCAGATTCCCCAACGCAAAAAAGATCCACTGATCTTTGAGCGCGATGAACATTTCCGCCCCGGTTTGACTATGGCGGATCTTCAGAAGCTGCCCCCGGCCTTCATCCCCAAAACAGGCAAGGTCACGGCCGGCAATGCCAGCGGCATCAACGACGCCGCCGCCGCCATGCTGATCATGTCCAGCGAAAAGGCCAAGGAACTGGGCATCAAAGCGTTGGCTAAAATCCGGGCTGTGGGTAAAGGCGCCTGCCATCCGGCCATCATGGGCCTGTCGCCGGTACCGGCGGTCGAGGATCTCAAGCGCCGCAGCGGGCTTTCCATCTCGGATTTCGAGTTGGTGGAGGTCAACGAGGCCTTTGCAGCCCAGTATATCGGCTGCGAACGCAAGCTCGGTTTGAACCGGGAGATCACCAATGTCAACGGTTCGGGCATCGGACTGGGACATCCGGTGGGCGCAACCGGCTGCCGGATCATGACCACCCTGCTCTATGCCATGAAAAAACGGGGCAAATCCCTCGGACTGGCCACCCTGTGCGGCGGCGGCGGCGTCTCCATGGCCTGCGCGATTGAGATGGTGTGACAACGCCCCAACCCTGTTAACCCAGTTTCTGCATCAACCGGCTTGAGGTCTCAGGCCGAGCGAGCGACGTGGGAGGATGTATGGATTATGAACTCAGCAAACAGCAGAAGGAAATACAAAAGGCAGTAAGGGAGTTCGTCAAGGGCGAATTTAAAAAAGAGGTTGTCCACGAACTCCTGGAAAAGCATGAATACCCGGAGAAGATCTGGCGAAAGGCAGCCGAGCTTGGCTTTATAGGGATTCACTTCCCTGAAAAGTACTCCGGCATGGGGCTCGGCTGCTTGGAAAACATCCTGGTGGCCGAGGAACTGGCCCGCGGCGACAGCAGCGTGGGCACCTGCCTGCTGATTGCCGATTTTGCCTCGGAGCTCATCCTGCACAACGGCACCGAGGCTCAAAAGGCCAAATGGCTTCCCAGAGTGGCCCAAGGTCAGTGCTTGTCCTGCGGCGCTTTCACAGAACCAGATCACGGCTCGGATATCACCACGGTGGACACCACCGCGGTCAAGCACGCCGAAGGCTGGCTGATCAACGGCTCCAAGATCTTCATCACCAACGCCGGGCCGTTGGCCGGTTTCTACTGCGTGCTGTGTCTTACCAATTCGGAGGCCAAACCCTCCTACCGGGGATTGAGCCTGATCCTGGTCGAGGCCGACAACCCTGGTGTATCGACCCGGGATGTCGGCAAAAAGATGGGCATCAGCCTGTCCTACACCGCCGAAGTGGTGTTCAAGGATGTGCGTGTGCCCCTGGACAACCTGATCGGCGAAGAAAACAAGGGTTTTTACCATTTGCTGCACTTTTTCGATGAAAGCCGCATCCTGGTGGCCGCCCAGGCCCTTGGCATCGCCCAGGGCGCCTATGACCGGGCGTTGGACTACATCAAGCAGCGCGAGCAGTTCGGCAAAAAAATCGCCCAGTTTCAGGCCAATCAGCACAAGATCGCCGACATGGCCACCAAGATCGAGTGCGCCCGCTTGCTCATCTACAAGGCGGCCTGGAATTTCGACCAGGGCCGCATCGACCCCAAGCTGACCTCCATGGCCAAGATGTACGCCGCCCGCGCCGCGGTGGAGGTGTGCGACGAGGCCATCCAGCTGATGGGCGGTTACGGCTACATGCAAGAGTACGAGGTGGAACGCTTCTACCGCGACGCCAAGATCACCGAGATTTACGAAGGCACCAAGGAGATCCAGAAAAACACCATCGCCGGCGAGATCCTGGGTAAAGTCAAATAACCTGTGGCGAGAAAGGAAGTAGAAATGAAAATGGAAAGGATCTGCGTTCTCGGCGCCGGCATCATGGGCGTAGGCATCGCCCAGGTGGCCGCTGCCGCTGGTTTGAAGGAAACGATCCGGGATATCAATGAACCGTTGGTCCAAAAGGGGCTCACAGCCTTGCAAAACAACCTGCAGCGGGCTGTTGTCAAAGAAAAAATAAGCCAAGATGAATCGGATGCCATTCAATCTCGTGTGGCGGGCACCGTTGACCTGCATGATGCTATATCCGACGCCAACCTGGTGATCGAGGCAATTGTAGAAAAAATGGACATCAAAAAAGTGGTGTTCAAGGAACTGGATGCCGCCTGCAAGGGGGAAACGATCCTGGCGTCCAACACATCGGGGCTTTCCATCAGCGAAATGGCCGCCGTGACCGGCCGACCGGGCAAGGTCATTGGAATGCATTTTTTCAATCCCGTGCCGGTGATGAACCTGGTGGAACTTATCCGGGGCTTTGCTACCGCCGATGAAACCATGGCCGTTTGCCGGCAGTTTGTGGAGCGCATCAACAAAACCGCCATCGTGGTCCGAGAAGCGCCGGGATTCGCGGTCAACCGAATTTTGTGCCCCATGATCAACGAGGCCATCTTCGCCTTGTCCGAAGCGGTGGCCTCGGCCGAAGACATCGACCAGGCCATGATGCTGGGCGCCAACCACCCCATCGGGCCGCTGGCATTGGCCGACATGGTCGGCCTTGACACCTTACTGCTGGTCCTTGAAGGACTCCACCACGAGCTTGGCGAAGACAAATATCGACCGGCGCCCTTGCTCAGAAAAATGGTGCGCGCCGGCTGTTTGGGAAGAAAAAGCGGCAAAGGGTTTTATGATTACCCCTCGAAATAGAGAAGGGAGGACACGATGGAGATTCTGGTATGCGTGAAGAGGGTCCCGGATTCGGCCGAGAACGAGA
>CAYRUF010000034.1:40739-46554 GCA_964427375.1 uncultured Desulfatibacillum sp. | reverse complement strand
TTGCGCCGGGCCCTGAGAGCCGCAGACCCCTCCAGGCCTTTCAGCAACCCCCTGGTCTCCGCTGCGCAGCCGGGGCGTCTAGTCATCCGAGCCCATGCCCACCTCCAAGGCCTCGCCGGCCTTCCGGTCCCTGCCGCCGCGGGTGCGGTGGTAGAACAGGATCAGCAGCAGCGTCCAGACCAGGAGGATGAGCACGAACATCTTGAAATTCGTGACGCCGATGTGCAGCCAGCGCAGCACATAGATCAGCGCCAGGGTCGCGATCATGGGAATCCATTGGAGCCAGTTCATGCCGCCGCCTCCATCTTCTTGCCCGGCCCGTTCGCCGCCGCTTTTCGCTGCCGCGTCACCGTGAGGACATGCGGCGCCGTGACCGCGATCAGGATCGCCCATCCCAGGATGTCGGTCAGGATGTCGGGGTGAAACATGAGCCCGGCCGCCGCGGCGCACGCGATGCGCACCGGCCAGCCGACTCTCTCCAGCATCCAGCCCTCGGTGAAGATCGTCAGGGCGTAGAGGCCGCCGAAGCCGGAGGCGATCCCGCTGACGATCTGCGGCCAGGAGCCCACGAAAAGCATGCCCGGGTTGTAGACGAAGCAGAACGGCAGGATGTACTTGCTGACCCCCAGCCGCATGGAGATGTAGCCCGTGGTCATGGGGTTGGCGCCGGCGATGCCGGCGGCGGCGAAGGAGGCGAGCGCCACCGGCGGGGTGATGGCCGAGACCAGGCCGAAGTAGAAGGCGAAAAGGTGGGCCGCAATGGGCGCCACCCCCATCTTCTCGATCGCCGGGATGACCAGGGCCGCGAGCGTGATGTAGACCGCGGTGGTGGTGAGGCCCATGCCCAGGATCATGGCGACGACGGCCGTCAGCACCAGGAGGAGCCAGAGCTGGCCGCCGGCCAGGGAGACCATGATGCCGGTCAGCTTCAGGCCCAGGCCGGAGACGAAGACGCAGCCGATGATGATGCCCGCGCAGGCGCAGGCCACCGACACGCTCACGGCCTCGCGCGCCGCGGCTTCCAGCGCGCTCAGCATGTCGACCGCGCTCATGCGCGTCTCCCGGCGCAGGAAGGAGAGCGCGATCGTGCCCATGATGGCCCAGAAGGCGGCGAACATGGGCGTGTAGTTGAGCATCATCAGCGCGACGATGATGCCGATGGCCAAAAACAGGTGGCCGCCGCGCCGCAGCTCGTCCCTTAAATCGGGCAGCTGGTCCCGGGTCAGGCGGGACATGCCGGTCTTGCGGGCCTCGAAGTGCACCATCACGTAGATGGTGAAGAAGTACATCACCGCCGGCCAGAGCGAGGACAGGGCCACGCTCAGGTAGGACGTGTTGAGGAACTCGGCGATGATGAAGGCCGCGGCGCCCATGACCGGCGGCATGATCTGGCCGCCCGAGGAGGCGCAGGCCTCCACCGCGCCGGCGAAGGCCGGCCGGTAGCCGATGCCCTTCATGAGCGGGATGGTGAAGGTGCCGGTGGTGACCACGTTGGCCACGGCCGAGCCGGAGACCGTGCCCATCAGGCACGAGCTGAGCACCGCGGCCTTGGCCGGCCCGCCCACGCGGGCGCCGGTGAGCGCCACGGCCACGTTGATGAAGGTGCTGCCCGCGCCGGAGCGCACCAGAAAGGCCCCGAAGAGCATGAACATGAAGATGTAGGTGGCCATGGCCATGAGCGGAATGCCGAAGATCCCGTTTTCGGCCATGAACTGGTAGTCCAGGATCGTGAACCAGGAGGAGGGCGGGCCGTAGAAGGGGCCGGGAAACCAGTCGGAGAAGGCCGTGTGCAGCAGGAACACCCCGGAGATGATCACCATGGCCCAGCCGACCGTGCGGCGCGTGGCCTCCAGGAGCAGGAAGATGAAGATCGTGCCGAACCAGTAGTCCCAGTCGTTGAGATCGCCCTGGCGCAGGATGAACGCTTCGATGTCCCAAATCACGTAGAGCTGGATGCCGATCACCAGGGCGATGAGCAGGAGGTCCACCGCGAACCAGGCGTTTTTGGGGTCCGTCCACTTCTGGCGGCCGAGGGGCCGGAGCAGGAAGCTCAGCACCAGGATGAAGGCCAGGTGCGTGGAGCGGAAGGAGTGGGCCTCCAGCGCGCCCGAGAAGGCCACGTAGAAGTGGTAGAGGCTCAGGCTGATCGCCAGCAGGCAGACCGTCAGCTCCAGCGGGCAGCGGAAAACGCCGCCGGTCTGCTCCAGCAGCCACTCCAGGATGCTTTGGGACTTTTGCTCATGGTAGGCCAGCTTCTTTGCGGATGCCAACGTCCTGCCTCCTCTCGATATCCGTGCGCCGGTGCGGGCCAACGAACCGGGACCCGGCCGGAGCCGGGCCCCGGTCTAAGGTCTACTTCACATACCCCTTTTCCTTGTAGTACTTGAGGGCGCCGGGGTGCACCTCGATGCGGTTGCCCAGCAGGGCCTGCTCCGGCTTGGAGTCCTCGATGTCCTTCTTCTTCACCTGGGCGAGTTCGGGCCAGGAGCCGTAGAGGGTCTTCACGATCTGGTAGACCAGCTCGTCCGGAAGGTCCTTGCTCACGATGATCTGGGTCACGGTCGCCGGGGTGAGGACCGGGTCGTTGTTGCCATCGTAGGTCCCGGGCGGGACGGTGTAGGGCATCAGGCCGGGCTCGATTTCGAGCAGCTTTTTCATGTGGGCCTCGTCCAGGCCGACCAGGCGGATGCCGGGCTGGAAGTTGAGGTCGAGGATCGTGGCTTGGGGCAGGCTGGTCACGGCCATGTAGACGTCGTTGTGGCCGTCCTTGAAGAGCTCGGCGGAATCGGCGTAGCCCACGAAGGTGACGGTCCCGCCGCTCTTCTTGATGCTGTCGAAGGACAGGCCGTAGGCCTGCAGGATCTGCTCCGCGATAATCGTGCCGGTGAAGCCGGTGACGCCGGGCACGATGCGCTTATCCTTGAAGTCCGCCGGGCTCTTCAGGCTGCTGTCGCGGCGCACGGCCATCTGGAACACGCCGGGGTAGAGCGACATGAGGTGGCGGATGTTGTCGTATTTTTTGTCGAAGGGGTGCAGGCCCTGGACGGCCGCGTAGGAGGTGTGCGTATAGGTCCAGCCCAGGTCGGCGCGCTTGGCGTGCACGGCCTTGGCGTTGCCCACACCGCCGCCGGGACCGTTGCTGGTGCTGATGCCCGGGATCTTTTTTTCGAGAACGGACATCATGGCCGCTCCCAACGGATACCAGGAGCCGCCCTCCGGCCCGGAAAACATGCGCACGAACTGCTGATCGGCCGACTGCGCCAGGGACGTCGAGAGCAGAACCGCCACGGCGGCAACCAGTCCAACCCATCCGAATCTTTTTTTCATCGCGTACCTCCTCCTATGGTTTGGTGAAAAAAATCGCGGCCGGAAAGCCGCTCCCACATCCATAATCAACAAGTTCCGCGGTTCAATGATGGCTCGTGACGCTGCGCCGGCCGCCCTCAGGGCCGGTGCGTTTGACCGAACGGCCTTTCACCGCGGCGCCGCGCAGCGGCGGGAGCACGCTCTCCAGGGCCAGGCCCGCCGTCTCGCGCTGCAGCATGCCCTGCCGCTGCCGCTCCTCCGCGTACAGGCCGGTGAGGATGCGGTCCCTGCCGCGGACCAGGTGCTCGCGCAGGCGGCGGGTCGTCAGCGCTTCATTGCGGGCCTGCAGGGCCTCGAAGACGGCCTGGTGCTCCACCTCGGCCTCTTCCTGGCGCTGCGGGGAGAGGCTCTCGGGCTTGTAGCGCAGATACAGCCGGTCGAAGACCCGCGCGAGAATCTGGACGACCACCTCATTGCCGCTGACCGCCGCCAGCCCCAGGTGGAAGTGGGCGTCGCGCAGCAGGCGTTCGCGCTTGTAGACCTCCCCGCGGATGCTGCGATGGGCGTCGCGCAGGGCCCGGATCTCGGCCAGGCGCTGATCGTCCAGATTCTTGATGACCGCCGGAACCAGAAAGACCTCCAGCAGGATGCGCACCTCGTAGAGCTCGCGCGCCTCGTTCAGGTCGATGGCCGGGACGAAGAAACCCTTGTTGGCCTCCGAGCGCACCAGGCCTTCATATTCCAGACGCACCAGGGCCATGATGACCGGAGTCTGGCTCATGCCCAGGCGCCGGGCCAGGTCCTGGTAGGGAAGCTTCTGGCCGCTCACCAGCTGGTCGGTGAGGAACATGGTCTTGATCTGGCGGTAGGCCTTGTCCGAAAGGGTGCTGGCGGCTTTCATGCGAGGTCATCGATTCGTACAAGATTTTATAAAATTTTTGATGAGGAATCTAATAAGTGAAGCGCCGAGACGTTGTCAACTCAAAAATGGAGAGATTCAGGCGGCCGGGCATCCGCGCAAGCGGGCGGCATCGGCGTCGGCGATGCGCACCGCGACCATCCGGTGCATGCACTCGTTGCCGCCTGCGAACAGGACCGGCAGGTAGTTGGAGGAGACCCCCTTCAGGAGGCCCGTCTGCGGATCGCGCCGGCTTTCGGTGAGCACCGGGAGCGTTCGGCCGATGAACCGCCGATGGAAGGCGAGCCGCTGGCGGCCGCCCAGCTGGCGCAGGCGGCTGCAGCGCGTGCGGACGAGCTCCGCCGGCACGCGGTCGCCGAAAGCGAAGGCGGCGGTGCCGGGCCGCGGCGAAAACGGAAACACGTGCAGGTAGGTGATGGGCAGCGCTTCGATCAACCGGTAGGTGGTCTCAAAGGCCGCCTCGGTTTCGCCGGGGAATCCGACCAGCACGTCCGTGCCGATGGCGGCTTCCGGCAGGCGTCGGTGGATGCGGGCGATGCGGTCGCCGAAACGCTCGGGGGAGTAGGGGCGGCGCATGCGCTTCAGGACCTGCGCATCGCCGCTTTGAAGCGGGACGTGGAAGTGGCGGCAGATGCGTTCGGAGCCCGCCGCCAGGTCGATGATCGCGTCGGTCAGCTCCAGGGGCTCGATGGAGCTGAGCCGGATCCGGATGGGGTCGGGCCGCTGCAGGATCGCGTGCAGCAGGTCGGCCAGCCCGGTGCGCGGCTCGAGGTCCCGGCCGTAGGCGCCCAGGTGGATGCCGGTCAGCACGACTTCCTGGAAGCCCTCGTCCGCGAGCCGGGAGACCCCGTCGAGCACGGCCTGGAACTCTGCGCTGCGGCTGGATCCGCGGGCGTAGGGCACGATGCAGTAGGCGCAGAACGCGTCGCAGCCGTCCTGGATCTTGAGGAAGGGCCGGGTGCGGGCTCCGGGCGGCGGCGGAGCGGAAAAGGCCGTTGGGGAAATCCCCCCGGCCCCCTTTGCCAAAGGGGGAGAAAAGGATGATGGTGCTGCCAAAGGGGGGGGAAGGGTTGATGGTGCTGTCAAGTCAGAAGGAAGAGATGATAATGCTGTCAACGGGAGAGGGAAGGGCGGTGGTGTCAAAGAGGGGGGAAGGGATGAGGCCGCCGGTCCGGCTATTTTGGTGGGAGCGGCATCTTGCCGCGATGCCGTCGAGGCTGGAAGCCTCTCCCACAGGGAGCATTCTGCACCGCTGTAGGCGGACAGGGCCTCCGGCAGGCGCAGCTTGTCCTTCTGATCGATGAGGCAGCCGATCCCCTTGATCTTCAGAAGGGCCTGGGGGTCGGTCTGGGCGTAGCAGCCGGTCACCGCCACGCAGGCCGACGGATGGTCCTGAATCGCCCGGCGGACGGCCTGGCGGGACTGCATGCCGGCCCGCCGGGTCACGGCGCAGGTGTTGACGATGCACAGGTCGGCCGCCTCGTTTGAACCGGCCGGGGTCCAGTGCGCCGCGGCCAGCCGCCCGGCCATGGCCTCGGACTCGGCCTGGTTCACCTTGCAGCCGAGAGTGATGATTTTGAATTTGGGCAT
>CAYRUF010000034.1:0-40639 GCA_964427375.1 uncultured Desulfatibacillum sp. | reverse complement strand
CGGACTCGGCCTGGTTCACCTTGCAGCCGAGAGTGATGATTTTGAATTTGGGCATATTATGTTGAAATGACCCCCCCGCCCAGGACTTCGTCGCCGTCGTAGAAGACCGCCGCCTGGCCGGGGGTCACCGCCGGCTGGGGCGCATCGAACCGCAGCCAGGCGCTGTCCGCATCGATCGGAACGAGGGTCGCCGGCGTTTCGGGCGTGCGGTAGCGCACCCGCGCGCGCACGGGCACAGCCGCAACCGGCGGCGGGGCGATCCAGTTGATCCGCGCCACCCGGCACTGCGCGGCCAGGGTCTCGTGCCGACGCCCCACCACCAGGCGGTTGCGCTCGCGGTCCAGGCGCAGAACGTAGAAGGGCTCGGCCGCCGGGCAGTTGATGCCGCGGCGCTGGCCGACCGTGAAGGCATGCAGGCCCGGGTGCCGTCCTACGCGGCGGCCGTCGCTGGTTTCGATCCAGCCGGGCTCGGCCGGCTGGCCGGTCAGCTCGGCGATGAACTGCGGATAGGCGCCCGATCGGATGAAGCAGACGTCCTGGCTTTCCTCGGAATGGACCGGGGCAAACCCCTCGGCCGCGGCGATGGCGCGCACGGCATTCTTGGTCAGCGCGGCCAGCGGAAAGCAGGCCCGGGCGAGCTGCGCCTGCGTCAGGCGGGCCAGAAAATAGGACTGGTCCTTGCGGGCATCGCCGCCCTTGAAGAGGCGGAAACGGCCGTCCGGCCCGCGCCGCACGCCGGCATAGTGCCCGGTTGCCAGGCGCGCGGCGCCCAGCGCCTGCACCCGGCGCAGCAGCGCGCCGAACTTGATCGCCGGGTTGCAGACCACGCAGGGGTTGGGGGTTTGACCGGCGAGGTAGGTGGCGGCGAAATAATCCACGACCTCCCGCCGGAAGTCCCCGCTCAGGTCGAACACGTGCACCGGAAGGCCCAGCTGTTCGCCGATGGACTGGATGCGGGCCCGGGCGGGTTCGGCGGGTTCGGGCTCGAAGCCGGTCCGAAAATGGACCGCTACGACCCCCGGTTCGGTCTGCCTCAGCAGATGGGCGGCGACCAGGGAATCCACGCCGCCGCTGACGGCAACGGCGATCGTCGGATTCATTCCATCAGCGCGTTCCGGATCGGCCGGACTTCCATGGCGCGCGGCGGGCAGGCGGGGACGCACAACTCGCAGATGCTGCACTTCTCCTGGTCGAAGACGACCTCCATCTCCGGCCGGCGGATCGACAGCGCCCCGGTCGGGCACACCGCCGTGCAGGCGCCGCAATGCGTGCAGCGGGCGGTGACGCGTTTGACTTCGCGCGAGGCGTTCTTGACCTTGATGCCGTTGTTCTTCAGGAAGGCCACCCCGTCGCGGAAGTTCTTCTTGGAGCCGGAGAGCTCCATGACCATGACGCCCTCCTTGC
Organism: uncultured Desulfatibacillum sp.; assembly: GCA_964427375.1. Taxonomy (GTDB): domain Bacteria; phylum Desulfobacterota; class Desulfobacteria; order Desulfobacterales; family SpSt-501; genus SpSt-501. The sequence continues at coordinate 39,235 of CAYRUF010000034.1, read as the reverse complement.
CCGGCAGAATGGTGGCGTTCAGGATGTTGAAGACCAGGTCGAAGTCCTTGGCCAGATGGTAGACCACCGGCTTCTGGGCGACGTCTTCCGAAAAACGCAGCACGAGGATCTTGGAATACAATCAGAACCTCCCCATTCATTTCAATGCCTGAATCTAAATGGAATCCCTGAGCGTGTCAACCGCGGCGAATGTTTCGCCTGTTGCCCCAAATTGATCGCAGGAGGTTTTTCATCTATACTGAGTGCAACGGACGCGCTTTCAGCCGCCAACGCGCCGCTGTCAGATGGAGGGAGGCCGTTTGCCGCTCAGCTCATGAACCGCTTCGCCTACCGCACCACGGGCCTGGCGATCAAGGCCCTCTCGAATCTGTCCAAGGCCCGCCTGCGGCTGCACGGCCAGACGAACATTCCGGCCGGATCGCTCATTTTCGCGGTCAATCATTTCACCCGCATCGAGACCCTCCTGATGCCCTATTTCCTCCATCAGCTGACCCGTCTGCCGGTGTGGTCGCTGGCGGACGCCGAGTTCTTCCGGGGGCCGTTCAGCCAGCTGCTCGAGCAGGTCGGTGCGGTCTCCACCCGGGACCCCGAGCGCGACCGTCTGATCATCCGGACCCTGCTCACCGGCGAGGCCAACTGGCTGATCTTTCCGGAAGGCGGCATGGTGAAGACCCTGAAGGTCATGGAGAAGGGCCGCTTCATGATCGCCTGGGCCGCCGGCAAGCGCCCGCCGCACACCGGGGCCGCCACGCTCGCCATCCGCGCCGAGTTCTACCGCGAGCGGCTGCGCCGCCTGTCGCGCTCGGCGCCGCTTGAATGCGACCGCCTGATGGGCCTTTTCAACCTGGAATCGCTCGAGCGGGTGCTGGATCGCGCTACCTTCATCGTTCCGGTCAACATCACCTACTACCCGGTGCGGGCCCGCGAAAACATCCTGAGCGACCTCGCCCGGCGGCTGGTGGACGAGATCCCCGAGCGCCTGCTCGAAGAGCTCATGACCGAGGGGTCGATGCTGCTTTCGGGGGTGGACATCGACATCCGCTTCGGCCGGCCCCTGGCCGCCGCCGATAGCCTCCAGCGATTGGCCGTGGCGCGGGACATCGGTTCACCGGGGCGGCTGGATTTCGACGACCCCATCGCCTCCCGGCGGATCCTGCGCCGCGAGGCCGTGGCCCTGATGCAGCGCTACATGGCCGCCATTTACGGCATGACCACGATCAACCACGACCATCTGTTCGCGACGCTGCTCCGCCGGAGCCCCTATGGCCGTATCGATTCCACCGACCTCTGCCGGCGCGCCGTCCTGCTGGCGGCCGAGCTGCAGCGGCGGCCGGAGCTTCACCTTCACGCGACCCTGGCGGGCGATCAGACCCATCTGCTGGTCGACGACCGCCGGGGGATCGTGAAGGACGTCATCGGGCTGGCCGTCGAGAAGGGCAACCTGAAAAAGCAGGACGGGCACTACCTCCGCGACCGCGCGTCCTTTGCTTCGGCCTACCGGTTCCACCGGGCGCGCATCGAAAACCCGATCGACGTGATGGCCAACGCGGTCGAGCCGCTGCGGCCGTTTCAGCGCGCCGCGCGCCGCTGCGCCGTCCTGCCGGCCTTCTGGATCCGGCGGCAGGTGCGCAACCGCCTCCTAGCCGAGGCCGCGGAAGAGTTCCGGACGGACTATCGGCAGCACCACATCGAGGGCGAATCCAAGGCGATGGAGGTGGGCATGCCGTTTCTCGTGGAGGGGCGCTCGAACCGGCTGGGGGTCGTCCTCTGCCACGGGTACATGGCGGCGCCGCTCGAAGTGAAGAAACTGGCCGCCTTTTTAGGGCGCGAGGGGTTCTGGGTGTACGCGCCGCGCCTGCGGGGCCACGGGACCTCGCCCCAGGACCTGGCGCAGCGCAGCTACCAGGACTGGCTGGGGTCGGTCGATCGGGGCTATGCCATCATGGCCAGCATCTGCCGGAAGGTGGCGGCGGGCGGGTTCTCCACCGGAGCGGGACTCGCCCTGCATCTGGCCGCCCGGGTCGAAACCCTGGCCGGGGTCTTCGCCGTATCCGCCCCGATGCGGCTGCGGGATTTCAACGCCCGCTTCGCCCCGGCCGTGGACATGTGGAACCGGTTGATGGACCGGGCCAGCCGCGCGGGCGCCAAGATGGAGTTCGTCGAAAACCGGCCGGAGAACCCCCACATCAACTATACGCGCAATCCGGTCTCCGGGGTGAGGGAGATCGAACGCCTGATGGACGATCTCGATCCGCGGCTGGGCGGCATCGAGGTCCCCGCCCTCGTCGTGCAATCCAGCAACGACCCCGTGGTGGATCCGCGCGGGTCGGAAAAAATCTTCAAAAAGCTCGGCTCCCGCGACAAGAAATACGTTCTCTTCAGCATGAACCGCCACGGCATCCTGCTCGGCGAGGATTCCGAAAAGGTCCATCAGGTCGTCGGCGACTTTCTGCGCCAGCTGTCCTGATCCCGTACCTCCGGATGTGATGACTTCGTAAGTAGCCCAATTTCCGCGCCGAATAAGTTCTGTTTCTGTGGGAGCGGCTTCCAGCCGCGATTCAGTCGCGGCAAGATGCCGCTCCCACATAAAAATGAGATAGCTTGCTTGGAAGGGCAGATCCCGGCCGTGCGGCAGACTTCGTCGTTCCAGTTTTATCTATTTGAAATTGTTGTAAATAAAGTCGGAATCGCGATCCGCAATTTTGACAACCTTCCTGAACTACTGTAAAATCAATATAGAAATCGACACGAAGACCGTTGGGAGAATGCCTGATGCAGCTGCGGGTTGCGGTCCGTGGTTCGGAACGCGAGGCGAAATGAGGGTGATTTCATCGGGGATCGTGCTGGCCCTGGCCGCGGCCGCCATGGCCGGCTGTGCCGCCAACGCGCCCTATTCGGTGGCGGTCGCCGAGGAAATCATGGTGCGCCACTGCACCTATATCGCCACGCTTTCGGAAAACTCGGATATGGGCTCCTTCCAAATCCATCCGAAATTCACCTACGACGGGCGGGATATGGTTCTGAGAAAAGCCGAGATGCTGAACGCCACCCATGTCGTCTTCCTGGCCGACTACCCGTCCGGTTCGGCGGCGCTGGCTTATCACTGCCCGGAGTGAACCGGGCAATTTCATCGGAGTTCAACGCGGAGAATCCATGGAATCGATCGCAATGGAGACACTTTCCAGCATGGGCAAACGCAAGATGTACAACACCACCCTGGATGCGGATCTGATCCGGCAGATCAAAATTCTGGCGGCTCAACTCGAGAAGCGCCAGAACGACCTGCTGGAGGAGGCCATCAAGGACCTGCTGAAAAAATACGGGTTCCGGAAAAACTGAAAGCGTCGCGGCGGGCGGACCTCTGTCATGGAAATGGAAAAGGACAATCCTGAAAAACGGGCCAACGCGCGGATCGAACACCGGACGCCGATCTCGCTCGAACCGCTCCAAGCCGGCGTCCTGCATGCGGCGCGCATGCACAACTTCAGCAAGAAAGGGCTGTATTTCGAGTCGGATTTCTATCTCATCCCCGGTTCCGAAATCTACGTCGGCATCGCCGATTCGCCGTTCGCCTCCGAACCCGGCGTCTACGAATGCTATCGCTCGGTGATCAAGTGGCGAAAATTCCTCGATCACTCCTTTTACGACTATGCCTACGGCGTCGAGATCCTGGCGCGCGTCGCCCGCCCCGGAAAACCGGGGCAGCGCCGCGATTCGCGCCGGCAGCCGCGCCGGCCCTGCTCGGTCCCGACCCTGATCCGGAACAAGCACCGCCAGATTCCCGGCGTCATCCAGAACGTGAACCCCGGCGGCGTCTTCGTTCAATGCAGCGAAAAACCCTCCAAAGGCCAAAAGGTATCCCTGACGATCCCCCTCAAGAAAAAACAGAAGCTGGTGTCCCGCCTCGGCGAAATCGTCTGGTGCGACGAAAACGGCATCGGCATCCGGTTTCAGAACGAAACGCCGGTCCGATAGACCTACCATCCCCCGGATAGCCGATTCTGTGAGTGGCCTGCAATTCTGTTCGTATCGCTGCCCTAGTCCATTCCTCGCACCGGCACCGCCAAACTCAAAAAATGGTCGTTTTCAGAGAACATGAGCCTCTGGGCGGTCATCGTCTGCAGGAAGGAGGCGATCCGGTCCGCCGGCAGCGTGCTGAAGGTTGCGAGGATGCGCTGGAGCGACCGGTGGTGGCTGCAGAAGAGGTAGATCCGGCGCGACGCGCCCTCCAGGCGATGGGTGGCCGTTTCTTCCCCCGGGCGGCGCTCGCGGATGATCATGAAATCGCCGCCGTCGCGATAGCCGAGAATGGGTTCGTCCGGCGTTCCCCGATGCAGGTCCGCGTAGGTCTTCGTCCACGTTCGCAGCTGCGCGCGGACCGGCTGCCACAAGCGGCGCTGGCGGCCGGCGTCGGCCTGGTAGGCCTGGATCATGAACGGCAGCCGGCGGAAGATCCGGCGCGGGAAAATGCGCGCCCAGTGGGGATGGTTGCCGACCCGGTTCAACCCGTGGGCCTCGGCATGACGCCAGGCCGGGCTGCCGAGGCCCAGCCAGAAGCTGACCGGCTTGGGCGGCCGGAATAGGACTGCAAATTTCATGGTGCGGAGGGTCTCGGCCACATCGTCCTCGTCGCTGGGCGGAAATTGGAGGATGAGATTGGACAGGTTGGCGATGCCCAGCGCCTCGCAGTGCTTCATGATCTCGAGATTCTGAATGGCCGTGGTGCCCTTGCGCAGCTTGCGCAGCAGGCGGGTGCTGAGGGCCTCGATGCCGATCTGAACGCGGCGCATTCCGGCCGCACGCATGAGTTTGAGCTCGGCGAGCGGGGTGGTCGCCCGGATCTCCGCGAAAATGGACAGATCGCGGTTGAGCTCAGCCAGGCCGCGCAGAATCGCGGCGGTGGACTCCTTGGGCAGGACGTTGTCCATGACCGCCACCGCGAGCAGCCGGTGGCGGCGGGTCATTTGATCGACTTCGGAAACCACCCGTCCGGCGGATTTGGAACGGTAGCCCTTCCACTGCAGGTTGAGGTTGCAGAATGCGCAGCCGCCGCTCTCCCCGGCCGGGTCTTCACGCTGCCACCAGCAGCCGCGCGAAACCTCGACCGGCAGGGTCGGAAAAAAACGCAGCGATGGATCGAGGCCGGAGAGGGTCGCGAAATAGTCTCCGAAATCCGGCAGCGGCAGGTGGTCCAGGTTCTCCAGCTGATAGAATCCGCGGGCGGCCTCGGGGGCGTTGTCGCCGCCGCGCCGGACGATGCCGCGGGCCGGCGGAACGTCGGCGAGCGGCCGCCCCTCCACGACGTGATGCTGCACCAGGTGGCAGAGCGGCAGCTCGCCCTCCCCGCAGACCACGGCGTCGATTTCCGGAAACACCTCCAGGGCCGCCGCGGCCGAGCGCTGATTGAAGGCCGCTCCGCCGGCCACGATCGTGAGGCCGGGATGCAGCTCCCGCAGACGGCGGATGAAATACAGGCCGGCGGTCAGCTGGCACAGCACGCTGCTGACCCCCACCATCCGGAGCGGCCGCCAGTCCACGGCGGCCAGCCAGGCCTCGGTCGCCTCCTGAACCCGTGCGACCAGCTGGGCGAAATCGGTGCGGCGCAGGAGCGGGCTGCCCGCGGCCTCGCTGCGGAACAGCCGCGCCATGCCCGGCCGCTGTTCGGGGTAGAGCAGGGCGCCGTAGACGGTCTCGGCGAGCCAGGTGCGCTCCGAAACGCCCTGATAGAGGGCATAGCCGATGGCGGCGGCGATGGCCAGGTACGCGTGGTGGGCTTGGACGGCGATATGGGGAAAGCGCGACCGGATGATCGCCTTCAGGGCGCCCAGCTGGATCGACGGGCGCGTGTAAAGGGGCCAGGGCGGCGAGAGCAGGGCGATCGGCGGCGGGGACGCCGCGGATGATTCCGAGCGGGTCTTCATCCGTTGATCGCGCGGGTGAGGTCGATGCGGTGCTTCTTCATCCGCTTCCAGACCGTGACGCGGCTGACGCCCAGAAGCCGCGCGGCGGCCGACTGATTGCCGCCGGCCTGCCGCAACGCCCGGACGAGCTGCTCGCGTTCCTGGGCGGCCACCGGCTCGGCCGGGGGCGGGCAGACGCAGGGGTCGTCGGACACGATTTTGGGAGGCAGGTGCTGAACGCCGATTTCGCCCTCGGGGCAGAGCACCAGCGCGTATTCGACGGCGTTGCGCAGCTCCCGGACGTTGCCCGGCCAGGCGTAAACGGACAACCGGGCGATCGCTGCAGGGCTGATCCCCGTGATGTGTTTGCCGCTTTTCTGGCAATGCTGGGCGATGAAATGCTGGACGATGATGGGGATGTCCTCGGGGCGGTCCTTCAGCGGGGGGATCGTGAGCGGAAAGACGCTGATCCGGAAGAAAAGGTCTTCGCGGAACCGGCCGGCGGCGATCAGCTCCTCCAGATTCTTGTTCGTGGCGGTGATGACGCGCACATCCACCTTGATGGGGGTATGGTCCCCGACCCGCTCGATTTCCTTTTCCTCCAGCACCCGCAGGAGCTTGACCTGGGTGGCGGGCGGGATATCGCCGATTTCATCCAGGAAGATGCTGCCGCCGTGCGCCGCCTCGAACCGCCCGGTGCGCTGGCGGTCGGCGCCGGTGTAGGCGCCCTTGACGTGTCCGAAGAGCTCGCTTTCGAGCAGGTTCTCGTTCAGGGCCGCGCAGTTGACTTTGATGAACGGCCGGCGCTCCCGCGCGCCCGCCCAGTGGATGGCCCGCGCGACCATCTCCTTGCCGGTTCCGCTTTGTCCGTAGATGAGGACGGGCGCGTCGGACTTGGCGACGCTCTCGATCATTTCGAACAGCTGCTGCATGGGCGTCGACTTGCCGAGGATGCCGAAGTAGTGGTCGTTCAAGTCGAGGGTCCTGCGCAGCGCAAGGATCTCCTCCTGCTGCCGCACGAATTCGGAGATGTCGGTCAGGGTCTCCACGGCGCCGATGACCCGGCCCTGCGGATCGCGCAGGACCGTTGCGTTCTTGACGACGCTGACGGAGTGGTGATCCTTGTTGGTGATCCGGCACGGCTTGGCCTTGACCAGACCCTCCTGGAAGAGCCGGCACCATTTATCGCCCGAACCGAGGCCGTAGATTTCGCAGCCGGTGCAGTCCAGGATCCGGCAGGATTCGCCGATCAGCTCGGCCGCGGAATAGCCGGTCAAGGTCTCGGCGGCGGGGTTCACGGCCACGATGGTGCCCTCCGGGTTCACCACGACCAGCCCTTCCTTGAGCGTGTCGACGATGGTTTTCCAGTAGGGAGAGAGATCCATGCGAATGCAATGCCCCGTCAGACATTTTTTTGAATGATAACACCACGGTGCCGTCTGCGCAAGCGGCGGCTTCCCGGCCGGCCGGCTTGACTTGGTGGAGGGCTGTGCTATGAGTCCGGCAGTTGATATGACCGGATTGGAAGCATTGAATCTTCGGGATGATTGAAAGAGGAGAGACATGAGCTCCACTCCACCCGCAATGGCGGTCAACATCGGCGGGATAGCGCTGCAGAACCCGGTGATGACCGCTTCCGGGACCTTCGGCTATGCGCGGGAGTTCGACCCCCTCATCGATCTCAACCGGCTGGGGGCGATCGTGGTCAAGGGCCTGGCGCTCAAGCCCGTCAAGGGCAACCCGCCGCCGCGGATCGTCGAGACCCCCTGCGGCATGCTCAACGCCATCGGCCTCGAAAACGTGGGGATCGACGCCTTCGTGGCCGACAAGATGCCGTTCCTGCGGACCTTGAAGCCGCCGATCATCGCCAACATCTACGGAACCAGCGTCGAGGAATATGCCGAGCTGGCCGGCCGCCTCGATGGGGTCGACGGGGTGGCGGGCGTCGAAGTCAACATCTCCTGCCCCAACGTGAAGGCCGGCGGCGTGGTGTTCGGGGTGGATCCGGCGGCCGCCGGCAGCGTGGTCAAGGCCGTCCGCCAACGCACCCGCAAACCGGTCATCGTCAAGCTCTCCCCCAACGTGACCGACGTCACCGCGATCGCCCGCCGCGCGGAGGAGGCCGGCGCCGACGCGCTGTCGCTGATCAACACCCTCATCGGCATGGCCATCGACATCGAAACCCGGCGGCCGCGGCTGGCCAACATCACGGGCGGCCTGTCCGGTCCGGCCATCAAACCCGTGGCGCTGCGCATGGTGTGGCAGGTGGCGCGGGCGACCCGGCTGCCCGTGATCGGCATCGGCGGAATCATGACGGCGGAGGATGCCGTCGAGTTCCTCATCGCCGGCGCCCGGGCGGTCCAGGTGGGAACGGCCAACTTCGTCAATCCCCGGTCGACCATCGAGGTCATCGAGGGCATCGAGCGCTACCTCGAACGCCGCGGCATCGCCGACATCGCCCAGCTGGTGGGGAGCCTGGATACGAGCTAAGCGATACCGGATGCTCGATACTGGATACTCGATAAAGGAGAAAAACACTGATGATTTTTCATCGAGTATCGAGAATCAAGCATCCAGCATCGTTTTTTATAGCCCCGCCTCCTCCTGCATGGGGTGGGTCTTGAGGTACTCCAGGCGGTTCAAGCCGTTGACGTAGGCCTTGGCGCTGGCCGTGATGATGTCCGGGTCGGCCCCCTTGCCTAAAGCGAGCAGCCCGTTTTCGCGCAGGCGCACGGTCACCTCGCCCATGGCGTCCGTGCCGCCGGTCAGCGCGCTGATGGAGAAGCGCAGCAGCTCGGAGGCCGTGCCCGTCAGCCGGGCGATCGTGTTGTAGGCGGCGTCGATCGGCCCGTTGCCGTAGCCGGCGCCCTGGACGGGCCGTCCGTTGATCTTCAGCCGCACGCTCGCCATGGGCAGCACCGTCGTCCCGGCGGTGACGTGCAGGTAGTCCAGCACGAAGACGTCGGCGGTGCGCAGGATCCCCTCGGTGACGATCGCCTCCAGGTCCTCGTCCAGCACGTTCTTCTTCTTGTCGGCCAGCTCCTTGAACTTGGTGAAGACCAGCTCCACCTCCTCGTCGGAGAGATCATAGCCCAGATCCTTGAGCTGGGTGCGCAGGGCGTGCCGGCCGGAATGCTTGCCCAGCACCAGCCGGTTGGCGCTCAGCCCGATGGTCTCCGGCTTCATGATCTCGTAGGTCATGGGATTCTTGAGCACGCCGTCCTGGTGGATGCCGGCCTCATGCGCGAAGGCGTTGGCGCCGACCACGGCCTTGTTGGGCTGGACCATGATGCCCGTGATCATGCTCACCAGTCGGCTGGTCGGATGGATGAACTCGGTGTGGATGGCGGTGCCGGCCTGGAGGAAGTTGGCCCGGGTGTGCAGGGCCATGACCACCTCCTCGAGCGAGGTGTTGCCGGCCCGCTCGCCGATGCCGTTGATGGTCACCTCCGCCTGGCGCGCTCCGGCGCGGATAGCGGCGAGCGTGTTGGAGGTCGCCAGCCCCAGGTCGTTGTGGCAGTGGACGCTCAGGACCGCTTTGGAGATGTTGGGCGTGTGCTCGCGGATGTAGCGCACCAGTTCGGCGAACTCCTCGGGCACGGCATAGCCCACCGTGTCCGGCAGGTTGACGGTGGTGGCGCCGGCTGCGATCGCGGCTTCGAACACGCGGCACAGGTAGTCCCGGTCGCTGCGCGAGCCGTCCTCCGCCGAGAATTCGACGTTCTCGGTCAGGGTCTTGGCGTAGCGCACCGCCTCCACGGCGGCCTTCACCACCTCCTCGCGGCTCATCTTGAGCTTGTACTGCAGGTGGATGTCCGAGGTCGCGATGAAGGTGTGGATGCGCGGCCGGGCGGCATGGCGGACCGCCTGCCAGGCCCGGTCGATGTCGGCCCGCGACGCCCGAGCGAGGCCCGCCACTTCGGGCTTCCTGAGCCGGCCGGCGATCTTGGAGACGGCCTCGAAGTCGCCTTCCGATGCCGCCGGAAACCCGGCCTCGATGACGTCCACTCCCAGTTTCTCCAGCTGAACCGCCAGGCGCAGCTTTTCAGCCGTGTTCATGCTCGCGCCGGGGCTCTGCTCCCCGTCGCGCAGCGTCGTGTCGAAAATGATGACGCGATCTGTCATGCAATTTACTCCTTCGGAAAGTTGAGCTGGTTGTTTCGTTTTTGGCTGCCGCTCCTGGCATGCGTTCATGATACTCGATACGGGATGCTCGATTCTGGATACCGAAAAAGCATTTTTAGTTTTTCATCGACTATCGAGCATCGAGTATCGAGTATTTTTTCCGGTCTCGGCACGCTTAAACGGGCCAACGGGTCCACGGGCTCACGCCTTTTTTACTCCATTTTTAACGGCAGCGGTTCCTGGCGCGCGCTGCGCAGCGCCTTTTCGCGCGCGAGTTTGCACTGGAAGCTGTCCGCCAGGGCCTGCCAGCTGGCCTCGATGATGTCCTCGGACACGCCGATGGTGCTCCAGATATGATCCTGGTCGCGCGAGTCGATCAGCACCCGCACGCGGGCGGCTGTACCGCGGCTGCCGTCGATCACCCGCACCTTGAAATCCGTCAGGCGCATGGTGTCGAGATCCGGAAAGAACCGCCCCAGGGCTTTGCGCAGGGCGTTGTCCAAGGCGCTGACCGGACCGTAGCCCTCGGCGGCGGTGATCTCGCTTTTTCCATCGACACGGAGCTTGACCGTGGCATGGGACTGGCAGGGCTGGTCGCGGTCCTTTTCAATGGTGACCCGGAAGGAATCCAGCTCGAACAGCGGCTCGAAGTTGTCGGTCAGCTTCTCGATAAGGACCCTGAACGAACCGTCGGCTACGTCGAACTGGTACCCGTCGAGCTCCAGTTGCTTGATCTCGGAGACGATCCGCCGGCTGTCGACCCCGCCGGCCTCGAGATCGAGGCCCAGCTCGCGGGCCTTGTACTCCACGTTGCTCTTGCCGGACAGATCGGACACCAGCACGCGCCGCTGGTTGCCGACCTGCTCCGGGTCCATGTGCTCGTAGGCCTGCGGCGTTTTCATGATGGCGCTGACGTGCACGCCGCCCTTGTGCGCAAAGGCGCTGCGGCCCACGAACGGGCGGCTGTGCATCGGCACGACGTTGGCGGTCTCGCCCACGAAGCGCGAGAGCGATTTCAGCTTCTTGAGATTGTCCGGCGACAGACAGGGCCGTCCCATCTTCAGGCACAGGATCGGGGCGATCGCCGTCAGGTCGGCGTTGCCGCAGCGCTCCCCGTACCCGTTGATGGTGCCGTGCACCATGACCGCGCCGGCCGCCACCGCGGCCAGGGAGTTGGCCACCGCCAGACCGCAGTCGTTGTGGGTGTGGATGCCGAGGCGCACCCGGCCCAGGCGGCGGCGGACCTCGGCGAAAACCGGCGCGACGTCGAACGGCAGGGTGCCGCCGTTGGTGTCGCACAGCACGATCACGTCCGCCCCGGCCTCGGCCGCCGCGGCGACGGTGGCCAGCGCGTAGTCGCGGTTGCGGCGGAACCCGTCGAAAAAATGCTCGGCGTCATAGATGACCTCGCGGCCATTCTGCCGCAGAAAGGCCACCGTGTCGCGGATCATGGCCAGATTCTCCTCCAGGCGGGTTTCGATCACCTGGGTGACATGCAGGTCCCAGCTCTTGCCGAAAATGGCAGCGACGGCGGCCCCGCTGTCAAGGAGGGCTTTCAGATGATGGTCGTCCTCGGGCCGCCGGCCGGGCTTGCGGGTGCAGCCGAAGGCCGCCAGGCGGGCGTGTTTGAACGGGTGGCGCCGCGCCAAATCGAAGAACTGCAGGTCCTTGGGGTTCGACCCGGGCCAACCGCCTTCGATGTAGTGCATCCCGATGTCGTCCAGGCGCCGGGCGATCTTCAGCTTTTCCTCGGCGCTGAAGGAGATGTTCTCGCCCTGGGTCCCGTCGCGCAGGGTCGTGTCGTAGAGCAGAATCGGTTCCATCGCACCTACTTTCGGTTCTCCGGCCGCAGGGAGCGCACGGTCGCACCGGCCCGCCACATCTCCGAGTCGTGCAGGGCCGCGAGCTCCTTGTCGAGCTTCTGGCGGTAGTCGGGCGTGCTGTTGGCCTGCAGCACGCGGCGCGTCTCCTCGCCGCTCTGGACGCGTTCGTAGAGCTGCTCGAACACCGGCGCCACCGCGTCCCGGAAACGGGGCGCCCAGTCCAGCGCGCCGCGCTGGGCCGTGGTGGAGCAGTTGGCGAACATCCAGTCCATCCCCTTTTCCCCGACGAGGCCGATGAGGCTCTGGGTCAGCTCCTCGACGGTCTCGTTGAACGCCTCGCTGGGGCTGTGGCCGTGCCGGCGCAGCAGGTTGTACTGGGCCTCCATGACGCCGGCCAACGCCCCCATGAGGATCCCGCGCTCGCCGGTGAGGTCGCTGAGGACTTCGCGTTCGAAGGTCGTGGGGAAAAGGTACCCGGAGCCGATCCCGATCCCGAGCGCGAGCGCCTTTTCGCGGGCTTTGCCCGTGACGTCCTGGAAGACCGCGAAGCTCGCATTGATGCCGCTGCCGTCGAGGAAGTTGGTGCGCACCGTGCGGCCGGAGCCCTTCGGCGCCACCAGCACGACATCGACGGTCGGGGGCGGGATGATGCCGGTCTGGTCCTTGTAGACGATGGCGAAGCCGTGGGAGAAGTACAGCGTGTTGCCCGGCTTCAGGCAGGGCTTGATCCTGGGCCACAGGGCCACCTGGCCGGCGTCGGAGAGCAGGTACTGGACGACGGTGGCGCGCTCGGCGGCCTCCTCCGGGGCGAACAGGGTTTCGCCCGGGACGAAGCCGTCGGCCACGGCGCGGTCCCATGATTTTCCGCCCGGGCGCTGGCCGACGATGACGCGCAGGCCGTTGTCGCGCATATTGAGGGCCTGGCCCGGGCCCTGGACGCCGTAGCCCACGACGGCCACCACCTCGTTCGCCAGCACCGCGCGGGCCTTCTGCAGGGGAAATTCATCCTCCGTCACCACTTCTTCCATCACGCCGCCGAAATCGAATTGTGCCATTTTCTCAGGTTCCTTTCTAAGATGGTCATTGTCGGGTTCGAATTTATTGCCAGTTTGATGAATCAAAAGAGGTTGAGGGGTTAAGGGTTCACGGTTCAATGGTTGGGAACCGATGTTCATGGTTTTTCAACCCTGAACCGTGAACCGTGAACCGTTGAACCCTTTTTATTTCGGCTCCCGAATCAGCCCGATCGGCCCGGTCCGCGTCAGCTTCTTGATGCCGTAGGGCTCCAGAAGGTTCAGGGCGGTCTGCACCTCTTCCTGTTCGCCGGATACCTCGATAATCAGATGGCTGAGGCCCGCGTCGGCGATTTTCCCGTTGAAGAGTTCCACGAGCCGCAACACCTCGGCCCGCTGTTCGGGCTTGATCTGGATGCAGGCCAGGGCCAGCTCCCGGCGCACGCAGCGGGGGCCGTTCAAGGCGCGCAGCTTGATGACATTGACGAGCTTGCGCAGCTGTTTTTCGATCTGCTCGATCACGGGCGGGTTGGCCTGGGTCGCGATGGTGATGCGCGACACCCGCGGGTCGTGGGTCGGGCTGGCGCAGATGCTCTCGATGTTGAACCCCTTGCCGCTGAAGAGCCCCGCCACCCGGGAAACCACCCCCGGCTCGTTATCCACCAGCATGGTCATGATGTGTTTTTCTTCCTGCATCGGGTTCCTTTCTACACCAGCAGCATCTCGGTGATCGGAGCGCCGGCGGGCACCATCGGATAGACGCTCTCCTCGGGGGCCACCACGAAGTCCATGATGACCGGCCGCTTCACCGCCAACCCCTCGGCGAGCACCGGGATGACCTCCTCCGGCCGCCTGGCCCTCAATCCCACGGCCCCGAACGCCTCGGCCAGTTTCACGAAGTCGGGAGCGGCCTCGACGCGGGTGGCGCTGTAGCGCCGGCCGTAGAAAAGCTCCTGCCACTGGCGCACCATGCCGAGATAGCCGTTGTTGAGCACGACGATTTTAACCGGCAGCCCGTATTGCACCGCCGTCGCCATTTCCTGGATGTTCATCTGAATGCTGCCGTCGCCGGCGATGTCTATGACGGTCTTTTCAGGAAAGGCGATCTGGGCGCCGATCGCGGCCGGCAGCCCGAAGCCCATCGTTCCCAGTCCGCCGGACGTAATGAAGTGGTTGGGATGGTTGAAGCGGTAGTACTGGGCGGCCCACATCTGATTCTGGCCCACTTCGGTCGTAATGATCGCTTCGCCCCGGGTCAAGGCGCACACCTGTTCGACCACATACTGGGGCTTGATGGCCTCGTCCTGCTGGTAGGAAAGGGGCTGGGCCTCCTTCCAGGCGGCGATGCGGTCCAGCCATTGGCCGCGTTTGGCGGCCACCGCTGCATCCGGCGGATTCATGGCCATGGCGTTCAGTTGCTGCAGGCTGGCGCGGCAGTCGCCCACCAGGGGAACGCTGACCGGGACGTTCTTGCGGATCGAGGTCGGGTCGATGTCGATGTGCACGATCTGGGCCTGGGAAGCGAAGGCATCGGTCTTGCCGGTGACGCGGTCGTCGAAGCGCACGCCGACGCCCAGCAGGAGGTCGCAAGCGCTGGTGCTCATGTTGGCGGCGTAGGTGCCGTGCATGCCGAGCATGCCGAGAAAGAGGGGATCATCGCCGGGAAACCCGCCGAGGCCCATCAGCGAGGTCGACACCGGGATCCGGTGGAACCGGGCCAGCCGGGTCAACTCGGCCCCGGCACCCGAGAGGACCACGCCGCCGCCGGCGAAAATCACCGGCCGTTCGGCGGTCTCGACGAGCCGGGCCACCTGGCGCAGCTGTTTGAGGTTGGGCTGATAGGTGGGGTTGTAGGCGCGCATCCGGACCGACCCCAGCGGCTGGTAGGACGAGCGGCCGTTGGCGACGTTCTTGGGGATGTCCACCAGCACCGGGCCGGGACGACCCGAGCGCGCGAGATAAAACGCTTCCTTGAGGATCCGCGCAAGGTCCGATGTCGATTTCACCAGGTAGTTGTGCTTGGTGCAGGGCCGGGTGATGCCGACGATGTCCACTTCCTGAAACGCATCATTGCCGATGAGATGCGTGGGCACCTGGCCGGTGATGATCACCACGGGGATCGAATCGGCGTGGGCCGTGGCGATGCCGGTGACTGTATTGGTGGCGCCGGGCCCCGACGTCACCAGGCACACCCCGACCTTGCCGGAGGCCCGGGCGTAGCCGTCGGCGGCGTGGACCGCACCCTGTTCGTGGCGGACGAGCACGTGGCGGATATCGGTCCGGGCGAGCTCATCGTAGATGTCGATGACCGCACCCCCCGGAAACCCGAAGATCGTATCAACGCCTTCCTCCAGCAACACCCGCATCAAGATCTGAGAACCGGTCATTTCCATTTTTGGCTTCTCCCTCGCTTTGGACCCAAAAAAAATCCGTTACCGCCGGGGGGCTGGTAACGGATTTTTTGCTTCTCGGTGTTCGGGGTGCGCTTAGGCCATTACCAACCCTTTCTCATCATCGCCGACGATGACGCCGGCGATGATAATAATAAGGCTCAGGAGGAGGATATTGGCCAAAGACGATAGCATGCGGTTACCTATGATTTTCCAGCAGGCTAACAGCCGGGATCAAAGAAGTCAAGCATTTATTCTGAAACCGGTTCCTTGAAGCCGCAGTCGGGGTTGAGGCACATCTGCAGCGTGCCCTGCTTTTTGGTGGTGCGCGCCACGAGGAATGGGGCGCCGCAGGCCGGGCACGGCCGGGCGACCGGCCGGTCCCAGGACGCGAAGTCGCACTCCGGGTAGCGGCTGCAGCCGTAGAACACCTTGCCGCGCTTGGAGGTTTTTTCCAGGACGTCGCCGCTGCAGCCCGCCTGCGGGCACTTGACGCCGATGCTCTTGGCCGAGCCGTTGACGGAGAGCGACTGGGTGTTCTTGCATTCGGGAAACCCGCTGCAGGCGAGGAAATCGCCGTACCGGCCGCGTTTGAGCACCATCGGCTTTCCGCATTTTTCGCAGGCCTTGTCGGTGGCTTCGCTGGCCGGCGGGGCCACGGCCTGGATGTGCCCCTTTTCGTCGCGGGTGTAGTCGCTGGAGTATCTGCACGCCGGGTATCCGCTGCAGGCCAGAAAATGCCCGTTCTTGCCGATCTTGATGTGCAGGGCCTTGCCGCACTCCGGGCAGGCCAGGCCGGTCGCCACGCCGACCCCTTTGATGCTCACCATTTTCTCGGCGGCGGCGTCGAGATCTTTGCGGAACGGCTGGTAGAATCGGGTCAACAGCTCCTGGGAGTTGGCTTTGTCGGACTCCACCTGGTCGAGGTTTTCTTCCAGACGGGCGGTGAACTCGACATCGAAGATGTCCGGAAAGCTCATGACGAGCAGGTCGTTCACGATCAGGCCGAGTTCGCTCGGCCGGAAGTAGCCCCGGAGCAATTCCACATAGCCCTTGTCGCGGATGGTGGATAGAATGGCGGCATAGGTGCTCGGCCGGCCGATGCCGTTCTCCTCCAACTCCTTTACCAGCGAGGCTTCCGAAAAACGCGGCGGCGGCTGGGTGAAATGCTGCTTGGGCTCCAGGCGCTGCAGGCCGAGCCGATCGCCCGCCGCCAGGGCCGGCAGCTGCTCCTTGCCCTTTTCGCCGTTGACGCCGTTGTCCTCCTCGTCGATCCGGTACAGCGCCATGAACCCGGGAAATTGCACCGACGAGCCGCTGGCCGCGAACCCGTAGGGCCCGGCGGCGATCGCGGCGGACACCTGATCGATCAGGGCCTCCTGCATCTGGGAGGCGATAAACCGCTGCCAGATGAGCTGATAGAGCGCCTGCTGGTCTTTACTCAGAAACGGCGCGACGCTTTCGGGCGTGTTCGCGGCGGCGGTCGGCCGAATGGCCTCGTGCGCGTCCTGAGCCTGCTTCGCGTTGCGGAACTGCCGCGGCCGTTCGAGCGCGTAGTCCCGGCCGAACCGCTCCAGGATCATCTCCCGCGCTTCGGCGGCGGCCACCTCCGCAATCCGGGTCGAATCCGTGCGCATATAGGTGATCAGGCCGACCGGTTCGCCCGGCCCCAGGTCGATGCCTTCGTAGAGCTGCTGGGCGATCATCATGGTCTTCTTGGCGGTGAACCGCAGCCGGCGGATCGCCTCCTGCTGCAGTTTGCTGGTCGTGAAGGGCGGGGGCGGGTTTTTATGCACCGTCTTTTTCTGGACTTTGTCTACGACGAAGCTCCGGCCCTGCAGGTCGGCCAGGATTTTCTGCGCGGCCGCCTCGTCCGGAATGGTGAGCTTTTCCCTGCCCTTCTTGACGAGCTTGGCGGTGAACGGCGGTGCGTCTCCGATCGCAAGGAGGGCGGTGATGGACCAGTACTCCTGGGGCACGAAGGCCTGAATCGCCCGCTCGCGCTCGCAGATGATGCGCAGGGCCACGGTCTGCACCCGTCCGGCGCTCAGGCCGCCCTTGACCTTGCGCCACAGCAGCGGCGACACCTGATAGCCGACCAGACGGTCCAGGATGCGGCGGGCCTGCTGGGCCTCGTATTTGTGGCGGTCGAGCTCCTCGGGCGCGGCGATGGCCTTCTGGATGCCGTCCTTGGTGAGTTCGTGGAACAGGACGCGGTGGAAGCGGCGGCCCTTTTTCTGGAGCACCTCGGCCGTGTGCCAGGCAATGGCCTCGCCCTCGCGGTCCGGGTCCGGCGCCAGGTAGATGTCCTCGGCCGACCCGGCGGCCTTTTTCAGCGCCTGAATCACCGCCTGCTTGCCGGGGATGGTGGTGTATTCCGGCGTGAATCCGTCGTCCACGTCGATTCCCATGGCCCGCCGGGGCAGGTCCTTGATGTGGCCGATCGTGGCGGCCACGTTGTAGGCGTTCCCCAGATATTTCTTGATCGTCCGGACTTTGGCCGGCGATTCCACGATGACCAACGGTTTGGACATAACCACTCTTACTCCTGATGGCTTCGGAAGAAGCCCAATCTCGGCGTTGCGCTCATCTCGTGGCCGCTGCGGCGTACGGTCAGTACGCCTCGCGTCACGAGATTCGCGCGCCTTGACCTTGGGCTTCTTGCGAAGCCATCGCCAGTATCGATGAACTCGTGAAGAGCCATTTAGGTCGTCACCCCGGCGAACGCCGGGGTCCAGAACATTATGAAATCGAGTTTCCGGTTTCGCCGGAGTGACAAGAAAAGTGTTTTCCGAAATATTACGAGTTAAGCCGTCTTATGACTCTAAACAACCCATCGTTCTTGATGGCGCCATCGGCCTGCTACGACCCGCTGTCTTCGGCCGCTTGAAACAACTTTCCGGGCAGCTGCAGCACCGCGCCCTTGAGCTCCAGGTTCAAAAGGATCGCGGACAGCCGTCCGGCGTCGATCTCCAGCCGGCGCACCAGTTCGTCGATGTGGAGCGGGTACGGCCCGAGCGCTTGGAAGACCTGGGCCTCCTCGGCGTTGAGGCCAAAGCGGCCCCCGCTCCGGGGCGCGCCGCCCGGAACGGCGGCGGCCGGCGCCGCGGCCGCCAGAAAATGGCCCAGTTCGCAAACGATGTCCTGGGCGTTCTCGACCAGCTTGGCCCCCTGCTTGATCAGCGTGTGGGTGCCCATGCTCTTGAAAGACTGGACGCTGCCGGGGACCGCGAAGACCTCCCGATTCTGTTCGGCGGCCAGCCGGGCGGTGATCAGCGAGCCGCTGTTGCGGGTCGCCTCGACCACGACCGTTCCGCAGGACATCCCGCTGATGATGCGGTTGCGGATCGGAAAATGGTGCGCGTCCGGCCCGTTGTCCAGTGCGAACTCGGAAATCACCGCACCGCCGGCCGCGATCCGTTCGGCCAGCCGGCGGTTTTCCGGAGGGTAGATCTGATTCAAGCCGCTGCCCAACACCGCCACGGTTCGGCCGCGAACGCCGAGCGCGCCCTCATGGGCGGCCGTGTCGATCCCCAGCGCCATCCCGCTCACCACGGTGAGGCCGAGCCGGGCCAGCTCCGCGCAGAGCTGCCGGGCGGTGGCGACCCCGTAGGGGGTGGCGTGGCGCGAGCCGACCACCGCGATGCAGCGCTCCGCGGCCGCCAGCCTGCCGCTGACATAGAGAAACGGCGGCGGGTCCGGGATTTCGCGCAGCAGCGCCGGGTAGTCCGCGTCGTTCAGGGTCACGATCCGGTATCCGCGCTTCCGGACGGCGTCCATCTCGGCGGCGGCAAACGCGGGCGGTTCGGACGCGTGCAGGGCATCGACCACCCGCCGGCTGACCCCCTCGACCGCTATCAGCTCCTCGGGGGAAGCGGCCAGCGCGCCCTGGGGGGAGCCGAAGCGGTCGATGAGCCGCTTGAACAGATGGTTGCCGACCCCCGGAACGCTTTTCAGTTGAAACCAGGGCCGAAGCGTTTCCACGTTGACGTCTCGCTTTTGAAAGAAGCCACACCGAAGCGAAACCCCCCTTTGGGGATCAAAGGGGGGCTAACCGGCCTGCCGGGAACATCGAGGCTGCACGGCGATCACCTTTTCTTGGCCCGCTCCTCCCAGGCCAACACGATGGGGCTGGCCACGTAAACCGACGAATAGGTTCCGACCACGACGCCGATCAGCAATGCAAACGCGAAATCATGGATGATGTCGCCACCCAGAACCAACAGGGCGGCGACGACGACAAACACCGTGCCGGCAGTCAGAATGGTTCGACTGAGGGTTTCGTTGACGCTGCGGTTGATGACGGCGGCCAGCGGGGTCTTCACCAGCTTCCGCAGGTTTTCGCGGATACGGTCGTATACGATGATGGTGTCGTTGAGCGAATAGCCGATGATGGTCAGCAGCGCGGCGATCACCGACACGGTGAATTCCTTCTCCAGAATGCAAAAAATGCCGACGGTAATGATCACGTCATGCAGCAGTGCGACGATGGCTCCCAGTGCGTATTTCAGGCCGAGCACCCAAAACAGCACCAGCGTTAGGGCCAGTGCCGCCAGAATGATCAACGGCATGCTGGCTCCCAACCCAAATAATCCGTAGACCGCGCTGCCGAGAACCGCAGCGACGATGCCACTTTGGATCCATTTGAACTCGAAGCGGCCCGAGATATAAATAGCGATGAAAATGAGGGAGAAAAAAATGGCCAGCAAGGCCTTTTCACGAAGATCCTTGCCCACCTGAGGGCCGACCGTCTCCACGCGGCGGATCTCGACGCCGGCCTGCGTGGCCGTTTCCATGGTCTGCTTCAGTTGAGGCGCCAGTTGCTGGGTGGCGACCGAGGTAGCGTCCGTGCGGATGAGGAATTCGTTGTCTCTCGCTTCGCCCACGCGCTGAACCGTGGCGTTTTCGATGCCGAGGGTGTTCAGCCCGTCCTTGATCTGCGAGATCTCGACGGTTTTCGAAAATTTGGCCTGAATGAGCGACCCGCCGGCAAAATCGATGCCGTATCTCGGCCCCCAGACCAAAAGGGCGGCGAAGCTGAGCAAGATCAGGGCGCCGGAAACGGAGAAAGCGATCCTGCGCTTGCCGACGAAATCCAGGTTGATTCCAGGTTTGATGAGTTCCATGGCCATGCTTCCTTGTGTGGGCGAAAAACGGTCCAGGCCCGTGTCAGATGCTGAGACGCTGGACCTTGCGGGTGTCCAGAACGTAGTCGAAAACCAGGCGCGATACCACGATCGCCGTGAACATGCTGGCGATGACTCCGATGCTCAGCGTGACGGCGAATCCCTTGACCGCGCCGGTTCCAAACTGGAACAACACCACGGCGGAGATCAGCGTGGTGATGTTCGCATCCATGATCGTGGTGGTGGCCCGATCAAATCCGGCATCAACGGCTCCACGCGGCGTTTTTCCCAGCCGCAGCTCTTCACGGATGCGTTCGTAGATCAGCACGTTGTTGTCCACGGCCATGCCGATCGTCAAGATCATGCCGGCCATGCCGGGCAGGGTCAGGGTGCCGCCGAAAGCGGCGAGGCCCGCGCCGATGAGCACGAGGTCTAACAGCACTTCGAAGTCCGCCAGGAGGCCCGAGAGTTTGTAGTAACAGATCATGAACAGCAGGACCAATGAGCCGCCGACCAACATCGAGATCAGTCCCATGCGGATCGAATCCGCGCCGAGGGAAGGGCCGACGGTGCGCTCTTCCAAAACCGTCACCGGCGCTGGCAATGCGCCGGCCCTGAGCGCGATCGCCAGATCGCGGGCTTCCTCCATGGTGAAGCGGCCGGTGATGCGGGCCTTGCCGCCGCCGATCTTCTCCTGGATCGTCGGGGCGGAGTAGACCTTGTTGTCCAGCACGATCGCCAGGCGTTTGCCGACGTTTTCACCGGTGACCCGCTCGAAGGTTCGGGCGCCCTTCTTGTCGAATTCGATCGAGACATAGGGCTCGCCGTACTGGGAGTCGATCTGGACGCGCGCGTCCGTCAGCGAGGCGCCCGTCAGCAGGGTGGTCTTCTTAAGCAGGAACGGCGTCCGCGAGGTGCGTTGGGTGGCCGGGTCTTCATCGACCTTGTAGAGCACCTCGCTGCCCGGGGGCACGCTGCCCTGCAGCGCGGCGTTCACGTCGCGGGATTCGTCCACCAGCTTGAACTCCAACAGGGCCGTGCGGCCGATCAGGTCCTTGGCGCGCTGGGTGTCCTGGATGCCGGGCAGCTGGATCAGGAGGCGGTCGTCGCCCTGGCGGCGGATGTCCGGCTCGGCCACCCCGAACTGATCGACCCGGTTGCGGATGGTTTCGAGGGCCTGGTCCACGGCCAGCTTCTTGATCTGGTCCGCCTCGGCCGCCGGCATTTCCAGGGTTGCCACGTAGGTATCGGGATCCGGCGTCTGAGTGGAGATTTTCAGCTCGCGCAGCTCCTTCTCGAGCATGCCCTTGAACTTCTCGATGTTTTCGCGGCCCTGGACGCGCACCAGGATGCGGGCGGGCGACGGGCGTTCCAGGCCGACCCCCTGGATCTGGTTTTTCCGAACCAGCTCCCGCAAGTCCTGGTAGCTGCGCTCGACGGCGCTTTCCACGGCCTTGGCGGTGTCGACCGCCAGCACCAGGTGCATGCCCCCCTGCAGGTCCAACCCCAGGTTGATCTTCTGGTGGGGCCAGATCTCGGGCCGGAACGTCGGGATGCAGTACAGGATCGCAGCGGCGATCACTGCCAATACCATGACCAATCTAACGGAAAAGCGTTTCACTTCGTCTTCCCTTCGGGTGCCTTCAAACGAGATTCAGCGGGCGGGCCGCATTCGCGTGCGGCCGGCATTCCGCGCAGGCGACGTGGGCGGCCGGCAGTGAGGACGTACGGCGGTGGCGATTTCAGCTCTTTTTGGTTTCGGCGGCGGCCGGCGGCGCTGAAGAGGCGACCCCGGCCACGTTGGCGCGGTTGACCTTCACCCGGACCTTGTCGGCGATTTCCACCGTGAGCGTGGTCTCATCCAGCCCGGTGATCGTGCCGTGGATGCCTCCGGAGGTGACGATCTTGTCGCCCTTCTTCAGGTTGGCGATCATGCCGCGGTGCTCCTTGTTGCGTTTCTGCTGAGGGCGGATGAGCAGGAAATAGAAAATCACGAACATCAGAATGAGAGGGATGAAACTGGCGAAACCAGCGGCGCCGCCTTCCGGCGCGCCTCCTTGTCCCATGGCGTAGGCGATGCTGACCAAGATACGACCTCCTTAACGTGAAAGTGGCGCTGATATACTTGAAAATCGTTTCGGCGTCAAACCCTTAGTGAATTCCGGCCGGGCGGGGTGCCCCTCCCCGCCCATCTTTCGGGCGGCCGTTTCACGGCGCTGTTTCGATCCGGCTTTCGAACGGCAGCAGGCCGGGGTCGCCCTCGATGTCGATGACGATGTCCCGGCGCTTCTCCAGCTCCACGATGTCCCGGCGCTTCCGGTTGAGCAGATAGTCGGCGACGGCCGGCGGCACGACGCCCCGGACGCGGCCCACCTCCGCCTGGCTGACCGCGAGGCTGAGCTTGCGCAGGAAGGCGATTCCCAGCGTCTCGGTGCCCGGGACCATGCCCTTGCCCTGGCAGCAGCGGCAGATGACGTGGCTGCCGAACTCGATGGACGGGTGAATGCGCTGCCGGGACATTTCAAGCAGGCCGAACTTCGAGATGCGCCCGACCTTGGAGCGCGCCCGGTCGAGCTTGACGTGGTTCTTCAAGGCCCGTTCGACCTCGGCGCGGTGCTTGGATTCCTTCATGTCGATGAAGTCGATCACGATCAGGCCGCCCAAGTCCCGCAGCCGCAGCTGGCGGGCGATTTCCTCGGCGGCCTCCAGGTTGGTCTGAAACGCCGTCTGCTCGACCGATTTTTCGTGGGTGGACTTGCCCGAGTTGACGTCGATGGCCACCAGGGCCTCGGTGGGCGCGATGACGATGGAGCCTCCGGACTTGAGCCGGACCCGGTTTTCGAAAATGGAGGCGATCTGCTCCTCGAGCTGGAACTTAGAGAAGATCGGCTTGTCGCCCTCGTAGAGTTTGACGACCTGGTTGTGCTTGCTGGAGAAAATATCGATCAGCTCCTGGGCCTCGCGGAACACGTTCGGTTCGTCGATCAGGATTTCCGAAACCTCCGGGCTGAAGGAGTCGCGGATCGATCGGATCACCAGGGCGCTCTCCTTGTAGAGCAGGGCGGTGGCCGGTTCCCTCATCACCTTGCCCTTGATGGTCTTCCACAGGCGCAGGAGGTCCTTCAGGTCCTTCGAAATCATGGTCTTGGAACAGCCCTGGCCGGCCGTGCGCACGATGACGCCGAAGTTTTCGGGGATCTCCAATTCGCCGACGATCTGCTTCAGACGGGCCCGCTCGGCGTCGTCCTCGATCTTGCGCGACACCCCGCGCACCGAATGGCCCGGCATGAGAACCACGTGCCGGCCCGGCAGGGAGATGAGGGTGGTGAGCATGGCCCCCTTGGTGCCGATGGGGTCCTTGGCGATCTGCACCATCACGCCCTGGCCGCGCTTGACCAGGCGGTGCAGGGGCACATCGCGGGAATCGTCCTCGTGGTAGTAGTCTTCGTGAATGTCATGCTTCTGAAGGAATCCGTTGCGTTCGGCCCCGTAGTCGACGAACACCGCCTGCAGGCTGGGCTCGATGCGCGCGATGACCCCCTTGTAGATGTTGCCCTGGGTGATGGCGCGCGCCGCGCTTTCGATGCGGAACTCCTCCAGGCGGCCGTCCTTCACGGTGGCGACCCGGATCTCCTCCGGGTCACTGGCGTTGATGAGAATTTTAGCGCTCATGAGATCTTTGCGGTCGTTGTCGGTCCGTCGGATGGTTTCCGGTGAAAAATCCCTGCTTCCATATGAAATTGCTGAAAACAAGTCAAACGAAATGTTGCATCGGTTCTTGCAGTTCCCGCTGGAGTGTGGCATTAAAAAAAATTTAAAAATATGGATCGGTTCATCCAGCGGGTCCGCCCTGCATCCGAGCGCGCTGCCGGAACGGGGGGGTGCCGGGGCGAGCCGACGTCGAACGAAGGGACGCATCCGAGCATGGACGAACGATACGATGCGCAGGCGCTGGAGCGCAAATGGCAGGGGCGCTGGGAGTCTGAGAACCTGTTTCGGGTTCGCGAAGCCCCCGGCCGGCCCAAATACTATCTGCTGGAGATGTTCCCGTACCCTTCGGGAAACATCCACATGGGCCACGTGCGCAATTACACCATCGGCGACGTGGTGGCGCGCTACCAGCGCATGCGCGGCTTCAACGTGCTGCACCCCATGGGCTGGGACGCCTTCGGGATGCCGGCCGAAAACGCCGCCATCGCGAACCAGACCCACCCGGCGCGCTGGACCTACGCCAATATCGCCACCATGCGCTCGCAGCTGAAGCGGCTGGGGTTCAGCTACGACTGGCAGCGGGAGGTCGCCACCTGCCGGCCGGAATACTACCGCTGGGAGCAGTGGCTGTTTCTGCGCATGTACAAAAAAGGCCTGGCCTTCCGCAAGGAGTCCTACGTCAATTGGTGCGACCCCTGCCAGACCGTGCTGGCCAACGAGCAGGTGGAGGCCGGCATGTGCTGGCGCTGCGGCAAACCCGTGCGCCAAAAAAAGCTCTGGCAGTGGTTCTTCCGCATCACCCGCTACGCCGAGGATTTGCTGCTGCATTGCGATCAGCTGCCGGGATGGCCTGAAAAAGTCATCACCATGCAGAAAAATTGGATCGGAAAGAGCCTGGGGGCGGAGATCCGCTTCCCGCTCGAAACCGGCGGCGGCGAGATCGCGGTGTTCACCACCCGCCACGACACGGTTTTCGGGGCCACGTTCATGTGCCTGGCGCCCGAACACCCGCTGGTCCCGCAACTGTGCCGGGGGACTCCCCAGGAGGCCGAGGTCCTGGCCTTTGTCGAGCGCATTTCGCATCAGGACCGTTCGGCCAAGGCCCTCGATAGCTATGAAAAGGAAGGGGTGTTCGTCGGCGCCTGCTGCCTGAACCCGATGACCGGCCGCCGCATGCCCATCTACACCGCCAACTTCGCCCTGATGGAATACGGGACCGGGGCGGTCATGTCCGTGCCGGCCCACGATCAGCGCGATTTCGAGTTTGCCAGGAAATACGGTCTGCCGATCGAGGTGGTGGTTCAACCCCCCGGCGCCGAGCTGGATCCCGGCGCCATGGAGGCGGCCTATGCCGGCGATGGGACCTTGGTCAACTCCGGCGCCTTCAACGGGCTGCCGAACCGCGAGGCCCAGGAGGCCATCGCCGACCACCTCGAGGCCAACGATCTCGGTCGTCGGTCCGTGAGCTTCCGGCTGCGGGACTGGGGCATTTCGCGGCAGCGCTACTGGGGGGCGCCGATTCCCGTCATTCATTGCGAGCGCTGCGGCATCGTCCCGGTGCCGGAGGCGGACCTGCCGGTCGTTCTGCCCGAGGACGCCGATCTGCTGGAGGGCGGACAGTCGCCGCTGCCGGCCCTGGAGCGCTTCGTGCGGGCGGTCTGCCCGAGCTGCGGGAGCACCCAGGCGCGGCGGGAGACCGACACCATGGACACCTTCGTCGAATCCTCCTGGTACTTCGAACGGTTCTGCAGCCCGGACTGCCATACGGGCATGTTCGACCCCGCGGCGGTCGGCTACTGGATGCCGGTCGACCAGTACATCGGAGGGGTGGAGCACGCCATTCTGCATCTGCTCTATTCGCGGTTCTACACGCGGGTCCTGCGGGACGAGGGCCTGGTGTCGTTCAAGGAGCCGTTCACCCGCCTGCTGACCCAGGGCATGGTGTGCAAGGAGACGATCGCCTGTCCGGAGCACGGCTTTCTGCTGCCGAGCGAAGCGCAGGTTGACGGCGGTGCGCGTCTTTGCGGTATCTGCCGCCGGCCGGTGGTCGTCGGGCGGGTGGAAAAGATGTCCAAGTCCAAGAAAAACGTGATCGACCCGAACACGCTGCTGGAGCGCTACGGCGCCGACACCACGCGGCTGTTCTGCTTGTTTGCCGCGCCGCCCGAGAAGGATCTGGAGTGGAGCGAGCAGGGGGTCGAAGGCGGCTTCCGGTTCTTGAACCGGGTCTGGCGGCTGGCGGCGGACTGGATGCCGGCCGTGGCCTCGGCGCAGCCGTATGCGGGCGCGCTGCGCGACCTGGACGAACCGCTGCAGGCGCTGGTCCGCAAGACGCACGAAACGATCCGCAAGGTCACGCGGGACATCGAGGAGCGCTTTCACTTCAACACGGCCATCAGCGCCGTGATGGAGCTTTTCAACGCCATGTCCCTTCTCGACGGGAAGCACCCGAGCCCGGCCGCGCCCGCAGTGATGCGCCTGGCGCTCGAGTCTCTGACGCGGATGCTGGCGCCCATCGTGCCGCACATCGCCGAAGAGCTGTGGGCGGCGCTCGGAAACACCGAAAGCATCCTGCTGGCGTCCTGGCCGAGCTGGCGCGAGGATGCCATCGAGCGCGAGGAGGTGCTGATCGTCGTTCAGGTGAACGGCAAGCTGCGCAGCCGGATCACGGCGGGCATCGACGCCGATGATGAGGCCGTGACGCACATGGCCCTCGCCGACGAAAATGTGCGCAAGTTCGTGCAGGGCCGAGCCGTTCGGAAGGTCATCGTGGTCAAAAACAAACTGGTCAACGTGGTGGTCTGACGGCGCCCGAAGACCGGGGTCAGGAGCATCCGTGCGATTGAACCGTTCCCTTGCGGCGGTCGAATGCGGCCTGACGATCGCCGCAGCGGCGATCGTTGCGGCGGCGGTGGCGGCGTTGATGGCCTGCGGGTACCGATTCCAGGGCCCGGTCCAGCTGCCCGGCCAAGCGCAGACCATTTTCGTCGAAACCTTTCAAAACCGGACCAACCAGGACGGGTTGGAAGTGCTGGTCACCAACGCCTTCGTCTTCGAATTCACCCAGCGCAGTGAAACCATGCTCGCCGCCCGCCCCGCGACGGCCGATCTGACCATGCGGGGAGTGATCCGATCCGTCGAAACCCAGACGATCTCTTCCCGACGCAGGGATGCGGCCGGAGAGCGCCGGGTGACGTTGCGGCTGGATGTGCAGCTGGTGCAGGCGGACGGCCGGGTGGTCTGGGAAGCGAAGGAGCTTTCCGACAATTACGCCTACCCGGTTACGGATGACAAATTCGAAAACGAGCAGCGGGAGCGCCGGACGACCGCCATGGCGGCGGCGCGGATCGCCGAGCGCATTTTCAACCGCTTCACCGACGACTTCTGATGGCTTCGCCAAGCGCCCAATGCCGGCGTTGCGCTTCATCCCGTTGCCACTGCGGCGTACCAAATGTACGCCTCGTGGCACGAGATTCGCGCGCCTTGGCCTTGGCCTCTTGACGAAGCCATCGATTCGGATTAGGCGGGGGCGATGGATCAGGCCTTCGGCCGCTGCGCCAGTTTGGACAGCCGGGAGATCTTGCGGGAGGCGTTTTTCTTGTGGATGACGCCTTTTTTGGCGGCCTTGGCGATCATGGATTTCGCCTGGTTGAGCGTGGTCGCTGCCGCTTCGGGCGATTGGGCCTCAACCGCCTGGCGCACGGATTTGACGACGTTCTTGATGCGGGTTTTAACCGTCCGGTTGCGCAGTCTGCGGGTTTCGTTCTGGCGCGCGCGCTTGAGCGCCGATGCGTGGTTGGCCAAGCTGATGGCTCCTTTCAATGGTTATGGTTGAAGCGGAATAGATAAAAAATTCAGTCGATACTGTCAAGAAGTTTCTATTGATAGCGCCCAATCCCCATTTCCCGCCGGCGACCGCTGCGCCAGGACCCGCGACGGCGGCGGCCGCCCCCCCGCTGACCCGTGCCACGGCGACGGTGTCGCTGGCCACCGTCCTCAGCCGTCTGTTGGGCTATGCCCGCGACGCCGTGATCGCCTGGTACTTCGGGGCCGGATTCAGCGCGGACGCGTTCCTGGCCGCGTTTCGCATTCCCAATTTGTTTCGGCGTCTGGTCGCGGAGGGGACGCTCAACTCCGCGCTGGTCCCGATCCTCACCGAAGTGCGCTGGAAAGGGGGCGACGCGGAGGCCGGCGATTTTTTCCGGTCGGCCGTGCGCGGGACGGCCGTGCTGCTGTTGGGGGCGTGCGCCGCTGCGGTTGGGGCGGCGCCCTGGTTCGTTCCGGCGATCACCCCCGGCTTTTCCGAACCCAAGGTGGAACTCACCCTGACCCTGGTCCGCTGGATGCTGCCGTATTTGATCGCGGGCGGCATCGTGGCCCTCTTCATGGGGGCGCTCAACGTTTACGGCAGTTTTGCCGCGCCGGCCCTGGCGCCGTGCCTGCTGAACCTGGCCATGATCGGCTCCCTGGCCGGGATCGCGCCGTTTCTGGAGCGGCCCGTGCTCGCTCTGGCCGGGGGGCTTCTCATCGGCGGCGCGGCTCAGCTGCTGATGCAGGCGCTTCTGCTCCGGCGCTTTGGGCTGCAGCCGTGGCGGCCGCCGCGCCGCCGCCACCCGGCCCTGGTGCGCATGGCGCGGCTGATGGTGCCGGCCCTGGTGGGCGGCGCCGCGTATCACTTCAACATCCTGGTGGGCACGATGCTCGCTTCGCTGCTTCCGGAGGGCAGCGTCAGCTACCTGTATTACGCGGACCGTCTGGTGGAGTTCCCGCTGGGAGTGGCCGCCATGGCGGCCGCGACCGTGATCCTGCCGAGCCTGGCCCGCCATGCGGCCGCCGGCGACATGCGGGCGCTGCGCGAGACCTTCGAATATGCCTTGCGAATGGTCTCGTTCGCCAGCATTCCGGCGGCCGCCGGTTTAATCCTCTTAGGCGAGCCGATCGTCACCGTGCTGTTTGCCCGCGGCGAGTTCAGCGCCGCGGATGCGCGGTTGACGGTTCAGGCGCTTTCATACTATGCTTTAGGCCTGTGGGCGTTATCGGCCGTGCGCATCGCCGTGGCGCTTTTTTTCGCCATGCAGGACAGCAAAACCCCGGTGCGGGCGGCGGTCTGCTCGATCCTGGCCAATCTGCTGCTGGGGATGGCGTTGCTGCACCCTCTGGCTCACGGAGGAGTGGCGCTGGCGACCTCGCTGGCCTCGGTGTTGAACCTGGTGCTGCTCTTGGCGGCCCTGCGGCGGAAACTCGTCGGGATGGATTGGCGCTCGATCACCCGTTGTGCGGCCCGGTCGCTGCTGGCCGCGGGGTTGATGGCGCCGGGCGTGCTGGGAGTATCGCGGCTCCTGATCCAGGGCGCGGGCCAGCCGACCGCCGGACGGGCGCTGGGGGTCGCCGCCAGCGTGGCGACCGGAGTGATTATTTATATATCCGCCAGCCTGGCCTTTGGGAGCCCGGAGGCGCGGGCGCTGTTGACCGCACTCAAAGGGAGTGTTCGCAGGCGATGACGAAAAAACAGGGATTTCTGCTCGCCGCCGTCGTCGGCTTCATCATCGCGTTGTTGTTCTTCATCGTTTTCAGCGAGCGCGGGCTCGCCGATTTCAATATGATGAAAAAGGAACGGGACCGCATCCAGGACCAGAACCGCCAGATCGTTCGGGACAACCTCGACCTCGGCGTGGAAATCGACCGCCTCAAAAACGATCCGACGTACATTGAAAGCGTGGCCCGCAAGGACTTCGGCATGATCGGCCAGGATGAGATCGTGGTCAAACCCCAGCGGCTGCCGGACCGCTGACGGAGCGGATCATGAAGACGGATGGCCATCCGGGCACGGCGACGCTCGCCCGGGTTTTCGCCGCGCAGGGGCATTGGGAACAGTCGATTGAGATTTATCGGAGCCTGCTGCGGCAGGACCCGGACCGGCCGGACCTGGCGCAGGCCCTGGCCGAAGCGGAAGCCGCGCTGCAGGCCGCCCGGCCGGCGCCGTCCCACGCCCTGGTGCCTCTTTTCCGGGAGTGGATCGACCTGCTGCTGAGGCACGACCGGGTCCGAAAGCTGCGGCGGTTCAAGACCCGCGTATCATCCTCCGCCCAGAAAACCGGTGCGTCTTAAGGCGATGTCCTTCGCGGCGGGGTTGGATCGGTTCCTGTGGTCGGAGCCACAGCCTTACGGCTTGGCCGCTTCAGGCTTTGCCGGCCCCGGCCCCTTCTCCTCTTGATAAAAAACCCCCTTGACCCGCTCGGCGCCGCTGCCTTCCACGAGCGCCTTTCCCTCGGAGCGTTTCAGAACGATTTTCGATCCGGTCAGGGTGTTCCTGCCGCTCAGGACCCGCGAGCCTTCTCCGCTCAGGGTCAGCACATCGCTGGCCGGAAGATACTCGGCGCGTTCGGCATCCGCGGTGTACTGATCGGAAACGATGTGAACCCGGCCGGTCGCTTCGATCTTTTGGATGCGCTCCTGGGTGGATCCCCCCTTGGGGGCGTTCAGGAGGTCGCCTTCGTAATAGATCCGCAGGGCGTCCGCGGTCATCGAGAACTTGCCCTGCGTGGCCACCACCGATCCCAGGAAATCGGCCCATTTTTCGGTCGTGTTGGCCACCATCCGGTCCGAGACGATTTCGATCGGCGCCCGCGGGTCAGCCGAACCGCCGGGAGAAAACAGGCCGGCCGGCCATGCCGCCGGGGCCAACCCCAGCGCCGTCGCCGCCAGGACCCCGGCCATCATTGCGAAGCGTCGTGTCATGGTGTGGTTTCTCCTCGCCGGAAAGCATACACCTTACCGCTCATCAACTCAACCGAACAAATAACGGCAGGCGGCCACCGAGCCGAGGATGCCGGCGAGGTCGGCGGCCAGGCCGGCCGCCAGGCTGTAGCGGATGCGGCGCACCTGAACGGCGCCGAAATAGACCGCCAGAACATAAAACGTCGTTTCCGTGCAACCCTGGAGGGTCGACACGAGGAGGCCGGTATAGCTGTCGGGGCCGATGGCGGGATCGTTGATGAGCGAGGCCAGAACGGCGAACGCCCCGGACCCGGACAGCGGGCGCATCAAGGCCATGGGCAGGGCCTCGGCGGGAAGACCGAGCCGGGCGGTCCAGGGCCCCAGCGCCGTCACCATGGCCTCCATGGCCCCGCTCGCGCGCAGCATGCCGACCGCCGCCAGAATGGCCACCAGGTAGGGAATGATCCTGATCGCCACCTGGAATCCCTCCTTGGCGCCTTCCACGAAGACCTCGTAGACGTGCACCCGCCGGGCGGCCCCGAAGACGAGAAACCCCGTCATTAAGGCCGGCAGGATCCAGGGCGAGAGCGTTTTCCCGAAGGCGACCGTCAGTCCGAAAAATGCGGCGCCTACGGCCAGGACGGCGGCGGTTACCCAGGCGGGGTAGGGCGGGGATTCCTCTTCGGTCGAGGAGCCGGCGTCTTGCGGAGCGGCGTCCGGGTCGGCGGCCGGTGGAACGGCTTCGGACAGCGGCCGCCGCCGGCGGTACAGCCGGCCGAGCAGCTTGGCGGCGGTGACGGCGGTCAGGGTGGAGCAGACGGTGGCGAACAGGGTTGCGGGCAGAATGGCGGCCGGGTCGACGGAGCCGGCCGCCGCCCGCAGGGCGATCACCCCGGTGGGCAGCAGCGTCACGCTGGAGGTGTTGATCGCCAGGAACAGCGCCATGGCGTCGGTGGCGGTCCCCGGGTTCGGATTCAGCCGGTTCAGCTCCTGCATGGCGCGGATGCCGAACGGGGTTGCGGCATTGCCCAGCCCCATGACATTGGCTGAAAGGTTCAGGATCATGGCGCCCATGGCCGGATGTCCGGCCGGCACGTCCGGGAACAGCCGCAGCATGAGCGGGCGGATCAAGCGGGCGATGATCTTCAGCAGGCCGCCGGCCTCGGCCACCTTCATGAGGCCGAGAAACAGGGTCATGACCCCGACCAGCCCCAGGGCCAGGTCCACGGCTCCGGCCGCCGATTCGACCATGGCCCTGGACAGGGCCTCCATGGGCATCGGCTGGCCCGGCGCAGCCAGCCCCGCCAGGTCGCGCCAGCCGGCAACGATAAAAGCGACCAATACGATAGACAGGAAGACGATGTTCATAGACGGGACCGTCCGGGCGTTCAGCATGCGCCCCCCCCCGGGTCGGGGGCGCCGCGTGGTTACTCTCTCCTCAAAGCTTCGATCGGATCCAGCCGCGAGGCCTTGCGCGCGGGGTAAAATCCGAAGAAAATCCCCACCGCCGCCGACACGCTGAAGGCCATCCCGATCGCGCTCGGCGCGATGACGGCCGGCCAGTCTCCGAAGGCGGTGAAGGCCATCGACCCCGCGACCCCGAGCAGGATTCCGATGAGGCCGCCGATCAGGGACAGCGCCACCGCTTCCGTGAGAAACTGCAGGAGGATGTCGCGGCGGCGGGCCCCGACGGCCATGCGCAGGCCGATTTCGCGGGTGCGCTCGGTGACCGACACGATCATGATGTTCATGATGCCGATGCCGCCGACCATCAGCGACACCGAGGCGACCGCCGCCAACAACAGGGACATGGTCCGCGACGATTCGGCCCGCGTCTCCAGCGCCTCGGCCTGGTTGCGGATCCAGAAATCGCTTTCCTGGCCCGGGCGCAAACGGTGCCGCTGGCGCAGCAGCTCGCGGATCTCCCTCTCAACGGTCGAGACGAACTCCGGCGATTGGACTTTTACGGCGATCCCGTTGACCAGGCGGCCGCTCAGCGCCCGTTCGCCCAAAACCTTCTTGCGGGCCGGCGCCAGCGGTATGAGGACCAGGTCGTCCTGATCCCATCCGCCCATGGAGTACCCCTTGGCCTGCAGCACGCCGGCGACCTTAAACGGGATGCGATTGATGCGGATGATGGAACCGAACGGCTCCTGGTCGGGGAAAAGGTTCTGTGCAACGGTCTTGCCGACCAGCGCCACCTTGGAGTTGCCGCGAAACTCTTCCGCCGATACGCTTCTTTCATTCTCAAGCTGCCATTCGCGTGCGGCGAAGTACTCCGCGGTCACGCCTAAAATCGAGGTGGACCAGTTCTGATTGCCGGAGACGATCTGCCCACGCCCGCGAAGGTAGGGTGCCGCGGCTTCGACCTCCGGCAGCTCCTTCTGGATGGCTTCGGCGTCATCCTCGCTCAGCGTCGGCAGGGAGCCCGCGCCCAACCGGACCCGGCTGGTGGTGGAGCCGGGGAAGACATACAACAGGTCGGCCCCCATGCTGTTGATGATCTCGGCTACCTGCGACTGGGCGCCGGATCCGACGGCCACCATGACGATGACGGCCGCCACGCCGATGATGATCCCGAGCGTCGTCAACACGCTGCGCATGACGTTGACGCGCAGGGCCCGCAGCGCGTCGCGTGCCGATTCGAGCAGCATCATGACCGATCGTCCGGGCCTGTCGTCGCGCCGGACGATGCTGGTTCCGGCGGCCCGGCCGCCGCGATGATGCGGCCGTCGCGGAACCGCAGAATGCGCCGGGCGAAGCGGGCGATGTCCGGCTCGTGGGTGACCAGGACGATGGTGATCCCGTCGCGGTTCAATCGTGCCAGCAGATTCATGATGTCCATGCTGGTCTGGGTGTCGAGGGCGCCCGTGGGTTCGTCGGCCAGAACCAGGACCGGCTGGTTGGCCAGCGCGCGGGCGATGGCCACGCGCTGCTGCTGTCCGCCGGACAGCTGCGAGGCGTGGTGCCGGAGGCGGTCTTCAAGGCCCACGGCCGCCAAGGCCGCCCGGGCGCGATTATGGCGCTGCGCGCGCGGCATGCCGCTGTAGCGCAGCGGCAGCTCGACGTTTTCAGTGGCCGGCGTGCGCGGCAGAAGGTTGAAGCTCTGAAACACGAAGCCGATCTTCCGATTGCGGACCTCGGCCAGCTCGTCCGGCGTCAGGTGCGAGACATCCCTTCCATCCAGGATATAGCGTCCGGTCGTGGGCGAGTCCAGGCATCCGAGGAGGTTCATGAATGTGGACTTTCCCGATCCCGACGGTCCGGTCACCGCGACAAAATCGCCGCGCCGGATTTCAACCGACACGGCCCGCAGCGCATGCACCATTTCGCTGCCGACCCGGTAGTCTTTGGTGAGCGCCTCGGTTTTAAGCAGGATGTCGGTCATTCGAGTCAAAAGGCGAAGCGCTTCGCGGCCCGGCCGGCCGTCTTGGAAGCGGACAGGTCTACGCCGATGATCACTTGCTGACCGGCGCTGAGGTTGCCGCCGACCACCTCGGTGAAGGCGCCGTCGCTGATCCCCAGGACCAGGTCCACCGGCTGGGGCTGGCCTTTTTCTCCGGTGACGTAGACCGTTCCCCGGTGGGCGGAATTCTTTAGCATGTCCACGGATGGCGCCGGACCGCCGGCCGGTTCGCCGGCGCTCTTCGCCGCTTCGCCGTTCGGCTTGAAGCGCAGGGCGGCGTTGGGGACCTTGAGGGCGTTTGGACGTTCGTCGACGATGATCTGGATGTTGGCGGTCATCCCCGGAAGCAGATGCTGGTCGGGGTTGTCCGCGGAGACCAGCACGGTGTAGGTCACCACGTTCTGCACGACCCGCGGGGATTTGCGGATCTGCAGCACCCGGCCGTGGAACTCGCGGCCGGCGAAGGCATCGACGGTGAAGACGGCCTCCTGGTTCACCTGCACCCGGCCGATGTCCGCCTCGTCCACATCGGCTTCCACCTGCATCTGCCGCAGATTCTGGGCGATGACAAAGAGCTTGGGCGCCTGGAAGCTGGCCGCGACGGTCTGGCCGATGTCGACGGCGCGCTCGATCACCACGCCGTCCACCGGCGAGCGGATGAAGGTGTTCGCGAGATCCACCTCGGCCTGATTCAGCGCGGCCTCCTTCTGGCGCACCTGCTCGATTGCGTGGTCCACCTGGGCGTGCGCCGTCTTCAGTGCGGCCGCGCGGGTCGCGATCAGGGACTCCGCCGCACCTTCATCGGCTCGGTCGCTCTTCAGTTGAGCCTGGGCCTGGTCGTGGGCGGTCTGGGCGTCGTCGATCTGGCTTTCCGATACCGCACCCGTCTGGAAGAGCGCCCGGCGGCGGTCCAGGTTGCGTTTGGCATTGGCCAGGGTGGCCCGCGCTTTTTCGGTTCGGGCTTGGGCGCTGTTCAGCGCGGAGGCGGCGTTGGCCAGCTCCTTCTGGGCGCGTTCCACGCCGGCCCGCTGGATGTTGACCTGGGCGCGGGCGACGTCCAGCTCGGCCAGGGCCTGGCGCACCTTGGCCTCGAAAGACCCGGGGTCGATGCGTGCGATGACAGCTCCCGCTTGGACCTCGGAATTGAAATCGGCCAGGAGTTCCTGGATCCGGCCAGATACCTGGGAACCCACCTGAACCGTGATGACGGCGTTCAGCGTGCCGCTCGTCGACACGGTGCTGATGATGGGTCCCCGCTCCACGGACGCCGTCCGGAGGCTGACGAGGTCGCCCTGGCCATTCCGGATGAAGAAAAACCAGGCGGCTGCGATCGCCATGAGGGCGGCTGCGAAAATGGCCACCCGGATTCGTGAACCGTTCGACTCGCTTTTATTCAACCGTTCACCGCCTTGAGTTACAGGCCGCGGCCTGCTGCAGCCCCAAACGGATTCAGCCGGTCCGGAGGGCCGCTCGATTGATCATAGGCGGAATCGCCGGAGGTGTCAATTCTCAATAAAATCAAATGTACAAATATTTTAGATGGTTAAAGACGATAGGCGATTGAAGCGCGAACGCCTCACCGCTATTGGAGGTGAGGCGTTCGATCAGACGAGAAGCAAAGAGTGGGGACTGATGCGGCTTACCGCTGGGCCGAGCGGATCGGCTTGCCGGCGAGCGGGCTGTAGAGCTTCATGATGGCTACTTTCATTACGTCCAGGACCTTCATCTGGCCGATGATGTCCACCAGCTTGTTCTCCGCCTCGGGCGGAAGCACGCAGGCGTTGCTGGCGTCGAACTTGAGATCCGGGAAGCCCTTGGCGAGCTTCTTCTGCTCTTTTTCATTGACCGGAACCTGAATCGCCTTCTTGCCGCCGATGTCTTTAACCTGCCCGGCCAGGCCTGCGCCCTCGATGATTTTCATCTTCGCATCGTCCAGGAACACATTGATCAAGTAGTCTGCCATGGAATCCCTCCTGCGGTTTGATTTGGAGCTTCGGATGATGGATCGGATTGCCCCCGTCAAAATTCTTTAGCTTTTTAGTTGGATTTTTTTTAACTGTCAAGCACGGCTTCTCTCCCCAAAACCCCGGCGCCGACAGATGCCTCATGGGGCGATTTTCGGCAGGGCCGCCCGCGTCCCCCGGATCAGGTGAACCGCCTGCAAAGGGATATAGGCCCGGTCGGTGTTGGGGACGTACACCACGACCCCTTCCAGCGCGTATAGCTTCTCGCCCATCTTCAGGCGGTTCTGGTTCACCGGCAGCTCGGCGGTCCGGCCGGCGGCTGCGATGGTCACCACCGGATTGGCCGGATCGCTCTGGTCCAGCGCGACCCGGCCGTCGGGGAAGGCCTGGGCGGCGGGGACGAACAGCCTCCGGGTCAGTTTGTGCAAATCAAAGCCCATGGCGTCGGCGCAGACCCGGGCGATGTCGGGGGCGGCCAGGACGCCCGAAGGCTTGCCGGGGCCGAAGGCGTGCAGCGGCACGTCGCCGCCGCAGTGGCCGTGGGTGGTCCAGCCGACATAGGTGTATTTCGGGCAGAGCACCTCGCCGATGGCGTGGTACGCGCTGTCCTTGTATGACGAGGCCAGGGACAGAATCTGCTGAGCGTCCTCATCGGCGATGTCCAGCGCCCAGCCCTCCTTGACGACCGCCTTGACCCGCGCCCTGGTCTGGTCCGGCGCGATGAGCTCCCACATGCGCACGGACGAGGCCTGCATCTTGCGGAACGGGTCCAGGAACGCTTCGAGCTTCATCTGGGGATAGATGCCGTTCGAGGCCTGGTTGCCGATGGAAAATCCGCCGGTATTGTGGTCGGACATGGCCAGCACGAGCGTCCGGCCGTCCCGTTTGGCGAAATCCAGGGCGGCCGCGACGGCCCGGTCGTAAGCGAGCAGGTCGCTCAGCAGGTAGGCCGGATCGTTTGCGTGGCAGGCCCAGTCGACCTGGCTGCCCTCCACCATCAGGAAAAAGCCCTCCGGGTCCCGCGCGAGCAGGTCGATGGCCTTGCGGGTCATTTCCTCGAGCGTCGGCTGATCGGGGTGCCGCCGCGGCCGATCGATCTCCGGATCCATGTGGCTGGGGGCGAACATTCCAAACACCCGGCCGGGGCCGGTTTTTTCCAGGTCCTGCCGATTTTCGACGATCTGGTATCCCCAGCCCTTGAGCGCCTCGTAGAGATTGGCGCCGTCGACCCGTTGGCCTTTAAGCTCCTTGGGAATCAGCAGGCGCCGGCCGCCGCCGAAAACCACATCGATCCCCTGATGGACGGCCTGCTCCATGATGTCGCTCTCGTTGCTGCGGGAGACCGTGTGGGACATGTAGGCGGCCGGGGTGGCGTGCGTCACGCGGGAGGTGGCGACGATGCCGGTGGCCTTGCCGAGCAGCTTGGCGCCTTCGAGCACCGTGGCCAGAGGCCGGTAGCGCAGGTCTTCGGGCGGGACCGGCACGCCGCTGATGGTGACCGGGTGGGGACCCATGCTGATGAACTTGTCGCTCGTGCGTACGCCGGTCGCAAAGGCGCTGGCCGCCGGGGCCGAGTCGGCGATCACCGAGTCGGCGATGTAGGTCTGGACCGCGCCGACGCGGTAGGGGTCGAAAGAGAGCGGAGCGCCCTTGAACCAGCGGGCGAACGTGTATTGCTCCGCCGAGCAGCCGTCGACGATGAGCACGATGACGTTCTTGGCCTTGGGGGCGGCTTGCGCCGGGCTTCCGCCGGCGAGCAGGACGGCGGCGGCAAGGCCGAGCACCAGCAGGGACCATTTTCGAAACGATTTTTGGGAACGCATGGGAGTTCTCCTTATCGGTGGTAGAACCCTGGGGGCAACGACCGCCCGCCGGTCGGACGGCCTGGAGCCTCGCCCTTCCACCTTAAAGAAATGCGCGCGTCGGTGCCCCAACGGTAAACCGGCCGCCGCGTGCCATGCACGTGGCGGGTTTGGCCGGAAGCATAATTGATTGTCCATACCGGTGCAAGCGAATTCACGTTCGCCGAATTGCCTCACATTAAATGTTACCGAAAGTTAAACTGAAACGGATCGTTGACTCATATTCCATGTTACCGGGGAATTTTCCCCCAAGGAGATGGGATCATGAGCCCGCGATCCAAACGCGAATATGCCATCTCGAAATGAAACCTGGCGAAGGGGTGGACGAGTTCCCGGCAGGCGACTGGGTGGCCTCCGGCGGGGCAGAATAACCAGGGTCAGTCAAGGCAGCCTAAGTTCTCGACGGACGAAGTTTCGAATGCGGTCGGCTGCGCGGTCCGCCAGTTCGGCGTCATCCTGTGTAAACGTGGCCGGCCAATGGACCGGATAGCGCGTTTCCACATAAAATGTTGCCAGCAAATCGCAATCGTCTGCAAGGCTTTCAATTGCCGGAACTTTTTCAATGCACTTCTGCAAAAGTGCCGCAAGGTCATGCGTTTTTTGGAATTTCAACCCGTGCGTCAGAGTGAACGCTTTCAGGTATTTTTCAGCGCTTTGCTGATAGAGAAAACAGATGTGGGCATAGAAGGGCTTTTTTTCGCTTAACGAAATGCGAGCGAACTGAAAATCGTCTTCGGCTTTGCCGATCCATTCCTGGAGGATCACCGGGTCAGCCATAAAGCACCTTGCCCTCCTCAAGGATCATTTCCAGGAAGGGGTCCCCGATGGCGACTCTCCTCTCGAATTCATCGGGACGGTAGATCAGGAAATCGGCGGGGATATTTCGTTTGATCAGACGGCTGACTTCAATCATCCGGTCGCGGCCCTTGTAAGGCGTGTCCTTTTTGATGATTAAAAAGTCGGCATCGCTGTCAGGGGTCGGATCACCTCTGGCGGCGCTGCCGAAAAGAATGATCTTTTCCGGTTTGTATTTCTCGATCAGCTGAGAGGTGATGCTCGCGATCTCGCTTTGAAGCGCCGTATCCATGTCGGTTCCTCCGTCTAACTATTCAACAATAATCGAATTTGCGCTGTTCGTCAAACCCTAACTCAACAGCTAAGCCCCCGGCTTTGCCGGGGAGAATGGCAAAAGCTATGC
>CAYRUF010000033.1:26881-47166 GCA_964427375.1 uncultured Desulfatibacillum sp. | reverse complement strand
GAGGCGCCGCAGCCACGGTGACCGGAGCCGAGTAGACATCGGCGGCGCAGCCGTAGCGGTCGGAAACCCTCAGCGTCACGCTTCCGTTGAAAATGGCGCTATAAGTCTTGGTGCAGGTGGACGTTGTGCAGTCCGTGATCCCGTCGCCATCCAGGTCCCACTCATAGTTAAAAGGGGCGGTTCCGCCGGTGATGCTAGCGGTGTAGGTCACGACCTGGCCGGTCACGGGAGCAGCCGGGCTTACCGTGAATGTGGGGGAGATGGACGTGCAGGCCGCCCAGCCGTTGGCAATGAAGAGCGTCGACGAGCACCCATTGGCATCCGTTACGGTCAGCCCGACCGAACCGGCGTAAACTGCCGGGTAAGTTTGGACGCAGGCGGCATCGAAGCAGTCCGTCACGCCGTCGGCATTGAAATCCCAGGCAAACGTGTAGCCGGGGGTCCCGCCGGATACGGAGCTCGTAAAGGTGATCGGCTGGTTGGGACCGGCCGGATAGGGAGTCGCCACGAAATCGATGTCCGGCAGGACGCAGGCCGCCGGCTGCAGAGCCTGGAGCGCGTTGAAGGCGGCGGCTGCGTTGATGAGGCCGTTGCCGTAGATGTTGTCGGGGGCGGCGGCAAGCGAGGCGGACGTCATCAGGGCTGATTTCAGCTGGCCGACGCTGGCATCCGGAAAGGCGCTCCTCAGAAGCGCCAGCACGCCGCTGGCATGCGGAGCCGAGAAGGACGAACCGGTCACCCAGGCATAGAAGGGAGAGCCTCCGAATGAGAGATCGGTGGTCTTGATGTTGACGCCGGGCGCGACCACATCCGGGTAGATGCGGCCGCCGCAGGCCGACGGGCCTCTGCTGCTCAGGGGGTAGATGATGGAGTTGGCATCCACGAAACCGGCCGCGATGGATCCGGGGTAGTTGGCAGGGCTGATGCTCGTGGCCGGGTTGGGACCGCCGTTTCCGGCGGCGAAGACCGCCGCGATGCCGGCGGCGTTGAGCGCATCGATGTCGGCTTGGAACTCGTCGTCGCACACTCCGGGCAGGGATTCGAATCCCCACGATCCGTTCACCACGTCCGGAGCGTCGTCGGTGGCCGGGTTGCCGTCCGGGTCGAGAAACCACTGGAACAGGAGATGGATGACGCTCGGGAAGGTGGTTCCGCTGTCGTCGAACATCCTCACCGCGATCCACTTCGCGGCCGGGGCCGCTCCGATGGTGGTGCCGCCCGCATCTCCGCCGACCATGATTCCAAGCACGGACGTCCCGTGCCCGTCGTCGTCAAAGGGAAGGGTGGAAGACTCATAAGGATCAAACCAGCTGTTGGTCCCGCCGCGCCAGCGGCCGGCCAGGTCCGGGTGGTTGACATCGGCGCCGGTGTCCATGAGGCCGACGACGGCCCCCTGGCCGAAGTAGCCCCCCGGAGGCGATTGCCACAGCCCGGGTGCATTGATCTGAGTCAGGTTGAACTCCGGGGGTGCGAAACTCTGAACCAGGATCTGATTCTTGTGGATGGACCGGTCGACCTGCACGCTTTGGACATCCGGGTGGCTGGATAGCTCCCGGATCAATTGCGGGCGCGCCTCGAGAGAGAGGCCGTTGATCAGCCAGAGATTCTTGGCGTCTTTTACGCCCCTTGCCTGCAGCAGGGACCTCACCCCCAGCTGGGAATGCTCCGCTGCGGCCTTCATGTCCCTGACCATCAGCGACCTGCGCTGCGGCCGCGGCAGGTCCCTTAACGTCTCGATGTCCGCCCGCCGGGAGAATTTCACGATTACTCGGAGCTCCGCGTCGCTCGGCAGGGCGCGCAAGGCCGCCTCCAGCTCGGAGCCTGGAGTCGCAGCCCATACGCCGCCGGCCAGAAAAACCGTCATAAGGACGGCGGCCGAGGCGTACCGGGCCAGCCGTGAAATACTGCGCGCGAACCGCCCGGCGGCTGGCGCTGTCGCGAAACCAAAAAATTTTAATTCCATTTGAGCTTCCTTCTTGAAAAAACGTGCTAGCGCCGCCTGAATAACGACGCGCGCGTCTCGCTTAAAATCATTTAGCGGTCTCCTCCGCCGCGGCGACGCTGATAAAGCAGGCACCGTTATTGCCGCCGGAGCTCTGCCGGCTGCCTCCGGTGGTCCCGGTTATAGCCGGATTGACCGTCACTGTCACGCTCGCGACATTGCTGTCGGATAGACCGTCATTGGCCAGATAGGTGAAATTGAGGACGACCGGCGTTGCCACGTTCACACCATAGTTGAAGGTGAAGGAGCCGTCCGGGTTAAGCGCTAGGGTCGCATTCGGGTCTGAAGGGGCGGACACCAGCACCGCCCGGAGCGGGTCGCCGTTGACGTCGCTGTCATTGGCGAGCACGCCGGGCGCCGCCACCGTCAGCGGAACCGTCGCCGTGGCCGTATAGGCGTCATTTGCCGCCACCGGAGGGCTCGGAGTCGTGCTGACGGCCACCTTCGCCATTTCGAAGGGGACGATGCCCGCGATCTGAACCCCTGACCCGTCAAGGCCGTGGTTGTGCCGCCAGAGGTTCCATATTGTTTCTCCCCAGGCCTTGAGCCCGGAGAAAAAGGGGTCCGTCTGGATGATGTAGGCCTGCGGCTGACCTGCGGGGGTGGGGGTCGAGAGGGTGGTAGCGGTGCCGTTGATCTCGTTTCTGAGAAACTCGATGTACTCCCGGGATGTGCCCTGATAATTGAGGGTCACCTCGACACGGCTCGCTCCCGCCGGGAGAATCCCCGTCAGGGTCACGTCATCGTACCCCCCCGCGTATTCCTCGGCGGTGAAGAGATCCGGGCGGTCGAGGCCCTGCCAGGCAGGCACGCTCTGACGCGCACCCGCCTGGGCGATGTCGAACCCCTTGGGCGGGATCCGATTGTCCTTGTAGAGACCGGTCGCGAGCACGAAATGGAAGGTCTCGTTTTCGCCGGTCAAGCTGCTCTTGGGATGCGCCTCGTAGACGAGTTCATCCACATATGCCTCCTTCGGCCCCAGGCCGGGTGAATTCGGGTGATTCAGCCCCTTGAGAGTCCCCGCCGCAGAGTCGTAGGGGTTTACTTCGAAGATCAGTTCGTCGCCGCCGTCGTAGGCCTTGATGGTGAGGAACATCCTCCG
This sequence comes from uncultured Desulfatibacillum sp., assembly GCA_964427375.1. Lineage (GTDB taxonomy): Bacteria > Desulfobacterota > Desulfobacteria > Desulfobacterales > SpSt-501 > SpSt-501. The sequence goes on along the minus strand of CAYRUF010000033.1, from coordinate 44,062 downwards.
TCCTTCGGGGAAGCCGGATATCAGCTTGTGCCCCGTATTGTTCAGCAGCCTCAAGGCAAGATCGCCCGTCGCCGCGTTATAAGTGAGGTTTTGGATGGTCGCCGCGAGGAGCAGCTGCTGCCGGGCTCGCTCCGATGCGGCCAGGAGCGCCGCCCCGTTATCGGTCGGAGTTATCCCGGAGAGCAGGTCGAGTGTCAACGCCTGGGGCCCCTGGGATAGCAGCCCGAGGTTGACCGGGTCGAAGGTGTCCGGAAAATGGTCGTCCAAGGATGCGAGGATCCTCGTTATCCAGAGATTCCCGCCCTGAAGATCGTGGAGCGGTGCCCCGGAGTTCGGGTGCTCGGCGCTCTGGCCGGGCCGCAACGGAGCGGCCACCTCTCCACACCCCTTCCCCGTGACATCGCGCATGTGGCAATCCTGGCATTTTGCAGCCCAAGGAACCGCCGCGGCGCCCTGGGCTACGAACTCGGGATTCGTTGCCGCCCCCCCTGGCCGGCCGTAGGACGAGAGGGCGAACTCCGAAAACGTCCTCTCGACATGGAAATAGCGCGATGCGGAGTACTGCTCGCTGATCAGATCGCCTCCGGCTTGGTTCGCCAGGCCGGACAGGCCGAGATTGGCAAGCACAGGGTTGGAAACGTCGTGGCAGGTCGAGCAGAAGTATTTCGATTTATGGTAGCGGCTGTAAAGCACGGTGTGATCCGGGACCGTATCCGCGAAGCTGGCCCGCTTCCGGGCGTTCAAGGTGTTGTCGTTGTCCACAAAATACTGGCCCCCGGCGTTCTCGCCATACGTTAAGTACATCGGCAGATCGCTGGAAAAAAAACCACCGCCTGCGAAGCGGCTGATTGCGGAGGAAAGCGTCTGGTCGGAGAGATAAGTCTGGTCGGCGCCGACCTGTGAGGGGGTGCCGCTTCCCGGGCCGGTGTTGCCCGCCTCATCCCAGTACCCCGTCCAGTCGCTGCTCTCTCTCGATCCGTCGTGCGTGGTCTTGAACAAGGGGTTCCACATCCGATGGCATGCGTCGCAATGCACTCCGTCGAAATCGCTCCCGGTCATCAAAGACGCATTCGGAGGATCGGAGCGCCCGCCGAGCCAGCCCTCTGGGAAATGGCAACGTTCGCAGATATCGACGGCGTTCGCGTTGCCCAGGACCCATGCCGAGTCCTGCCCCGCCACAGTCATCGCGGCCCAGAAAACAGGGTCTCTCGCCGATTGGGCCATCATCGAGCCGGACCAGAAGGAGCCGGGCGCGACGGTGTTGCCCGATGCGTCCGTGGGGTTTTCCCCGTGGCAGTTCATACAACCTGCCGGTTCCTGGAGATCGACGCCCTGATCGGGTTGGGTTCCGGGCATCCTCACCAGGGGGTCATCGGCAACGGGGAAGGACGTAAGCGAATAGGCGAAGTGGCTGCCCAACGCCGCAAGGATGACTGCCAGACACACTAAAAAAAGCATTCTTGCCTTCATGTGCCCCTCCTTTTGCCACCTCCGAAAAGCTCAGGATGGGTGGCTGGCCATTAAGGTTCAGAACCCCAGGACAGAATCTCCTTTCCACCAGGTTTTGGGCCTCTGCTCCGGTCTCATGACGCGGACAGCCCGCAGCGATGCATGCAAACGCGCACGCCGTCTAATACGTTATGGGTGCTCCGCTTTTTGGGGAGTGGGTTTGTCGGCCGGTGTCGATGCCGCCCCTGCAGCCTGGACGATAATATCCTCTCGCTTGAAGTCCCCTATCACGAGAGTGAGCTTGTCGTTTTCCTTGACCCTTCCACCGGGGTTCGAGAAGAGGATGAAATAAATTCGGTTCGCCTCCGGCTTGAGTGTGGTTTGGCGCATCGGGCCGGCCTTGGTGACCGGAACGGGCAGGGCCTTGCCCGTTTTACCGTCCAGCAAGTAAGCCTTCCTGTTTTTGTCGAGAACGGCCTCTGCTTTTTCAGGATCGAGCACCTGGAAGCGCAGGTCCAGCATTTGGCCCCCGCCGGTCGGCCGCAGGCTGACGATCTTGATTCCGGCTTTTTTCTCCGGTTCTGAAAGCGCGAGTTGACCGGGTTGGACTGTTTCCGCGGCTGACGTGAAAAGGCCCGGCGTCCAAAATCCGACAACCGCCCAAACTGCCAGCGAAAAGAAAAATACGTTCGAAAAACGGCTGCGGTTCGAAATTAACATCGTCGTGGCCTCGATTCGTCTCGCTTTCTTCATGTGCCGGCGCCATAAGTTCCCCGGGATGGCAACGCATTCAAACCAGCATCAAAAACAAGAAATTGGGTCGGGTCAAAACGGATTGAAGCCGCTGCGCGCTGCAGCGGCTTCTACGGTGTGAGTTTCTTTCCTCACGGCACCTTCCGGCACATCGGGTCAGGCGACGCAGCCTAGCTTTTCAGTTCAGCAGCGAATGGATGAAACATCCGCCGCCGCCGCCGCCACCACCACCACCACCGCCGCCGCCAGCGTCTTGTACGGGAGTGCCGGTGGTCGGCGGGGCCGGCAGGCCGGGGATCACCTGCCCCGTCTGGGTCCCGCCGCCGTTTGCCGTGCCAAGGCTCACGTACCCCCTGCGGTCGAAGAGCGACATCATGGTGCCGCCGGTTTCAGGTGTGATCATGACATCCAGCGTTTTGCCCGCGGTGAAGGTTACCGCATCCCGCTTGAGCGTCGGGTAGGGGCTCACGTTTCCGTCCTCGGCCAAGAGGGTCATGGAGGCGCCCAGCAGCACCGGAACGCGGGTCAGAAGCCCGGCGTTGATCAACCGGACGAGAACGCGGTCCCCAACGGTGATGGCCGGCACCACGCCCGTCATGGTGTATTGGGCCTCGCCGTTGACGAGGAAGTATTTCGGGGCATAGTCCACTGTGCTGGACATGGTTGATCTTGGGTCGGTGGCTGGGAGGAAGGTCCCGCCGGCGACCGCTGCATGCAGCGCAGGATCGATCTCGCTCAGGAAGATGATGGCCTCCCGGTCATAGGGGATGCCTGCATAGACCTCCCCGGCGACCGCCTCCTTTTTCACGCCGCCGAAGAGCCCCATCTGGACCTGAACCGCCGCATGCGACCCGCTGTGATACAGGTACGTTCCCGGCCGGAAATTGGCCCAGGTGTATGTCGCCTCGCCGCCGTTGGCGGCGGCTTCGTTCGTAAATGATTTGACCCTGCGCCGGCCCTGGTCGTCGGTGAAGAACACCGGGGCCATGGTCGCGATCTGGCCCGGGATCACCAGCGACACGGGCTCCGGCAGATTGTTCTTTAGATGAATGGTCAGGCTGGCATCCGTCGGCGGCACGGTCAGCATGGCCCCCGGCGAGGTGACCGTACCGTCGACCGTCGCGAAATTATTATCGGCGTCCAAGGCAAAGCCCCAGATCCGCACGACCGTGTTGTCCGGCATGGTCAGATCCCTGACGTCGGCCCGCAGGTAGAACTCGGCCGCCGGTGCAGCTCCCGCAAAGGCAATGACCAGACACGCTCCAAGCAGCAATATGGAAGTCGGAACAGACATTTTCTGCATGATCAATGCCCCCCCATGATCGGCGCCCCGGGCGGTTGGATGATGACGTGGGTCATCATGCCGCCGGGGAAGATGTCGTTGTTGGTCAGCTCTTTCTCGTTGTGGGAGTGCCACATGAAAAAGAATCCAGCGTCCGGATTGAGACCGCCTTGGCCGGGCGGAAGCGCTCCGCCGGCACCCAGATAAGGACTGCCGCTCCACTGGCCTCCGAAGCTGACCTCCAACTGGTCTGGAAGAACCACCGGAAAGGGCTTACCGTGGTCCGGGCAGTATTCTTTTGTTACGGGGTCGAAGCCGGCCGAAGCGGGGTTGGGGTCATTTACCGATATTCCGTTGCAGGAGTGTTCGAATTCAGCCCCCGTTCCATAGACATCCCATCCGAGCTTCTCTCCGGTCCACGTATAGATGGCGTCCACCGTGCTCCCCGGAGCGACGGCGATCGTGAAATCGGACACGGCCAGGTCGGCGCCGGCCCCGGGCGCGCTCTCCAGGAGCTTGCCGTCGCGGGCGATGATCAGCGAGTTGTTGCCATGGTGGTGAAAGGGATGCAGATCCCGTCCGCCGCCGACCAGCCGCAACAGGACCTTGTCGCCCGGATGCATCATTGCCATGGAGCCGTAGGGCTGGTGAGGCAGCCAGGGTACGCCGTCCTCCAGCATGGTGTCCGGCGCGCTGCGGCCATTGATGAACCAGCTGGTCGGGAAGAAGGTCGTCGTGTCTACGTTGATGGAGCCGGCGCCGACGCCGCTCACCACCAGGTTGTGGATGTTGGGGTCCATTTCCGTCAGCACGAAGAGGTGCTCATATGTGTAATGCGAGTCCATGTGGCCGTAGGCCATCGGGTTCATGGGATCGAAGCCGGTCGGTCTCACGATGATCGCCCCCACCAGCCCCATTTCGACCTGCAGAGCCACGTTGGTCCCGCTGTGATAGGTGTAGGTGCCGGGGTTGGCCGCGACGAACGTGTAGGTAACGGTGGTGGTCGCGTCCGGGGGGGCTTCCTGGGTGAGCTTTCCGGCCACTCCGCCCGATGCCGTCACCGCGTGGCCGGGGAATACGATTGAGACATTGCCGGCCGGCGCCGGCAGTTCGTTTTTAAGCGTAACGGTGATCGTGGCGCCCTGGTTGACGATCAGCGTCGGTCCGGGGTACTGCATCAGCCCGGCACCCCGCGCGTAACCCCAGCTATAGAGTGAAGCGCCGTCGGGAACGCTGACATAACCTTCCCGTGCGACCAGGTTGAACAGGGTCCCCGTCACGCCCGTGACGGCGGCCTGGCCGGGGGGGATGCCTGCCATCGACATCAACGCGAGGACGATCCCGATCACGGCCGCCTTTGCTGTTGCCTTGTTCATGTCAAACCTCCTCATATCTGCCATTATGATGGATTGTTTTCCCATATCCGTCTTGCATATCAAAGGCCGTTGGGTCCCTTACTGTGCGGCATTGACCACGATCTCCGTCATCATTCCGCCGTAGTCCTCGCCATCGTTGCTCAGGTGGTTGAGGTTGGTGACGTAGAGAAAATAGGTGCCCGGCGCGACATCCTTGGTGTCCAGGATGACATCCGCCGCCTCGCCGCCGCCCAGATCGACCGAGCTGGTGTTGTAGAACAAGTTCTTGCCGGTCGGCCCGCGCAGGATCCGGGCGCCCCTGCCGACCACCTTCATGGGGATGCCCAGGGCCGAGATGGTGTGGAAGCTCGTGGTCGAAAGGCTCGAAATCCTGAGAAGGATTTTCTGCCCCTGCGTGGCGGTGATCAGCGCGCTGACCTTGCGGGTCATGGGATCCATCATCATGTACCCTTCCTGATCGGCAGTGTTCGGGAGCGGATCCGGGTTGACGGTGTCCGGATAGCCCCGGCCGTTGAGCATCGGGTACTTGTCCTGCATCAGGGCGAACGGCAGGGGCTGGACCGTGAGCGACGCATCGTGGAAGGCCGGGTCGAAGCTGGCGATCTGGATGGGGTAGTCCACATGGTAGCCGGTGGACCCGTCGCCGTCGTTGTAGGCGAACTTGGTGTAGACTCTTCCCGAGCCGTCCGGGTCGGAGTAAGTCGTTCCGTCCTGGATGGGGGTCACGTAGAGCTGGCCCAGCATGCCCATTTGCATGTGCTCGGTCGCCTCCACGTGGCAGTGGTAGAGAAAGGTGCCCGGCTCCGCGTTGTAATAGAAGTACGTCAGACTGGCGCCCATGTTGATGGAGATGGAGGCGTCCGGAACTCCGTCGAACACGGCCGAGGCGTTGGGAAAACCGTGGTAGTGGACCGTGTGGGGATCGAACAGGTCCGGCCGCGCCATCATGCCGACGTTGGTGAGGGTCAGATAGAGTTTTTGACCCTCCTTGACCTTGATGGTCGGCGCCGGGAAGTTGGCGCCGAACATCGCCATGGACATCACGTCGGCCGGCGGCATTCCGGTGACGTCGCTGAAGCCGAACATGTACTGCAGCTTGCCGTCGGCCATGTTGATGAAGCCGTCGCCGGCGGCCAGGTGCGCACAGGCCACATCGGGGTCATCGACGTCCCCGGGATCGAGAACGTTGCCGTACAGATCGACCGGCGGGATGCCGTTCCCGTTGGTATCGTCCGGGCACTGCACCCGGACCTCGGCGCCGGCCTGGGTTGGGGCAAGGCCGGGTATTAGGGTTGCCGTAATAAGCAGAAGCATGAACAGGGTGCCCCTCCGGGTGAATCGGCTGCGGAGCAAGGCCGGTGCAGCCGCCAGGATTACCAGGATAGTCGCGAAGGCCAGTACCATGTTGCCGGAGACGGCCTCCTCGGAGGCTGCCGAAATCAGGCACGCCCAGCCGCCGCCCCCTCCGCCCCCTCCGCCGCCGGAAGCATTCAGCACCCCGATGACGAGGGCGTTGGGGCCCACCGCAGGATTCTGGTCCGTATAGGCGCCGGTATAAGTCAGGGGGCCGAAGGCTACGTCGATGGCGTTGCCTCCTTCATCCGCGGCAATAGCGGTCTGAATGGCGGTAACCTCAGTAACTCCCGGGATCCCGCGGGCGGCGTTGAAATAAGCTCCTGCTAATATGGGATCTGCAGTGTTGTTGCCGTTGCCGGTGTAGTCGGCCCCATCAAAGCCTGCCAGGGATGTCAGAACGCTGGCGGTGGGGTTCATCGGCCCGGCGGCACCCAGCACGCCCAAGTCCCAATATTCCCACGTCGGTGGGGCGGGAACCAACGCCGGCGGAACAAGGGTGGGGTCCCAGCTAAATGTCCGGTTCTGCCAGATGATGTTGGCGGCGAACGGACCGGGATTGGAGAACCCGTTGGCGACTCCCAGGGCCGTGTTCAAAGCCGGAGTATGGGCACGCGAAACGATGCCGGCTGGCTGGTTCACGGAGGGCAGCGCCACGCCGTTGGGGAAAGCCAGGCTGGCGGTCGCCGTGCTGTCGTTCATGGCAATCGTGTTGGTTGAGATGGTCACATTGGCGGCATCCTGCAGCGATATGCCGCCGCCGGCAAGCCCGGTGACGTTGTTCACGATCACGTTGTCGGTGATGACGATGAGGTCCTGGTTGGTGGAGCGCAGGGCGATGCCTCCGCCGTCCCCGGCCCCGGCCATGTTGCTCTGGATGCGGTTGTTGTCGATCGTGACCGCGCCGGATCCCGGACCCGCAGGCAACGCTGCCGCGTTCAAGGTCGGCAGGCCGGAAATGAGCACGCCGCCGCCGATGACCGTCAACCCCTGGTTGAAGGACTGGTTGAAGGTGATGGTGTTCAGCTCGATGAGACCGTTGTTGCTCAATCCGAGGTGGCCGATGCCGCCGCCGCTCCCCGAGGTGAAGTTCCCGACGATGAAATTTCGCCGAATGATATAGCCGTCGGCGCCGGTGTGGATGGAAACGCCGCCGCCGGCGCCGTTGAGGCCGCCGTTCTGGGCGATGTGGTTGTGCTGAATGGTGATGCCGTCGTTCTGGGCGTCGACGTGCTCCTGTTCACCCCCCGCCGCCGGTGCGATCAGCTCGGGGTGGCCGACGCGGATGCCGCCGCCGTAGAATCCCTCGTTGCCGCTGATGCGGTTGTTGCTGATCAGGAAGTTCTGCGTATAGCCGTTGACGAGGATGGCCCCGCCCTGGTCGGCGCCGCTGATGCGGAAGCCGTCGATGCGGCCGCTGTTCCGGGCGGCATCGGCCCCCAGGACGATGATGCCGGGGCCGAACTCGTTCTTGAAGGTGTCCAGCCCCGGAGCCTGGCCGGGCAGCAGATCGAAACTGCCCGCGGTCTGGAGCGCATCCACCTTCTTCCGCCAGGCCTGCAGCTTGTCGGCCGGAATTTTGAAGGCGCGGATGTTGGTGACGCCGGCACCGGTGCCCTGCAGCCGGATGTTCTTGTAGAGGATCACCATCTCGTCGTAGGTTCCGGGCTCAACCAGCACGAGCGACCCGGCAGGGGCGGCGTCGATAGCCTCCTGGATGGTCGGAAAATCCGCCGGTACCCGAATAGGAACCGTACCACCAACGGTAAGGTAGATGCCGACTACCGAGGATTTGCCGTTGTCGCCGCGCGTTACAATAAGTTGACCGGAGGGTGCGCCACCTGGGACTGTCGCCAAAATGACATCGTTGTCCCAATTATCGATGACAAGAGGAACGTCTGCCCCTCCTCCTGCAGGCCGAATGACTGCAGCGCGAGTGCCCGTATCAGCTCCGAATCCAAAATCCCTGTTGATTGTCCGATTTAGATTTTGAGTCGGACCGGGTGTGGGATTGTAGCTCGGATTTGGAACCGCCCTTATTCCCATGGATGTTATGGTGATTTGCTGATCGGCACCGGAGACCCACGGGCCGATGCCGGTTCCGTCCACCCGGCTGACCACGGGCGTGCCGTCCGGAAATTCGGCATCCACCGGGAAGCTGTTCGGCGAGGCGAAGGCGGCGATGGGCAGCACCGGCGTGTCGAGATAGGTCGTCACCGCCGGCATGTACTGGAAGGTGTACTGGAACGTGCTGTAAAGCGGGTTGTAGAAATCGTCCTCAATCACCTGACCGGGGTTGTTGGGATCCGGCTTGAACGGATCGTTGATGACCACGGTCAGCATGTTGGGCGCGAAGCCCGATGGCATGGGCCGGTTGGCCGTGAAGGTGGAAGGAACCAGCGCGTTGTAAGCGCCGTACTCGTCCGAATACACCCGGCTGATCTCGGTGCCGCGGTAGTCGCGGATCGAGACCGGCAGCCAGGGCGGCGCGAACTTCTCGCCGAAGGACGGTGTGGCCGGGTTGAACTCGTTGGCCAGGTCGTTCAGGATGAACCCGACGAAGCGGCCGGCCTTGGGCACCTCGGTAAAGAGGAAGAAATCCGCGGCCGTGTTTTGCCCGTTGTTCAAATTCACCTGCTTGCGGTCGCAGAGCGGGCGGCTCTGCCCGGCGAAGGGTGCCGGAGTGCCGGCGAACAGCGCCAGCTCGGCCGGAACGGTGTGGGCATCGCCCACGCATACCGGCGGCAGGAGCAGGAGGCTGGGGGTATAGGTGTCGCCGAAGTCGACGTTGCGGTCCTCCTCCTTGACCAGTTCGTAGCCGGGGGGGCGCGTCGCCTCGACGATGTAAGTGCCTTGCGGAAGGGTCGCCGCAGCGGCACCGGTGGTAACGCCGCCGGGGACATATTCGGTGAAGGCATAGCCGCCGTCGAACACCGCCGGCCGGATCTGGTTGAAGTTGCGTAGGCCGTCGTAGCACTTGCCGCCCTGATAGAACGGGTCGGTCGGGTCGCCGGGGCAGTCGGTGGGGGTGTTGTCGTCCCAGCTGTCCGTAGTGGCGATGGCGATCGCGTCTCCGGCGTCGAAAACGCCGTTGCCATTGCGATCAAGATCCTCCGGCCCCTTTACGCCGGTCCAGCCGGGCTGGTCTTGATGCAACGGAGCCCACTGGAAAGGATAGTTGTCCACGTCGGCTAATGTCACCTGGCCGTCGCCGTCCAGATCGTCGATCACGCCATTGGGAGTGGGCGTCAGGCTGCTGCCGGCCGCTCCGCCGTCGGCGTAGAGATTGATCTGCACCCGCGGGATGCCCGGCTCCCAGGGGTCGCCGACGGCATAGCGCGGGTCGTTCTCGGCGCGGGTGTTGGCATAGTACACGATGCCTGAGATCCCGCCGTTTTCGGTGGGTCCGTATTCCTTCTTGCCCCACTCGATGCTGCTGGTCTGGCCGAGGAACAACTGGAAGCCCTGGGTCAGGACAGGGCCGGTTTCCGTGCGGGACAACCCGCCTCCGGCCTGGACCTGGGGATTGATATTCGAACCCGGCGTCAGCGGCCCGCCGCCGGCGTCCACGGTCGCGGTCATGCCGGTGGCTTTGAACCGGAGGAAATCCACCTCGGCCACCAGCCAGTTGAAGAAGGGGAAGATCTCCTCCAAGGGGGATTCGCCGGAATTGTCGGTCGCCATCGACTGGTACAAGCTGCCGTCCCGGAAGCGCAGGTTGATGGCCTGCTCGGGAAAGACATACGTCTCGTTCGCGTCCCGGATGCCGTTTTCGTTTCCGTCGTAGAACACTTTGTTCAGCAGCGTTCCGAACCACCGGAAAACGCCCACTTCCCCGAGCTCGATGGCAGCACCGCCCGGAGGAACGGTCACTCCGAGGAAGGCGAAGATGTTGTCCAGGTATTTGTCCCAGAAAACGAGCTGGTAGGTGCCGGGGGGAACGTTGGGGATGGAGAACTCGCCCGTGTCCGGGTCGCAGGGCGCAGCGTAGAGGCCCGGCCCCGTTCCGGCCTGGCCCGCGTTCAGCCCCACCCAAGCGTTGGGATGCGGCTCGCCGGGGTAAAATGCGACGGCGGGCGGCCGGGACATGTGCAGGTTGACGACCTGGCCGGAAATCGTGCTGCCGCCGCTGAGCACGGCGGTGTCCGTGAACTGCTTAACAAATCCGACAAAAACATGCCATCCCGCAGGGCCGAACTCGCTGAAAAAAGGGGGTTCGTCCGCCTTGACCCAGGCGTCGATGGTCTTGGTGCCTTCGATCGTGCTCGTCTGCTGCCAGCCCTGGCCGGATGGCGGGGCCACCAGCATGCCGTATTTCCCCGGCGAGAGGTGTTTGATGGTGGCGTTGCCGTTTGCGTCGGTGAGGACAAAGCCCTGGCCTGGCGTGACGACCGCCGGGTTTCCGTCGGCGTCCAGGACATAGGTGCCGTCGGAGTTTTGCCTATAAGTCGTCCCGATCATGTTGCCGAAGGCATCCAGCATCGCCTGGCCGCCGGACACGCCGTAGCGGCCGCCGGCCTCTGTGACGATGACCTTGAACCCGGCTAGCCCAGGCTCCGAAGCATCCGGCGCATTGTTGATGGGATTGTTGTCTTCGAAGACAAAGACAGTGATCTGGGCTGTCGGCAGTGGCAGTTGGTTGCAGATTACCGTGACGGCCGTCTGGCCGTTGGCGATGGGGGCGCCGCCGATCGTGTAGCCCTCATTCGGCAGGACCGAAACAAAATAGCGTTTTCCGTCCGGCAGCGAAATGTTGGCGGCATTGGTCTGGTCCCCTTTCACGACCACCGGTGCGTGGCTTTTGTGGAACGAGAATGCCAATGAATTCGAGTCCGGAACCCCGGGAGTCACTGGATGGGTGGTGTCCTCCTCGATCAGCCAGCGGTAGGAGGTGATGGGAGCGGCCGGGGATCCGTCTTTTGGCAAGCCATTAACATTCAAACTTACGGAAAATCCCAATGCGGTCGAAGTGAACACAGCCCCCATGCACAAACCGACAACGATCAGGAAGATCGTCATCCGCATTGACGTTGTTCTGCCATTGTCCCACTTCATGTCGCTACCTCCTGTGCCTCTGAACGTTGATAACTCGGATCGTGTTTCCAATTATGAGATCGTATCGATCAACCTTACAAAAGACCTTCAAATCCCGTGACCGCTATACTAGCCAAATCAGTTTCGCCATGGTATGGGGTCTGCACCCTATTTTTCCCACTTACACAGTAGGTCATTCCGACTCATACCGACTGGATCCTCAAGATCAGACTCCGCATCCGACCGCACACCCTTCGGATGTATGCGGATGCCGCCCTACCGCGGTCTGAAAAAATGGTCGAAAACGTAATGGCCCAGCTCCGTGCCCGCCAACTGGCCCTGCTCGTCCGAGAAATCGAAATGAATCCCGCCGTAGATGCGGCTCAGCCCGGCCTCCTGCGCCGCCTGCCAGAAGCTGGTGTAGCTCCGGGGTTCGGGAATGCCCATGGTCGTCAGTTCGAAGGTGTACGCGTCGGTCCCGAGATAGCGACCGAGCAGGGTGGCGGCCGCCGCACAGGTCAGGCTGTGGCCGCTGACGTATTCGGGGAAGGCCGGAGTTTGGAGATAGGGCTCCCACGCTGGGTCTCCGGCGGTCTGGTCGTTGGTATCGGCATCGCCCAGGCGGATCGCGGTCTCCGGCCGCCAGAAGTTGTGCGTGTATTTCATGTTCCATCCGGAGATGGCGGCGTCGGCCAGGGTCACGCTCAGCAGTCCGAACAGGCGGGCGCTCTCGACGAGCGTGAGTCCTTCCTGTTGGGCGATGGTTCGGGCCAGGCTGTTCCACTTGGCGGGAACGTGCGGGTTCCAGAACATCGCGAGATGGCTCTGTTCGGCTGTCCGGGTCGGTGAGTGCTTGCCTCCCAGCACACGGACCTCTTCGTAGGCCGCCGCGTACTCCGGGCTGGTCAGCGGGGGCGGCCCGCCTTGATCGAACTGGTGGCCGAGGGTCATGGCCCAGGGAGTCACGGTCCCCCATCCCGGCGCCATGGGCTCTCCGCTGGCGGTCCGCCGCCACTCGCCCGGCTGCGTGCCGTCCCGATGCGGAACGTGCATGGCGTTCATGGCCCCGTCGGTGGACCGCAGCATCATGATCTGCTGAGCGACGCTCTGGCCGAAGGCGATGCCGGCATCCTTGCCCGGCCCGTCGTCGATCTGGGACAGGTGACCGTCGTAGCGCGCCTGAATCGTCGCCCGCTGGTCGTCGGCGGTGAACACGGTGTAGAGGATGTGGTAGGCCGCAGCGGCCGCCGCCGCCCGCTGGGAGGCCCCCTCCGGCGGCAAATCGTCGACATGGTAGGCGCTGTAACTGTCTTCGAACGCCACGACCGCATCGTAGACGGCGGTGTGCATCATCGCCAGCGTCCTGATGCCCATGTGGGTTCCCAAAGTGGGCGTCAGGGACATGGCGGTTGCGTTCCATTCGGCCGCCAGGCTGTCGGGAGCTGGGGGGGCGGGTGCCGGGCTGCTCCCGGAACCGTTGCCGTTGCTGCAGCCCCAGGAAAAAATGGCGAGCAAAACGGGAACTGCGACGAAAACCGAGAAGAGGCGCCTGGACGTCATGTCATAATCCTTTCGCGTGATGGCGGATGAAACCCTCAAACTTACCTCCGGTTTGGCCTCAGAAGAATGACCTCGATCATAGTCGAAGATGGTTTTCCCGCATATCGGGTCGATACGGTATTTGCTGCGATGAGTCACCCTATGTTCGCATTTCTTGGAAATCCGTCTGCTCATGGTGCCAAACCCGTCTGGCGGATGTTCCTGGTGCGGCAAGAAAGACGTTACAAACATAATCCTACTCAATTGCTTCCGTAAATCGGGGAATCCCTGATTTTGAGGAGGCTCAACCCTGATCTTTGTCCAACGAAAATGATCTTTATTCCGAGCGGGAGCGGCATCCAGCCGCGGAGCCATGAGGCTGGGGAGGTCGACTTCAAAATCCCCCTGACCCCCTTTTTCAAAGGGGGAGATAGGGAAGATTTTCCAAAGGGGGGAAAGGAAAGATTAGTGCCAATCGACGGTGAGCTTTTTATACGAGGGGAAGGGGAGTCGGGATGGATTTGCTGACGTATTTTTGGCCGGAGGCCACGGCACGCACCGCCTCAGCGAGCTCCTCGTAGGCGCAATCTTTCAATATGTAGCCGCACACCCCGGCCTGCAGGCACTCATCGAGGTATCGGCAGTCGGGGTACATGGAAAGGGTGATGATCTTCAGGCGAGGATTCAACGCGAGCATCCGGCGCACTGCCCCCATCGAAATCTTCAGGGGCATTTGCAAATCGAGCACGGCCACATCCGGCGCCAGCCTCTCGATCGTCTGGATCGCGCTGGTTAAGTCTGCGACTTCCTGGACCATCTCGATTCCTGGCTGATCGTCCATCAGCTTCCTGAGGTTTTTGCTAACCGCGGGCATTCCGCTGATGACGATCACTTTCATCGTTTTTTTAGGTCTTCGCTCACGAGAGCTTCAAAATTAGCATCGGCAAGGACAAACAACTTTTTATGCAGCTGCAATATTAACAGGCATGCATTCAGGGCTCAATCAGGGAAACCCTGATTCGTCGGCAATCAAAGCCTGATTTCTATCCAGAATCAGGTGGAGGTCAGGCCGCTCCGGATGGCGTATTTGGTCAGTTCCGCCACCGAACGGGCATCGGTTTTTTCCATGATGTTTTTCCGGTGGGTCTCGACGGTCTTGACGCTGATGTGAAGCGTTTCTCCAATCTCCTTGGTGCTTCGGCCCTCGGCGATCAACTGCAGCACTTCACGCTCCCGGTCGCTCAGTTGCGAGCCGGCGGAGAGCACATTCTCTCTCGTCGGTTGGAGGTATTCGCTGACCAGAAACCCTGTGATTCCCGCACTCAGGCTGATCCGGCCGGACCGAACGACGTGAATGCAGTTGATCAACTCGTCGGCCGCGCAATCCTTCAGCAGATAACCCGAGACCCCCGCTCGCAGCATTCCGTCAACGTACTGCTTGTCGGAGTGCATGGACAAGGCAATCACCTTTGTCCCCTTGACCTCTTCCAGCATCTGCCTCGTGGCGTCAATTCCGTTCAAATCGGGCATGCTGATGTCCATGATGACGATCTCCGGCTGGTGCCTGCGTGCCAGCTGAAGGGCTTCGCGGCCGTTTTCAGCTTCGGCGATCACCTCCAAATCATCACAGCGCTCAATCAATGCCCGCAAGCCGTCACGCATTATTTTATGGTCATCCACCAAGAGAACCCGTATCTTCATGAAGCCCGTCTCCTCCACATGCGCCTCCGATTTTTGAGGGCAAATGCAGAACCATTCGCGTCCCGCAGCCAGGATTCGATTCTATGGCGAGGGTCCCGCCGTATTGACGCAATTGTTCGCGGATGCTGAACAGCCCGAAACCCATTTCCGTGTCCGAACCGTGGGAGTGTTTCTTGGCGCTGAACCCGATGCCGTCATCCGCTACATCACAGCGAATGCCGTCGGGGTTTTGTTCCTTCCGGATCGAAACCGTTACGCGCGTGGCTTGGGCATGCTTCACCACATTGAAACAAAGCTCGCGCAGCGCCTGAAACAGAAACACCCGCTCGGGAATTTCCAGGCCGCGATCGCAACTGTCTCCATCCACACTCACCTGGAGGCCGAATTTGTGTTTGAATTGTTCAGCCAGCCATTCCAGTGCCGGCTTGAGCCCGATTTCATATAGCACCGGCAGGCTCAATTCGAAGGTCAGGGAGCGGGTTTCCTGAATCGCCGCGGAGATCAAGTCGCGGGTTTCGTCCACCTGATGGATCAAATCCGTTGCCGATAGAGCGGACCGGATCGCTCCCAATTTGATTTTCGTGGCGGCTAAGGTTTGCCCGATCCCGTCGTGGATCGCCGTGGAAATCCTGCGTCGTTCGCGCTCTTCGGTTTGGACCAGCATGCTCGAAAGCTTGCGGAGCTGCTGTTGATGCTTGATCAGAGACCGTTCGGTTCTCAGCCGCTCCTCCACCTCAGACTTCAACCGCATGTTGGCCACCTGGAGTTGCTGGGTACGTTCATTCACCCAGGTTTCCAATGCATCATGCGAGGTCTTCAGGGCGTCCTCGGCGTTTTTTCGCTCGGTGATTTCCAGCCCGTAGATTCGAATTCGCCGGGTTTTCTCCAGCCAAATCAGGGATTGATGATACCATTTCCCGGCAAGAAGCACCTCGCGGACGGCGGCCTTGGCTCCTTCCCAGCGGAACGGATGCGTGACGGCTTCCCAATCCGCCAGCCAGGCATGGCTGGCACCCTGCCGGGATAGACCCGGAAATTCCTTTTCCGCGGAAGGATTGATGTAATGCAAGCGCCCATCCAGATCGACTTCGACGACCGGGTACGGGTTCAGTTTGGGGAAACTCGCCAGCCAGGCCATCGTCGTTTCCGAGTGTTTGCGCTCGGTGACGTCCCGGGCGGATGCAAGGATGTGGGCTTCGCCGTTGATATGGACCACATTGGCTGAAATCGAAAATGTCCGAATGCGTCCATCCTTCATGCGGAAAGGAAATTCCAGATCGCGCACATGGCGGCTCATGGCCAACTGTTTGAGAACCGACTCGCGATTCGCCGGATCCGTCCAGACCGGTATCTCTTGGAAGGTGCTCCCGATCACTTCCGATCGTGCATAGCCGGTCACCTCCACGAACGCTTCGTTCACGTCGACGATCTGGTTGTCGGCGAGCCGGGTGACGACGACCGCCACCGGGCTGTTGTCGAATATGGTTCGGATGAGCTGCTCGCTCGCCGCCAGGGCTTCCTCGGCCTGTCG
This sequence comes from uncultured Desulfatibacillum sp., assembly GCA_964427375.1. Taxonomy (GTDB): domain Bacteria; phylum Desulfobacterota; class Desulfobacteria; order Desulfobacterales; family SpSt-501; genus SpSt-501. The sequence goes on along the minus strand of CAYRUF010000033.1, from coordinate 28,044 downwards.
GCGCTGCAGCAGTTCTTTTTGAAGTTCGATGCGAGTTCGCTCAAGCTGTTTGAAATATCGGCTTCTCTGGCGTCCGTACTTGATGGCTGCAATCACGGCGGCGACGGCCAGCAGAATCGCCGCCCCGATGGAAAATGCCTGTACGACCCGAAAGTGCCGCATGAAGAACAGTTGATCGCCGATCATATATCCGTAGCCAATCAGCCCGGACGCGATCGCAAACGAAATGCCAATCATTAAGTAAATATGCCATGCTCTCGAGACAGGGGCCATTGCTTCGCCCTCATGGGTATGACGCTGCGCTTCAGTTGTGCAGAAATCCCAGTAATCTCACTCTTGGCCTAAGCCTGCGCATCATGGACTTAACCTTCTGGGCTATGGACCATTTGATAAGCAATCTTGGCCATCTTTCAAGTGAAGTCGCTGTCTCTTCGTCTGCAACGGCCCCCTGAAGCAGGTCGATGTGGGATCTCAATGGCAGGGTAAAAGGCGATAACTCGCAAAAAATAGCAATTTTTTCACTTTTCAGGCGGCGACGGCAGGTGCAGTGAAGCAAAAGGATCAGGTTTTACGGGCGATCAGGCCGTGCTCGAAGGCGAACGCGGTGAGGGCGGCCGCGTTGTGGAGATCCAGCTTGGTCATCAGGTTGGAGCGGTGTTTTTCGACGGTTTTGACGCTGATGCACAGCAGGTCGGCGATTTCCTTGTTCTGGTGCCCCTCTCCCAGCAGTTTCAGAACCTCTTTCTCACGTTCCGTCAGCAGGTCGAAGGCGCTTTTGTTCTTCAGTGTCTTGCGTCCATTCAAGTAGCCCTCCAGGACGTTATGGGCAACTCCAGGGCTGATATACTTCTTGCCCTCCAGCACGCTGCGGATGGCCGCTTTCAACTCCTCGCGGCTAGAATCTTTGATGGCATAGCCATCCGCCTTGGCTTCAAAGGCCTGCAGGACGTACTGGTCGGATTCATGAATGCTCAAGACGAGGATCTTGACTTCAGGCATCATCGCCTTGATTTCCCGGAGGACCGAAAAGCCGCTCATTCTTGGCATGGAGAGGTCGAGAAGCACCAGATCGGGCTTGGATTTCCGGATCAGCCGGACGGCTTCCAGCCCGTCCTCTGCCTCTCCGGCGATTTCGTATTCCGAGCTGGGCGACAACATGGCCT